>JAFLUZ010000020.1 GCA_022508535.1 Erysipelotrichales bacterium
GTCTTATCCCATCCTGCAAATGTGTAATCATATGTTTCATCACTTGCTTTTGCTGGATCTTTAGGCGCTACTATTGTGTCTCCATAATGATATGTTTCTTCTGATAAGATGTTTCCATCTTCATCTTCAAACACAACCGTATATTCAATATAGGTTTTACTATATGTTGCTTTATATGTAGCATTTCCATCAACAGTTGTTACATCTTTATCCCATCCAGAGAATGTATAATTATATGTCTTATCTGATTCTTTTGTTGGATTACTTGGAAGTTCTACTTCATCGCCATAATGATATGTTCTACTTGAAATTACATTTCCGTTTTCATCAACAAATGTAATTGTATATTCAATGTATGTCTTACTATATGTTGCTCTGAACTCCATTTCTCCTGTACATGTTCCTAATTCTTTATTCCAACCTGCAAATGTATAATCATATGTTTTATCACTTGCTTTTGTTGGAGTAACTGGAGATACGATTTCATCACCATAATGATATGTAACTTCTGCGAGTACACTTCCATCTTCATTATAGAATGTAACTGTATATTCAATATAGGTTTCATTATATGTAGCTGTAAATGTCATATTTCCTGTACATGTTCCTACCGTCTTATCCCATCCTGCAAATGTGTAATCATATGTTTCATCACTTGCTTTTGCTGGATCTTTAGGCGCTACTATTGTATCTCCATAATGATATGTTTCTTCTGATAAGATGTTTCCATCTTCATCTACGAATGTTATTTTATATTCATAAATTAAAGATTCATCAATTTCATAAACAATTCCATTTTCATCGAAGAAATTTTCCATATAGCCATCATGTCCCATATGAACAATAACATCTTCTGCACCATAGAATGCCAATTCATCAATAAATGATAAGGGTGAATAAACATATAAATCAACTAAATTTACACATCCATAGAAAAGTCTATCTTTTAGTTCACGAATACCAGTACCTAAATAGACAACTTTTAATCCATTACAATCATAAAAAGCACAAATTCCTAATTGAGTAACATTATTTCCAATTGTTATTTCTTCTAAAGTTATACAAGATCTAAATGCATAATCTCCGATAGAAGTAATAGAATCTGGAATAATTAAATTTTCTAAAACTTTGCAGTTATAAAAGACGTAATTCCCAATTGCAGTACACTTTGATGGAATGTTAATTGATGTTGCAGAAATACAGCCATAGAACGCATAATCATTAATAGTCTTAATTGAAATTGGAAGTTGAAGTCCTTTTAAAGATGCACATCCAAAGAATGTATACTGATTGATGTTTGGAACTCCGTTTGGAATATTAATTGTAGCCATACTATTGCAATCATAGAATGCATATTCGCCAATATAATTTACAGTATCTGGTAGTTCCATTTTCTTAAGTGCTTTACATTCTTCAAATGCATGATTTCCAATTTTTTCAATATTGCCATAAATATAACAATATAGCATTGACAAATCATTATAGAAAGCATAATTACCAATATTTGAACCTCCATAAATATTAGTTTCAAGCAAAGCAATATTATTTGAGAACGCATTGTTTCCAATATCTGAATCGTAAATATTTAGATAGCCTACTCCAGATAATTTACCATTATACGTATCATCATTTATATACCCATCACATCTTTCAATATTTAAAATAATGGAATTATCATTTAAGAAAACATTATCTCCACAATTTTCAATTGTATCTGGTAATCTAATGTCCACCAAATTCAAACAATTTGAAAAAGCGTAAGCTCCAATATCAAAAATTTTATCATCAATAACAATGTGATAGATATGCTGTCCATCAAATAAATAAGATGCAATTTCTCCATATACATAATAAATTTCAATACTAATTTGTGGATGATTATAAAAACAATTATAAAAAGCATGAGAACCTATAGTTTGAACTGTATCTGGAATATTAATTTTATTCAAGCGATAACTTAGTGCAAAAGCATAAGCACCGATTGATGTTACTTTGTTTGGTAAAGTAATTTCACTATATTGAGTATTATAATAGAAAGCATAATCACCAATTGATCTAAGCTCAGTTGGAAATTCAATTGTTTTTAGTTTGTAGCAATTTGCAAAAGTATAATTACCAATTGCAGTAATCATATTTTCCATAGTTACAGAAACTATTGATGAATTATAGAACATGTAATCCGCCACAGTACCAGAGTTATATCTGATACTTGCATGCAAATCAGCTGAATTCAAATAGAAAGCATATGCACCTACTGAAGTTACACTATCTGGTAAAGAAACCTCAGATAACAAAGTACATCTAGCAAAAGCTCCTCTTCCTATTGTGACTAAAGTATCAGGAAGGCAAATGTTTGTTAATTTAGTATTTTCAAAAGTACTATCACCAATTTCAGCTAAAACATCTCCGAAATCAAATGAAGTAATATTTGTATTAATAAAAGCGTAATCGCCAATTCTTTCAATATCACCATTAATAATAACAGTTTTTAAGGATTTACAGTTCATAAATGTGTAATCACAAATTTCTGTAACTAGTAAAGGAATATTCGCACTTTCTAAGGACAAGCAATAAGCAAATGCTCCATTCCCAATATATATCATAGTTGACGGCAAGTTAATAGTGTTTAATAAAACACATTCTTTGAATGCCCAATCATCAATTGTTGTTAAATTATTGCGGAGTGTAACTCGTGTTAAATTACTATTTTCAGCAAAGGCGTACTTCCCTATATGAATTAAAGCTGCTGGTGTTGTTAATCGAGACAATGCACAATTATAAAAAGCATAATCATCTATTTTTTCAACACTTGTACCAATAACTACAGTTGCTAAAGAATTACAATTATGGAAAGCATATTCACGAATTTCTGGAACGTTAATTCCGATTGTTGCACTTTCAAGTGATGTACAATTATAGAAACAATATGCACCAAGATACTCACATGAATCAGGAATGACTATTTCCATTAAACTTATACAGTTATAGAATGCAAAATCACCTAAATATTCTACGCCTTCTGCAATTGTAACAGTGTGTAGGTTCGTGCAATCCTTAAATGCCCAATCCATAACATAATAGACAGTAGATGGGATTGTTATTGTTGTTAATCCACTGCAGCCATCAAAAGCAAAAGAATCTATATACTCAATGCAGCTTGGTATTGTAATACTGGACAAAGATGTACAATTAGCCATACCTTTATACCCAATAGCTATGACTGGATATCCGCCTAAAGTTGTTGGTAAAGTTATAGCAGTACTTGTCGTTGAACATCCAACAATAACAGCCTTACCAGCCGTATTGATTTCAAATATATATGTATCTTTCCCGTTTGTGTATGTATTTATATCAATATAGTAAACACCTAGAACCTCACTAAATGTACTAGTTCCTAAAGTTAAAGATCCACTTTGCTTCGGAATATTAATTGATGCATTTACACAACCATTAAACGCATTTTCTCCGACAAAATAAACAGATTCTGGGAATATTACAGATCTTATATTTGTGTTTTTATAAAATGCTCTTGGTGCAATTAAATCAACGCCTTCTGGAATTATTACATTTGTGTTTGTCCCATTATAACCAAGAAGTATTTTACCTCGTATAACAAACTCATCATTATTTAACGTTGGTATTGATGATTGCCAAAAAGCATAATCTTCCATCGAAGTAATTGAATCATTCAAATTAATCTCTGTAATATTTGTACAATTTCTAAAAGCATTTGATGAAATTTGTGTAGCATCTGTTACATCAACTTTTTTAAGTGATGATGGAATGTAATAATAGTATGAAACAAGACTATATCCACGATAACTGTCGTATGTATAATATTCCCCTATATTACATGAATATTGGAAAGTTGTATTAGAAGGTATTGTCAATTTACTTGAAGATGTACTTACAACGCAATCAACAAAACTATTTGATTGTTTTGAAGCAAGATATTTATAACCACTTCCCAAGTATTTTTCTGTAGTTGCATCAA
>JAFLUZ010000021.1 GCA_022508535.1 Erysipelotrichales bacterium
AGATTAGGTCAATGTTATTCGGATCCAAACCCATATCATTAAAGAATTCCCCAAATGTTTTCTTTACCAATCTCATACACTTTTCGGGCGAGTCTATCTTATGCGACATTTCTTGATTGAGCGATATAAAGCCGTGCCAAATATTCTTTGGCGCCTTTGCTCGTTCTCGTATTTCCGCCAACTGTGCTTGCGTCAAAACCCCGTCGCCGTTAAACACGCCGGTGGACTTTTCAAAGTAATTAAGCAGCGGGCGCGTTTCAGTCTTTGAATTCTCTCCGTTCAGCTTTCTATCCGATGTCATGTAAGTGTAGATATTATTATTGCTGTCGGACATTTCGTAGTACGGTCGTTCGCGTTCAAACTTTGCTCTCTCCTGTTGTGTTGCATTACTTTTAATTCTTGGCGGTGTATATGTAATATTGAAAATTATAGGTTGATTGCTTATGTGTATTTCCTCCTGTTCTATTTCTTTTCGTGTGGACGAAGTCCGAAGGCGGGTTTCCCGCTTCGGAATGCAAAAATGTAAATATCCAAAATATTTACATTTTTCTTATCCTGCTACAAAAATGCATACAGATACCACCACTTTGCTTCGTATTTGCTTGTCATTTGCTTACCGCCTTTCGCCCACTATTTCTTTGTAATGCGTTAAGATTTGGTACAAACTTTTGCAATCCGAATACGATGAAGCGCTCAGCATTTCATCAAGCATTGTCCAATCTACTCCGTCCGTTAAGTGCATACTCGACTTGTATATATCGTTCCTTACCTGTGGATGATTGTTGAGAAATCCGTCAATTCCTATAGATACAACTTGTTGTTGAACTGCGCTAACTTGTTCGCTTGTTACCGGTATTCTCTCTGCTTTTCCACCTTTCTTCCCGACATAACTACGCACCTTAGAAAGCGCTAACTTGCGCTTTGCAAGCGTAAAATACAAGTCCACAGGCGAACATAGCTTGCTTGGATCTTCGCTGTTAAACGCATAGTTATACAATGCTTTAATGTAGATTCCTGCTTGCTTGTCATCCATTAATTCCACCGCTTCGTAGAAGTTACGATAGAAAATAAAGTGTTTCATCTGCCTGCTTGCGCGAATTGTTTTACCGTCTAATTGCGCCAGCTTGTCCGCTTCAAGAAAGTCAATTATGTTACCCCAAAGATAAATCATCTTCTTGTCGGACAATTCATTTTGTTTTTCGGCAAACATATATTCACACATTCGGCGCAGTAACTTTCCGCGTTCTTCATCGTTAAGTACATCCATAAGCTCGGCGTACAGATCATAAAATGTAAATTGTTTTAGTTGTTTTTGTTCCATTATTCCTCCATGTTTTTTGTTTGTGACTCTGTTGCAAGCATTTAAAGACCGCCTGCAAGTCTACAATTAGTCCATAAGACATCACCTCCTTGCAACAAAAAACTCACGGCGCAATTACCGTGAGTCTGTCGTCTAGTATTTAATTTTAGAGAGAATTTCCCCATCCATATATCAAGCGAATAAAACGCCTAAATTATTCCATTTTTGAAAAAAATATGATTCACCTTTTCATTTTTTTCTTTAGAAACTAATTAATGGATTGTTTATTAGAAATTGTAACGCTGCAATAAAAAATTGTTTACAATTAAAATTTGAATCCAAATAATGTGCCAGATCCATCAGGTGCATCATTCAGCTCTAATATGATATCACTTCTATCAAGCTTATAAGTAGTTCCATCTTGCTGTTTAGGAACCACGCTGTCAATCATAGTAATTATACATTGCATTCCCTGTTGAGAAAGTTTTTTTATTAACTCCAAATATGCAATAGCAAACTTTGGATCATCGCCATCTAAACAACCATCATGAAAAGCAAATCTGTAGTATGAATCATTTATATAACTATTGATAATGGCTAAGTCCATACAAGCACATATTTCTTTCATATAAGTATGACCTTTATTCTCTTTGGTTGGTTCACCGTTAGAATTAATAAAATCAAACCTAAAATTTAAGTTGCCAGTACTTAAAGGTTCAAAACTTAATACTGCATCGGAACCAATAATAAATTTAATATAATCAGCAAAATTTTTCTTTATCTGCCTTCCTTTTTCGGTTCCAGATTGCACCTGTGATAACATGCTATGTTTTGCTTCCTCTAATTTTTTCTTATATTCTCCAATAATTACATTTTTTTCACTTATAGCGTTAATAGCATTTATTTTCTCTATAACGTCTTTTAATCTCGATGATAAATGAATAACTTCTTTCTGAACATCTTTAAATTTTTGGAATGTTTCTAATTCGCTAAGTTTGCTTAAAGCAGATATACGTTTTTTATTAAGCGTCGCTAGAGCAAATTCAACTTGTTTTTGACGATCTAATTTCTCGCTTAATATATCATTAAGTCTTAATCTCCTATCGTTAGTTATCTTTTTATTAAATTCGTTTAATTCTTCATAACTTTTTTTGAGTTTATCGGGGAATAGTATTTGAAACTCTTTGTACAACTCAAACACATCATCATAATCATAAGCTATGTCCGTGTCTATTGATTCTGTAATCGCCTGTATTTCAAGTTTAATATTGTAATCCTCAACATTTAGTGAGGCTATTTCTGCTTCTATTTGTTGAACCAATTCGTCAGAAATTTCTGCTTCGTGTTGATAAAAATCAAACGATTCTGATTGTTGAGATAATAATTTTATCTTACTTTCTAACACTTCCTTAATACTTTGATATTTATCCAGTTCTTTTTCTTTTACATTATAATTTTTTTTGAGTTGCTCAATTTCACTTTGTGTTATTTTCATCATTTCATTGATTTCAAATATTTCAGCTAACACCTTGCCGTTGTATCCTAAGAGTTCAAATAACATAGGCTTCCAATTTTTTTCTTTCCCTTTTGTATATTTTTTCAACTGGAATGGATCACTGTAATCCTCTTGTCCCCTTAAAAAATATGTTAAAGAATTTCTGTATTTTATTTCAGAAAGCACATTAAAATCTAATAAATTCTGCAATACGGTCTGGGCGTTCTTTTTACCATTTATCGTATAATTATCATAATCCCAATAGGTTTCATTAATTAAATTTTGCTTTCCTATATCATGAAGCTTAATAGAAACTAAATTAGAATTAGGCCGTCTTTTAATAGTTGCATATTTACCATTATTCAATTTGATTTCCAAAAAGAATATATAATCCTCGAATGTCTTCCCATCAAAATACTCTCCCTTTGTGTTATCTTTTAAAAGAAGATAGTCTATCAATCTTACGATAATTGTCTTTCCCAAATTATGGGCATTTGAGACTTTATTTTCTGGAAAATCAATTCTGCCAATAATAATATTAACAAAATCATTAAAAATAACGGTTTTAAAATTATCGTTATTTGTATACAATTTACTTAATTTCATTTTTTAACTCCACTATATCCGTTTCAACATTGTAGTTGATCAAATCTAAAAGAAATAAAAAATCTAAACTTAAAACATATAAAGGATCGCTGTCATCACCTAATTTATTAATAAAAGCTCTATGAAGCTTTTTATTTGTAAGTTGCTTCTTTTTAGATAAAATTTGCAGAATTGTATAGCTGTCATAAATGATACAGTTAAACGGGTTTGTAAACTTGTTTGGTCTAATCATTCTTTTATACCTATATCACAACGCGTATACATATAATATGCAAGTAAATTTAGTAAGTAACTATTTGAAGAAAATAATTCTTGATGATTAATTTTGGCATAATCAAAAAGAACTGGTAAAATTTCTTGCAGCTTTTTTCCACTGCGCACGTCACTAAAAATACGACCTTGAATTTCAGTTAAAATACATTTGTATTTTTCAGTAATCTTGTTATTACGTGCATTCTTAAAAAATCTATCAAAAGCACCAAAAAGA
>JAFLUZ010000022.1 GCA_022508535.1 Erysipelotrichales bacterium
CCCAGGCGGAGGAGTCATTGCGTTAGCTTGGGCACTGACCATCTCTGACCAACACCTGCTCCTCATAGTTTACGGCGTGGACTACCAGGGTATCTAATCCTGTTTGCTCCCCACGCTTTCGTGCCTCAGCGTCAGATTCAGCCCAGACGGCCGCCTTCGCCACCGGTGTTCTTCCATATCTCTGCGCATTTTACCGCTACACATGGAGTTCCGCCGTCCTCTGCTGCTCTCAAGCCAGACCGTTTCGATCAATTCGCAACGTTAAGCGCTGCGCTTTAGCGATCGACGCATCTGGCCGCCTACGCACCCTTTACGCCCAATCATTCCGGATAACGCTCGCCACCTACGTATTACCGCGGCTGCTGGCACGTAGTTAGCCGTGACTTTCTGGCGGGTGACCATCAAAATAAAGCCATTTCCTCTCAACCTCCTTTTTTACCCGCAACAGGGCTTTACACTCCGAAAAGCTTCTTCACCCACGCGGCATCGCTCGTTCAGGCTTGCGCCCATTGACGAAGATTCCCTACTGCTGCCTCCCGTAGGAGTCTGGGCCGTCTCTCAGTCCCAGTGTGGCCGGTCGCCCTCTCAGGCCGGCTATGCATCATCGCCTTGGTGAGCCGTTACCTCACCAACTAACTAATGCACCGCAGGACCCTCCTGCATCAAGGCAAGCGCCTTTTTCCTGGCTAAGCGATGCCGCTCAGACAGATATGGGGATTTAGCTCTGGTTTCCCAGGGTTATGCTCCAGTGCAGGGCAGGTTTCCTACGTGTTACTCACCCGTTCGCCACTGATCTGCCAAGCAAGCTTGGCTTCACCGTTCGACTTGCATGTATTAGGCATGCCGCCAGCGTTCATCCTGAGCCAGGATCAAACTCTCCATTTGGCTCTTGGAATTATTATTTGGAATTCACGTATGAATTTGTAGTCATAGGAATTGTCAAAGAACGATCTTGTGAAGAAATCTCATCTCTTCACATTCTTATCTTACCTGATTGATATATCTTTGTCAAGCAATTTTGTGAAATTTTTCATTTTTTTCACAAGTGCTCTCAAAAATAAATGCCTCAATCAAGGCTTATTAAATATATCACTTATTTAAGGTACTGTCAACTTTCTTGTGAAAGTTTTCGCATCTTTTTTTCATAGAGATATATCGCAA
>JAFLUZ010000023.1 GCA_022508535.1 Erysipelotrichales bacterium
TGCCACATTCGGAGATCTCCGGATCAACGCTTATTTGCAGCTCCCCGAAGCTTTTCGCAGCTTGTCACGTCCTTCATCGGCTCCTGATGCCAAGGCATTCCCCTTGCGCTCTTATTAGCTTGACCTTCGTCGGAAAAAGCTGCACTCCACTACGTCCGCCGCATGCGGCGAACATTCGCTACGTTTCGCTTTTTCCTCCTCTCCGTTTCAAACCCGCTTTCGCTGGGCTTTGAAACGGTATTATAGATTGCTCCTCTATAATATTTGGTTCTCTTGAATTATGCAGGCTCAACAGAAGTTGTTTACAAAATTGTATTACCCATTTAAAGTTTTTCCACTTTTGCTTCTTTCATGTGCGATGTGTTAACATCGCGCCCTCTGTTGCCTTGCTTTCTTCTTTCCTCTGTTTAGTTTTCAAGGTACATGTCCGGCGATGCCGGGTGGTGGAGAATAGCGGGATCGAACCGCTGACCTCCTGAATGCAAATCAGGCGCTCTCCCAGCTGAGCTAATCCCCCAAATTCTTGGAAAATGGTGGGCCCGAGTGGGCTCGAACCACCGACCTTACGATTATCAGTCGTACGCTCTAGCCAGCTGAGCTACGGGCCCATCTTCCTCTGGGTACGAATGTACCCTCAAAATTGAACAATGCAAGACAGAAAAGGCTGACCATAGGAATTTACACAGAGCTTGTGACCCTGTGATGTCTCCTTAGAAAGGAGGTGATCCAGCCGCTCGTTCTCGAACGGCTACCTTGTTACGACTTCACCCCAATTACCAAACCCACCTTCGGCCGCGTCCTCCTTGCGGTTAGACTACGGACTTCGGGTGTTCCCGGCTCTCATGGTGTGACGGGCGGTGTGTACAAGGCCCGGGAACGTATTCACCGCGGCATGCTGATCCGCGATTACTAGCAATTCCGACTTCATACAGGCGAGTTGCAGCCTGCAATCCGAACTGAGACGCCTTTTGGGGATTC
>JAFLUZ010000024.1 GCA_022508535.1 Erysipelotrichales bacterium
AACTCAGGCAGCGAGGATATTCAAGATCCATAACAGGCCTTTACCGTGTTTTGAGAAGGCAGGGTCAGATGGCTGTCAAACCACCAAACCCTAAATACATGCCCAAGCCCTATGAGCAAATGCAGTATCCCGGCCAAAGAGTGCAAATAGATGTGAAGTTTGTACCAGAGGCGTGCATTGTAGGTGAAGCTAAAGGTCAGAAGTTTTATCAGTATACTGCCATTGATGAATATTCAAGATACCGCTATTTAGAGGCATTTGAGGAACATAGCTCTTACAGCTCCGCTGTCTTTCTCGAACACCTTGTTAAGAGATTTCCGTTCAAGATAGAGTGTATTCAGACAGATAATGGAGCAGAGTTTACAAAACGTTTTGCAAACACGCAAAATCCAACTCCGACGATGTTCGAAAATCTTCTTGAGAAGCTACATATTCACCATAAACTGATCAGGCCTTACACTCCGAGACACAATGGAAAAGTTGAGCGTTCACATCGTAAAGACAATGAATACTTCTATGCAACTCATACTTTTTATTCATTTGATGATTTTGCAAAACAATTAAAGGTACACAACTATAGATACAACAAGTTTCCTATGCGCCCCTTAAACTGGAAAGCTCCTGTTGACTACATCCGGGCTTTCCTTGATGAGGGCAAAATTCTTTAATCTTTTTTGTAACACATCATTGACAAACCTACAATTTTTAAAAGAGCTTGTTTTAAGAGCTGAAATAAGTTAAAATATAAATATGTTTTATCATGTTTTATCGGAAGGAAGGAAAAGAATGAAAAAGTTTTTATGTGTGCTGCTTTCGGCAGTTTTTGTTTTATCGCTCGTGCCTGTTATATCGTTTGCGGCAAGCAGTGAAATACCGGCCGTGCGGGCGGCGTGTTTCAGCGCAGACG
>JAFLUZ010000025.1 GCA_022508535.1 Erysipelotrichales bacterium
CTGGCGGCACGCCTAACACATGCAAGTCGAACGGTGAAGAGGAGCTTGCTCCTTGGATCAGTGGCGGACGGGTGAGTAACACGTGAGCAACCTGCCTTTCGGAGGGGGACAACAGTTGGAAACGACTGCTAATACCGCGTAACGTGCATTGAGGGCATCCTCGATGTACCAAAGGAGCAATCCGCCGAAAGATGGGCTCGCGTCTGATTAGATAGTTGGTGAGGTAACGGCTCACCAAGTCGACGATCAGTAGCCGGACTGAGAGGTTGAACGGCCACATTGGGACTGAGATACGGCCCAGACTCCTACGGGAGGCAGCAGTGGGGGATATTGCACAATGGGGGAAACCCTGATGCAGCGATGCCGCGTGAGGGAAGAAGGTTTTCGGATTGTAAACCTCTGTGGAGGGGGACGATAATGACGGTACCCCTTTAGGAAGCCACGGCTAACTACGTGCCAGCAGCCGCGGTAATA
This sequence comes from Erysipelotrichales bacterium, assembly GCA_022508535.1. Lineage (GTDB taxonomy): Bacteria > Bacillota_I > Bacilli_A > RFN20 > CAG-826 > RUG131. The sequence continues at coordinate 475 of JAFLUZ010000025.1, forward strand.
CGTAGGTGGCGAGCGTTGTCCGGAATTACTGGGTGTAAAGGGAGCGTAGGCGGGAATGCAAGTCAGAAGTGAAAACTATGGGCTTAACCCATAGCCTGCTTTTGAAACTGTATTTCTTGAGTGAGATAGAGGCAAGCGGAATTCCTAGTGTAGCGGTGAAATGCGTAGATATTAGGAGGAACACCAGTGGCGAAGGCGGCTTGCTGGGTCTTTACTGACGCTGAGGCTCGAAAGCGTGGGGAGCAAACAGGATTAGATACCCTGGTAGTCCACGCCGTAAACGATGATCACTAGGTGTGGGCAGAGAACCTGTCCGTGCCGCAGTTAACACAATAAGTGATCCACCTGGGGAGTACGGCCGCAAGGCTGAAACTCAAAGGAATTGACGGGGGCCCGCACAAGCAGTGGAGTATGTG
>JAFLUZ010000026.1 GCA_022508535.1 Erysipelotrichales bacterium
ACGCTCTATCCAATTGAGCTATGGGCGCGTTTCTTTAAATACATTACATATTATATAATAAAAAAGTATTTTTTTCAATTATTTTAGTAAAAAAAATAAAAAAAAGTGAAAAAAAGGTTGTCAAATATAAAAAAATAGTATATAATTAAGTAGTCAACGCAAAAATAGGTTGATTAATTAGTGCCTGAGTGGCGGAATAGGTAGACGCACAGGACTTAAAATCCTGCGAGATTCAACCCTCGTGTCGGTTCAAGTCCGACCTTAGGCACCATTTTATGGAGGAATACCCAAGTCTGGTTGAAGGGACCGGTCTTGAAAACCGGGAGGTCGTGCAAGCGGCGCAGGGGTTCGAATCCCTTTTCCTCCGCCATTTGTTTTATCGCGGGATGGAGCAGCTCGGTAGCTCGCTGGGCTCATAACCCAGAGGTCGATGGTTCAAATCCATCTCCCGCAACCAATGGTTCCGTGGTGTAGTGGTTATCACGTCTGCCTGTCACGCAGAAGATCGCGGGTTCAAGTCCCGTCGAAACCGCCATTATGGCTCTGTAGCTCAGTCGGTAGAGCAAGGGACTGAAAATCCCTGTGTCGGTGGTTCGATTCCACTCTGAGGCATTTTATATGCGGGAATAGCTCAGTGGTAGAGCACTGCCTTGCCAAGGCAGGGGTCGCGAGTTCGAATCTCGTTTTCCGCTCCATTTTGGCGTCATGGCCAAGAGGTAAGGCACGGGCCTGCAAAGCCCTTATCCCCGGTTCGATTCCGGGTGACGCCTCTCAAAATTTATTCCGACTGCATCGCAGTCGGAATTTTTTGTTTGATACCGTAAGACAGAAAAGGCGACAGGAAAAGCCGCTATTTTGGAAATTACGCATAA
>JAFLUZ010000027.1:0-576 GCA_022508535.1 Erysipelotrichales bacterium
ACCACATACTCCACTGCTTGTGCGGGCCCCCGTCAATTCCTTTGAGTTTCAGTCTTGCGACCGTACTCCCCAGGTGGGATACTTATTGTGTTAACTGCGGCACAGAAGGGGTCGATACCTCCTACACCTAGTATCCATCGTTTACGGTGTGGACTACCAGGGTATCTAATCCTGTTTGCTCCCCACACTTTCGCGCCTCAGCGTCAGTTGTCGTCCAGAAAGCCGCCTTCGCCACTGGTGTTCCTCCCAATATCTACGCATTTCACCGCTACACTGGGAATTCCGCTTTCCTCTCCGATACTCAAGAATTACAGTTTCAAAAGCAGCTCCGGAGTTAAGCCCCGGCATTTCACTTCTGACTTGCAATCCCGCCTACGCGCCCTTTACACCCAGTAAATCCGGACAACGCTTGCCACCTACGTATTACCGCGGCTGCTGGCACGTAGTTAGCCGTGACTTTCTCACAAGGTACCGTCATTGCCTTCTTCCCTTGCGACAACAGTTTACAATCCGAAGACCTTCTTCCTGCACGCGGCGTTGCTGCGTCAGGGTTTCCCCCATTGCGCAATATTCCCC
>JAFLUZ010000027.1:583-832 GCA_022508535.1 Erysipelotrichales bacterium
GGCTACAGATCGTCGCCTTGGTGAGCCGTTACCTCACCAACTAGCTAATCTGACGCGAGTCCATCCATAAGCGATAAATCTTTCATAAACAAACCATGCGGTAAGCTTACAATATGAGGTATTAGTCCACGTTTCCATGGATTATCCCCCTCTTATGGGCAGGTTACTCACGCGTTACTCGCCCGTCCGCCACTTTCCTCCAAATCTTTCATCCCGAAGGAATCAATCATTGGATTCTCGTTCGACTTG
>JAFLUZ010000028.1 GCA_022508535.1 Erysipelotrichales bacterium
GGCTGCTTTTGCAGACACTTCTCATAGGGTAACATTATGCCCTCAAAACCGAACCTGAAATCCCATAAGTAAGATTACTTCGTAATCTAACTTGAAACAATTACTTCGTTTGTCTATGGGAAGAACGTTTACGTTCTTCCAAACGAAGCTGTTTGGGAAGAATCGAAGATTCTTCCGAGTTAACCGCTCTGCGGTTTACTCATGGTTAAGCCCTCGACCGATTAGTACTTATCAGCTGAATGCATTGCTGCACTTACACCTTAAGCCTATCTACCTCGTAGTCTTCAAGGGGTCTTACTTTCTGGGATATCTCATCTTGAGGGGGGCTTCACGCTTAGATGCCTTCAGCGTTTATCCCTGCCGGACTCGGCTACCCTGCCATGGGATTGGTTCCCAACAGGTACACCGGCGGTCCGTCCATCCCGGTCCTCTCGTACTAAGGACAGCTCCTCTCAGATATCCTGCGCCTGCGCCGGATAGGGACCGAACTGTCTCACGACGTTCTGAACCCAGCTCGCGTACCGCTTTAATGGGCGAACAGCCCAACCCTTGGGACCTGCTACAGCCCCAGGATGCGATGAGCCGACATCGAGGTGCCAAACCACTCCGTCGATGTGAACTCTTGGGAGTGATAAGCCTGTTATCCCCAGGGTAGCTTTTATCCGTTGAGCGATGGCAATCCCACTTTATACCACCGGATCACTAAGTCCTACTTTCGTACCTGCTCCACCCGTCGGTGTCGCAGTCAAGCTCCCTTCTGCCTTTGCGCTCTCCGAATGGTTTCCGTCCATTCTGAGGGAACC
>JAFLUZ010000029.1:0-490 GCA_022508535.1 Erysipelotrichales bacterium
TACTTAACGCGTTAGCTTCGCAACTCCGGGGGTCGATACCCGAAACTGCTAGTATCCATCGTTTACAGCGTAGACTACCGGGGTATCTAATCCCGTTTGCTCCCTACGCTTTCGTGCCTTAGTGTCAGAACCGTCCCAGTAACCTGCCTACGCTATCGGTGTTCCTTCTAATATCTACGGATTTCACTCCTACACTAGAAATTCCAGTTACCCCTAACGGTCTCGAGCTTAGCAGTTTAGCTAATAGTCTGAATGGTTGAGCCACCAGATTTCACTAGCTACTTATTATGCCACCTACGCAACTCTTTACACCCAGTCACTCCGGATAATGCTCGGATCCTACGTATGACCGCGGCTGCTGGCACGTAGTTAGCCGATCCTTATTCATAAGTTACCATCATATTTCTCGCTTATAAAAGCAGTTTACAACCCGAAGGCCTTCATCCTGCACGCGGCGTTGCTCCATCAGGCTTTCGCCCATTGTGAAAGA
>JAFLUZ010000029.1:500-761 GCA_022508535.1 Erysipelotrichales bacterium
ACCATCTAACGATCGTCGACTTGGTGAGCCTTTACCTCACCAACTATCTAATCGTACGCAGGCCATTCCTAAAGCGCATAAATGCTTTAATCCGAAGATCACATGCGGTATTAGCCACTCTTTCGAGTAGTTATCCCTCACTTTGGGGTACGTTCCCACGCGTTACTCAGCCGTCCGCCGCTCGTCAGCAGCTTCACTGTTCCCTCGTATCCAGACCACTTGCTCAAAGGCCAAGTGCGACAAGAGAACGGTGAAGCCCTG
>JAFLUZ010000003.1 GCA_022508535.1 Erysipelotrichales bacterium
GGATTACTTAATGATTGGTATTTTGTAGTTATATATGCCTTGTGTATTTCAATACCCTTTACTGCAATGTTTTGTTTACAAAGAGTTACAATTGAACCTAATTATGACAAAGTAGATTTCTTTTATTTAGTAAATTATGCAAAAAACGAAAAAGATTTAAATAGTAATTGGATAATTTACCCATCAGAAATTGAAAATATATCTGTTGTGAAATTAACAAATGAAGAAAAAAGAAGATATACATCGGCAAGATTCTTATTTTCAAAATATCTAAAAGTAGAAATGAGATATGGACATATTAAATACATATACGTATCACATTATTCTAAAAATCAAATTAATAAAATTATAAAAATGCTTTCAAAAAACAAACTTAAACATTAAAACACAAACCACTTTGTGATTAAATTCATTAAGTGGTTTTTTTACTAACAAAAAAGATGGTCGACTTTCATTCAACCATCTCTATACACTATTCAACATATTTAATTGTAATTTGACGTTTCTTTCCGTCTCCAACGCTTTCAGTTTTAATATTGTGCATGTGTGAGAGTGCATTATGAATTACACGTCTTTCATCTGCAGGCATTGGATCTAAAGTAGCAGTAGTTTTAGTTTTTTGAACATCTCTTGCAATTCTTTTTGCCATATGAACTAACTTATGATATTTGTCGTTTTTGTATTCACCAACATCAAGTAAGATTCTAAATCTTCTTTTAAATTTTGCTGATACTGCTAATTTAGTTAATTCATTAATAGCTTGAAGAGTTTTTCCACCTTTACCAATAATAATTGAATTGTGTTCACTATTAAGTGATAAACGGATAATGTCATCTGATATTGTTGCTTTTGTTTCAACATCAATACCAAATGTCGCGATTGAACTTTTAATATAGCTTTGAGCATATTCAACTACATCTGATAAATCAAATACGTTAATTTCTGCCTTTTTGCTAAAGAGTGTTTTCTTTTCATACACTACTTCATACATTAATGACTCGCGTTCCATCATTAAGTCTTGGCACGCTAAATCGATAGCGGCTTCTACAGTTTTTGCTTCATACTTTTTCATTGTTTTTTCTTCCTCATAATTCTTTGTGTTATCAACGTTTGTGTTAACGATATAAGTGCTGAGATCAACCAATAAACACCCATAGCAGAAGGTAATGAGATACCCATAATAATAATCATAATAAGCATGATATTACTCATCATCTTTGTTTGTGATTGTGTCTTATCCATTGCTGGGTTTTTACCCATTTTGGAAATCTTCTTATTAGCACGTTTTTGCATCCATTGTGGTAACTTCATAGATACAATTTGAGTACCAGACATAAGAATAAATAACACAATTGCAGTAATACAACTTAACGATGAGAAATTAATCATTTCACTTCCTAAGCTTGCACTTAATTCAAGACCAAGTACACTGTCAGATGTTAATATTGCTGCACCTTGTAATGCACTCCATACACAGATAAATACTGGGAATTGAATAATTAATACAAGAAGTTGTGATAATGGATTAATACCATGTTTCTTATATAATTCCATTTGTTCTTGTGCCAAACGTTGTTTTTCATATTGATTAGTATTTGAATTAGGATACTTAGCTTGTAATTTTGTTAATTCTGGTTGAAGAGCAGTCATCTTAGATTGTGCTGCTGTTGATTTAAATGTGACAAGCATCATTAGTCCACGAACAATGATGGTGATAAAGATAATTGCAAGTAATTGTCCCCATCCGTTCGCACCAAATAACATTGATAATTGGTGAACCCCCCAAGAAATTGGGTAAACAAATAAACCTTCTAATAAACCTTTATTCCAGGCATCTCCCCAAGTTTTTGCTTGTACTTCAACTTGATTTCCGCTTGATCCATACATACCAGTAACTGGTGTAATACAAGTACGATAATTTTGAGTAGAAGCAGCTAAGGTTCCTTTGTAACTAGTAATAAAATCTTTTGTAGGTCCTTTAGCTTTATTTTCTGCTGATACAGAGTTATATGTATCAACTATTTTATCAAAGTTAACCCATAATTCACGATTGTTAGTAGATGTATAATCAGAATCTAAATATAATGCATAGCCATAATTCTTTAAAATTTCTGCTTCTGATAATTTATCTTCGCTTTTTGCTTTAGCGTTATATTCTTTTGTAGCAATTTCTAATGTTTGATCATCAAAGTAACTCCAGAAATCTGTATGAGGAATATCAACAGTCTCTGATAATGATTTTAAAAGTTCATCACGTTTTTCAACACTTCCATATGTTGCATACCATTTATACGCAACATCCTTATTGGAACAGAAGTTAGCTGTACATCCTGATAAGAAGAATCCTGCAAATAGAAGTCCAGCGAATACTTTGAACCATTTTTTAAATTTGTTCATCTATTTTCCTCCCTATTTTTTTCAAAAGCTCATCCATTAAATGTTGATTTTCTGAAAAAATATTTTTGTGATAATTTGCTCGAACAATAATAACTAAATCGACATTTTTATTTTTATCTAAAACGTTATGTACAATGTGTCTTACTTGTCGTTTAGTTTTATTACGCACCACAGCGTTCCCTAATTTTTTTGAAACTGATATACCTACTCTTGCTGTGTGCTCTTCATTCTTTCGATAGTAAATAATGTAGGCATTGTTTTTTTCTATATTCTTGGAGCGAATGATTTCTTGGAATTCTTCATGCTTTTTAACTCTGTCTTTCTTTTTAATCATGATCATCCCTCCTTGATAAAAATCTTAAAAAGCCACTAGTGATTATCCTAGTGGCCAAGAAAACTTAAGCTGATAAGACTTTTCTTCCTTTTGCACGGCGTCTTGCTAATACTTTTCTGCCGTTAGGAGTAGCCATTCTAGCTCTAAATCCGTGGACGGATTGTTTTTTTCTTTTACTTGGTTGATACGTTCTTTTCACAATTAACACCTCCGATTTTGAAACTTATACGCAAAACAATTTTAAATATTTAATTTATATAAGTCAATACTTATATAGTTTTTTGTTGTTTATTCTCATAAAGAAAAAATGTTGTTTACTAATAAAATTGGGTTATTCACACATTCTACATTTTCCACAGTGTATAATTTTATCTACATGTTTTCCACAGTGAAATTTTGTGGAAAGTGTGGAAAACTCGATAAATTGGTGCTTAAATCACTATAAAAGTGTGGATAAAAAATTATAGGATATATTTTTGTTAAATTTTATCAACATTTGTGATAGAATTTTTCTTGTGTTAGGAGGCTATTTTTATGGCTACAACAATTACTGAACGCAAAACTCTTTGGAACGATGTTTGGGATCGTGTCCTTGATAAAATGCGTGACTCTATTAATGACAAGGCAATCTACGATTCCTTCTTTGCAGATACCTCTATTTATAATATAGATGGTAATCATATGACTATTATGGTATCTACAGATTTTGCTCGCTCTATCATTGAAAAAAACTATCGTGCTGACTTATTAAATACTGTTACAGAGGTTACTGAAACAAATTTCATTCTCGAATTCATATCAAAGCAAGAAGCCTCTATTCAAGCAGTTCCACAAGTAGAAAGTAAACCTAAAAATAGTTTCTTTGAGAATTCAGAAATCAACCCTAATTATACTTTTGATAATTTCGTTGTCGGACCATCAAATATCGAAGCTAAACAAGCTGCTTTAATGATTGCATCTAATCCTGGTAAATTTTATAATCCTTTATTTATTTACTCAAATTCTGGATTAGGTAAAACTCATTTGTTACACGCAATTGGAAACTATATCAAAGTAAGAAATCCTCGTTTAAATGTTTTATATATAACTACTGATAACTTCGTTGATGAGTATATTAAATTTGTCAAAGGCGATCGTGAATCAGATGGTTTAAAAGACTTTTTCCGCACTGTCGATGTTTTGTTAGTAGACGATATTCAATTTTTAGCAAACAAAGATAAGACTCAAGAAATGTTTTTCTACGCTTTCCAAACATTAATTAATTCTAATAAGCAAATTGTCTTAACTAGCGACCGTCAACCATTAGACTTAAATGGTCTAGAAGAGCGCTTAGTAACAAGATTTTCATCTGGTTTATTAAGTAAGATAGAACAACCTGATACTCCAACAAGCATTGCTATTTTAAAGAAAAAAATTGAGGCTAATGGATTAGAAATAAGTAGATTTGATGATGCTGCTTTAGAATTCTTAGCCCAAAACTTTGGAAATAACGTTCGCGAACTCGAAGGTGCTCTTAATCGCTTAGTTTTCTACACAATCAATATTAAGCAATCAAGTCATATTGATTTAGCTCTAGCTCAAGAATCTGTTCCAACATCTCATAAATCTAAAGAAAAGAAATTAAATGAATCTAAAATCATTAGTGTTGTTGCCGATTATTATAACCTTACGCCAAGTCAACTAACTGGAAAGATTAGAACAAGCGAAATATCTATGGCTCGCCATATCGCTATTTACTTGTGTCGCGAAATATTAGATATGCCTTTTACCAAAATCGGTCAAACATTTGGAGGCAAGGATCACTCAACTGTAATGTCTGCTGTAAAAAAAGTGGAAAAAGAGTTGAAAACAAGTGAACAACTAAAAACTGTTATAAAAGAGCTTAAGAATCGCTTAAAATAGCAGATTCAAACACCTTAAACAAAAAGTTATTTCTTTGTTATATTTATTATGTTATAATAAATAAGCGGATAGGTTAAATAAGTTTTCCACACTATCCACTAATGTAATAATAATTATTATATTAATATCAAATAATAGGAGATATAAATTATGAAATTCACAATCAATCGAGAACAATTTCTAAAAGGACTTATGATTTCGGCTAAAGCTATTGGATCAAAGTCTCCAATTCCTGTCATGGCAAATGTTAAGATTAAGATTTGCGAAAAAGGTTTAGAACTTACAGGAAGTAATGCTGAATTAACTATTCAAACAACAATTCCTTTTATGATTGAAGATAAAGAAATTATTCGTGACGTTAATTATGGTGAAACTTTAGTTGCTAACAAATTCATAACGGAGATTGTTCGTCGTTTAGAAGGACAAGAAGTCACCTTTGAAGTTTTAGATGAAACTATTGCAAAAATTAGTGATGGAAAATCAGACTTTAAACTAAACTCGGTAAAAGCTGAAGAATATCCTAATATAGATTTAGAAATGACAGGTGCAAAAGTGCAAATGTCTTATGCAGAATTTAAAGACTTAGTAGATCAAACCGCATTCGCTGCTTCAACACGTGATCAAAGACCTATTTTAACAGCTTTAAATTTAGAGGCTGTTGATGGTGAATTAACTGCAACTGCAACTGATAGTGCTCGTCTTGCTAAAAAGACAGTTCATCTAAATGAGAGATGTAATTTCTTAGCTAATGTTCCAGCAACAGTTATGAGTGATGTTGCTCATCTCCTTGATGAAAATTCCACAGTAACTTTAGCAATCGGTGAAAAGAAAGTTGTCTTTGCATTAGATGGAACTTTGGTTACAACTCGTTTGGTTAATGGTGAGTATCCAAATACTAAACATATTATTCCACATGGTTTTTCTTACTTCCTAGAAGCGAATTCACAAGAATTGATTGCTGCTATGGAACGTGTCTCTTTGCTTTCTGTAGACCGCGAAAACGTGGTAAAAATCACTATGACAGAAGATTCTGTTGAAATTTCTACAAAATCATCTCAAGTTGGATCGGCAACAGAAAGAATTTCAACATTCCAATATACTGGTGAAAGATTAGAAGTTTCATTTAACTCCACATATGTTATGCAAGCTATCAAAGCTGCTAAATGTGAAGATATTACAATTGCTTTCTTAGGTGAAATGAAACCATTTGTTATCAAGAACGTTAAAGATGAATCACACGTTCAATTGGTAACACCTGTTAGAACTTATTAATAAAAACATAAATCACTTTCAAAATTTGAAGGTGATTTTTTCTTTGATTTTTAAACAAAATAGCATAACGTATTTTTTGATATAGCGTTACAACTCAAAATAAGATATATTTAAGCCACGAAACAACAAAATTAAAGGAATATTATATATTCCTTTTTTTTGAAGCTTATGATATAATAATTTTGCGTAATTTTGAAAGGATTTTTCTATATGAAACAAATAACAATTTCTACAGAGTTTGTAACCCTTGGACAATTCTTAAAACTTGCTAATTTGATTCAAACTGGTGGCGAAGCAAAATTTTATTTGCAAGAACATAAAGTTAAAATCAATGGTGAGTTTGATAATCGTCGAGGTCGAAAGTTATATAACGAAATGATTGTAGAAGTTGAAAATCAAACGTTTAAAATTGTGAACGAATGATTGTTGAAAAATTAACTCTTGAACAATTTCGAAATTACGAAAAAATCAGTGTTGATTTTAAAGAAGGATTAAATATCATTCTTGGTCAAAACGGTACAGGTAAAACGAATTTAGTAGAAGCGATATATTATCTCTCATTTGCTAGATCGTTTAGAACTTTGAATCATCGAGATTTGATAAAGAAGGATAAAGAATTCGCTAGTATTGAGGCTTTAGTTAAAATCGATGATGAGAATAAAAAAATTAAAATGATTCTCACTAACGATGGACAAAAGATAACTTGCAATAAAGTTGAACTCAGTAAACTATCTGAATTAGCGGATTTAATCAACGTTATAGTGTTTGAACCTAAGGATGTTGGAATATTCCAGGCATCACCAAGGCTAAGAAGAAGCTTTCTAAATATGCAACTTAGTAAGTTGTCTAATAAATATTTAGAAGCTTGTACAAGATGTGCCAAACTCACAAAAGAAAGAAACGCTATATTAAAATCAGCAAAGCCTAATGTTGATCATCTTGAAATAGTAACTAATCGTTTAATTGAAGAAAGTTATGAAGTTTGTTTAAAACGAAAAGAGTTTATAACAATGCTTGAACCACTTATTAACAAAACTCTTAGTGCAATAAGTTTCATTAAGCGAAAGATTACTCTCAAGTATGATGCGTATGTAGAGTTTAATTCTAAAGAAGAGTATTTAGAGAAAGCTCAAAAGGCATTTAAAGATTGTTTAGAGAACGATTTGAAGTATAAGGTGACAACTATAGGGGTGCACCATGAAGACTTCTCTACGTATCTAAACGGAGCCTTAATTAGTAATTTTGGCTCACAAGGCGAAAAGCGTCTTGCTGCTATCGCCTTAAAGATTGCTCCTTACTTCTTAGTGGAGGATCGAGCAAAAAGACCAATCGTAGTCTTAGATGATGTTTTATCAGAATTAGATCAAACACATCAAGATAAGATGATTAATTTCTTAGAAAAATTTAGCCAAGTATTTATTACTGGCACACACATTAATGAAAAATATAAGGCAACGATATATGACGTTGCTAATCAAAATATATTGAGGAGGAATACTCATGGAAGATGAATTAAAGAAACAAGAGGAAGAATTAGCGAAAGCACCAGAAGAGTATACTGAAAAGAACATTCAAGTTCTTGAAGGTCTTGAGGCTGTACGTAAACGTCCTGGTATGTACATTGGTACAACAGCAGAACCAGGTTTACATCACCTTGTCTGGGAAATTGTTGATAACGCAATCGATGAAGCTTTAGCGGGTTATTGTACAATCGTTACAGTTACCATTAACAAAGGAGATACTATCACTGTTTCTGATAATGGACGTGGTATTCCTGTTGGTATTGTCGCTAAGACTGGAAAACCTGCAGTTGAAACAGTTTATACTGTTTTACACGCTGGTGGTAAATTCGGTGAAGGTGGCGGATATAAAGTATCTGGTGGTTTACATGGTGTTGGTGCTTCTGTCGTTAATGCTTTAAGTGAATGGTTAGAAGTAGTTGTTCATAAAGATGGCGGAGAATTTAAAATCTGCTTTGCAAACGGTGGACATGTTTCTAAACCATTAGAAAGAATTGGCGATGCTTCAGATACTGGAACAATTGTTACATTTAAACCAGATGGCACAATCTTCCAAGAGACAACTGTCTTTAAGTATGAAACAATCCGTGATCGCTTACGTCAAATGGCTTTCTTAAACAAAGGTGTTAAGATTATTGTTCGTGACGAAAGAGATATGGAAAATGTTCAAGAAGATACATTCCACTATGAAGGTGGCGTCAAAGAATATGTTTCTTATTTAAACACTAATAAAACTCCATTATTTGAAGACGTCATCTATTGTGAAGGTGTAGATTCTGGCATTATGGCCGAAATCGCTATGCAATATAACGATGGATATACTGCAAATGTATATTCATTCTGTAATAACATCAATACTCACGAAGGTGGTACACACGAAGAAGGTTTCCGTATGGCTATTACTCGTGTTATTAACCAATATGCTCGTCAAAATAAGATGTTAAAAGATAATGATGACAATTTAACAAACGACGATGTGAGAGAAGGTTTAACTGCAATTGTTTCAGTTAAACACCCTAATCCACAATATGAAGGTCAAACTAAAACAAAATTAGGTAACTCTGAAGTTCGTAAAATTGTTTCCAATATTGTTGGTGAACAATTAAATCGTTATTTATTAGAAAATCCAAAAGTCGCAAAGATTATTGTTGACAAAGTAATTCTTGCTTCTAATGCTCGTATCGCAGCAAGAAATGCTCGTGAAAACACAAGAAGAAAGTCGGCTTTAGATGTTGCATCTCTTCCTGGTAAACTCGCTGACTGTTCAAGTAAAGAAGCAGAAAGATGTGAATTATTTATTGTTGAGGGTAACTCTGCTGGTGGTTCTGCTAAAAATGGTAGAGATAGAGATACTCAAGCAATCTTACCTTTAAGAGGTAAAATCTTAAACGTAGAAAAAGCTCAAGCAAAGAGAATTTTCGCTAATGCGGAAATTGGAAATATGATTATCGCCATCGGTGGTGGATTCGGACCTGAATTTGATGTATCGAAAATTAGATATCACAAAATCGTTATCATGACCGATGCTGACGTTGATGGTTCACATATTAGAATCTTACTCTTAACATTCTTCTATCGTTTCATGAGACCACTTATTGAGCAAGGATATGTCTATATTGCACAACCACCTCTATATCGTGCAACATATCGTTCAAAACATTATTATTGCTACAACGATGAGCAATTAGAGGTATTAAAATCAAAATTACCTGCGAACGCAAAAATTGATATTCAACGTTATAAAGGTCTTGGTGAAATGGATGATACACAACTTTGGGAAACAACAATGGATCCTAAAGCACGCAAGATGATGAGAGTTTCTCTTGATGATGCAATCGAAGCGGATTTAGTCTTTGATATGTTGATGGGAGAAAAAGTTGAACCTAGAAAAGAATTTATTAACAAATACGCGAAATTTGTTAAGAACTTAGATATTTAGAAAGGAGTGATACTTTATGGCAGAAAAAGAATTTGACTTAGACGAAAAATTAGAAGAAGAACTCGACGAAGAAGTTGAAGAAACTGAAGAAGAATTCACTGAAGAAGATGAAAAAGCTTTAGAAGATATCGAAGAAGGTATCGTTCCTGAAATGCGTGATGTAAAAATCACGGAAACTGTTAAAAGTTCATTCCTTGAATACGCGATGTCTGTTATTGTTGCTCGTGCACTTCCAGATGTTCGCGATGGTTTAAAACCAGTTCATAGAAGAATTGTCTATGGTATGAACGAATTAGGTATTGGACCTACAAAACCATTTAAAAAATCTGCTCGTATTGTTGGTGACGTCATGGGTAAATATCACCCTCATGGTGACTCGGCAATTTATGGCTCATTAGTACGTTTAGCTCAACCATTCAACATGCGTTATACTCTTGTTGATGGACATGGTAACTTTGGATCTATCGATGGTGATGAAGCTGCCGCTATGCGTTATACCGAAGCAAGAATGTCAAAAATTGCTGTGGAAATGGTAAGAGACATCGACCAAGATACAGTAGATTTTATGGATAACTATGATGGACAAGAAAAAGAACCAGTCGTTCTTCCATCTCGTTTCCCAAATTTAATTGTTAATGGTTCAAACGGTATTGCGGTTGGTATGGCAACAAATATGCCACCACATAACTTAACTGAAACAATTAATGCAATTAAAGCAGTAGCAGAAAATCCTGAAATTACTCCACTCGAATTAATGAGTGAATATATTTATGGACCTGATTTCCCAACAGGCGGCATTATCTTAGGTCGTAGCGGAATTAAAAAAGCTTACGAAACAGGACAAGGCGCTGTTGTTGTTAGATCAAAGTGTGAAATTATTGAGCAAGATAACGGCAAAAAGAGAATTATCGTAACTGAAATTCCTTACGCAGTTAACAAAGCATTAATGATTGAGAATATTGCACATTTAGTTCGTGAAAAAATCGTTGAAGGCATCACTGATATTCGTGATGAATCTAACAAAGAGGGTATTAGAATTGTCATTGAATTAAGAAGAGATGCCATTGCGGAAGTAATTTTAAATAAACTTTATAAATTAACTCAATTACAAGCATCATTTGGTGTAATTAACTTATGTTTAGTAAATGGTGAACCAAAAGTTTTACCAATTAATGAATTATTAAAACAATATCTTGATTTCCAAGTTGAAGTTATAGGGAGAAGAACAAGAACTCTTTTAAAGAAAGCAGAAGCAAGAAATCATATTTTGCAAGGTTTGAAAATTGCTATTGATAATATTGATGAAGTCGTTGAAATTATTAAAACCGCTCCATCAACCGAAGCTGCAAAAGTAAGATTAATGGAAAGATTTGGTATTAGCGATATTCAAGCTAAAGAAATTCTTGATATGAGACTTTCTAAATTAACAGGACTTGAAAAACATAAAATTGAAGATGAAATTGCTAGATTAATTGCTCAAATTGCCGAATATAATGAAATCTTATCTGATCGAAAGAACGAATTAAAAGTTGTTCTTGATGAATTAGAAGAAATCAAAAATAAATTTGGTGATGAAAGACGTACATATATTTCAAATGAAGTATCTAACATTGATGATGAAGATTTAATTCCTGAAGAAGAAATCATTATCACATTAACAAAGAACGGATACATTAAACGTGTCGCAACCGATACATTTAGAACACAAAATCGTGGCGGACGTGGAGTTAAAGGTATGCAAACACATGAAGATGATGTTGTAGATATCTTAGTACATGCAAAAACACATACAGATTTAATGTTCTTTACAAGTTATGGTAAAGTTTATAGAATGCGTGGATATCAAGTTCCAGTGTTCTCAAGAGCAGCAAAAGGATTACCAGTTGTAAACTTATTAAGCTTAGAAAAGGATGAAGCAGTTAAGGCAATCATTTCTGTTGATGAATATAAAGAAGGCGATTACTTATTCTTTGCTACTGAACAAGGCGTTGTAAAACGTACAAGCATTAAAGAATATGAATTAATTAGACAAAATGGTAAAATCGCTATTTCATTAAGAGAAGGCGACCACTTATTAGATGTTAAACTTACAAATGGGGATGCAATTATTGGTATTGCCTCTAGCATGGGTAAGATGGTTAACTTCCATGAATCAGCTGTAAGACCTATGGGAAGAACAGCATCAGGTGTTCGCGGTATGAGTCTTGATGAAGGCGTAATCGCGGTTGGTATGGTAACATCTTTGGAAGGTGAATATATCTTAGCAATTACCGATAAAGGTTATGGTAAAATGACGCACTATACTGATTATCGTCAAACTTCTCGTGGTGCAAAAGGAGTTATCACAATTAACGCTACTGAAAAAGTTGGTAATTTAGTTACTATTCGTGCAGTAAGTGGACAAGAAGACTTAATGGTTATTACTAAAGCCGGAATTATTATCCGTATCCCACTTGCACAAGTTAAAGTTGCGGGTAGAAATACTCAAGGTGTTAAGATTATTAGACTTGATGAAAATCAAAGTGTTTCATCAGTGGCTGTAGTAGAACACCAAGAAGAGACTGAAGAAGTCGAAGAATAAAAAATGGAAAATGTAGGTATGTGACTATACCTACATTTTTATTGTTTTAAAGACAAAATATATTATAATAGTGCTATAGGGTGATAAATATGAAAAAAAGTCTTATAAATACAATTTTAGTTTTATCGATAGCAATTTTAACTGGATGTAATTCAAATGAGAAATCAGAATTGCCTCCAAGTTTAAGTGCTGGACCAAGTGTTGTTGAAGATAGCGAGAGTGTTTCAACACTTCCACCAAGCCTAAGTACTGAACCAAGTGAAAAACAAGAAAGCGCAAGTACATCAGCACCACTTCCATCAATAAGTGAAGAAACATCAACATTACCATCATATAACGATCAACTTGGAAGTGCGTTTGATGGTTATTATTCTGATGTCAATTTAAACACTACTGGAACAGCGTTATTATCAGAATTAAGATCTTTAAATAGTTCGAAAAGAAAATTTACACCTGGTTATAAACAATTAGGTAATTATTTCCTTCAAACTGATGGTGACCCAGAAAAACCAGGAAACATTATTGCTTTCTATTCTGGAACAAGCGTAAGTTTTAATGGTAGTTTCTCTGGAAACGTTAATAGAGAGCACGTTTGGCCAAACTCTCATGGTGGAAATAAAGTCGAAGGCGATTTACACATGACAAGGCCAACAATTGCTAGTGAAAACGGATCTAGAGGTAACTCGTTCTATGTTGAGGGAATGAAACATTCGTCTAATGGATGGGATCCTGCAATGGAAAGTTTTGGATTAGAAGAATATCGAGGTATTTCCGCTCGAATTATCTTCTATTGTGTCATTGCTTCCAATAGTTTGAAATTAGTCGAAGCAGAAAAAGGTTCTAGCGGAGATGATTCAATGGGAAAACTTTCTGATTTATTAAAATGGAATTTAGAATACGATATTGATGAAACAGAAATAAGAAGAAATGAAGCAACATTAGGAATTCAAGGAAATAGAAATCCTTTTATTGATGATCGTTCATTAGCGTGTAGAGTATGGGGAGATACAAACGACGCAACTAGATCGATTTGTCAAAAAGCTAAATATTAATCAAAAAATAGAAGCTAAAAAAGAATCCATGCTTCATAAAGTTAGTAAAATATATTTATTTGTTTGAAATTTTAATTTATTAATTATAAAATAATCTTGCTCGACGATTAAGAATAGAGTTATTAGATGTTTATAGAGAGTTACCGGTAGGTGTAAGGTAATAACAAAAATAACTTGTCCACCTTATAGAGCGAATGTAATGATTCCGTAATTCTTGCGTTAAAAGAAAAACAAGATACACTAGACTTATTTGGTGTAAATTGGGTGGCACCACGTTTATAACGTCCCATGTTTATGGGACTTTTTTATTTAAAGGAGAAAAATATATGCTAGATTTAAATTTAATTAAGACAAATCCAAGATTTGTTAGTGAAGCCTTAAAGAAAAAAGGCTGGGATGTTGATTTTAAAGAAACTATTGAAAAAATGGATAAACGTTTAGAACTAATTCAAAAGGTCGAATCTGTTAAAGCAGAGATTAATAAACTTTCTGCATCTGTACCGATGGTAAAAAAAGAAGGTGGCAATGTCCAAGAAATTTTTGCTAAAGTCAAAGATTTGAAAGCACAAAATGTAGAAAATGAAGAATTATTAGCAACTCTTGAAAAAGAAATCAAAGAATTTGTTGAAACATTACCTAATCTTCCAGATGAAGATTTATTACCAGGTGAAAAAGAAAACAATAAAGTAATAAAGACTATTGGTAAGAAACCAGAATTCGATTTTACACCAAAAGATCATGTTGAACTTGCAGAATCATTAGGCCTTATTGATTATGAAAGAGGAGCAAAAATTTCTGGAAGAGGAACTTGGATTTACACGGGTCTTGGTGCACAACTTGAATGGGCATTACTTAACTATTTTATAAATACACATTTAAAAGATGGTTATACAATGATTCTTCCACCACATTTATTAAATGAAGAAAGTGGATATACTGCAGGACAATTCCCAAAATTCAAAGAAGATGTTTTCTGGCTTGAAGGACAAGATAAATTCATGCTTCCAACAGCCGAAACAGCCTTAGTCAATTTACACCGTAAAGAAATATTAAACGAAGAAGATTTACCAAAGAAATATTTTGCATATACTCCTTGCTATCGTTGTGAAGCTGGTAGTTATCGAACAGAAGAAAGAGGTATGATTCGTGGATATCAATTTGACAAAGTAGAAATGGTTCAATACACAACTGAAGAAGGATCAGATGCCGCTTTTGAAGAATTAGTAAATAAAGCTGCAGGACTTGTTGAAGGATTAGGATTACATTTCCAAATTTCTAAGCTTGCTGCAGGAGATTGCTCTCATTCAATGGCAAGAACATACGATGTTGAGATTTGGATTCCATCAATGGGAATTTATAAAGAAGTATCTTCTGCTTCAAACGCTCGTGATTATCAAGCAAGAAGAGGTATGATTAGATATCGTGATGCTCAAACTGGTAAAGTCAAGTATTGTCACACATTAAATGCATCGGGTTTAGCAACAAGCCGTTTATTCCCTGCAATACTAGAACAATGTCAACAAAAAGATGGTTCAGTAGTGTTACCAGATGTATTAGTACCATTAATGGGTGGAATTAAAGTATTATATCCGAAAAAGAAATAGGCTTTTGCCTATTTTTTTGTTGCAAACTAGCAAAATTATTATATAATAATAATGCCATTGCGATGGGCAAGTGTGAACCTGGTCAGGACGGGAACGTAGCAGCCATAAGCTTCTTACTCATGTGCGATGGTTTTTTGGTGGTGAAAAAAATGCATGATGACACATATTTTATGAAAGAAGCTTTAAAAGAAGCGCAAAAAAGCTATGAATTAGATGAAGTGCCAGTAGGTGCTGTTATCGTTAAAGATAATAAAATAATTGCTCGTGGTCACAATTTAAGAGAAAAACAATTTGATCCAACCGCACATGCAGAAATTGTTGCTATAAAAAAAGCGTGCAAAAAAATAAAGTCTTGGAGACTTGTAAATTGTAAGATGTATGTGACATTAGAGCCTTGTGCAATGTGTGCAGGAGCGATTCTATGGGCAAGAATTGACGAAGTGGTTTTTGGTGCTCAAGATTTGAAAGGTGGGGCATTAGGAACATGCTTTAATTTATATGAGCAAAAAGGATTAAATCACTATCCAAAAATCAAAAGAGATGTTTTAAAAGAAGAAACTAGTCGAATTTTGTCGGAATTTTTTAAAAACAAACGTAAAAAGGTATAAACAGCGAAGTTTATTTACAAAATATACTTGGTGATAGTATGAAAAAGTTTGCGAAAATCGTTAATATAACTGCAACAGCTATTTCGGCAGTAACATTAATTGCTCTGGTTTTGCTTGTTGCAATTTTTTCATCTTCAAAAGACGTTGAAGTGGAAGAGACGGTTATTACATTGGAACAAATTAAACTAACAAGAAGAAAAGTTAATGATAATGTGTCTTTTTGTGCAGAAAACGTCAATCAAAATGCACAGTATTATCTTGTTATTGCGTTTGATTTATATGAAATTGAAAATCAAAATATCTATTTAACAATTAAAGACTCAGACATCGTTTACCTTATATCTGTTAATGAGAAACAAGAAGCGAGTATAGTTTATAATTAAAAATCCTAACTGTAAGAATAAAATCGTTTGACAATGGCGATAAATAATAGTATTATTTAACATAACGATTGTGTTATGTTTTTTTATTAATTAGAGGAGGAATATTTATGAAAAATAAGAGAGCTCTATGGGTGATGGCGATAGTTGGATCTATGCTAACTGCATGCGGCGATAACGTTACACCTACAATTAAACAAAAAGATTTAATACCAGGCATTAAATTTACATATGCTTATTCTGATATGTCTGAACAATATTATTGGCAAGAATATGGATCAGAGGCGGCTTTAGTAAATTATTATTACTATGACCTTGGAAATTCAACAGATAACAAAGTAACTTTACACGATCCATCTCTATTTAATGAATATGGCGCATCAACCTTGCGTTTAAATACAATGAATAGAAATAAAAAGAACGCTCCAAAAAGAGCAGTTGATGTTATTGAAAGTGAATTTGTGGATGGTTATCATGAACAATTTACTGGAGATTTAACAGAAGATGAATTCTTTGCATACACTGGTTTATTGACTGCAAAAAATGGACCTGCTCCTGCCACTGCTGGAGTAAAAAATTTATCAATGAAACTTGAAGAAAATCTCGATTATGTATATTGGGAAATTGAAGAAGGTTATAAGTCATTAGTTGAAGATGTTCAATATAAAATGTATGACAACAACTATATGATTGAAGAAGTATACGATACTAAGCAAGTTGCGATTGATGACGAATATCTCGAACATAAAGAGGTTAAAGAGAGTTCAAAGGGACGTACAAATATTGGTAAAATTGATAACAAAGACTACGTTATTAGTGTTATGCATAAGTTCCCAGCTGAAGGAGAAGACGAACCGGTTCTTGGCGAAGGCGAAAAATATCCTATTCCAGAGAACTATCGCGATTTAACACAAGTTAATGATAAAAAAGCCAACTTAAGTGATTATTATTATTTCAATATGAATTCTGGCTTGGTCAATTTGATGACAAAAGAATACTATAACAAAAAAGACAAATATGGTAACGATGTATTTAACAAACGTTATGAATGGTATGCATCAGCCAAAGACGAAGAAAAGAATGAAATAATGCTTCAATATAATCGTAATATGGAATTTGATGGCATTTACAGTGGCCAACAAGTTGTTGATACAGTTTATGTTATTTTTAATTCAAATAACAAGGTTGTTCAATATGGTTATGATTATGTCTTCTATTATTTTGGAGAACCACTACAAGCATATTCTCTAACATATGATTATTCATATGAATCACTAGGCGATTATGAAGTTCCTGCAGGCGAAGATGAATTATTTGATTATAACAAATACTATGATTATGGATATTTATTACCAAACTTGGAACACGCCAAAAATAGTGAAGTATTAGATGATAAAGCAGAAGAATTACTTCAAACAATACAAGAAAATACTTTACAAGGATTTATTAATGAACCAACGGGTGCTGTTACTCAAACATATACTCATTATGATCAAACTTTATATTTAAATAGTTATGCTGAAGAGCTTTATGCAAAGTACGTAAAATCTGCTATGGCATCAGGTCAATCATATTTGGACTTTGAAACATGGTATAACACAGTTGAGTTTGATTACGATGTTGAAATTGAAACAACGTTAGATAGTTCTTTATATAACGATAACGTAATGGTTTCTTATTATAGTGAACATGGTACTGTTTTAGATGAATACTTCTATGCAGAGAGTGGGACATTCCAAAAGTTTAATCAAAACGGAAAAACATACGAAATTAGAACTTATAATGGTGGAACATCACGTTATGATGAAGGAAAAATTACAACTGATTGGGAAACAAGCAAAGAACCAAAATTATCCTTGTTTGATTTAGACTTCAGCGTACTAGGTGTACTTGAAAACATTAACTACTTTATTCGTGAAAGCAAAAAGGCATCATCTGAATATTTAGTTCAAGTAACTGCAGAAAAAATACCTGCAGGTATGGATGAAGCAACTAACGAATATGTTGAAGAACACTATGTGATAACCGCTCAAGCTGTAAGACAACAACAAATCACAGAGCAAGGTGGAATTGTTGGCTATATCTTAACTTATGAGATTGGTTTCCAAATAATTAAATAATTAAAAATATTAGAGGAGTTCATAAAGAACTCCTCTTTACGTTTAATGTATATTTGAATATAATTTATTTAGAGGTTGATAAATGTGAAAAATAGTGAATATAAGCGTTTTACCCCTACTTTAGATAATGGATTAACGAGTGAACAAGTCGAAATCCGAAAAAAGGAAAAATTAATTAATAAAACTTATAGAAAAACTACAAAATCTTATTGGGAAATTATTAGAGATAATGTTTTCACATTTTTTAATATACTTTTAACTATTATTGCAATTTTAGAAATTTATGCTGATCACGCAGGTGACATAATTTTCTTTATGCTTATTATGATGGCTAACATGGTTATTGGTTTAATTCAAGACATTAGAGCAAAAAAACTTATCGAAAAATTAAAAATATCTGTGGAGCCAACTGTTGAAGTCGTTAGAGATGGACACAAACAAGAAATACCAACGAGTGAATTAGTATTAGATGATATATTTTTCCTTGAAGCGGGGAAGCAAGTTAGTGTTGATGGAATATTACAAGAAGGAACGTTAGAAGTTGATGAATCAATTATTACTGGCGAATCTTTAAATGTGAAAAAAAACGTTGGAGATGTAATATGCTCTGGATCTTTTGTAGTAAGCGGAAAAGCTACCGTGTTAGCTGATAAAGTTGGCAAAAATTCATTTGCTGAGCAAATACAAGCTAAAGCTAAACAATTTAAAAGGCCAAAATCAGAATTGCTAAGATCGATTAATACAATATTTAGAATGATTGCGATGGTTATTATACCTGTCGGGGTAATTCTTTTCTTTGTTAATCGTAGTCAATTAGACACAATAAACGATGCGATTTCGTCTACTTCGGCATCTATGATTGGAATGATACCATCAGGTATGTTCTTGTTTACATCAATGACTTTGGCGGTTGGAGTTCTTCGCTTGGGTAAAAAAAATACAATGGTCCAAGAATTATATTCTATTGAAATGCTAGCAAGGTCTAATGTCGTATGTTTTGATAAAACAGGAACTTTGACAGATGGAACGATGAAAGTTGTAGACATAATTAATTTAAGTAAAGAAAAAGATGTCAAGTTTGTGTTGGGAAACCTTTTAAATGCAACAAAAGATAATAATCAGTCTGCAAGAGCAATTATCAAAGAATGTCCACTCAATGATAAGCTAAATGTAATTACTACAATACCATTTTCAAGTGATCGTAAATACTCTGCAGCATCATTTAAAAACGAGGGGACGTATATTTTAGGTGCTACTGATTTTATTGGCGTTAAACTCAGTAAAGATATTAAAGATACAGTAATGCGTTTAGCATCAGATGGAAATAGAGTTATGGCGCTTGCGCATTCCTCTAAAGAAATAGCGAATGATAAATTACCAGAAGACGCGAAATTAATTGCATTAATTGTGATAGCCGATAATATTCGAAGCAGTGCAAAAGACACAATTGCATGGTTTAAAAACAATGATGTCGATATAAAAATAATATCTGGGGATGATCCAATTACAGTTTCTGCTATTGCAAAAAAATGTGGTGTAGATAATTACGATAAGTTTATAAATTTAGAAGGCGTATCTCTAGATGAAGTAAAAGAATTAGCAATGAAATACACAATATTTGGTCGTGTAAGTCCAGAGCAAAAAGCAGCACTTGTTGAGGCGTTAAAAGATAATGATAAGACTGTAGCGATGACTGGTGATGGAGTAAACGATATTATTGCTTTAAAAAGAGCGGATTGCTCAATAGCAATGGCAAGTGGCTCAGATGCTACCAAATGTTCGGCACATTTAGTGTTAATGGACTCAGATTTCTCTCATATGCCAGAAATAGTTCAAGAGGGAAGAAGAGTCGTTAATAATTTGCAACAAACTTGTTCTCTTTATTTAACAAAAACTATTTTTGCTTTCTTAACTACTTTCATTTTTATGATTGGTAGTTTAATTTTAGGAAAAGGTAGTCAGTTTAGTTATCCTTTTAGACCACAACATCTATATATTTGGGAGTTCTTAGGAATTGGTTTATCATCGTTCTTCCTATCATTACAACCAAATAGTGCTTTAATTAAAAGCGGTTTTGTTAAGAATGTTTTATGCAAAGCGTTGCCAGGTGGTATTACTATTGCAATAGCAACCATTCTTATTTCTGTTTTAAGGGTTAATGGAGTATTTAATGAAGAGGTTGCAGTAACAATGGGAATGATTACTATGTCAATTCTTTGCTTTGTCGTGTTATTAAGATGTTGTATGCCATTTAATAAATATCGTTTAATACTCTATATAAACTTAGTGATACTAGCGATACTAGGATATTCTATTTTATCCACATTAACAGCGACAGAAGTTTTATCGTTAAATGTGTTCCAAACATATCCAGAAAAAATGAGTTTAGCTAATACCTTTAGTTTAGTTGGTATTGTGCTTGTTTTTAGTGGACTATATTTTGGATTAGATTTTATAATTAATCGTCAAAGAAAAGGAATTGATCAACATGATTAGAGTTAGTGAAGAAGTAAAAAAAGCTTTAGAAGAAGGTAAAGCAGTAGTTGCCTTAGAATCAACAATTATTTCACATGGAATGCCATACCCAAAAAATGTTGAAACAGCTTTAAGAGTTGAGGAAGAAGTAAGAAAAAATGGCGCCATTCCTGCGACAATTGGCATTATTGATGGTGTTGGTGTTGTTGGAATGAGCAAAGAAGAAATTGAAGAATTTGGTAAACGTAAAGGTGTTATTAAAACATCAAGAAGAGACTTGCCTGTTATTTACGCAAGAAAATTATGGGGTGCGACGACAGTTGCTACTACTATGATGCTTGCAAGAGAAGCTGGCATTGAAGTTTTTGTAACTGGCGGAATTGGTGGTGTTCATCGCGGAGCACCAGTCACTTTTGATATATCTGCTGATTTACAAGAATTGGCTAATACTGATGTTACAGTTGTATGTGCAGGAGCTAAAGCTATCTTAGATTTAAATTTAACATTAGAATATCTTGAAACATATGGTGTGACAGTTTTGGGTTATCAAACTAAAGAACTCGCGGATTTTTATACCGCTCATAGCGGACTATCACTAGAATATGAAATAGAAAATCCTTTAGATGGAGCTAAAATTATTAAAGCTAAAAGAGATAACAATTTAAAGGGTGGTATTTTAATTGCAAATCCAATTCCAGAAGAATTTGCTATGGATAAGGCAATTATTGATGAATGTATTAATAAGGCTATTGAAGAGATGGATAAATTAGGAATACATGGAAAAGAATCTACTCCATATTTGCTTGCAAAAATATGTGAATTAACTGATGGTGAATCTTTAGAATCAAATATTAGACTTGTCCTTAATAATGCTAAAATTGGTTCACAAATCGCAGTGGAGTACGCTAAATTAAAAAAATTATGAAAACAGAGCAAGAATTAGCAAATGCCTTAAAAGATCTAATGTCTAAGGAATCATTAGATAATATAACTGTTAAGAGATTAACAGATATTTGTAATATTAAAAGACAAACTTTTTATTATCATTTTCGTGATATTTATGATTTGTTGACATGGATTTTTTTAAATGAAGATTTAAATAAAAGTAAACCAGTAGAAAAATGGGAAGATGGAGTAAAAGTAATTACGAAATACATCTTAAAGAATAAAAGATTTATTCAAAATACTTTATCTAGCGCTGGAAAAGAACTATTCGAGCAATTTATTTCAAGTTATTTATATTCGATTACATTAAAATCATTCGCAAATTATGATAAAAAAGGTGTAATTCCAAGTGAATATAGGAGACTATTTGTTTCATATTACGTATCAGGCATTAGTAATGTAATAATTACGTGGGTTGAAAAAGGTATGAAGGAAAGCGAAGAGCAATTGCTTAAATGTCTCGGACTAGTTGTAGATGGTTTTGTTCAAAAGCTGATTGAAAAATATTCTACATTATAATGTATAGTGGATATACAACTAATATAAAAGTAGTAATTAAAATTTAAAAATGCTATAATCTTACTTGATAAACTATTAATAGTTTAAGTGTTTGGAGCGATATAAATGGAAAAAAACGAATTTGGCTCAATAATAATTTATTTAATTATGTTTGGCCTACTTTACTTGGTTGGACAAACAGTCATTGTTTTAGTATTAAATAGTATTGAGGCTGCGATAAATCAATTTGCGTATATTTTAATATGTACGGTTGTATCTTTGATATTGTTCACAGTTATATATGAACTAGGACACGTTATAGGTGCAAAGATTGGAAAGTATAAATGTATATATTTCAATATATTTGGCTTATGCTTCTATAAAGATAATGAAAAATGGAAATTTAAACTCGATGGATTTGATGGACTTTTCTCTGAAACAAGATTCATACCAGCAAATAACGAAAAGAAATCAAATCCAGCACACTTTTTACGCGGAGGTATGGTAAGTTTCTTTGTTTCTGTATTAGTTGGATTAGGAATTTTTATGATAACCGCACTTCCTGATACGGTTAGATTTTCTACTTTAATTTATTTGGCTATCGGTTTAGTACTTTTACTTTATAATATTATTCCAATGAAAACAGATATTTTAAATGATGGCTATCGTTTGAAACTCTTAGGATCTAAAGAGAACGCTGAAGCTTATAACGATTTTATGCTTATTGAAAGCAATAAGAGAAAAGGTATTGCTACAGAAGACTTCAAAGTATATGAAAACATTACCCCAATGACTGTGTTGATTAATAATTATGCGTACTATAAAAAATTAGCAAACAAAGATTTTGCTGGAGCAGAAGAAATTGTTGATTTAATTTTAAAAAAACCAGATGCACTAGATACAAATACAGTATATCGCTATCGAATTCAAAAATTGTTCTTTGTTATCATGACTAGATCTAAAGAAGAAGCATCAGAGTATTATTGGAAAGAAATGAGTTCTTACGATCGTAAATTTTTGTCAAAAGATAACTACATTCCTTCTAAAAGAGTTTATCTTTTGGTAAGTGGCATTATTAACGAGAGTTTCTCTGAGAGTAAAATTGCAATTGAAGGTATGAAAAAGAGAATTGATAGAATGGTCGATAAAGTTCAAAAAAAGGTTGAATTGGAATTATATACTGAATGTATTGAAATAGCTATGAAAGCATTAGATTCCGAAGATTTAATTAAATACTTTAATTAGTTCTAACTATATTAATTTAATCATATAAATTATTGTAAATCCTTTAGCAGTAGCTAAAGGTTTTTTAATAACGAATATGACAAAAAAGAAACTAGAAGAAACTTATTTTACATCAATTAAATCGGGTTTGACGGAAGTAGAAGCCAGTAAAAGACTAAAAGAAAACGGCTTAAACGAATTAAAAAGCGAAAAACAACAATCATTAATAGTTAAATTTTTGATGCAATTTAACGATGTTTTAATTTACATTTTATTAATATCCGCTATTATATCTTGCCTTTTAAAAGAATTCGCGGACGCCGCAATTATTTTTGTTGTAGTTTTGGTGAATGGTTTAGCGGGTTTTATCCAAGAAGAAAAAGTCACTAAATCTTTAGAGTCTTTAAAAAAGATGACAACTAGTTATGCGACCGTAAGAAGAGATAATAAGATTATAGAAATTTCTGCTAATGAATTAGTAGTTGGAGATATTGTTATTTTAGAAGAAGGAAAAGCAATACCCGCAGATGTAGTTTTAGTAAATAATAGTGGTTTGTTATGTGATGAATCAGCGTTAACAGGAGAATCTCAACCAGTATTAAAGGATGAGTTTTACGAATCAACAGAAAGCACTCCACTTGCAGATAGATTAAACCAAGGGTTTATGTCTACATTAGTTCTACAAGGGCATAGTGAAGCGGTTGTTATTAAGACAGGAATGAAAACAGAGATTGGTAAGATTGCCAATATGTTAGATGATCATAAGACGGTAGAAACACCACTACAAAAACGTCTTGCTGATTTAGGAAAATTACTAGGAATCATAACTCTTTTAATTTGTGCTCTTTTATTTGTGGTTGCACTGATTCAAAAAAGGAATGTAATTGAAATGTTTATTACATCTATATCTTTAGCAGTTGCCGCTGTTCCAGAAGGACTTCCTGCTGTAGTGACAATTGTTTTGGCAATGGGTGTGCAACGATTAGCAAAAGTTAATATGATTATAAGAAAACTGCACGCTGTAGAAACTCTTGGCGCAGTAGGAAAAATACTAACTGACAAAACCGGCACATTAACCGAGAATCAAATGACTGTGGTTAATGTTAATTATGGGTTAAAATCATACCCATTAACGCATTTAAATGAATCTAACGAGTTACTTAAGATGTGTAAAGCAATGTATTATTGTAATAACGCTTCAATAAGTGGTGCAGATATCGGAGATCCGACAGAAGTTGCTTTACTTAAATTTATACGTATTTTTGATTTTGATAAAAAACAAAAACGAATTGATGAGAATCCTTTTACTAGCGATAGAAAATTAATGAGCGTGCTTGTCTATGAAGATGGTAAGACTCAATATACAAAAGGTGCATATGAAAAAATTATTGCAAAATGTGATAGAATTTATCTCAATGGAAAAGAAATGTTGTTGACAAATAAAGAAAAAAGCCAATTAGATGCAATGTCTCTTGAAATGAGTAATAAAGCCTTAAGAGTTATTGCTTTTGCATATAAAAAATGCGACTCGATTATAGAGAATAACATGGTGTTTTTGGGATTTGTTGGAATGATAGATCCACCAAAAAGAGGAGTAAAAGGTGCGATTGAAACATTAAAAGAAGCCTCAATTGATACAATAATGATTACAGGAGATAATATAAATACAGCTTTCGCCATTGCGAAAGATTTGAATATTGCCAAAACAAAGGAAGAATGCATAGAGGGAAAAGAACTAGATAAGCTATCAAGTGAAGAGCTTAGTAAAATTGTTTTAACAAAAAGAGTTTTTGCGCGAGTTACACCATCACATAAAATTAAAATTGTAGAAGCGTTTCAAAATAATAATTTCTTAGTAGCAATGACAGGAGATGGAGTAAATGATGCCCCATCTTTAAGAAAAGCCGATGTTGGTATTGCTATGGGAAAAGGTGGAACAGATGTAGCTAAAAATGCAGCTGACATGATTTTATTAGATGATAATTACACTTCAATTACCAACGCTGTGAAAGAAGGAAGAGGAATCTATGCAAATATAAAAAAGACAGCTCTTTTCCTGTTGTCTAGTAATTTTGCAGAGGTTTTGGCAATGCTTTTTGGAATATTGTTGGGTTTACCAATGCCACTTATTGCAGTACATATTTTATGGATAAATTTAATAACAGATTCTTTACCAGCAATTGCGTTAGGTGTTGATAAAACTAGTGATGATATTATGAAAGAAAAGCCACGCCAAAAAAACGAATCGCTTTTTGCAAAAGGTGGTTATTCAATTTTATTTTTATATGGATTTATTATTACTTTAGTCACAATTATTAGTTATTTTATTATTCCGTTTGTGACTGCGATTAATTATTACGGATTTGATTTACAAATATTTAGACATATTAAAGATTTACTTATGAATAATGAAGCCATATTATTAAAATCACGTACATTTGCTTTTACAACATTAGGGATATCACAATTATTTCATATGGTTGGGATGAGTAATGTTAAACAAAATGTTGTGCAAATCATAAAGAAAAAGAATTTTGTTATGTTATTAGCGTTTATAATTGGAATAGCTCTCCAAGTGTTAGTTACAGAAGTACCATTTTTAACAACTATATTTAAAACAAGCAGTTTATCTTTAAAAGAATGGGGATTCTTAATATTATTAAGTGCATTCCCATTATTCATGCATGAGATTATGGTAAGTTATTATATTAAAAACAGCTAACGACTTTTTCTTGGCAAACTATTGTTTACGACTTGCGGGGAGTAGTCATCTGCTTTTGTGGCATTTATGTATTGACCTTGAGCGCTGATCATGAGAATTACCTGGCCAACAAGTTCAAAAAAGTTTCCAATTACGTTTTGTTGCATAGCGGAAAGGTTTTGTGACAAAATAATTCCAAGCGCAGAGGTAATAATACCCATTTCGTTAGGAGTTAAATTGAGAATATATTCAATAAAGTCACGAATCTTTTCGTTTTGCTCATTATTCATAATTTTACCTAGTATAAATAATATGAAAATGGCAATAAAAAAAGCACCCTAAGGGTGCCTAGATTAGATATTTTATTTATCTTTTTTTAACAAATCACGGATTTCTTTTAATAATTCTACGTGTTCATCTACAACTGGCTCTGGTTCAGGTTGAGGTTCTGGTTCAATGACTGGTTCATTTTTCTTTTTCATTGCTTCCATTCTGTTTTTAGCACCATTAATCATTTTGATAATGATGAATAATACTAATGCAATCAATAAGAAGTTGATGATTGCGGTGATAAATGCACCCCAGTCGATGTAGATACTACTTGCTAAGTCTATTTCTGTAGTACCTTCAACGTATTTCTTTGTTAAGAATGTGTAAGCACCTTGTAAACCATCCTCACCACCAAGTATCCAGTTGATACATGGCATTAAGATATTATTTGTTAATGCTGTTACGATTGCAGAGAAAGCGCCACCGATAATAACACCAACAGCCATATCTAGAACATTGCCTTTTGAGATGAATTGTTTGAATTCTTTAAAAAACTTTTTCATAAATAAACCTCCATCTCTTCAATTTTACTATTTCTTTATGTCACAGTCTATATAAAAAAGCAAAAAAAGTTAACATGAATGAGAAAAAGTAATAATAACTTATAGTGCAACAGTGGTTATGGTTTACATAAAAAAATAATTAATATATAATTATTTTACTATTTTTAGGAGGGAAAGTATGAATCCTGTTAAAATTATTACTGACTCAACTTGCGATTTACCACTTGATTTACTTGCAAAAAACGATGTGGAAATGGTTCCGCTTAATGTTACTATTGGAGGATCAACATACCGTGACTGTTTAGATATTACAACTCCAAAATTGTTTGAATTAGTTTCTGAGCGAAAGGAATTACCAAAAACTTCTGCGGTTGCACCAGAAGTATTAATGAAAGTGTTCAAAAAATATGTTGACTTAGGATATGATGTTGTATTTATGGGTATTGGCTCAAAATTATCATCAACATATTCATCAGCAATGATTGTGTCTCAAGAATTTGAGAATCGAGTTTTTGTACTTGATTCAATGAATCTAAGTTCTGCAATAGGACTCCAAGTATTAAAGATGATTGATTTTAGAAATGCTGGTTTGAGTGCGGCAGAAATTGCAGAAAAGATGAAAGAAATCACTCCTAAAACCCAATGTTCTTTTGCTATTAAGACAATGGATTATTTGTATAAAGGCGGAAGATGCTCTGGTATTAAATACTTCTTTGGAAAAATCTTAAAAATTTGCCCAATCATTAAAATGAAAGATTGTGTTCTAAACGTTCACAAAACTCCACGTGGAAGATTTGAGAATGCTTTAGATATAATGATTAAAGAATTTAAAGAAGCATATGATGCTGGTAAAGTAGATTTAGGCACTGTTACTATTACACATGCATGTTCTGATGAATATTGTGAATACATAGTGCAAAAACTAAGTGAATTTATGGATCCAAAATACTTACTTCCAACTTATGCTGGATGTGTTATATCTTCACACTGTGGTCCAAAATGTATTGGAATCTTATATATCGAAAAATAATAGCAAAGAAAAAGTTTAAAAAAGTATTATTGCAAGAAGAAGCACCAATTCTTCTTGCTTTTTTTAAAATAGAAAATTAACTATTTGTATAGTAAACTTGAATTGGCGAGTGGCGTAATAAATGGCACAATATAAAAAAGCAAGAAGAAATATCATTCCTTCTTGCGATTTTTTAATTTGTAAACGACTGCCAGCTTTTTATATGGTTAATTTCCAGAAACCATAATGGATTTAATAGCAATTGATGGAACAGTGGTAGAATTTGTTAATAATTCGGCATTATTAGCGACCATTGTAACATCTTGGAATACTTTAACGAGATTACTTGCTACTGTAATTAAGTTTACAGGTTCAGCAAGTTTTCCGTCTCTAATCATAAATCCGGTTGCTTGTAACGAGAAATTACCTGATTGAGCATTTAATCCAGCGTGCAATCCAGTAATTGAATCAATATAAATTCCGTTTTTAACCTTGGCTATCATATCACTTTCCGAAATCTTACCTGGTTTTAAGAACACATTTGAGAAGCCTGTACCAACTGGAGATTTGCTTGATGAACGATAACCATTACCGGTTGTTTCAACACCATCTTTAAGAGCAGTTTCTAAGTTATATAAGAATGTTTTTAATACACCATTTTTAAATATGTCTTTGTTATATGTTGCAACACCTTCATCGTCGAAACCTTTAAAGAAGATGTTGTGAGCTAAAGGTTTTTCAGAAATAGTGATTTTCTTAGATAAAACTTGTGTGTTTAATTTTCCTTCAAATAAAGAAGAATGTTTTTGAACTTCTTCAGCAATTGTAGAATTTAACATTGCGGTCATCAAAGAAGAGACCACGCGTGGTGCAAGAACCGCACGATAATTTTTTGATTTACATGGTTTTCCACCAAGTTGTTTGATTGTGTTGTCTTTGACATCTTCAACAAACTTATCAATGTCAAATTTATTAAAATCACTTTCTAAGAATGTCTTGTATCCAGTTTTTGTTTCTTCACCATCTTTTGCAACTGCTTCAGCAAAGAAAACATAATAATTAGATCTTTCGGCTAGTTTTAATCCATAAGAATTAGCTAAAATTGTCTCACCACGAGATTCTTCATAACCTACTCCACCAATTTCGGTAATTCTTTCATCGGATTCTTTTAATTTGCGTTCAATTTCGTATAATTTATTTAATTTTGTTTCAACTGGAACTAAATCTAATTCTTTGTTATAGCAATTAAACTTTTTATATTTTTTAGAACCTTCAAAAATTGTTACTTTGTTATCATTTGTAATGTTTTTAGCGTTTTCTACAATGTTTTTGATAATGTATTCAGGTGTGGTTTTATCAATTTTCTCTGAATAAGCATAGCCCATTTTTCCATTGAAAATTCCACGTGCACCAAGCGAGATGCTATCGTTTGTGGTATAACTATCAATTTCCCCATGGAAGAGTGAAAAGCCTAAAGAATAGTTACGAACAATATAAATTTCCAAAGCCTCAATATTTGCTTCTTTGGCTAGCTCGAAATATTTATTTAATTTCATCATTTCAATGCACCTCCGCGTCCACCGACAGTAATTTCGGAAACTCTAATTGTTGGTTGGCCAACATCAACTGGAATGCTACCAGAAGAAGCACCACACATTCCTTGAGCAAGAGCAATATCATTACCAACCATATCAATTTTCATTAATACATCTGCACCATTTCCAATAAGTGTTGCGCCTTTTACCATTTCGGCAATCTTTCCATCGCGAATCATATATGCTTCATCGGCAGCGAAATTAAAGTCGCCAGTAGTAGGATTGACTGATCCTCCACCTAATGATTTAGCATATAACCCTAATTTGACAGATTTAATCATTTCTTCAACTGTGGATTTACCAGCAGCAATGTAAGTGTTAGACATACGAGAGGTTGGCTCATAAGCATAAGATTGTCTACGACATGCACCATTACCTTTCATGCCCATACGACGACCATTAAAATCATCAATTAGGTAATTTTGTAAAATACCATCTTTTATTAAGACTATCTTTTGAGTTTTGTTACCTTCGTCATCAATATTGTTTGATCCCCATTCGTTAACGATAGTTCCATCATCAATCGCTGTTACTACAGAAGAAGCGATTTGTTGGCCTAATTTATTAGCGAATACTGATAGGTTTTTAGCAACAGAAGATGCTTCAAGTGGATGTCCACATGCTTCGTGGAAAATAACCCCGCCAAAGCCATTACCAATAACGACTGGCATTTTACCTGATGGACATTCTTTAGCGGTTAACTTTTTAATGGCAACTTCACAAACATTACGGGCAAGAGCAAGTGCATCAACATCATTTTCAAAGAATTCAAATCCTTTAGATGCACCAGGGCCTACCCCGCTACTTTCAATACCATTTTCATCAGAGGCAAGTGCGCTAATGTATAAACGACCTCTTTCTCTTGTGTCTTCAAAAATTTTACCATTTGAATTAATGATGATGACATGTTGAGTGTTATCGCCAAAAGAAACTGAACGGCGAACAATTTTTTCGCCAAATGTCTTCATTTCGTCGGAGATTTTAGTAATAAAAGCAATTTTTTCATCTTTTGATACGTCAGATAAATGACGCTTATTAACATGAACATTTTTTACTTTTTGCTTTTTAAGTTCTGTAACTGTTAAAATTCTTTCTCCTTGAAAAGAAGCAGCTAAAGTCGAAGCTAAACTTAATAAGCTCTTTTTTGATAAATCATTTGTGTACCCATATACACTTCTAAGATCTTTTAAAAGTCTAATACCTGCACCATAAATTATGCCTGAAGAGATTGTTTCAATTTTGTCGTTATCAATGGATACACCATTGTTATATTTTTCTTCGATGAAAATTTCTGCAAAATCCGCCCCAGTTGCAAGACTGGCGTTTAAAATATCCAATGCTAGAGATTTTGATATCATAATTTTTCCTCCTAATCGTTAAGCATTATAACATATTAATAAATAAATATGTCCTTATTATGCTCATTTTTGTTAGTAACATGGTCTATTTATTGTTGACATAAAAGGAACACAGTAACTAAAATATAAATATTATTAGGAGGGATTAGTATGAAAAAGACAATTTTGTTAGCAAGTTTACTAATTTTGGTATCGTGTGCTAACACGGGATCTAATGTGGATAGTGGTAGTGTCGACTCTAATTCTACTAGTTTAGCACATAATTCAAATAATGTTGATTATAGTCTTTTTGATACTAATTTAATTGGAACATGGTATGTTCATAGCAATATGATGGATATATTGCCTCTTAATTCTACGTTTGAAATTTTTGAAAATTATACTTTAATAGTTCAAAATATTAAATTTAATTTTGTTGGTGTATATGCTGGCTATGAAGGAACATGTGAATTTCTAAGTGAAAGTGGCATTACAACATTTATTGTTTCATATGATGGTCAAAATGTAGACTGGGCTTTTGAAGATACAGCTGGACAAAAGGATATGGGGTTGGCTAGAAACACTCCGCTTTCTAGTGGACTTAATTATGATTATGTTGGAACAGCTTGGCCAATGGAACTCATAAATGATTATTTAGAAATTAAGGGAAACATACCAAGTTATCCTAGTGATTGCTATTATCTATATAATTCAACTTCTATTGTGTACGATGATGCCAAAAGTGCGATGATTGATATATTTGACGCAACAAATGATTCTGCAGAAAGATATATTGAGTTATTAGAAAAAAATGGTTTTACTATCACTGGCCTTGATGGAATGGGATTTTATGTAGGATATGATCAAAATCATATATATAGTTTAAGAATTAAATATTTTGGTAATAATAATTTATCTATTTTTATATATAATTACGCGACTCTTTTCAAATAATTTTTTATTAATTAACATCTATAGAGAAAAATTTCTATAGGTGTTTTTTTAAATTGATTAAAAAAATACTTTTTTCAATAAAATGCGTGTAATTGACAATCTTAAATATTTTTTACATTAATTTAGACATAAAATTTAACAATTTTTTTCAAATTTAAAAAAAATGTTTGCATTTTAATTTAAAGAACATATAATTATAGCAATATTAATTTTTCAAAGGGGAAGGTATATTTTTATGAAAAAAGGATTTTTATTAATTCCTGCTATGCTTTTCGTATTAGCAGCATGTAACAATGTAAACCCAAGTGAATCACAAGGATCTGCATCAACACAAGGCACTCCAAGTGTTTCACAAGGATCAACTTCAACACCAGAGCCTGAAGTTGTTGAAGTAACAAAAAAATTCAGCCTAAATTTGAATCCTGCAGATGGAACAAAAATTACACTCGAAACCAGTGCGGATGCAGAAGGAAAATTTGAAGCTGGCTCAACAATTAAATTTAGTGTTGAGGTCGAAGATGAATCTGTGGCTCTATTAGGAGCAACTGTAAATGGCAAAGCAGTTGCCCCATCAGAAGATGGTTATGAATTTGTTATGCCAAATGCAAATGCTACAATTGCTACACAAACAATGTCATTAGGTTCTGCAGACATTGCTAAGGTAAGTGACGTTGATGAAGAATTATTACCTGAAACAGTAACAGATGTTTACGAAATATTATTGGCTAGTGTAGAAAAAGAATCAGTATTATTGGCTAGAGCAACTTATGATTCAACATATGAAACATCAATTTCAAATACATACCATTTTGATGGTGAAGTTGGTGTTAATGGTGTTGCAAAAATTAATCAACGTTACTATTCTAGTTCAAGTTCATATTCGGTCTATACTGGCGAAGAATATGGTCTTGTTGGAGAAGATAGATTATATTCTTTTACGGAATCTTCAAGTACAGGTTCAACTGTAAACTTTACATCTTCTGGAACAATTCGCACAATTGTCGATGATGAAACTGAGCAATTAAAAGGAAACGAAATTGCTGAAAAAGAGGCAACAACTAAAGTAAGCACTGTTGGATTTATTAATAAATTACTTGATCGTACATTTGGTAATAAAACAGAGAGTTTCTTGAATACAAAAGACAATGATGGTTGGAATTTCTTTGAAGTTACAAATAGTGTTGACGAATCAAATAAATTCTTTACTACAGAAGTAACAGCGAGATACAAAAGCACATATTATAGAAACACTGTCAAGTTAACACTTGTTATAGATGGTGATGGATTTGTAAATAGTGCTAAATTTGTTCAAAACTCTTATAAGTCAAGCGATTGGGATAATGATAATTTCAAACCATTTGATGGCGCTGAAGTCGATAGCACAAGATTCATCGATGTTGCCCAAACAAGAGGATATCGTCGTGTTCTTGATAAAAAGGATGTAGCACAATATGTTGTGCATGATTATGATGTTCTTACTTCATATGCTTTTGATGAAATTTCTACATCTACTACATATGAAGCAATCGATAACAAAGTTGGAAATTCTGGTGTATTATCATTTAAATTCCGCCAAAGTGATAATCATCCAATTATAATGATTCCTACTCTTGTCGGTTCAGAAGAAAATGGATTCATTGAATTTAATGAAGCAGGAAAACCAGTTGTTAGTAAAGTAGGAACATTCCATGCTTTATTTGATAATGGTTTAGGTGAAATAAAATCAGTTGAAATGGAAGCGGTAGTACCAAATCCTGTTAAAATTCAAGCAACTCTTATGAGTGATGGTGTTGTGTACCATGAAGATGACAGTATTTTGGTTGTTCAAATATTACCTCTAGCTGCTGCTCAAGATGCTGAAGTAGTATTAGATGACAATTCTACTGCTGAAGTAGAAATAACAAATAATAATGATGGTACTTTCACAATCAGAGGTACTACATATGGAGAAGGCAAATTAATTGTAAGTTCTGCTGTTGATAAAACTTTGACAACTACTGTTAATTTTAAAGTAGAAGATAAGCCAACATACGAATCTCTCACCAATTTCTTAACATCAAAAACATTACATGGCTTTTTATCAGGTTGGGGAAATCACTTTATTAACTTCAACGAAGGCGGTAGAGGCGAATATGTTTGCTATGAAGGTGATGCAGGAGCGGTAATTGGATTCTCATGGTCATTAGATGAAGACACACTTGTTTTAACTTTTGAATTTGATGCCGAACCAGTTAAATCAAAATATTATACACCAGAAAGTTTTGATAAGTTGACTACTTCATCAATTCAATTTGATTTCAGTTATAATGGCTCTAAAAAAGGACCTATTACTTTAACTGCTTTAGAAGAAAAACTTGATTTCTCAACGGCTAATTTCAAGGATTATTCTAAATAAAAAAAATATAAGCTGGTTTCATACCAGCTTATTTGTTTTATAATACTTAATTAGGAGAGTGATTTTTATGAAAAAGAAACAATTACTTTTTTTAATACCAATGTTTCTTTTAGCATCATGTGGTGACAAAACATCCAATAGTCAATCTATACCTACACCAACTGTTGATAAAATTAGTTTAGATGAATTGACTGATTTATTAGAAACAACTTACATTACCAAAGAAATAGCAAATTCTAATAAAGTTGTTTTTGAAGAAACTGATCAACGTGGCGAAGGAAGAATTTATAACACGAAAGAAACATTTACGATTTTTAATAATGAAACTTCAGTTGGTGTTGGAAAAGAAAACTATAAATATCTTCAAAGCGGAGAAATGAAAGAAGTAAGTGATAACTATCAAATGATAATTACGACAAAAACTTACAATGATCAAAAAATATTTTATCGAGTAACTGACTTTGATAATGGTACATTAAATGCTAATTGGACAGATTCTGCGTATCGTTTACCTGTTGTGGAAAGCGGAAGTGCATCAGGAAATGGTTCTAGTTACCTTTTACAAAAATCTGTTCCCGGACAATTATCTAAACAAGTTTCGTTAATAAGCAGAAATTTTATTGCGGGTTATTTATCATCTAATCCAGATGTGATGCTTAGTGTGCCAAGTGCAAACGTAACAAAACAAGATGATAAAACAATTTATTCCGTTAAAAACTTTAGATATTCTTATAGAGATGATGATGGATCCAACACAGAAGTTTTAATTGAATTTGAATTAATCACTAATGAGACAGAGGGATTGTTAGAGTCTAAAACTATTTATCAAACTACTACAACAAGAGATGATGAGTCTTATGTTGAAAATTTAACAAGCCATTACACTATTTCATATGGTGAACGTTCTAATTCCTCTACATTTTCTGAGTTAATAAATCCTGAAGATTATTTTTTACAAGAAGTAGATGAGGTTAAAGCATATGTCTATAGTAACGGATATAAAGAGTATGTTAACACAAATAATTTACCATTAAATGCCTATGTACATTTTGAAGCAAGTAAATATTCTCCTTCAAAAGCCGTTAATTTAGAAATGGCACCAGTTTCATCGTCTGATAAGACTGTTGTTTCGGTCAGCGGTAACGTATTTGAGACATTAAAGGCTGGAGAAAGCACGTTGGTTTTAGAAAGTGCAACAGGTGTAAAAAAAGAAGTTAATGTTAGAGTTAACATTCCTTCAGTATTAAGTATTAATTATGTTGATACTTATAGTGATATTGAAAAAGGCTATGATGAAAACTCTAATCCAGTACGCTATATCTATACTGATACAACATATACTAATATCAATATTTCACCTCGACCTTCTTCAGCATTAGTGGAAGATATTGAAATTGTTATTTCCGATGAATCTGTATTAGAAATCACTATAGATGAAGACAAATCTAATGCAAATTTATTGTCATTACAATATACTGTCTTAAAAAATAATGATGAGGAAAAAGTTTCCGTTACATTTAAATCCAAAATAGATGAAACTATAAATTACACAGTTACATATTTCATAAAAAATCGTTTGAGTCATGAACAATTAATCGACAAATTAACAACACATACATATAAATGGACAAATTTATATGATGCTGGTGTTTATAGTGTGATGACAATAAAGAATGATCACGAAGGTGAAATTACATATTATAGAGATAATGAAGTTTTAGGCGATGCTTCATTTACTTATAGTATTAAGGATACAAAATTTAGTATTGTCATGAAAAGTTATTTTGGATTATATAAATATGATGATGGCGAAATTACATTGGATGGAGCAAAAATTGTATTAAGCGTAAATGTGACTGATTATATGCATCATTATGAAATTCAAGATGGTGGTTCTTTATGAAAAAATCTTTAATCATATTGGCCTTATCCTTGTTTATATTTAGCTCATGTAATAACAATTCAAGCGTTGTAAGTGAATATGCATCGGATTCAGTTAGCAAAGATCCAAACGA
Organism: Erysipelotrichales bacterium; assembly: GCA_022508535.1. Lineage (GTDB taxonomy): Bacteria > Bacillota_I > Bacilli_A > RFN20 > CAG-826 > RUG131. Next base: position 35,691 of record JAFLUZ010000003.1, read on the forward strand.
TGAAGTAATTGAATCATTAATGAGTTTTAAAGAAAAATTACTAGTGCTAGATGGTAATGTTTCAAAAAAAAGTTATTCGACCCAGCAAATTAACAACTATTCTGCGCTTAACATGGAAGTTGAAGAAAATGGTACTTTAGTGCGTTATCAAGATAATTTTGTAGTCAATGAATTTAGTCAAAAAATCAATGAGGGCAAACCTTCATCTGGTCATAAAGAAAGAGGAGTATTTGACTCAGAAAGACTATATCAAATTACATATTATGGCGATAAAGATAGCGCTAATTCAGTGACATATTTCGTAAACAACGAAAATAATTTGAATACAATGTTTAATATTGGATTTGCCACAGAATATTCAAGTAATATGATAGACTTCACGATTATGTATTTTGAGACTGCAAAGACAGAGCATATGCGTTTAGAACTAAAAACAAATTTTAATAATATTGAATTTGTAAAAAATGGAACTATAACTTTGCAATATCGTTTTATTTATTATGCTCCTACAGGAAAGACAAAACTAGAGGAAGTGCAAAGAGATGATACTTTGACTATTAAAAATGGCGTTATTATAAAAAGCGAAACTGAAATGCTTTATGGTCAACAAGATTCTATAAACTATCAACATATGACATCTGTGAGTACGTATGATCATGAAGAAATAACGGCTTTTACTGGAGTCAAATTAAATCCAACCGACTTTCAAACATTATAATTAATTTTATATTGAAAAAAGGGACATCAATTCAGATGCCCCTTTTACTTTTATTCGGTAGGGATAATAATATCGACTGCGTTTTCGCCACTTACAACTTTAGGTAATACGCCATCCCATTTTTCTAAGTATTCGAGATATTGTACAAAGTCTAAGACAATTTTTAAATCATCTTTTGTATGGCTTTCATCATATTCGATGGAATAGTTTGTGCTTATTAGTTGGGTTGTGACTGTTGTAATTTCATTTTTGTCTAAATCTTTTGTTACAATCACACCCTCATCTGGTTTAACATCAGTTTCAGTTTCTTTTGTTACATCAGAAATTAATTCTTTAGTATCTGCTGCAACAACATTGGTATTTACAGATTGGACATATGTTTCGTTGACTGTAAAACCTGTAGATTTTGCAAGTTCAACAATTTTAATAGCCATTGCTTTTGCGCTAGCGCTTGCAATGATTTTTTGGCTTTCAGCATCACCTCTTGCTGCCTCAATTTTAGCTTGAGCTGTTAATTTTGCAACTTCAAGCTCTTGTTCGGCTTTGGTAATTGCAGCTTCCTTTTGTTGCTCCGCGATAACTTTGTCTTCAACCGATTTTTCAAATTCTGCAGTGAAATCAATATTTGTTAAGTTTACTGCTGTGATTGTTACATAATATTGATCGCCCATTGCAGCTTTAATTGTTTCTTCGACTTCTGGAGAAATGGATGCACGTGTTTCAATAATCTTCATTGCAGTATATTTTGAAAGAACTGCCTTTGTTTTATCATCTGTTACTTTTTCAACACGAGCTTCTAAAGATTCCATGCTTGTATATTCAGTTAGAATGTTTTCTGCTTTGCTTGGATCAATTTTGTATTGTACAGTAAGTGAAATCTCCATTGTTTGAGCATCGCTAGAATAAGAAGAAGTGCGAATATCTAATTTTTGAACTGTAGTATCAAAATATGTATAGGAATTTGTAAAATAGAAATCAAAATATGTTCCTGGATATCTTGTTCCTACAACTTTACCTAATCTTTTGACAACTGCAACTTCACCAGCTTCAACTTGATGGAATGATCCAGGAATTAGAATCATCACTAAAACACTAGCAATCATTCCGATAGATAAATTTCTAATTTTTCCTTTCTTTCTTTCGCCTTTTGTAACATCAATTACCCCACCTTTTGTTTTTGTGCCATGTTGTGTGTTTTTCACTATTAAGATACATAGTGTCACATTAATGACGGTCAATACAAGAAATAAAATTGTTCTAATCATTTTCATCTTCCTCCTTTAACTAAAACATATATTTCTTAACAAACAAAAAGACCATGAGCCTAGTTGTTTGCTCATGATCTTGCGAAATCAATATGATTAGTAAATCCGGATAATATCGTGTTGACGAATTTACTCGAGTACGCTACTCCTCATGCATCATTATATTAGCATATCTTGGTTAATATTTCAATATTATGAGAAGAAAAAGTAACGATTGATTATAAAATAACAATTACAAAACTATCACTATGATTGCTGATATGTATGTTATAATAAACATACATTAGTTTGTCTGGAGGAGAATGTAATGAGTGTAAAAAAAATCATTCCATTAATATTACCATTGGTTTGTTTGGCCTCTTGTGGTAGTAACGACAATAGTCAAACAAAATCCGATGATTATTCGATCATAGAAAAAGAGTCATGGGATAGTGATGGAAAATTAAAAGTATTAACTATTGGAAATAGTTTTTCTGATGACACAATGGAATATTTTTATGAAATTGCAGATTTAGTAGGTGTTGGAGATATTGAATTAGGTAACTTGTATATTGGTGGTTGCACTTTAGAAACACATCTTAATAATGCTAAAGATAATTCTCCTAGTTATGAATATCGCACAAATTATGATGGAAATTGGAAAACTGAATTTAGATATAAAATGCTTGATGCGGTAAGTAGTAATGATTGGGATTTCATTTCTTTTCAACAAGCAAGTGGTTATAGTGGAATAGAATCTTCTTATGATTGTTTAGATGAATTAATGGATATAGTGGAAAGTCATTGTATATCTAAAAATACTAGATTCGTCTGGAATATGACATGGGCTTATCAACAAAATAGTAACCATTCAGATTTTCCACGTTATGATAAAAGCCAAACTAAGATGTATGAAATGATTACTGAGACAGTGCAAAAGAAGATAGTTACAAACAAGCGGATTGAAATTATTTCACCAACTGGTACAGCAATACAAAACGCACGACAATATTTGGGTGATAATTTGACTAGAGATGGATATCATTTGTCTTACATTTTTGGTCGCTATATTGCGGGATGCACGTTTTTCTCTGCTTTAACAGGTATTTCACCTAGTATGATAGTTTATTATCCCACAGGTGTTGATGTGCAATTTAGAAGAGCATTAAATGAAGATGATTTAACTGCAATTCAAGATGCAATACTATTTGCATTAGATAATCCTTTTGAAGTAGTAAATATTTTATAATTAATAATGATTAAACATAAAAAAGAGGTATTTGGATGAACAAAACATTATTTATTCAAAAACGATATAATAAATTAAATTATTGTGAATATATACCAAAAATTAATAGAGGTGAAAAAGTTCCTTTGGTTTTATTTTTGCATGGTGGTGGAGAAAGAGGTAGTGATAATAAATCACAACTTAAAAATGCTATTTTGAAAGTAATAAATAAAAAATCTACATCAAAATTTATGAATTCAGTAGTAATTGCGCCACAATGTCCTTTGAATATAAGATGGGTGAATACTCTTAGTGGAGATGGAAACTATACCTTAGCCAAAGTAGAAGAATCTAAACTAATGAAACAAGTTGTATCGTTAGTAAAAAGTTATATGAATTTAGATTTTATAGACAAAAATCGCGTATATGTTATTGGTCTTTCAATTGGAGGATTTGGAACATGGGATTTGCTTGCAAGGCATTCAGATATATTCACGGCAGGTGTACCAATTTGTGGTGGAGGCCCTACTGATGCAATTAATATTTTAAAAAATATTCCTATTTATACTTTCCATGGCACTAATGATTTTGTAGTGCCTTATAGTGGCACAAAAGAAATGGTTGATTTAATTATAGGTGCCGGAGGAACAAAAATTAATTTTGTGAGTTTTAAAAGCGCAGGACATAACGTATGGGATGATGCAATTATTTATGATGGCGACAGAGCAAATCCGAATCTAGAAGACTGGTTATTTAATAACAGAAACAGATAAATTTGTAAATTGATAATGTTAAAACATTAAAAAATTAAAAGCAAAACACGAACGAAAAGAGAAATTATTAGCAAAATTTTAAAATAAAAAAAATATATTTAGCTGGTAAATTATAAATAACTATTGATTATAATCAATAAAATATGATATATTTACTTAGCAACTTTCTTTGAGCAAGCTACAAGCTCAAGGCGGAAGGAGATATTAACTATGAAAAAAGATATTCACCCAGGTTACCATAAGTGCACAGTTACTTGTGTCTCATGTGGAGCAACATTTGAAACAGGATCAACATTAAAAGAAATTCGTGTTGATACATGTTCAAACTGCCATCCATTCTATACTGGTAAACAACGCTTTACACAAACTGATGGTCGCGTTGATCGTTTCATGAAGAAATACGGAATGAAAAAATAGTTTTCAATCGAGTATTAAACCGTTATCAACGCGATAACGGTTTTCTTTTTATGAAAGGATGATTAGTTATGAAAAAGAATTATTACATTACAACACCAATATATTATCCAAGTGCCAATTTGCATATTGGCCATGCTTATTGTACGACTTGCTGTGACGTTATTGCGCGTTTCCGTCGTATCAGAGGATATAATACATATTTTTTAACTGGCGCTGATGAACACGGTGAAAAAATTGAAAAGAACGCAGAAGCAAAAGGAATGACTCCTCAAGCTTTTGTAGATGATATAGTCAAAGGTATTGAAGATTTATGGAAAGCATTAGAAATCACTAATGATGATTTTATTCGTACCACCCAAGAAAGACACTGGATGGTTGTTCAAAAAATATTCTCAAGATTACTCGAACAAGGTGATATTTATCTAGGCAAATATAAAGGATGGTATTGTACACCTTGCGAATCTTTCTGGACTGATACTCAAGTAGGAGAAAATCACATATGTCCTGATTGTGGTCGAGAAGTACACGAAGCTGAAGAAGAAGCATATTTCTTTAAGGTAAGTAAATATGCAGATCGTTTGGTTAAGTTTTATGATGAGCATCCAGAATTTATTTATCCTGAATCAAGAAAAAATGAAATGTTAAATACATTTATTAAACCAGGATTAGAAGATCTTTGTATTTCTCGTACTTCATTTAGTTGGGGTGTACCAATTAAAGAAAATCCAAAACATGTTATTTACGTTTGGATTGATGCTTTAGTAAATTATATTTCTGCTTTAGGATATTTAAGCGAAGACACCTCAAAATTCAAAGAATTCTGGGGAGAAGATACAGAAATTGTTCACGTTATTGGAAATGATATTACAAGATTCCACACGATTTATTGGCCAATCTTATTAATGGCTTTAGATTTAAGATTACCTGATAAAGTATTTGTCCATGGACTACTCATGATGAAAGATGGCAAAATGTCTAAATCAAAAGGAAATGTAATTAACCCTTATCCATTAATTGAAAAATACGGTGTTGATGCGGTTAGATATTATCTTGTTAGAGAAACAATTTTTGGTCAAGATGGAACATTCTCACCAGAACAATTTGCTGAACGTCTAAATATGGATCTTGCAAACGATTATGGTAATTTATTAAGTAGAACAATTTCCATGATTTCTAAATATTTTAACGGCGTCATCCCTAGATATGTTGGAGATGTCACAGAATATGACCATTATTTAAGAGAACTTGCGGATGTAACAGTCAAGAAATATGAAGAAGGATTTGACTCACTTCACATTACTGATTCATTTATTGCGGTTATGGAATTTGTGTCACGTGCAAATAAATACATTGATGAAACAATGCCTTGGGCACTTGCAAAAGATGAAAGCAAAACTAAAGAACTTGCATCAGTTATGACACACTTGGCTAATGTTTTATATATTAGTTCTATTTTACTTCAACCTGTTTTAATTCACGCCGCTAATAAAGCTTTAGATGCTTTAGGTGTTTCTGACGAATTAAAGAAGTATGATAATGTATATGGATTTGGAAAACTTCAAAACGTGGAAGTACATAAAATTGATCCATTATTCCCACGTTTAGATGTAGCCAAAGAAACAGAATACATTAAAGGACTAATGCAAAATAAATAAAAATAATGTCTCACTTTTATAGTGGGACATTTGTTTAAAAGGAAAGTTATGAAAAAGAAAAAGAATTTTGATTTAGGCACTATCACTGGAACATGTGTTGACTACACATATGATGGAAAAGGAATAGTAAGAACACCAGCAAAGCCAGTTTTTGTTGATGCTTTACTCGTGGGTGAAAAAGCGGATATTAAATTAAATTATGAAAAAAGTGAAATGTATTTTGGAAAAATAGTAAAACTGCATAATTTATCTAATGACCGCATTAAACCACTTTGCCCTGTTTCTACAGCATGTGGTGGTTGTTGTTTCCAGAATTTAAATTATTCTGCTCAATTAAAATTCAAAAAGAAAAAAGTAGAGGATGCATTTTATAAAATCGCTCACATGAAAGTAAAAGTGGATGACGCTGTGGGAATGGATGATCCATATTTCTATCGAAATAAAATCCAAATGCCAATTGGATTAAATCAAAAGAAAGAAATAATTTCTGGATTTTATCGCATGGATTCGCATGAAATTATCCCAATTAAAGAATGTTTTATTGAAGATAAAAGAGCGGCACATATCATTGATACCCTAAAGAAACTTATGAAAAAACATAAGATTCTTCCGTATGATGAAGATACAAGAACTGGCATTATTAGACATTGCTTAATTAGAACAAGTAAATATTATCCTCAAATCATGGTTGTTTTAGTAACAAATGCTGATTCTTTCCCAGGAAGAGGAAATCTTGTAAAAGATTTACATAAAGAATGTCCAGAAATTACGACAATTGTTCAAAACGTTAATAAAAGGGACACTAATGTTATAATCGGAGAAAAAGAAAATGTGTTACTTGGAAGAGGATATATTTTAGACGAATTATGCGGAGTTAAATTTCAAATTTCTTCTAAATCATTCTATCAAGTTAATCCAATTCAAACTGAAAAATTATATCAATTAGGCATTGAAAAGGCTAATCTAAAAGGAACAGAAACTATTTTAGATGCTTATTGTGGAATAGGAACAATTGGATTAATTGCATCAAGTAAAGTAAAACACGTAATTGGTGTTGAAATTATTAAAGATGCAATTAAAGATGCTAGAAATAACGCGAAATTAAATAATATTACGAATGTTGAATATTATGCGGAAGATGCATCAAAATTCATTTTAGACTTAGAAATAAAACATCAAAAATTAGATGTTGTATTTATAGATCCGCCAAGAAAAGGATCAGATAAAGTATTCTTGGATGCTTTATTAAAATTAAAACCAGAAAAGATTGTCTATATTTCTTGTGATCCAAGCACACTTGCAAGAGATGTAGCGTATTTAAATAAAACATATGAAGTTAAATCAGTAACGCCTGTTGATATGTTTCCTATGACTTTCCATGTAGAGACAGTTGCGTTGCTAACAAGAATCTTAAAAAAGGAGTAAAATAAAATGTGGTATATAATTGCAGGATGTTGTATTTTAAGCGCTATAGTTATTAGCATTGTGTTTTTTTTAAAAATTAATAGAAAAAAAGTACCGCATATAAAAACGGGGACTGATAGTAGCACAAAAAAAATTGTTCCATTACACAATACTAATCAAGAAATTGCAATTAAAGTAGAGATGCTCCCAACAGAAGCGATTATAGATGAAAGCAAATTGATTGAAATTACTGATAGCAATGTGTTAGCTCATATTAATAATTTGATTCCAGAATTAGCTAAAATTACAACGAATGTTGTCAATGTTTCAAAAAATATTGCACAAAAAAAGGAAGTTCTTTACAAAGCAATAATTCCAGTCGGAGCAAAATTGGCAGATTCAAGAGCAACAGATGGTGCAGTTCGTGGATTTTATCATGGTGCAAAGGGGATAAGTGGACATGCAAATTTTATAGCTACAAATGCTCAAAATAACGCTTTGAGTATAGCAAATGCTGCGACAGCTGCTATGAATCTTGCATCAATGGTTGTTGGTCAATATTATATGTCACAGATTAATTCTAAACTTAATACTATTAGTGATGATATATCAGCAATATCTAATTTTCAAAATAGTGAATATAAAAGTAAAGTGAAAAGTTTAATTATTCAAATTACTGCAATTGCAGAATTTCAAGTCGAAATTTTAGAAAATAATGAACTTAGAAATTCAAAAATTAGTCAAATTAACAATTTAGAATCAGAATGCGTTCAATTACTTGTTCAAGCGAATTTAATGCTGAGTGATTTTGCAAATAAATCAAATCTAGATTTTAAAAAATATGAAAAATCATTAAAGGAAGCACAAAATTGGTTTTTACATCAAAATGCTTTATTAAATATTTTGTATAAATTAGCTGAATTAAAATACACGTTATATCTTGGAACTGTTTCAAGAGATCAGTGCGTAGCACTTATATCAAATTATATTTCTGAAGTAAAAGATACACAGAATAGACTTGCACATTGGCATCGGACAACAATGGAGCGATTGAATATAGATGTAAGAAAAAAGCGTCATAAACGAGTTGGTTTTGATAGAGTAATTCATTTAATTCCAGGATTGATAGAAAATGATGCAAACTTCCGCACAATAGAAGAAAATACTGCTAATATGATTATGACTCAAATTTCAGGATTTAATGACATGATTTTCCAGGATAGAACTAATCTATATGATGAAGATGTTCAATTAATTGCTAAAAATGGTAAAGTATACTATTTGCTTAAAAATGAAGACTAAGCTTAAATAAATCATAATGTAAAAGATTCTTTTAGTTATTTGCTAATCAAGTGAAGGCGAAGAAATGATTACTACTTTAATAAAAGATTTAATAATTAAAAAAACAATTATTTAATAAACGAAGAAAAAATCTTAAAGTATTAGAATAAAATATGAAAAATAAATAGAGAAAAATTTTTAAGAAAAAAAATTATATCAGTTGTCATCATTTTGTGGACAACTTAAATTGACAGAAAAATATTAATAAGAGTGTTATTTATGTTTGAATATTAAGTTTTAGAATCTAAAAACTCTGAAGAAGCTGAAAGCATCATGAATGAAATGGCAAAAGATGGTTGGAGAGTTATCTCAAATATTTTTTGGACAAATTTTAGAATAAGATTAATTATTACTTTTGAGAGAGATATAAGAAAATAAATATATTTTAATTTTAATTTATTACTTAAATTAAAGGTGTTTTTATAGTAGTACAACATACATTGTTAAAATAGTGATATATAGTATATACTATATATTAAATTTAAAAGGAGAAATATTTATGAAAAAAAAGTGTGTTTTTAGTATAGTAACATTTGGCCTAATTAGTGGATTTTTATTTTCATGTGGAAATGGATCAAGCACAAATTCTAGCAAAGAAGATGATGACATACCAGCATCTGAAGTTTCAAAAGCTTTAAAAAATATCAAAGAAGGCTATAAATTAAGCGGATCTGGGAAGTTATTTGAAGATGAAGAAGCAGATTTTTCATTTGAATACACTTATTTAAATAAGGATGAAGAAGGATTTAGCACAAAAATATCACTTGTTTATCCAGATGATCCAGATGATATATTAATTGATGAAACATATTTCAAAGATGAAGATGGAAACATCTATCAAGAATCATTAGGAATAGATAATGTTGTTAAAAGAGATATTAATATGAATTATACGTATGAAAGTGCATATATTAACCCATTTACATTACTAAATGAAAACGATTTTTATTTAGAGAGTAATGGAAAATATAGTGTTGATACTCATAAAATGTCTTATGTTCTTGATAAAGTATTTTATATGAATAACAAATTTGTTTCAGCATTTATGACAATCAAAGATGATAAGTTTGTTTCTTTTGAAGTGAATGCAAAAGAAGCTTTTGAAAACAATTCGTATGTTTCAAAAGTTGAAGGAAACTTTAATTATGATAATGTAAAACTAAATCATGTTTTACCATTAGAGGAAAGTGATGCACAAAAGAAATTAACAACAGCTCTTAATAGTGTTGGTGATGCTTTTGTGATTGATTTTATTAATAACAAAGAGAGCGAACATCAAAAAATATATATGTCAGGTAAATCAATCTTTGTTCAATATGACTATTCCGCTACAGAAATTGATGAATGGCAAGATAGTTGGTGGAATTCAGTTATTGGAGAAAATGGATTAATTGAATTATATTATATGGCAGATATAGATGCTTGGGGAGACAATGGCAACAGTTATGAATCTTATGAAGAAGCATTGCCTAAGTTTGATATTATTTCAGGTGCATTGTTTGAATACGACGAAGCAAGAGATGTATTTACACTTGAAAGTGAATATGCTGATATTGTCGCCGGTCAATTTATGCCAAAAATGTTTTATAATGCCGTAGGATATAAAAATAATTTAACCATAGAAATTTCTTTAGCAAATGACTCACTTTCGAATTTGCATTTCTTTAATAAAGATTGTGATATCGAGATGATTTTGAGTGAATTTGATGGACTACCATTTAATCTTAAGGATGAGGCGGTAAGCATTTAATGAAAAAGAGTTTTGGTATTTTAGGCTTGGCATTTTTAGTTTTGTGCTCCTGTAATGCTAATTCGAATTCAAGCGAATCAGCTTCTTTTTCTGACATCAATAAACATAAAGTAAGTTTTTTAAATTATGATGGATCTACATTATTTGAAAAGAATGTCGATGACAGGAATAACATATTTTATGAAGGAGAAGAGCCAACACGTAAAGCACCAAATAATAAGACTTATTATTATGATTTTTATAAATGGGATGCACCATTAACAAATATCAAAGAAGATATAGTAGTAAAACCTATCTTTCACATTATTGAAACAAAAAATCCGATTGATCGTGATGATTATACTTATAGACCAATGTATAAGATTGAGGGTAATGATATAAAAACAATTGGATATGAAATATATAAATACAATAATTTTGATTTTGAAGGAACACTAGAAGTTCCGAGTACATTTAACAATCTCCCTGTTTTAAGAATAGGTGAAGCATGTTTTATGGAATGCAATATAAAAAGAATTATTTTACCTAGTACTATTGAAGTAATTGATCAATTTGCTTTTAATAGTTGTACTAATCTTGAGTATGTAAATATCCCGGATAATACATATTCACTAAAAAGGGCAGCATTTTATTATAGTGAAAAACTTGAAACAATTTCTATTAACAATATAAATTTTTTGCGTGAAGATAATTTCTTATTATGCAAAAACTTAAATAGGTTGAATGTAAGTGAGAAAAACCAACAATTTAAGACAATAGAGGGTTGTTTATACTCAAAAAGTGAAGATGTTTTAGTAAAAATTCCAGAAGGAAAAGGTAATGTTGAGATAAGCAACAATACAAGAAAAATCAAATCTGAAGCAATTGCAAGATTAGATAAAATGAAGGAAATAACTATTCCACAATCTGTAATAGATATGGAAGAGGCTGTATTTTTTGAATCTAAAGTAGAAAGTATTACTATTTTAGGGAATATAGATAGCATTCCTGATAGAACATTTCTATATTGCCGAAATTTAAAAGAAATAAACATTCCAAATTCAATAAAAACAATTGGTGCGCGTGCATTTTATGATTGTAGACTTTTAGAAAATATTATAATGCCAGATTCTGTGAATACTATTGGTGATTTTGCTTTTGCTTATTGTACATCCTTAAAAGAAATATATATTCCTAATTCTTTAAAAAATATAGGGGACGGTGCTTTTATACAACTTGATAGTCTTGAAAAGTTTTCAATTTTAAACAACCCTTTTTATACTGTTTATGAAGATGCATTATATAGTAAAAACTATGAGGAGTTGTATCGTGTTCCACAAAAAAAGACTAATATAAATATTCATGGGGCAACAAAAGTTATCAAGGCTGATGCTTTTTATTGGTGTAGTATTATAAACGAAATTACTTTGCCAAATAGTTTGATGAAAATTGAAAAATACGCTTTCTATTTTTGTAATAATGTTTATGAATTGGATATTCCAGACACTGTTTTATCAATAGAAGAATCAGCTTTTGAGGGAATGGAAAGTTTGATAAGAATACATCTACCAAATAATTTAACAGTTTTAGAATCTAGTTTATTCGAAAATTGCGCTTTACTACAAGAGGTTAATATTCCTAGCAAAGTTACAAAAATAGGAGATGAAGTATTCTATAATTGTATTAATCTTCCATCATTAGTTATTTATGATAGTTTAAAAGAGTTTGGTAAAGATGTATTTGCCGCATGTAATATGTTAGATGACATTTATTTTACGGGTAGCGAAGCACAATGGAAGAGCATAAAAGGACTTTCTAATTGTGCTTTAACTTCTGAAACTACAATTCATTTCGAATATAAGTAAATTGCATTTTTGGACTAAAAAAACTAACACAATTATTGTGTTAGTTTTTTAAGTTTTTATATTGTTTAAATTCTAGAAATTTCGTAGCAATAAACTTCGAAATTTTCATCAGCAAACCACAACCCTTGAGCTTGGTCTTCGTAGTCATTTGCACCCAAATAATAAGTGACATCATCGACTAAAATAGTAAAATCTTCAACTGGATCATATTCGACAATTTCAGCAACAATACCATTTATTATTATTTGAGTTTTTGTAATTTCAATCACTAATGTATTAGAGCCATTAATTGTAACGGCAGCATCACCTTCATTTAGTATACCTTCAAATGTACCTATAAATTTAGAAGGTATTATGCCACTATCGCTTGAGAATTCGTCAACTCTAGGAATATCATAACAATACACTGTGTAATCTTCATCAGAAAACCATAGACCCTCTGTTGGTTCAACGTAATCGTTAGCTCCTAAGTAATAAGTAACACCATCAATTGAAATAGTAAAATCTTCAATCAGATCATACTCAACAATTTCAGCAACTAATCCATTGATGATAATTTCGTTGTTTGTTACTTCGATTTGCAATTTGTTTGAACCATTAATTGTAACGGTTGTATCGCCTTCATTTAGTATACCTTCAAATTTACCAATAAATTTTGTAGGAATTATACTACTATCATCATTTGAGAATTCGTCAACTCTAGGAATATCATAACAATATGCTGTGTAATCTTCATCAAAGAACCAAAGACCTTCAGTTGGGTTCTCATAATCATTAGCGCCTAAATAGAAAGTAACATCATCGATTAAAAGAGTAAAATCTTCAACTAGATCATATTCAACAATTTCAGCAACTAGCCCATTGATGATAATTTCAGAACGAGTAATTTCAATTTGTAATTTGTTAGAGCCATTGATTTTAGCACCATCGTCTAATACACCCTCAAATTTGCCTATGAATTTTGCTGGTATAATAGATTCTGTTGGTTCATCTTTTCTTTCAATGTTATAACTATAAACTTGATAATCACTAGAGAAGATACTCATGTTTTGTACATGCTCCTCTTCTTCATAAGATGTTGTACATAAATAATAAGTAGTGCCATCTACGACTATTGTAAAACCCTCATAATCATCATATTCTTCTATTTCTGCAACTAAATCATTGACTTTGATTTCGTTTTCAGTAATTTCAACACGTATAGAATTTGATCCATTAATAATATTAGAACCATTTAATGTTCCTTCATAATTACCAATGTATTTTGTTGGAATTGTAGAATTTTGTTGTTCTTGTTCATATGCTTCTAATGCATCTTCAACATAGCCAGGAATTACCGTGCTATCGACATTTTCAAAAGTCACTGTACGATGAGAAGCGAATCCATATGCATCATAGTTATACTCAAATTTATCTAGGGTTCCTTCGTTAGTCAAAGTGATTTTTGCATCAAGAGCAAAGTAATATCCGAGTAACTTATTATCACTATTATTAGAGAATGCTGCAACGACATCATATGCCAACTCTAAATCTTTAATAACGAAAACATTTGGTTCAATTTCTTCGAAGATTTCTGGTGCAATTGCATTAAGTTCAAGAAGATTCTCAAATGGATTATATTCATCTGCGTCCTCATATTTTGTAACTTCACCATCGGTTAGACTGTATTCTTTAACAGCACCATCAACTTTGCGATAACCAACTTGTTCAAATTCATCAAAGTAGTGTGTTTCAGTTTTATAAATTGTTTGATTAACATCCTCATCATAATCATTATAAGCTTGATCAAGGATGTGCATCGTATAATTTTCACCAATTGAAGCAAGAGCGTTACCTAGCTTATCATGAGCACTTTCATGTTCAAATGGTTCTGTTTCGACAGTGGCAGTGCCAAATTTTGAAGCAACAAAATTATATGTAACTTCGCCATCAACTCCGACTAAAACAAATTGTAATTCAATAGTGTTTTCTAAAACTTCGATATTGAACGTTTTGCAACTAGTATGCTCCCATCCCGAGATTGCAATACCAACATCTAAACCTTTAGTTAAATCTAGGCTATATTTGCCTTTTGAAATAAATGTGAAGTCTGTTTCTTCAATTTCAAAGAATGGATTTTGGAATTGATTCCAGGCATAATCTTCTGTTAAATCAATTTTTATTACGCTATTATCAATATTGCGCATAATTAAATAGATAGAACCATCTTCATAACTTAAAATATCATTAGCTGTTTGATATCTTAATTCTGGGAGTTCAGAATCATAATAAACATCACGTGATAGATATTTCGTTTCTGTGAAAATGGCTGTTACTTCGTGCACATAAGTTGCTGTTGAATCTGTTAATTCGTATGAACCGTTAAATGCAACATCTTGTTTAAGTTTTGCAAGAGCACTTTGCAACACTTTGTCTCCTTGTTCTTCGTTTGTACTTGAACTAGTTTGAGATCCGCTGCTTATAGAATTTTCGCTTGTGGAAGTTCCATCAGCGCACGCTGTCATAAAAGACACTAATACTAATGGGATTAATAATTTTTTAAATTTCATTTAAATCACCTTTCCTTTGTATGTGTGAATTTTATAAAAGTCACTTATAAAAGTCAAGAAAAAGATAAGCCTAGTCAATATTTAAGCGATTTCAGAGGCAATATATAACCTTTACACATAAAAATTAAATTAAAGCATATTAAAGCAATATTGTTATTTATGTATTGCTGATTGTTGATATAATATATTTGAAAAATGATTAAATAATTATATTAAATAGAGGAGCGATAGAATGCTTATTGGTGCAATTATTGGTGCAATAGTTATAATAATAGTTATTATTTTTGTATTGAAAAACAAAAGTGATATATTCGAAAATCATGATAAAAATGAACGTGAAAAAGCTGGTAAACTTGGTGAAAATATAGTTGCTAAAAGATTAAATGAAATCGCTAAGAAATATGACGGGTATTTATTTAATGAGTTTATATTTAAAGATAGATACAATGAAAATTATTCAACGGAAATAGATCACATTCTTATAACAAGAGGTGGAGTTTTTGTTGTTGAAACAAAATATTACACTGGCATTATTTATGGAAAAGAAAGTGATAAAGAATGGGTTTGCTTTAAGCAAGGAAATAGAAGAAACGAAACTCCTAAAAATCCTCTTAATCAAAATCAAACACATATAAGGTGTTTAAAAAGAATGTTTGTTAACATACCGCCAAAGATGATATCTGTGGTCATTATTTTGCGGGGTGATATATCTGAAATTGAAAGCAATCAACTATATAATTTAGATGGTGCAACAGAGATGATTGAGACTTTGACCAAACAAAATCAATATTCACAAGAATTTGTTGAAAGGATACATAGTCAAATTTTATATATTAAAAATAATTACTCAATAAGCAAAGAAGAGCATCTTAAAAACATTAGAAGAAATCATGAAAAATAAATGGAGTAAATTTTAAGAAAAATAACATTTCAGTTGTCCTTATTTTGTGGACAACTGTTTTTTTTATTCGCTGATATTTTTACATCAATTAGATAATTGCATTTTGTGAATACTTAAAAATCAAATAAACGGGTTATAAGAATATAACAACCCAAATATTTACAATAAATTAGATACTTGATAATTTTGGCAAGTGAAAATAGTATCAAACCAGGAATATCTTATTGATAAAAGTAAAAATGCAGTAATATTCTTATATTACTGCTCTTTTTCGCTTCTATTGATAAAAGACATTACTAAGTTTTCCCTCATTAATGCAAGTGATCCAATATATATAACGGCACCAACAAGAACAACAACAACTATTTGCAAAATATCATTACTTATCGGCAATAATTTTGTTAATAATAGCGATGAAACTCCAACAAAAAGGCCAGCGATTACAAGTTTCAACGAGTTTTTATTAAATAATGCTTTTATTGCGTAGTCTTTTGCTAAGAATAATAAATTAAATAGCACTACAACATCTGCAAGCATTGTGGCAATTGCGACACCGATTGCAGGTCTATTTTTAAATAGAAGGCCGAGAGAAATAGAACCACCAATGTTTAAAATTGTGCCCATTAACATTGTGAACAAATAATATTTTTCTTTCTTCATTGGTAACAAAACTTGTTCATAAATCATATCAGACAAAGAGAATGTCAAAGACATTGATACAAGAATAATTAGTATGAGATTTGCATTATCATATCCATCCCCACCACTAGAAATCAAAGTAGTAATTTGATTTGAAACAGCAGCCATTGTAACTATTGCAGGTATTGCAATGAAAAGACAAATATTAAAGCCATATCTTGTTAGATTGTGGAAGAATACCTTGTTTTCCATTTTGTAATATTTTGTTGCACGTGGTATAAACACCGCATCTAACGAAGTAATTAAAGTAATAATAATTTCAATACTCTTTATACCAACTGAATAACTTGCAACAGATGCTTTTTCTAGATCTAAGAATCCTAATATAAAGGTGTCAGTAGAATTATATAAAGTTAAAATTAATGAGATTATAAATACGACAGATATTGGTTTTAAATATTGTTTGAAATCATATTTGCCAACAAATTTCAAAGTTATATATTTTTTTAAGGCAAGACAATTAATAATTACTGTAAGAATAGTGGATAATATTGCAAGCACTGCATAGAGAAATATGTCTGTAGGACTATGAACAAGACTTATGATTAAAATGGAACTTATGGCTAGAGTAATAATAGATCTAAATGATATGAAATAATGCTTTTCTAAGGCAATAAATACCCATTCAAATGAAAATGCTCCGATTACAAAATTTATACTTAAAATAAATATTAACTCTTTGATTGACTCTAATTCTTTGATTGAGAAAATCATCACGCACATTAATACAAACGATAAAACAGTCAAAACTGCCTGGATTATAAAAAATTCTTGGACTTTTTTGGATAGTTTTTCCTTATCATCCTGTACTTTCGCACATTCTCTAATTGCGACATTTGGAATGCCAGATCTTGCAATCACCACAAAATAAAATACAAAGGTATTTGCCCATGTGTATGTGCCCATCATGTTTGCGCCTAAAGCCTTACATACATATGGGAAAGAAATAAATGATAAAAGAGTTAGAACCAATGTTCTAATTAGATTAACTATTACATTATATCTAATATTGTCCTTCATATTTACCACCTATGATAAATATTATAACTTAAAATTATTAAATTACTATAAAACATTTAATTTTTATATTAAAATATAAAAGAGGTGAGCAACATGAAGATTTTAATTGTCAGTCAATATTATTATCCTGATCCATTTTCTGTTGCTTTAGTTGCAGAGCATTTAGTTAATACTGGAAATGATGTTACAGTATTAACTGGGCTTCCAAATTATGGCTATTACAAAATTATACCAGGTTATGAACATAAGATGTTTGAGGTATTAAATGGTGTAAAAGTTCATAGAGTTAAAGTCGTGCCACGTAAAGGTACAAAAATTTCTATCATCAGAAATTATTTGTCTTTTTGGCATAATGCAAAAAAATATGTAAAAAAACTTGATAACGATTTTGATGTTGTATACTCCATTTCTTTATCACCGGTCATTTCAATTGCGCCTGCAATTAAATATGCTAAAAAACATAAAATTAAACACGTGTTGCATTGTTTGGATTTATGGCCAGAGTCTGTAGTAGTAACGGGAATGGTTAAAAATAATAGTTTAATGTATAAATTGTTATTAAAATGGTCGAAAAAGTTATATAAATCTACTGATAAAATTTTAGTGTCTTCTCCATCATTTAAAGATTATTTAAAGAATGTCATCGGGTATAATGTTGAAAATTGTGAATATGTACCACAATTAACAAACGAATATAAAGTGCCGTCTAAAGAAGAGATAGTTGAATATGATAAAACATATTTAAATCTCGTATATTGTGGAAATATCGGTAGACTGCAGTTGATAAATGAATTAATCAATGCAATAGATTTGGCTCGTAAAGAAATTAAAATTCGCATTTATATCATTGGTTTAGGTTTGTTAAAAGATTATTTGCTAAGTGAAATTAAAAATAGAAGTTTAGAAGATAATATTATATATTTGGGTGCAATTCAAAGCAAAAAAGCTGTAAAATATTTTCAAAGTGCGGATGCACTTTATTTAGGATTGTCAGATTCTGGTGTTGTTGGAAAAACAATACCAAATAAGTTAACGTTTTATATGTCGCAAAAAAGACCAATTATTGCTGCAATAAACGGCGATGGTCGCGAAGTATTAAAAAATGCTAATGGTAGCGTGGTTTGTGATTGCAATAGCGATTCTATTAAAGAAGCATTTGCAAAGTTTGTTAATTTAACAAAAAAAGAAAGAGAAGAATTTGCGGCAAACAACTATAAATACTATAAAAATAATTTTGAAAATAAGATTATAATGGAAAAAATAGAAGAGATACTTAAAAAGTTAGCCAAATGATTAGCTAACTTTTTTTAAGAAGTCTTTTATAAGTAATGATACTTTATTTATAGAATAAGTTTTTTCTGCAATGTTATTGGCTCTAGATATAATTTTATTTCGTTCAGCACTAGGCATTTCGGCTACTTTTTCAATAATCTCGGTCAGTGATTTTTCATCATCTTTAGTCCAGATTATTGCAGAACCAAACGTCTTATATAATATTGAATGATATGTGGAAATTGTCACTGATTTACTAGTTGCGTATTCTATTACTTTAGAGGGGATACAATAAGCGTCAAATTCTTTAGTTAATGGGCGAGGATTAATATTGGCAATAGAATTATCTTCATAACTCTGTAAATTCACTTGAGGAATTGTACCTAAATAATTAATTCGGCGTGTTCTTGTTGCTTTTTTTACAACATATTCTTTTAGTGGGCCGTCGCCTGCAATTAATAGTTTATATTCACCACCAGTATTTAAAAACGCGTGTATTAAAGTTTTAACACCATATTTTTCATATAATGCTCCTCCAAAGAAGAAGTATTTTTGTTTTTCTTTGATATTTTGAGTATTTGCTTTATTAAAGATTCCGTTAACTATTAAATAAGGTTTATTTTTTTTGTTCGCAAGACTATTTAAGTTTTCATTTAAACATAGATAATAATCATATTTACTGAACAGTTTCAAAAGTCTATCTTTGTTTCTATGTGGCAAATTTGATATTAAGTTAGGATTGTCGGAAATAATACCTAAAGTTTTAATGTTATGTGTTTTGGCAAATTTTTGTCCAACACTAGATAAAGTCAAATTCATCGCATCTATGACGAGTAAAATGTCTTTTTTAGTATGAATCTTTAGTTGATTTCTTAAAAACTTATTAAGTGATTTTTTAATAGTTATGTATTTATTTATTTTTCCATTTTTGATTGGCAAGTAATTAAAACAAATGTGATTTTCATAAGATTTTGAACGTTTTAAAGTAGGGTCTGTTAATTTCTCACTATTGATTAAAGAAGAAGAAACTACTTCCACATCATGAAAACATCCAAAAGCACGAATTAAAGCATTATGGAAGTTTTGATTGCTTGGATTTGATATATCAAAGCAACTGTTAATGATTGTTTCATAATCATTATTAGTTGACGCCGTAGTCAAATATATTATTTTCATTTTTCCATCTCCTTTAAAATGGTTAGATGTGATTCAATCATTTTTTCAATTGTATTTTGTTCGCTCATATTTTGGCACTTAAATTTTTCATAATTATTAATAATATATGAAAGAGCTGATTTTATTTCTTGTTCATTAGTTATATCCACCATTATTCCAGTTTGTTCATTTATTAATTTATAGGCTGAGATAATTTTATTGGAGCATATGGTTGGCAATCCTTGTGATAAGGCTTCGTTTATCATATGTCCATAAATATCTTCTTTAGAAAGTGTAATAAAGCAATCATATTTTCTTAATTCTTTTAATAACTCAGGATGTTTTAAAAAAGGTTTGATAGTAATAGAGTTTTCTAAATTATTTTGTTTAATAAAAGTGCGATACTTATCTTCCTCTACACCAGATCCGATGAGTGTAAGTTTTAGATTATATTGTTTGCACAATTCTAGCACCTGTATATTATTTTTTCGTGGGATAAATTGTCCGAAAGTCACAAAATTAATATCATTAATAGTATTTATTTTTCTTTTCTCGTCACTTGCATAAATTTCATTTTTATAAATTGTAGAATAGACATAATGCTTAATTAATTCTGGCTTTGCGCCATAGTGAACCAAGTATTCGTCGGCCTTACTTGATGGTGAAAAGTAATAAGAGGCATTCGAAATAAGCTTTCTCTTTAACTTTAGTTTTAAACTTGTATCATTTTTTATGATTCCACCATTTATGTAAAGAGAATATGGTATATGGTGTTTGATCATATATTTTATTGCTACAATCTCTGCAATGGTTGAATAGCCATTCATAATGATTAGGTCATAATTATTATGAGTTTTTTTGATAATGTTTTTTAATTCAAAACTCAAGCAATTTTCTTCTCCGAAAGTTATGCCTTTAATGAATCTATGATTAAATAAATAATTTTCATTGTAATAAAAGTTATTTGGTCTATTACTATTTTTTTTGCGTTCAAAAATGACATCAATTTCATGATAAACTGATAATTCGTTCAATAAATTTATTTTGTATGGAGCTGGATGGTTGAACACAAATAAGATTCTCATAAAGTTTCCTCGCCATTAATTATACACCATTTATCTTAAATATTTATAAAATATTTATGCGTTACCAATGAAAATAGTTTATTATAATAATTAAAGGAGTTGGTCAAAATGAAAAAGTGGATTTTTCCTTTAGTGTTCATAATTTTAGAATTGATTTTTGCCATTTTGTTTTTAACTCCAAAAATTGTAAGTGCATTACCACAGTTCTTTTTGTGGATTAGAGATTTATTTAATATTATTTTAACGGCGATTAGTAGATTGCTCCATTTGCCTACATTTGTGAACAATGGTGAAACTAATTACATTATTGCAAATACGATTAGTTTATTCATTGTAAATTTTATTATATTTAGTATTTATTTCATATCATTTGCATTAGTTGAAAACAAAAGAAAAAAAGAAGTTAAGCAGGAGAATGTAGATTTGTCTCCTAAAAGCGAATTTGATCCAGTATTCTTTGAAAGAAGAATCCCAATTATGCGCCTTGCATTTATATGGATTCCACTTAATTTGTGGCTTTTATACTATTTTTTGCTAAATTCTAAAGATATGCAGGAGAATTTTGCCAAAAACGCTGCAGGATTATATGCCATTTTTGAACAAAATATAAATTTTTATAACACAAATGCTGTACCATTAATTGAGCAAGATGATGGCATAAAGTTTGTAATTTTGCTTATTGGTCTCTTATTTGTTGGTGGATTATATTGGATTATTTTTTCATTTTTTGCAGTTGTCTTCAAAAAGCCACTGGCAAAAGCCAAAGCAAATCGTGCATTAAAAGAACATGAGAAGCGTGTCAGTGCTTTACAAAATGAAGAAACTTTTATCGAAAATATTGATATTTTAGAACACGCAAAGTTCACACACAATAAATCAATTGTGGATACAATTGCAACGATAGATATTAAGGAGATTAATGAGAAAGAAAAAAACGAACGCCAAAATTATTTTGATGACTTAGCTCAAGGCATTGTGGATTTAGGTGTAGAAGAAAGAAAGACTCTAGAAGTCGCTAAACCAAATTTAGAAAGAAAACCACTAAGAATTGTTTATCCATCAATGGATAGTGTTACTGACACTATAATTAACGAAGAAACCAAACAAGAAATTATTATTGAAAAAGTTGAAACGAAAGAAGAGCCAGCAATTATCTTAGATTCTAAATTTGATGTTTTAGATACAAAGCATACGCCAAATTTGGAAACATTTGAAAAAGAAGAAGTAAATGAAGACATTAGCGAAGATATTGTTAAGCCATTGAATCCGACAAAATTAAGAAAGCCAGTTAAAGTCATACCAGTTAAGCCTAAAAATGTGCCTTTAAAGGATTTAGTTAATGAAGATGAAGTAAAGGTGGAAGATGATAATGATTAAGACTTGGGAAGAGTTATTTTTAGAGATAAAGCAAAAAGATTATGCTAAAAGAATTAATCAAATTTTATCAGATGAATATGCATATTACGTAGTTTACCCACCGAGAAAAGATATGTTTAAAGCTTTTCAATTAACACCACTTGAAAATGTTAAAGTTGTAATAATTGGTCAAGATCCATATCATGAAGAAAATCAGGCAATGGGATTATCTTTTTCCGTACCAAATGGTGTAGCATTACCGCCATCACTTATCAACATTTATAAAGAAATAGAAAATAATTTTGGAATTAAAATGAAAAACAATGGTGATTTAACCTATCTAGCTAAGCAAGGAGTTCTTTTATTAAATACTATCTTGAGTGTTAGAAAATCAACACCATTATCGCACCAAAATATTGGATATGATAAATTTGTGCAGGATGTTTTATCGGCAATAAACGAACAGAAACAACCTATTGTATTTATGCTATGGGGAAGTTATGCAAGAAGTTTGAAAAAGTATTTAAATAATCCTAACCATTTAATTTTAGAGTCGACACACCCTTCGCCTTTATCGGCAAATCGAGGTGGATTCTTTAACCAATATCATTTTTTGAAAGCTAATAAATATTTAAAAGATCACGGATTAAGCGAAATAAATTGGCAAAATTAAAAAAGTCCACATTAAATGGACTTTTTTGCTGGAACATTAGGTTTTTCGTAAAACACCATATAATCAATGTAAACACCTAATATTACTAAATAGTTTTTTGGGTCTTCCTCAGATTCAATTGAAATGTGATCTATAGCCCCATAAAGAATTCTTCCTTCAAAAGTGACATTATGCCATTCACTTGCGTCTGTAAATGAACAATATACTTTTACTTTTTTGCCTCTGTTTGCTTGAGCAATGTCAGCGTATGTATAACTCATACAAATTTGATCATTATTTTGTTGTGCGTTTAGTGGGCCTTTTTCTACGAAAATTGCCTCTTCAAATCCATTTTGTTGTGGCATTTGTGTTTGCGGTGGTTGTTGCATATGTTGCATTTGATTTCCAGCATTAGGCATAGGTGGTTGTGGCCCTTGCATTTGAGGGTTTGGCATATTTTGATTGAAATTTGGGTAAGGTGCACCGTAATAATTTGGCGGTGGTGTCATTCTATCCATATAAAAAATCTCCTTTTTCTTGTTCAATGAAATATATGCATTTAATTGGGCGAATGTGCACTTTCTCTTTATTTTTTATTATATAAAAGCTATAATATTTGCACGGGAGCTTAGTGAACTAGGCTGAGAGGAAGTTTTTAACTTCGACCGAACCTGATCTAGGTAATTCTAGCGTAGGGATGTTTTTTATTTCCTCCTAGAATTTGATTTAAGGAGGTATACTTATGAGCAGGACAAAAAAAATAACATTAACAGCAATGATGATTTCTATGGCAGTTGTTGTTAATCAAATCTTGGAATTAATTCCTTTATTACAATTAACAGATGGTGGCACATTTTTCTCATTTACCATGCTTCCAATCATCTTTGTGGCTTTAATGCTTGGACCAATTTGGGGTGTTTTTGCCGGCTTTACTTACGGCTTATTATCATTTATTTTAGCAAGAAGCAATTATGGTCCAGTTAGTATGATTTTCGACTATCTTTTAGCCTCAAGTGTAGTAGGATTAATTGGTTTGTTGAAAAAACAATTTAAATCAGGTAAGACTTTAATTGTTGTTGCAGGTATTTGTGTTTGCTTTATATTAAGATGTTTATCAAAAACATGCTCAAGTGTTTTTGTTTTTGAAGTATCCTTCGTGGAAGGAATAATTTATAACGGACCAGTGGATTTATCTTCTGCCGTAATGGTTATAGTTTTATTCTTATTGTCTGAAAAAAGAGTACGTAGTTATGCATTAAAGAATTCCATGATTTAAAAAATATGATATTATTAAAATATCATAAGGAGGAATTACCATGAACGAACAAAAAGAAGAATTAGAAAGAAGACGAAAAGAGTTTTTGAACTATTTCAAAAGAGCTAAGACAATCAATTATGTTGTTTTAATGTTATCGGTGGTATTATTTATTGGTTTATTTATTGTTTTCCATAAAATGGAACAAGACACAATTGGTTTTATTGTCTGTATTGTGATTGTAATTGCATTATTTGCCTATGTAAATGTTGTAAAACGTAATATTAACAAATACACAGTAGATTACATAAAAAAATATTATGAAGATACAACCAAAGTAATAGTGAACAACATCGGTATTGAAACTTTTGAATCATTGGTAGAAGATGACATTGATGTAAAAAAAGTAACTGAAGCAAGAATCATGAAAGATGTTTGCTATACAAGATCTCGTAATATTGTAAAGTTTAATTTAGATGATAAGGAAATTGAATTGGGGGATTTACTATTTAAAACCACTAATCCCAATGATGCTAAAAAACCTATAATTGCATTTTGTGGGAAGTTTATGCAATTCATAAGCAGTAAAAACTTAGAAGGTAGAACATTAATATATAGAAAAACAAAACAGGAAAATTGTTTTGGGCCAACTGATATTGATGGACTTGAAAAAATAATTGATGATGAAGAGTTATTAGTTTATTCTTCAGATAAAAATTTTGATAAAAACTTTACAAAGAAGATGTTATCAATTCTAAGAAATATTAAGATTGATGATAATTTATTTGATTTAACAGTAGCAGCGAATAGTAATCTTGTTTCTATTGCTATGAGTTATTCAGATAAATTAATGGTCATACCTTTATATGATGAAACACCTATCGAATCATTTGTAAAATTCCAAAATGATTTAGGTGTTATGAAAGATTTTATAAAAGAACTTTAAGAACTAAGGTACATATTAATGTACCTTTTTTATTTTTGTTAAGTTGATATATCATTTGTGTTGTGCAATAATAATTATGAACTAAATTGTTAGTTGTTAATAAGGAAGAAGGATTTATATGTGTTTGAAAGATCAATGGGTTCAAATACATAGTTTTAAACACAATGGGCGATTGCATAGATATTGGGAAAGGAACTATGTATTAGAAGATAATGAAAATTATTTTATAGTTGCTAGCAATCGTACAAGAGTTGTGGAAGCCGACGGGAGAAGATGGTATACGCACGAACCTGCAATTACAATTTTCTCTAAAAAAGATTGGTACAATGTAATTGCCATGTTAAAAAATGAAGGCATTTGTTATTATTGTAATATTGCTTCACCAAGTATTGAAGATGATGGAAAAATTAAATATATAGACTATGATTTAGATTTAAAACTATATCCAGATAACAATATCAAAGTTTTAGATGAAAAAGAATATGAAAAGCATCGTCAGAAGTATGGATATAACGAAGATTTAGATTTGGTTCTTCGTAATGAAGTGTCTAAAATTCATTATCTAATGCAAAAAAGATATTTTCCATTTGATGATAAAAAAATAATTGAACTGCACGAAAAATTTATGAATATTAAATAAAATGAGCAATCGATTTAGATTGCTCATTTTATTATTTCTTTTAAAATTTTTATTTCGTTTAATCCAGGTTGTATGCGGAATTTTTTGTTTTCATAACGTGCAACATCGCCAATTGCGAATACATTTTTTAAACTTGTTTGATAATGTCCGTTTACAACTATACCGTTATTAATAGTTTCTAGACCAAATGTATTAACTAGAGGAATGTTTCCATAATTTACAAACACATAATCGACGCACAATATTTCTTCATTATTTGTTTCAACATTTCGAATAACTAAACTTTCCAGTAAACTGTTGGACATATTAATTTTTATAGGGATATAAGGTGTCTTAACAATAACATTTCTTATGTCTTTTATAGTCTCAAAATTGCCTCTAAATTCTCTTCTACGATGAATAATGGTTACATATTCTGAGATTTTAGAAATTTCTTTTGTCCAGTCGAGTGCAGAATCTCCTCCACCAAGTACTAAAACATCTTTATCTTTTAATGTTGATAAATCTTTTAGCGAATAAAGAATATTATGACACTTATCTTCATTTTCTAATCCCATTGGTCTAGGTGAAGAGGATCCTAATCCAACAGCGATAATTACATATTTAGCTTGATAAGTTGATTTTGTTGTTTCAATTTGGATTGTACCGTTTGATTTTATTGCAGTGACTTTTTCATTTGAATTTATTGTAATATTTGGATTTTGCTCACATTTTTTAACTAAATCACTTATATAATCTTTGGCAATTATGGATGGTATACCATCTATATCCACGATTTCTTTTTCTGGATATAGTCTAGTAATTTGTCCACCTAAAAAATCTTCTGCCTCAATTATTAAGATTTGTTTATCGTTAGAAAATTCAAGTGCAGCATTCAATCCAATTGGTCCACCGCCGATAACGATAATGTCAAACATAAAACCAACTCCTTGAATATATTATATTTATTTATCTAATTTTTTGAAACAAACTTTTTGTTATTTGAAACATTATTATATCTTTGTGATATAATAAAGCACAAAGTAAGGTGTTAATATGGAAATCAAGTTTAAAAGTCATTCAAAAGAAGAAACTATTGAGTTGGGTAAGTTGGTTTCTCAATTTGTTTTTCGTGGTAGCGTTTTAACTTTAACTGGTGATTTGGGAGCTGGAAAAACAACATTCACTGGAGGAGTTGCCAAAGGACTTGAAATTGAAGAAAAAGTTTCATCACCTACTTTTAATATTATGAAGTGCTATTTCAAAGGAAAAATTCCTCTATATCATATTGATGCATACCGCTTAGAAGAAGGAACGAATAAAGTTTTAGGTTTAGAGGAATTCATCGAAGGTGATGGAGTATGTCTCATTGAGTGGCCTAATTTTATTGAAGAATTAATTGATAATAAAATGGCATTAAACATTGAAATTCATCATGTTGATTTAAATACACGTAGTTTTAAAATTGTAACGGAGAATAAAAAATATAGCGGTCTTTTTGACGCTATAAAGGAGAGATATCATGATTAGTATTTTATTAGATAGTTCTGATAAGTATCTAGCAGTAGGAATTGCTAAAGATGGTAAACTAGTTGATTCAATTCAATATGAAGCTTGGCAAAGACAAAGTGAAATGATGATTACTGAATTAGAGTCAATTTTGAAAAAAAACAATATAACTAGATTTGATATCTCGAATGTAGTATGTGGCATAGGGCCTGGTTCTTATACAGGAGTAAGAATTTCTTTGACGATTGCTAAAGTTATGGTGATGGCATTAAATATTCCTCTTTTCACCGTTTCATCTTTACACATTTTAAAAGATGATAAATTACCATCAATTTGTGTTATAAACGCTCGTAGTGGAAGAAGTTATGTCGGTGTTTATGAAAATGAAACAGTTATTTTAAAAGATCAAATCATGAAAAATGATGAATTAATAAGCTATATTAATGAGCATTCTAATTATGCAATTTGTGGTGATGTAAATCATTTAGGAATTGATGGTAAAATTAGTAATGTTCTTGAACAAATGACCATGTTATTGCCACATTTAAAAGAAGAAACAAATCATTTAGGTGTAACACCTGTTTATATGAAGGATTAGTTATGTTAATACGACCAATGAAAGAAGAAGACTTAGATAAAGTCTTAGCAATTGAAAATAATAGTTTCATTTCCCCTTGGAATAGGGAGCAATTCCTATATGAACTAAATGACAATCCTTATGCAGTACTTATGGTTGCAGATTTTGAAGGTGTAATATGTGGCTTTATTGATTTTTGGATTACCTTTGATGTCGCTCAATTAAATCAAATTGCGGTTCATGAAGGATTAAGAAGAAAAGGAATTGGAGAAGTCTTATTGACTGATATGATCAATAGAGTAAGTGAACAGGAAGTAACTAAAATAACTTTAGAAGTTCGTACTCACAATGAAAAAGCTATTGCGTTATATCAAAAGCATGGATTTAAAGAAGAATTAATTAAAAAACACTATTACGACAATGGTGATGATGCAATTTTTATGATTAAGGAGGTTGGTGAATAATTATGTCAAAAATTATTTTAGGGATAGAATCATCTTGTGATGAAACAGCTGTGGCAATTGTTAAAGATGACGAATTATTAGCCAACATTGTCTCCACGCAAATTGATGTTCATACAAAGTATGGTGGGGTAATGCCAGAAATTGCTTCACGCTTGCACGCTGAAAATATATCTATTGTTTTAAAAGAAGCTTTAGATAAGGCTAATGTTACAATGGAAGATGTGTCAGCAATTGCGGTAACTAGAGGACCTGGTTTAATAGGTGCACTTCATGTTGGAATTCAAGCCGCTAAAACATTAGCACTTCTTTATGATAAACCATTGATACCAGTTCACCATTTAGCCGGACATATTTATGCGAATGAATTTGTAAAACCATTGATGTTTCCACTTTTAGCGATAGTAGTAAGTGGAGGAAATACCGAATTAGTATTAATGAAAGATCATCTTGATTTTGAAATAATTGGTGAAACAAAAGATGACGCCATAGGAGAATGCTATGATAAAGTAGCAAGAGTAATGGGCCTTCCATATCCTGGTGGTATTCCTATCGATAAGTTATCAAAAGAAGGCAAGCATACATACAAATTACCGCAACCATTACACGATAAATCTTATGATTTCTCATATTCTGGCTTAAAAACCAGTATCATTAACATGGTGCATAATATAGAACAAAAAGGTAAAAAAATTAATG
The DNA here is from genome assembly GCA_022508535.1 of Erysipelotrichales bacterium. GTDB lineage: Bacteria > Bacillota_I > Bacilli_A > RFN20 > CAG-826 > RUG131. Next base: position 64,820 of record JAFLUZ010000003.1, read on the forward strand.
TGCCAGACTTATGTTGCTCATTCCAAGAAACAGCAATTGGAATGATTTTAGAAAAATCATTAAGAGCAGTAGAAGAATATAAAGTTAAACAAGTTGTTTTAGCGGGTGGGGTATCTGCTAACTCTTATTTAAGAGAACAAATACAAGAACGATTGAAAAATACTGGTATTGATGTTGTTATACCACCGATGTGGTGTTGTACAGATAATGCGGCTATGATTGCAAAACTTGGTTCTCGTTTATATGATGAAAAAATATTTGCCCCATTATCAATTTCCGTTGATCCAAGTTGGAAAATTGATGATTTTCGAAATTTTAATAATTAATTATTAAAAGTTAATAAAAATAGATGTTATAATATTTATGTTGTGAGGAGAAGATATTAATATGGAAGAATTTAAGACTGTAAGGGAATTATATGAAACATGTCGCTTCGGAGACACTTTTGAAAAAGAATCAATCTCAGATGTGAAATTAGAAGGTTGGATTAGAACTAATCGTAATAATGGATCAATCGGATTTATTGAGTTAAATGATGGAACATATTTCCGTAATGCTCAATTAGTTTACGATAAAGAAGTTATTAAAGATTTTGATGTTGTGTCTCATTTTAAGACTGGTGCTGCAATTTTCATCACAGGGAAATTTGTTTTAACGCCAGAGATGAAGCAACCTTTTGAAATTCAAGTCAAAGCTATTGAACTTGAAGGAGATGTAAGTGAAGACTATCCTTTACAAAAGAAACGTCATGGTTTTGAATTTTTACGTGAAATTGCTCATTTGCGTCCACGCACAAATACATTCAATGCTGTTTTCCGTTTAAGAAGTGTCTTATCAATGGCAATTCATGAATTCTTCCAATCACAAGGATTCATTTATGTACATACTCCAATTATTACTGGAAACGATGCAGAAGGTGCAGGCGAAGCATTCTCTGTTGTAACAAGCGACAAGGATCCAAATGCATTCTTTGGAAAACCTGCTTCTTTATCAGTATCAGGGCAACTTCAAGTTGAGGCTTTTGCTTTAGCATATCGTGATGTTTATACATTTGGTCCAACATTTAGAGCAGAAAAATCTAACACTGTCCGTCACGCTTCCGAATTCTGGATGATTGAACCAGAAATTGCTTTTGCAGACTTAGAAGATGATATGGATTTAATTGAAGATTGCGTGAGATTCTGTATCAAATATGTCATGGAAAATTGCGAAGAAGAAATGAATTTCTTTAATACCATGATAGATACAACCTTAATTGATCGCTTAACTGCGGTATTAAATTCACATTTTGCTCGTGTAACATACACTGAAGCAATTGAAGAATTACAAAAGGCTAAGGCTAATGGACACAAATTTGAAAATGAAAATATATATTGGGGCATGGATTTACAAAGTGAACATGAAAGATATATCACAGAACAAGTTATCAAAGGTCCAGTATTTTTAACAGATTATCCAAAAGATATCAAAGCATTCTATATGCGTTTAAATGATGATGGAAAAACAGTTGCAGCATGTGACTTGTTAGTGCCAGCAGTTGGTGAACTTGTCGGAGGAAGTCAACGTGAAGAAAGATATGATGTATTATTAGAGAGAATGCATGAGCTTGGTATGAAAACTGAAGGACTTGAATGGTACCTTGATTTAAGAAGATATGGTGGATGTAAACATGCCGGATTTGGTATTGGCTTTGATCGTCTTTTAATGTATCTAACAGGTATGGCAAATATTCGAGATGTTCAACCATTCCCACGCACACCAAACAATTTGAAATTCTAATGAGGTAATTTATGGCAGAAGAAATAACAGATTTTAACGATGAAGAATTAACACGTAAATTATTAGCGAAACGAAGAGTTCGTGGACTTTTAATTGCGGTTAATTTTGTGTTATTCGGTTATTTGGCTTATCAAATAGGCGCCAATATTGTTCATTTGGTTAGGACTGCAAATGATGTGGAAGGAATTGTTCCGATTGCGGATAAAAACCAAAAAGAATCATTAGAAATATATAAAGCGTACGTTAATAATGATAAAATTTTTAATGCTGACTTTGCTATATATGGCGATAAGATTTATTTCACAGATGGTAATTTTAATAAAGACAACATTAAGACTATTGAAAACGTTCAACTTATTGAAGTGCAAGCGGATAAATCTAAAGATATTATTATAAAAAACAACCTCGCCTATGATAATATTGATGAATATTTAACTAGTGGAGTTTCGCTTTTCTATGATAAAACTGGAAAAAAGCCTTTGGAAAAGGGGGATTATCTTTTTTATCATGACTATGATAACCCAACAGACTATGGAGAAGCTATTAAAGTAACAAACCAATTAGATATGAAATATGAGATTTATTCATCTTTAAATAATGAATATGATTTCTGTATTAAAACAACTATATATGCATATAAAAATAATCCAGCATTAGTAATGAATGTTGACTATATCGCATCTCTTCCAGATAATTGTTATGATGTGGTTATTGTTGGAGAAGCTGAAAAAGCAGAAAAAATAAAAAATGAGCTTTACACAAATCAAAAGGTCTTAATTAAAGAGACCATTATAGATAAAGAACTATTTAAAATCAATGCAAGAGAATTAGTAAAAGTAACTGATGAAATAAGTGATAATGAAGAAAGAGTTACTTACTCATCGGTATTGTTAAATGATGGTCTAGATAAAAGCAAATCTGAAGATCCGTTTATTGTAAATAATGCTGGCTATGCCATGAGTAGAGGATTTGAATATGAATTCAATAATGAGCATTATGCTGGAAAATTAGCAAAAATAATCGAATTAGAAAATAAATAAAAATCGCTTCGTAATGAAGCGGTTTTTTATTGAATGTTTTGGTTGTTACTAAGATTTTTTTGGAATACTTTTCTCGATAGTTTGATAGTTTGAATACTACGCGATATGAACGCTAAGAGATGTCTAAAGTAAAGAATCAATCCTACTAAAAGAAAAGGAAATGAAATGTAGGCCATAATTGAACTAAAGTTTCCTTCAAAATGTGGAGTATTTAATGCATCTGGCCATTGAGAAGGGAATATGGTTGGTATTCCAAGAATTGATGCTTTTTCAGCATTTGCCCAGTCCCATTTATAGAATAAGCTTCCTATACCTGTATCAACTGAGAAATATGTAGCAAAGAATGAATTTCCAGAAAATATATAGCGAACTAAACAAAGAATAAAAGCAATTGCTAATAAAATTATTGGAAGGCGAATATTTTTATAAATCATTCTAAAATTTTTAATAAACCCGATTCTTCTAAATTCGCTTGGTCGAGTAATTACTTTTGCTTTGACTAAATCATACATATATGTATCGACCGCACGTCCTTGATGGGCCATAATTTTTCGCACAATGTTTACAACAAGACCAATAAGTAAGAAAACTAAAATAACAACTAAAAATACGGTGATTAAGATTCGTTTGTCTGTTTCAGTAAGTTTAACAAGATGAATCATAAATTATCACCTCCGTTTGAATTATTATCTATGAAATTCTCGTTTGAGGAACTTTGATCGAAATTTTGATGTTGGTTCTCAGAGTATTCAGAATTGTTTTGATTAGAAATTTGATTTGTTTGAGGTGTATTATAAGAATTTTGTGCTCCAAAAGAATTTTGAGAGTTAAAAGTATTTGGTGCATAAGCATTTGCTTGAGGTGCGCTAAATGGATTTGTTCCATTTAACATAGATTCGCGTACTTTTTGATTATATTCTTCTTGAGCTTGCAATATTTGTTTTGCTTTTTTATCAATTTCTAATTCGTCTAATACGCTACCACCTTTTGCAAAGTATCTATATACGCTGATAAAAAACATAACGATAATTCCTATTAAAGTATAAATAAAATACAAAATTAGAACTAAGAGAATTAAAGGAGATAAAATTGTACATAACAAACCTAGACCAAAAGTTTTAAGTATTTGAATCATTTAAATCACACTCCTTTACTTAATAATTTTAACATTTACTTTATTATTTTTAAACAAATTATAAATAATATCAAACATTGTAAATGCCAAAATTGGAAAATCGAGAATTAATGGAATATAAAGCGTCAAAGAATACTGGGATAATAGGACGAAACTTATAAAAGTTATTACACAGACAATAATTTCACATATAATAAACCATTTGTTTTTTAAAAGATCAAAAGAAAAAAGTGATAAAGTAAATATAATTATACTTAGTGACAAAAGAAGAAACATATAATCGTCAAATAACCAAATAGAAATAAGGGTAAGGACAATTAGAAATATATTTAAATATGAATAAGCTATATAGTGGTGATTAGATTCATTAAGTTCAACATTGAATTTTGTAATTTCTGAAGAAATAATTAGAAAACTAATAATATTTTGTGTCAAGGCAACTACTAATGTTAATGGCAAAAATAGTTTGTATGTTAAATGTTTTTTTTCTTCACCTAAAAATGATGCAAAAACATCTAAAATATTTCGATTATTCGTATATATTACATTAATAAGAGGTAGAGTCATAATTGAAAATAAAAATTGGCAAAATGAGGAAATGAGAATAGTTAAGCCAATATTTACCTTTTTTTTGATACAAATACCAAAAATTGTGCCTGTGATAAGCGAAGGTAGAAGTGTGAAAATTATATATTCTAGACCATTTAAATTAATAATAAATGATATGGCGATAGAAGCAATAAAATAAATAGGAGTATATTTAGTTTTACAAAACAAAATAACTATTGTTGTTATAAAAGGTAATAATAAATAAAGTATCAACGATAATGCAGGCAAAAATAACATTAATGCCGCAAATATAATATTAAAAGCAGACATTAAAGCGATAAAAGTTAGATTTGATGTTAAACTTTCTTTTTGCTTCATAACACATTAATTTTACCATAAATTGAATCTTATATACATTTTATTTCACAATTCGACAAATTGTCTGCCTATATTATTTATAGGTGATATTGTGAAAAGAATGTTTATTGCAATCATGTTATTATGTTCATTAAATTCGTGTACATCTAATTTTGAAAAAACTGATAGTAGTAATGTTAGTGAAAATAGCAACATTTATATTAGTGAAGATGAAGTATTTAGTATAAAAACGCCGCATTTTTGCTATTTTTTTCTTGTAAGTTGCTCTTCTTGCGAGGCAGTAAAAAGCAAAATAGAATTATATGCAAGTGAGCATAGTGATTTTTATATGTTAGAAGCACCCTCTGCTTATCAAAAGGGAATAACTAAAGAAGATAGTGTTGGAGTAGAGTGTGTCGATGAAATAAAGTTTTTGGGTTTCCCCACTTTAATATTTGTTGAAAATGGCTCATTAAAGAAAATGTATGTTGGAATTAATGAAATAACAAATTTTTTATTTTGATTTATAGGCAAAAATTTCTCTTAATTCTCGCGATAATTTCATTTTATTTAGCATAATAAATATGCTAAAATATTTCTTGAAGTATTGGTGATGAAAATGGAAAACGGATTGTTGCAAAGATTAAACGATAGACAAATTCAAGCAGTAACTACGGAAAGTCAATATTGTAGAGTTATTGCAGGTGCGGGATCAGGTAAGACTCGTGTTTTAACAAACCGTTTTATTTACTTAATGTCAGAAATGAATGCTTATCCAAATCAAATATTAGCAATTACTTTCACCAATAAAGCAGCAAAAGAAATTAAAGATCGTATCATTAAGTTTTTGCCCAATATAAGTGAGAGAGCGTTAAATATTTTTACTTTTCACAGTTTTTGTGCGAGATTTTTAAGGCAAGAAATTGAGCATATTAATATTCCGCGTTCATTCGCCATTATTGATGAAGAAGATCAAAAATCTATTTTAAAGAGAATTTTAAAATCCGAAGGATATAATAGCAAATCTCAAATGATTAAAGATTTGCCTGGATACATTTCTTATCAAAAAACTTTAGGCTTATATCCAAGTGATGTTGTGCTTAAATCATTTAATCAAAACGAAAAAGAAAAGTTGCGATTATATAAACTTTATCAAGAAGAATTAGAACGTTGTGATCAGCTAGATTTTGATGACTTACTTTTACGAGCAATAGAAATATTAAAAGGATTTCCAGAAGTTCGCAAAAAATGGCAAGCAAAATTTAGTAATATTTTAATTGATGAGTTTCAAGATACGAACGATATCCAATATGATTTAGTTAAGTTACTATTAACTTATGAGACAAATTTATATGTTGTAGGAGATCCAGATCAAACCATTTATACGTGGCGTGGTGCAAATCAAAATATTTTGTTAAACATGAAAGAGATGTTTCCTGGTGTTGAAACAATTATCTTAGAAGAAAACTATCGTTCAACTGGAAATATTTTAAATATAGCGAACAAACTAATTGCTATGAATAAAAAAAGAATTCCTAAGAATCTTTTTACATCTAATACAGATGGTGCACCAGTAGCATATAATGAATTTTATGATTCATTCACTGAAGCCCGATTTGTTATTCAAAATATTATGCAACTAGTTAATAGTGGAGAGTATGTTTACAAGGATATAGTCATTATGTATCGCGCGAACTATCTTACTTTGCCATTTGAAAAACTATTAGTGCAAAATCAAATACCATATGTAATATATGGTGGACAAAAGTTCTATCAACGTAAAGAAATAAAAGATATTTTGGCTTATTTGCGTTTATTAATAAATAAAAATGACAATGTTTCTTTAGAAAGAATTTTAAACATTCCTAAAAGAGGAATAGGCGATACTTCGATTGAAAGATTAAGAGAAGAAGCTACATTGGAAAATAAGGTTTATTATGATTATATTGTTAACGCCAATAAAGAAACATCAGAAATTCCATCTAAGGCATTGAACGCAATGATGTCTGTAGTGAATTTGTTAGATGATTTAAGAAAAAAGATGGTAGAAATGCCAATTGGTGAATTTTTATCTTATCTTTTAGAAACTATCCATTATAAAGAACATTTAACACTTACCGAAGATAACGCTGATGAAAGATACGAAAACGTAGAAACACTTATTACGGATATTGTCGGTATTATGAAAAGTGACTCTGAATTGACTTTGGAATCTTATCTAGAAAACATTGCTTTAATGTCATCACAAGATTATGTGGAGAATAGTAATTCTGTAACCCTTATGACTGTTCATACCGCGAAAGGATTAGAATTTCCAGTCGTTTTTGTAACTGGACTAAATGATGGAGTTTTCCCAAGTGCACGAGCTATAAATGATGATCCTGATAATGGGCTTGAAGAAGAAAGAAGAATTTGTTATGTTGCTTTCACAAGAGCAATGGAAAAACTTTATGTTTCATCGTTTCATATGAGCTATAGTGGTCAATTTGCAAATCCATCTTGTTTTGTTAATGAAGCGGGATTGAAAGAAATTAAACGTAAACAAAATGAGAATCTTAGATTTGGTGATTACGACATTTATAGTTTCCATAAAAGTACACCAAAGAAAGTTGAGGTTAAACATAAAATCAATGTAACAAGCAATTATACAAATAATAACAATCATGCGAATAACGTTTCTTGGCACATTGGTGATCGCTTAAAACATCTCACATTTGGCTATGGTGTTGTTATTGGTGTAGAAGACACGATGATTTCTGTCAAATTTAGTGATGGTAATATTAAAAAATTATTGGGCTCACATAGTTCAATAACCAAAATAGAAAGGGATGAAAATAATGGAGCCTAAGGAACGCGTAAAAGAATTACGAGAATTACTAGAGCGTTATAACTATGAATACTATATTCTTAATGCTTCATCAGTAAGTGATGCGGAATTCGATCGCTTGATGAATGAACTTATTATGTTAGAAAATGAGTATCCGGAACTACGTTCTAACTTATCTCCAACTCAACGTGTTGGAGGCGCAGTAGCCTCGGAATTTAAGAAAGTTACACATAAGAGATTAATGCTCTCGCTTGCTAATGCTTTTGATGAAGATGATTTAAAAGATTTTGATCGCAAAGTTAAAGAAGCGCTAAATGTAGATAAAGTTACTTATATGGCTGAGATGAAAATAGATGGTCTTGCGATGTCTCTTGATTACGCAAATGGTGCGCTTAATTATGCGGTCACAAGGGGCGATGGTAATGTTGGTGAAGATGTAACACAAAATGTTATTACTATTAAATCTATTCCTACACATATAAAAACTGATCGTCCTTTTGAAGTAAGAGGAGAAGTTTATATGCCTAAGGCAAGTCTTATTTCTCTTAACGAAGAACGAGAAAAAACTAATCAACCATTACTCGCTAATGCAAGAAATGCTGCAGCAGGGTCGATTCGTCAACTTGATTCTAAAGTTGCCGCGTTTCGTAAATTAGAAGCTTATTGGTATTATTTTGTAAACGCTAATGAATTTGGTTTTACTAAGCATAGTGAAGCTCTTAAATACATTGAAGAATTAGGATTTAGAACAAATAAGGAACGTAGACTTTGTGATGGAATTGATGAAGTGCTTGCCTATATTGAAGAATACACATTAAAACGTCCTAATCTTGACTATGACATTGATGGTATTGTTATTAAAGTAGACGATATGACAAAATATGATACTCTAGGATATACAGCTAAAACTCCAAAATGGGCAATTGCATATAAATTCCCACCTGAAGAAGTTCAAACTAAACTGGAAGATATAATCTTTACGGTTGGAAGAACTGGTAAAATTACACCAAATGCTGTTTTATCACCAGTTCGTGTTGCGGGTTCAATGATTCAAAGAGCCACACTCCACAATGAAGACTTTATTATTTCAAAAGAAATGAAAATAGGAGACACTGTAGTTATTAGAAAAGCAGGAGATGTAATTCCTGAAGTTGTAAAGTGTTTACCTGAAAAAAGAACTGGTAACGAAAGACCATTTGAAATGATTGATAATTGTCCTGTATGTGGTGAGCCTTTGGTGAAAATAGACGCAATGCATTTTTGTAAGAATCCAAGATGTGATGCAAAACATATTGAAGGATTAATTCATTTTGCCTCACGTGATGCTATGGATATTGAAGGATTAGGAGATAAAATTGTTGAATTATTATTCAATGAAAAGTTCATCCATGATATTCCAAGTATTTATAATCTATACACTTTCCGTCAAGATATTATATTTATGGACGGATTTAAGGATAAATCAGTTGATAATTTGATTGAGGCGATTGAAAGAAGTAAACAAAATTCTTTAGAAAAACTAATATTCGGATTAGGTATTAAAGAAGTTGGTGAAAAAACCGCAAAGATTCTTGCAAGACGATACATCGAACTTGAAAAATTAATGGAAGCAGATTATGAAGAATTATTAGGAATTCCTGATATTGGACCAATATCTGCTAGTTCGATATATGAATATTTCCATAATGAAGAAAATATTAAGTTAATTAATGATTTAAAACAATTAGGCTTAAATATGAAATATTTAGGAAAAGTTGCAAGTGATGATTCTTCTCCATTTTATGGTAAAACTGTTGTGTTAACAGGAACTTTATCTAGCATGGGAAGAAAAGAAGCAACCGAACTATTAGAAAGTTTAGGTGCTAAAGTTGCTGGATCTGTTTCAAAGAAAACTGATTATGTTATCTTTGGAGTTGAAGCAGGATCAAAATTAGATAAGGCTAACGAATTAGGTGTTAAAACCTTAGATGAAGAATCATTCTTAGCTTTAGCAAACGCAAATGATAAGTAGGTGAATTTATGAAAGCTATAAATAAAGAAGTATTAAAAGATGCGGCATCAAGATTGATGTTTGATATGTCGGAAGAACAATATGATACGCTTGAAAAAGAGTTTGATATTATGATTAAACAAATGAAATTAATTGGTGAAATTCCTGGTGTTGATGAAGTTGAACCAATGACATTCCCTTTTGATGTTGCAACAGATTATTTAAGAGAAGATGAAGTTGAAGAAACATTAAGTAAAGATGAAGTTCTCAAAAACGCTAAAGACGTTGTTGATGGCCAAATTAAACTTCCAAAGGTGGTGGGCTAAATGAATTATTTAGATTTAACAATTAAAGAAATGCATGAAGCTCTTGTAAAAAAAGAAGTTACACCACTTGAACTAACAAAAGAAGCCATTAAAAGAGCAAAAGAAGACTTAAATAACGCTTTTGAAACAATCTTAGAAAAAGAAGCTATTGATATTGCTTCCAAATTGATAGAACCAGAAGTTGATAATATTTTTTGGGGAATTCCTATTGGAATTAAAGATAATTTTTCTACAAAAGGAATTCTTACAACAGGAAGTAGCGAAATCTTAAAAGACTATGTGCCAGTTTTTGATGCAACAGTTGTCGATAAATTGCTAAAAGCCCACGCAGTACCTATTGCAAAGACTTGTTTAGATGAATTGGCAATGGGTGGAACAGGCACAACTGGTCATAAAGGAACAACATATAATCCATATGATAAAAAACATGAACGTTTGGCAGGTGGCTCAAGCTGTGGATCAGCTGCAATGGTATCAGCAGGAATTGCTCCATTTGCTTTAGGTAGTGATACTGGTGACTCCGTACGTAAACCAGCATCATATGTTGGTCTCGTAGGATTTAAACCAACTTGGGGAAGAATTTCACGTTTTGGTCTTTTCCCATTTGCACCATCTCTTGACCATGTGGCATATTTCACACGTTCTGTTGAAGATGCAGCACTCTCTTTGAACCTACTTGCTGGTCGTGATTTAAAAGACGCCACGAGTTCTAATGAACCAGTCGAAAACTATATTGAAGGAATCAACGATTCAATTAGTGGCAAAAAAGTAGCAGTTTTAAAAGAAGTTATTGAAAGTATCCATGATGAAAAAACTTTAGAATTATTCAACAAAACTATTGAGAATTTAAAATCTAAAGGCGCGATTGTGGAAACTGTAAGTTTTGATTTGAATTTACTTGAAGCAATTTATCCAACTTATATGGTAATTTCTTGTGCAGAAGCTACATCCAATAATGCAAATCTTGATGGTATTAAATTTGGACCTCGTCATGGTGGAGATACCTACCAAGAAGTAATGTGTAATGCTCGTACTATCGGATTTTGTGAATTAATCCGTAGAAGATTTATTATTGGTAGTTTTGCCCTTATGAGAGAAAATCAAAATGATCTTTTCTTACGTGCTCAAAAAGCAAGAAGATTAATTGTAAATAAAACAAATGAAATATTATCTAAATATGATTTTATTTATGTTCCAGCTGCTCCTGGTATCGCACCTAAATTCACAGATAGTTCAGATAAATTATCTACAAATTACTTAATTGCTGATAATATTTTAGTTTTAGGCAATTTTGCTGGACTCCCATCTATTACTCTTCCAATGGGCTTAATTGATGGTATGCCTGTTGGTGCTAATTTAATGGGTGCTAAATTCCAAGAAAAAACACTATTTAATATGGCAAAAGTCATTGAAGATGGAACGGGATTATATAATCTATCTTCAAGAAAGTTGGTGAAGTAAGATGAATTTTGAAGCAGTTATTGGTATTGAAATTCACGTAGAGATGAAAACTAAATCTAAAATGTTTTCTTCTGCACCTGTAGAATTTGGTGCCGAGCCTAACACTTTAGTAAATCCAGTTGATATTGCTTTTCCAGGTACTATGCCTGTTGTAAATAAGCAAGCTGTCATTAACGCAATTCGTGTATCTAATGCTTTACATATGAGCATTGATAATGAATTATGGTTTGATCGTAAAAATTATTTCTATGCTGACCTACCAAAGGGATTCCAAATCACCCAAGATAAAAGACCAATTGGCCGAAATGGTTATGTTACAATAAAGACTGAAAGTGGCGAGAAGAAAATTGAAATTGAAAGATTGCATATGGAAGAAGATACATGTAAGCAACTTCACTTATCAACTTATTCGCTTCTTGACTATAACCGTGCTGGTACTCCACTTGTAGAAATTGTTTCTCGTCCAAATATTAGAAGTGGTGAAGAAGCAATGAAATATGTTGAGCAAATTAAATCTATTGTTCAATACACTGATGTCAGTGATGGAAAAATGGAAGAAGGCTCATTACGTTGCGATGTAAACATTTCATTACGTCCAATTGGAAGCGATAAATTTGGTACAAAAGTTGAAATCAAAAACTTGAACTCCCTTTCAAATGTTGAAAAGGCTATCGAATTTGAAATTATCCGTCAACAACAACTTCTTTTAGCAGGTATACCTGTCGATCAAGAAACAAGAAGATTTGATGAAACAAGAAAAGAAACAGTCTTAATGCGTAAGAAAACAGATGCAGTAGACTATAAATATTTCACTGAACCAAATATTACTCCAATAAGATTAAGCGAAGGTTTTATTAAAAACGCTATTGATACTTGTCCAGAACTTGCGAGTTCTAAAAAAGAAAGATACATGAATGTTTTGTCTTTGAGTGAATATGATGCTGATATATTACTCCAAGATAAAGATGTGTCAATTTACTTTGATGCAGCTACTAAATTTAAGGCAAATCCTAAATTATTAGCTAACTGGATAATGGTCGATATTGCGGCGTATTTAAATAAAAACAATATGTCAATTACAGCATTAAAATTATCACCAGAACATTTAAGTGATTTAGTAATGCTTATTGAAGAAGGAAAAATATCCTCAAAACAAGCAAAAGAAGTATTTGCACAAGTTGTTGAAAGTGATGAATCTCCAATTGAAGTTGCAAATAAACTAGGATTAGTCCAAGTTTCTGATGAAGGCGCAATTAGAGAATTAGTTTTAGAAGCTTTAAATGAAAATCCACAATCTATTGAAGATTATAAAAATGGTAAAGATCGTGCAGTGGGATTCTTGGTTGGTCAAGTAATGAAAAAATCGCATGGTAAAGCTAATCCTGCGATGACATCAAAGATGATTGTAGAAGAATTAAAGAAACGCTAATAAAAAAACGGATGTGAATTTATATTATTTCACATCCATTTTTATTTAAATGATTTACAAGCGTTTTCTACGCTTTAAAAGTTTATATTCTTGATAATCTAAGTACTCACTTGTAACTGGTACAAAGCCAAAGAGAAACGCTAATCGTCTTGCGGCTCTTGGAGATACCGCTAAACAGTCTTCAGGAATTTGCTTAGAACTTCGACAGAAAGCTAAGTGTTCAGATTTTGATTTTACTAATATTGCCAAAACTGTACCAATTATTTGAGGAAAAAACATAATCCAGCCAAACAATATATAAAGCGCAGCTTCTCCGCTAAATTGAAATTTGTAATCTGTTTTGTCTTTCCTTGTTTCACCAACTTTTTGGTATCCGCTTGGAACAAAGAAAGAATCGCTATCTTCCCAACGATAGTGCTCGGTAACCTCAGTGTAGTCATAAGCGTCTATACTACCAACTGAATATCCCTTTAAGAATACGGCAATCATAGCAGATACCACATAGATGATAATAGCTAATATTGGTGATGCGGGAATTGCCATTACAATAAAGATTGAATGGAAAAATGTAAGAGCAAGTAAGATTACATTATAGATAATTCTTACGATTTTGCGCATAAATAAATAAACTACGAATGCACGATAATTGCCATCACTTTTTAGACGCTCAATTCTTTCTCGCCTTCTTTCGCGACGATCTGCTCGCCTTTCTTTTCTTCTTTCATGCATACTTGGAATATATTCGTCATCCATATATTTTTTTGCATATACATAACTAACTATATTAAACAGTCCAAACATTCCTCCAAGTGGAGAAAAAATTATACCAAAAATTAATAACATTACTTGGTGTCCTTTGCTAGTCGGTGCCTTAATAACGCAAACTATATTAATAATGAAGAGCACAAGAAATATTATTGCGACCAATAAAAACCATTTGAACTCAATATCAGAACTTTCTTCTATTATTGATATAACATATATAGCCCCACATAATAGGAAACCAAATAAGAAAAACGCCGCATTTATAAATCCATACGCTCGTTGTCTACCTAACATTTAAATTCCTCCTAACTTCTATATTCGCTTTGATTATAAAGAAAATTAAATTTTAAGACAATGAGAAAAAATAACTTTAATTGATAAAAAAATAAAAATTGACTTAAGATTTTTTTAAAAGGCATTATTTTTAACGCTTTTTTAACACTTCGTGTTTTATAATAATTTTATATTATAAAAAAGTTACACAAAGGAGAAAAAAATACATGAAAGAAAGAGATGTAGTTATTACTTGGTTTGATAGTTATAAAAGAAAAACTGTCAAAGAAAAAAACACGTTAGTTGGTTCGTTTCCATTTGAAGAAAAAAACAAAAGTGCTGATATAGTTCAAACGCTTTTCTTCAATAATAAAGGTATTGCTGTTGATGCTGAATATGACTTAGCAGAAGTTTATGAAACATTTGGCAAACAAAAATTCTCATCATTATTAGAGTTTTATTTAAATTTTGTTGCTAAGTTTCCATTTTATGATTTAAACAAAAAAGATAATGGTCAATATTTTATCCATGTTGACTTATGTAAAAACTATATTGAAAAGTCAACATCAAGCAGTGTTACAAATTTAGTAGTTTTAAAAGGATGTATTTCAGAAGTTTTAGGATTTCAAACAATTCACTATTTGACTAACGAAGAAATTAATGGAATTCTTTGTAAGCAAATGAACAAAAACGCTAAAAAGAATCGTCTAATTTGTATTGCTTCAGCAGTATTATTTGTCTTTTTCTGTTATATTGCATTTGGTCCAATGAGCGCAAGCAGTGTCAATGGATTACCATTAATCGCTGGACTTGTGGCACTTGGTGCAGCAATAGTTATGTTCTTTAAACAAAAACATGGTAAAGCTGATGCTTATAAAGTTAAAGTAGGTAAAATTGGTTTCCCTAAACCAAAGCAAAGTCAAAGATCACAAGATGCATTCGCTAATAGAATTATTCCTCAAAAGAAAGTTGCTCCAACAACTTCAGCACCTGCTTCTTGGGTACCAAATCCAAATGTTAAAAAAATGATGGATCGTCTTTTTGGTAAAGAAAATTTCCATTACTGGAATTGGCAAAATAATTTTGTTGATAAATATTGCAGAGAAGAAGAAAAGAAATGGTTTGAATTATCTGTAGCAAGTCGTTTAGAAGGAAAATATAATGATGCCCTTTCCTATATGTATAAAGCATTTGCAGCTAATGCTAAAAAAGATGGCGGGGATGAAAACGGACCAATAGGAATCTCATATGATTCTATCATAGAAATTATGCGTGATTTACTTGGACTTGGTTATGTTAAAACGGCACACACATTTGTTATAAAATCACTTTTAAAATTCCGTACAGCTTACGATGTTAAAAAGTTTGATGAATCAGAACAATGCCGTAACTTATGGACATATTCTGGTATAATAATTGACTGTATTTTCCGTGAATATGGATTAACAAATTTAGTGAATCAAAAATATGTGTCAAAATCAGGACATACAATTGATAACTTATGTCGTGTTATGGGCGGAGGCAAAAACTTTGTCCCTGTTAGATTCTTAGATACTAGCGAAAATCGTGCTGAACAAATGATTGGAAAATGCCATGATTTCTTAACAGCTGAAAAAATATTACGTGAAGATATTCCATCAATCTACAGTGTTTCAAAAAGATTTGTTGATGAAAAGATTGATAAATAACTGAAACATCAAAAAATAAGGGCGAGTTAATTCGCCCTTTTTTGGTGCGTGATTCTTGATTACTCGCATCGCGCAAGAAGTTGACAGTATAAATTATAATAATTATAATTTATTCATCATTTTCGTTATAAAAATGATTTTTAAACCAAAAAAAGCATATTTTGTTTTTGCTTTAACCAAAAATATAATTAATGATAATCAAAAGAAATTATGAAATTATACATATCTGCACAGGTGAGGAGATTTACACTTACGATGATAAATATTGCAGTTTAAAGGAGACGAATCATATGAAAAATAGAGTTCTTAAAATACTTGTTGGATTATTGCCGCTTGTTTCTATAACTGCATGTGGAAATGAAGTTTCTCTTGGAAGTATGGAAAATTCCATTGGTCATGCTAATAGTAGTTCAATTAGTGACAATTTTGATGGTTCAGTGAATGATGGCAGTAATAATTCGGCAAGTAGTGTAACTGATTTTTCAAAAAGCGAAATAATAATTAATGAAGTGTGCAGTAAAAATCGCTATTCCTTTTTGGATACATATGGTGAAGATAGCGATTGGATTGAGCTATATAATAATTCTTCCCACTCCATTAACTTAAATGGATGGGGATTATCAAATAATAAAAATAATTTATATCTTTTTACATTTGGCGAATTCATTATTGAGTCGAATGACTATATTGTAGTTGTTGCATCTGGTCGAGATACACAAATCAACAAAAATGAATCTCATTTGCCTTTTACATTATCACAAAAAAATGGAGGAACAATTTATCTTAGTAATAATAAAGAGATTGTTTCACAAATTAACTTCCCAGGTTTAAAAAATGATATTTCATATGGATTACTTGATGGTGTATATAAAATGATATATCCTACACCAGGTGAAGCAAATAAAGAAGAATATATTGAAAAGCAAATATTAGAAATGCCAACATTTTCTAAACCGTCAGGTCTATACAATGATGAATTTGATTTAGAGATAAGGTCCAAAAAAGGATATAAAGTATACTATTCATTAGATAGTAGTACGCCTACAACTGATTCAAATTTATATTCTGAACCGATTCATATTTATGACAAAACTCCAGAAGATAATATTCTTTCAGCCAGGACAGATATTACTGCATCTCACACACCTTATATACCAAATTATCCTGTTAACAAATGTATGATTATAAGGGCGATATGTTTTGACGATGATGGCAATTACTCTGCTGTTGCAAGTGCTTCATATTGGATAAATCAAAATGATTTTTTTGAAGATAACATCTCAATAATGTCTATTTCGACAGATTTTGATAATTTATTTGGTTATGAAGAAGGAATTTATTGTAATGGTAAAGTATATGATGATTGGGTTAATGGTAAGGATTATGATCCTAATGTAGAATGGTTTGGGCAACCGGCAAATTTTAGACAAGAAGGTTTTAACTGGGAAAGAATAGGAAATGTTTCTTATATTGATGAAAATGGAGAAGATGTTTGTGATCAAACTATAGGAATAAGAATTAAGGGAAGCGGAACAAGAGGGTTAGCAAAAAAAAGTTTCAATATCTATTCTAGATATACATATGATGGCAATAATAAGTTTATATATAAATTTAATGGAAAACAGTGCGAAAAATTAGCAGTTAAATCAGGTGGTAATAATTACGATTTTCCTCTTACAGATTCGATTAATTCTACGGTAGCTAAAGAAAATAAACTTAATTTTGATACGCAAGATGCAACTCCAACATATCTCTTTTTAAATGGAGAATTTTGGGGCATATATTATTTAACAGATTGCTATGATTCGCGATACATAGAGGGAAAATATAATATAGATAATTCAATTGTTTTTAAAAACTGGCAAGTAGAAGATGGCTATAAATCAGATTCAGAAAAAGTTCAATTGTTGCAACAATGTTTAAAACTAGATATGACTATTAGTTCTAACTATGAGACGTTTAAAAGAACAATCGATATAGATAGTTTTATTGATTATATTATATTTTATTTGTATATTGACACTTATGATTTTTCGCTGTTTTCTGCTAATTGTGGTTATTGGATGAGTAGGACAATTAATAAAAATATCGATAAATGCGATGGGTTAGTAAGATTTATGCTATATGATACAGATTTGGCTTGTGGGGCATATTATATGTATACTGTTGATCACAATCCTTTTTCTAAAGATTATATTAACGATCAGTTATCACAGTTGATGAAGAATAGCGAATTTTTTACTAAAATGTATAATAGAGCGAAAGAAATATGTGAGTGTCTCTCAAGTAAAGAAACAATCACTTTAATTGAAAATTACTATAAGTCTAATGACAAATTGATTAGGCAAAGTAATGTTCGATATCACGGTAGAGAAGAAGCAGGGCAAACGGGTTATTATAATACTTTAATTGATTGGTATAAAAATCGTCCACAATATCTTCTTTCATTTCTTGAATCAAAAGATTTTCTATAATGGTGATTATCATGAAAAAAAGTGTATGTTTTTTGTTATTGGTCTTAATGACTTCTAGTTGTAATGGAAAACCAATATCTAATAGCCAAAGTTTTGCTCAATCCCATAGCGATTTTATTAGTTGTAAGGAGGAAATTAAAATGAAATTAAATATTAAAGTAAATAATTTTGAATTAACAGCAACACTAGAAGATAACTCATCATCAAAAGCATTAATAGAATTGTTAACTAAGGGATCTATTGAAGTAGATGCATCTGATTATGGTAATTTTGAAAAAGTTGGAACATTACCGCAATCGTTACCTAGAAATGACACAAATATCAATACGGAACCAGGAGATATAATTTTATATCAAGGCAATTCGATTTGTTTTTACTATGGATATAATAATTGGAATTTTACGAGATTAGGTAAAATTGATAATGCAAATGACCTAAATTTAAAAGAAATATACGGAAAAGGTAATGCAAAATTTATTTTATCGATATAGAAATATAGGAGGCAAATTATGAAAGTTCTATTAATAAATGGTAGCCCAAATATAAATGGGTGCACAAATCGAGCTCTTCAAGAAATGATCGATGTATTTAAAAATGAAGGAGTAGAAACTGAATTAATAAACATTGGTAATAGTGATATCAGAGGATGCACTTCATGTGGTTATTGCCATTCAAATGGAAAATGTGTGTTTGATGATTTAGTAAATGAAGTAGCTAAAAAGTTTGAAATCGCAGACGGTTTAGTTGTTGGAAGTCCAGTGTATTATAGTTCACCAAATGGAACGCTTATTAGTTTCTTAGATCGTTTGTTCTATAGTTCTTCATTTGAAAAGAGAATGAAAGTTGGTGCGGCAGTAGTGTCCTGTAGAAGAGGTGGGAATACAGCATCATTTGATGTTTTAAATAAATATTTCACCATATCAGAAATGCCAATTGCCTCAAGTTCATATTGGAATATGGTACATGGTTTTACAAGAGAAGATGTCGAAAAGGATTTGGAAGGACTCCAAACAATGAGAAACCTTGCTAATAATATGGTTTTCTTAATGAGAGGTATCGCTTTAGCAAAAGAAAAGTATGGATTACCTAAAAAGAAAAAGAGAATATCTACCTCGTTTCCAGATGGGAAAAAATAAGAACTATGAAGAAAATATTATTTGTTTGCCATGGAAATATATGCCGTTCAGTTACGGCAGAATTTGTATTTAAGCATTTAACTAGAATTAATAATTTAGAGTCAAAATATTATGTAGAGTCACGCGCTACAACAAGAGAAGAAATAGGAAACGATATCTATCCTCCTATGAAAAGAACTTTAATAAATAATGGTATCAATGTATTGAGACATTATGCCACACAAATTACGCAACAAGATTATGAGATTTATGACTTGATTTTATTAATGGATGAAGAAAATATGTATGGCATAAAACGCATAATTCCAAAAGATTATTTGAAGAAAATCTTTTTATTAACAGAATACGTGGATGTTACTGGTGATATTGAAGATCCTTGGTATAGCGGTCGTTATGAATTTGTTTATAATAAAATAAAAGAATGCTTAGAAAGATTAATGGAAAAGTTAGAAAATGAAAATTGAATTAAATAAAACTGATTTAAAAAGATTAAAAGATCTTATTGAAATTAAATATATCAATATGTCTGTATCAAATATGTTTGAAGAGTTCAATGCTTATTACGGATTAGTGGATAAAAAGAAAATCGAAAGTAATCAGACAACATTTTTAAATGAATTTTTAAACTATTTTGAAATAGATTTTAGTGATAAAGAAAACGTGGAAATTATTGAAAAGTACATAAAACCAGCAATAAGAGAAGTTGATAATAAAATATTAGTCAATAATCCTTATTTTCAAAACATTAAAATTAAATCTATGACATATGGCAAATACGCATTAGAGTTTGATACTTATTATGCTTATCAAACATTTGCTTATGATGATGTTGTTTTTGAAGATGATTTCAGCGAAATTTATCAAATTGGATATTCAAAAAAAGAGATAAAATATCCAGCGATTTCTAAAAACAATATTATTTGGATGTGCATAACTCCTAATGAAATACTCACAATGCAAAATGATTTAAATAAAGCACATGGTAGAGTCTTAACATTTGGATTAGGTTTAGGTTATTACGCATATATGGCTTCATTAAAAGAAGATGTAGAATCAATTACAATTATTGAATTTGATCAGGCGATAATTGATATATTCAATGAGCAAATATTGCCTCAATTTAAGCACAAAGATAAAATCACTATTGTAAAAAGTGATGCATTTAGATTTATGGATAAAAATGATATGAATTCTTATGACCATATTTTTGTAGATATTTATCATGGTGCAAATGATGGATTGCCGTTATATTTAAGATTTAAAAAATACGAAAATACTTCAGAATTTTCTTATTGGCTAGAAAATTCAATATTAGGTTTATATCGTCGATTAGTCATGACTGTAATTGAAGAATGTTTAGAAGGCTATAATGATGATAATTATAAAACAACTAAAACATCTGAAGATAAAATTATTAATGAAATATATTTCAAATTAAAAAATAAGAACTTTAATTCATTTGATGAAATTTATAATTTACTAACCATAGATGGATTGAAAAAGTTAATTAAAATGAAAAGCGAGAATTAAAACTCGCTTTTTTGATCGTCAATATATAATTCAATATCGTCAATATCTATGTCAGAAACAACTGCAATCAAATCGTGATTAATTATAGAAAATTTTTTATATTCTGCAGACATTTTTAGTACATCTTTATTTATACCTGTACCAAGCATTTTTCCTAATGCTTCTTTTTCACACCATTTGGATGCTAAAAAAGTTAATTTGTTTTGAAACGATAAATATTCTTGGTATTCATTGTCGTTAAGAATAGCTTTTGATAGCTTAGAACTATCAAATCTTCGAAAGTCTTCAATATCTAACCCGACATTTTGAGTTTTAGAAATAGCAAACCCATAATAGTTAACGTTATGAGCAAGAGATATGTTTACCCCATCTATAAGTGGTTTACCATTTTCTGAAAAATATAGATGATTAATATCAAGGTTTAATTCACTTATTTTTTTGGATAGTTTCTGATAATTAGATGCACTAATTAATTTTTGGTCTTCATTATAACTATTAATGTGATTTTCAATTGTTTCCGGCAATTCAAAAAGTTTTTCTAAATTATCAGTGCTATATAAATAGATTTTAATCATTTTTATCACCATAATAATTATAGTTAAAACACGATGAAAATCAAATTATCCTATAATTTTGCATTATTAAAGTTTATCTTATTGATTGCATCTTATTTTTTTCTAGAGTTAGGGATTTTTTTCTTGAGTTCTTTTTCTATCTCGCTTTTAGCGTTACCTACGATTCTACCACCGAGTTTAACACTGTCTAGAGTTTCTTCAAAGCCAATAGGTTTGTTTTCCTTGCATAATTCTGCAACTGATGCTTCTGCAAGCATATTTAGTGCTAATTCAAGATTTGTCATATTATCACGGAGGCTTTCCTTTTTTAACCCTTTTATACGTTTGTATTGCTTAACTGACATACCAGACCAACTACGTGTAAGTTCGTCTGTTAAAATAGCATAATCTTTGGATTCGGTTATTCCTGCGGCTTTATATTCGTCAGTTAATTCACGCCTTACATCAATAATTATTAGGCGTTGTTTTATCCATTCGTCGCTATACCCTTTTTTACGATAGTATTCAATGCCACGTTCAAATGCTTTTTCTGGGTCTTCTATTTCGTCTAAGCGCTCGTTTCCAACTTGCGCAAGCCAGAGTTTAAAAGGCTCGGCCTTTGGTGAAGGTATAGATTGAATAAGACGTAAAACATCCTTCGTTTTTAAAGCGTCAGTAAAACGCATTTTATTATCTTCGGCTTTCATTCTCAACTGTACGATTTTTTCGTACACTTCGCTACCTTCTACAGTTAGTTTGCGTTTTAGATCACTCCAATATCTTCTGGGATTATCGCTTTCAGTAAGAACAGCAATAACGTCAACAACAGAAAAATACCATTCTTCTTCATCTGCATTCCAAGATACACGAATGCGTACATCATTAAATAATCTAATGTTAGACATAATTAAAAATTTCCTCCTTTTGGCTCATAACATTATTTATTTACTACTTTGTACTACAAGTTACTGCTTAGTTACTACAAGTGAATTAGCAATATCCTAAGCAATGATTATATTTAATAACTCGAGATGTATGTAAGGCACTATAACAATAAATGGTTATTAGTTTGCTAATCATCTCAATTATACAATGCGCTAACTAAATGTTAAACAAAAATCAGATTATTTTATTGTTTTAAAATTTATAATATAATAATTTTAGGTGATACTATGAAAGGCTTAGTTATAGTTGGCGATTATTTTGAAGATGTTGAAATGATTGCGCCAGTAGATGTATGGAAAAGACACAAAGAAGAAATAACAATTGCAAGTGTTATGCATCGTAAAGAAGTAATATCTGCACGTGGCATTAAAATGGAAACAAATGCATTGTTAGAAGAGTTGAATCTTAATGAATATGACTTTTTGTTTGTTCCAGGAGGCCCAGGGGTATCGAAAATTTTGGTTAATTTAAAAGAGGTATCAGACACTATTAATTATTTTACTAACAATAGCAAAACTGTTTGTGCAATTTGTGCTGCGCCAATGCTAATTGGAAGATTGGGCCTTTTAAAAGATAAAAACTATACAGCTTTTCCTGGATATGATAAGCAAATAATCGGTGGTAATTATATGCGTGATAAAGGCGCAGTTAGTGATGGAAAATTTATCACAGGTAAGTCAATGTATTATTCCATTGAATTTGCACTACTAGTAATTGAAACATTGTATGATAAAAATGAAAAAGAACAACTACTTTTATCTTTACAAGGGGAAAATTAAGGAATAAACTACATTTACACTTAGTTTATTACTTTTATACAAAAGGAACATCCAATAATGAATTATATTTTATTTAATCCGAAGGCTAATAGTGATACTGGTGAAAAGAGTGTACCAGTTGTTAAAGAAAAGCTAAAAGCGAGATTTGGCGAAATAGTATCAGTCAATCTCATTGATATAAATGTAGCAGACTTCATTAGAACTTGTTCTAAAGAAGACAATGTTATTTTATTAGGTGGAGATGGAACATTAAATAAATTTGCAAATGCAATTCAAAATATAGAAATGCAATGTAATTTATATTTGTTTAAAGCTGGTACTGGTAATGATTTTTTAAATGACATTGAAAATAATATTGATTCTGATGGTCTTGCTTTAATAAATGAGTATGTTAAGCATCTTCCATATGTTATTGTTAATGATCAAAAACATTATTTTATCAATGGTGTAGGACTTGGTATAGATGGACAAGTTTGTAAGATTGTTGAGGAAAAAAAGAAAGCAGGAGCTAAAAAAGTATCATATGCTGGAGTTTGTATCAAAATTGCATTATTTAAATATAAATTTCCTAATGCGACAATTATAGTAGATGGTGTTACAGTAATGAGAAAAAGAGTATGGTTAACTGCTGCTATGAATGGCCGATATTTTGGTGGTGGACTAATGATTGCTCCTAATCAAGATCGTAAAAACAACGAACTTACGATGGCGTGTGTTCATAGTGCTACTCGATTATTTGTTTTAATGGTATTTATGAGTGTATTTAAAGGTAAACATGTTAAATATAAAAAAGTGGTTAATATGGTTAAAGGACGAAAAATCGAGGTAATGTTTGATCGACCAACGACTTTACAAATTGATGGAGAAGTAATAGATAATGTCACACATTATATTGCAATAAAAGAATAATTTTGTTTACTTTGTTTTATATATTTTATATAAAACACGTTTACAAAAAGTTTATATTAATTTATAGTAGTTATGCAATCCGTTGCATTAAGTAGTAGGTGTATTATGTTAATAAGTATTATTTTATGGCTATTAAGTATTGGTATAGTAACCTGTATTGAACTTACGACAAAATTATATGAAACTATATGGACAATTCCTGTTACCATATTGGTTTTGCCGTTATTTTATGTTTTGTTGTTTATTATTTATTTACTGATTGTATTTATTTGGTCACTTTTTATAAACAAAAAGAAGGTTATTAATAAGCCTAATAAATTTTATTATTGGATGATTCGGCAGACCTGTCATTTAATAATATCTTTTTCAAGAACTAAAATCCACGTTACGGGATTAGATAAACTTCCTAAGAGTGGAAGATTTGTAATAGTTAATAATCACACTTCAAACTTTGATCAAATTGTTATGATGAAAGTATTGAAAATCTCACCGATTATATTTATTACTAAACCCGAGAATGAAAACATTCCAATAGCGGGCGCTTTTATTCATAAGGCGGGATTTATAACTATTGATCGCGATAATGATTTCAATGCAATTAAATCAATTTTAAAAGGGGCAAAATATATTGAAGATGATTTAGCTCATATATCTATATGCCCAGAAGGTACAAGAAGCAAATCCGGCGAATTATTAGAGTTTAAAGCAGGTGCATATAAAGTTGCTACAAAAGTTAAAGCACCAATTGTGACAATTGCTTTAACAAATTGTAATATTATTCATAAAAATTTTCTTTTAAAAAGAACACATGTTTATTTTGATATAGTGGATTGTTTGTATTATGAAGATTACAAGGAATTATCTACAAATCAAATTGCTGAAATGTCAAAAGAAAAAATTCAATTACAAATAAATATAAGAAAAGGAGAACAGAAGTAATGAATTATATTTTATTTAATCCTAAGGCAAATAATAACAGTGGCGTTGAAAGTGTAGAGATTGCCAAAGAAAAATTAAACAAAAGATTTAAAGAATTGGAAGTCATAAGTCTTATTGATTTAGATGTTGCAAGCTTTTTTAAAACAATTTCCAAAGAAGATAACATTGTCTTACTAGGCGGAGATGGTACATTAAATAATTTTGCTAATAAAATCCAAGATGTAAAAATACCTTGTAATTTATATTTGTTTAGTGCTGGTACTGGTAATGATTTTTTGAAAGATATCGAAAACGAAGTAGATTCTGATGGACTAGCTTTAATCAATGATTATGTAAAACATTTACCATACGTTATCATCAATGAAAAGAAATATTATTTTGTGAATGGTGTTGGTTTTGGAATTGATGGACAAGTATGTGAAGTTGCTGATGAGAAAAAAAGAAAAGGGGCAAAGAAAATCTCGTATGCAGGTATTTGTATTAAACTCGCTCTTTTCAAATACAAATTCCCTAATGGAAAAATAATTGTTGATGGAGTGGAATTAAATCATAAGAAAGTATGGCTTGCATCCGCTATGAATGGTAGATTTTATGGCGGTGGTTTAATGATTGCCCCATCGCAAGATCGCAATGACGATAAACTTACAATGGCATGTATTCATGGAAGTACACGTTTACATGGTTTAATGGTGTTTGTTAGTGTGTTTAAAGGAGAACATGTTAAACATAAGAAAATGGTTGATATGATCAAGGCTCATAGAATTGAAGTAACATTTGATCGCCCAACTGCTCTACAAGTTGACGGAGAGACTTTTTTAGGAGTAACTCATTACGTAGCAGTTAAAGAATAAGTATAACCCCTAGCTTTAAAGATTTAATTAAAGTTAGGGATTTTTTTGTATACAAATATACCTAGTGGGGGTATACTATATATGAGGTGATATGTATGTCAAAGAGTTGTTGCGAAACAAAAACTAAAAATCGCTCAATTGAAGAGAAAAAAACAATTACTACTAGATTAAATAAAATAATTGGTCAGATGAATGGTATAAAAAACATGGTAGAAGAAGACCGATATTGCGATGATATTTTAATTCAATTATCTGCAATTGATAAATCTATTAAAAGTTTGGCTAATTTAATTTTAGATAATCATATGCATACATGCTTAATTGAGAACATTAAAGAAGATAACTATGAAGTAATCGACGAGATTGTGGATCTCTTTAAGAGGTTCCAATAATGAAAGAGAAATTTAGTGTTACAGGTATGACATGTTCTGCCTGTCAAGCGCATGTGGATAAGGCAGTAAGAGATCTTAATGGTGTAAAAGATGTGAATGTTAATTTACTTCAAAACAATATGACTGTAGAATTTGATGAAAATGTATGCCAAATTATCGATATTGAAAATGCAGTAGATAAGGCTGGTTATAAAGCTAATTTATTTAATTCAAAAGAAAAAGTGGTTAAAAAGATAGAAAATAAAAAAGATAATGCTTTAGCTAAATTAATAACAAGTATCATTCTCTTGTTGGTATTAATGTATTTTTCAATGGGAAATATGATGTGGAATTTTCCAGTGTTTGATTTTTTAGATCATCATCATAATCCTATGGGATTTGCGTTAATTCAATTTTTATTAACTATCCCAATCGTATTAATTTATCATCATTACTTTATTTCGGGATTTAAAAAGCTATTTAGTGGTCATCCGAATATGGATTCATTAATTGCCATTGGCTCATCTGTTTCAATTTTATATGGAATATTTGCATTGTTTATGATTAGTTATGGACAAGCGAATTTGGCAATGGGAACGGATAATATTGAATATTATAGAAATATAGTAATGACCTATCATGATAGTTTATATTTTGAATCAGCAGCAATGATTTTGACATTAGTCTCATTGGGCAAATACTTGGAAGGACTATCTAAAAAGAAAACAACAACAGCGATTAGTAAATTAATGGATTTAGCACCTAAAAAAGCTATAGTTCTAGTTGATGGTGTTGAAAAAGAAATAGATGCATTAGATGTTAATGTCAATGATATTGTAATTATAAAAAAAGGCGAATCTATACCAATTGATGGTGTTATTATTGAAGGAAGCGCATCAATTGATCAAGCGAATATTACTGGCGAATCAATGCCAGTATTTAAACAAATTAATGATGAAGTATTTTCATCAACAATAATTACAGCTGGTTACTTAAAGGTAAAAGCAACTAAAGTAAAAGAAGATACAACCATTGCTAATATTATTAAACTTGTAGAAGAGGCTAGTAATTCAAAAGCACCAATTTCTAAACTCGCTGATAAAATCTCGGGAATATTTGTACCAATTATTTTTTCAATTGCTTTATTAACATTTTTAATAAATATATTAGTTAGTAAAAATTTTGAACTATCTTTAAACTTTGCTATTACAGTAGTAGTTATTGCGTGCCCTTGTGCCCTAGGTTTAGCTACACCAGTTGCAATTATGGTAGGAACTGGAAAAGGTGCAGAAAATGGCTTATTAATTAAAAATGCTGAAATATTAGAAAAGGCCCATCAAATTAAAACGGTAGTACTTGATAAAACTGGAACAATTACTGAAGGAAAACCAAAAGTAACTGATTTTATAAATATAAATGATAATGACGATTTACTATCTATTATTTATTCGTTAGAAAATAAATCAGAACATCCTCTAGCGTTATCTATAATTGAATACGCAACACAAAAGAATGCTTCATTAATGGAAGTAGATTCGTATGAATCAGTTGAAGGTAGAGGTATTAAAGGCATAATTAATAATGACAAATATTATATTGGTAATTATAAGTTTGCAAATGATTTAAATATTAATGATGAGAATGTCACCAATAAAATAGATAAGTTTTCAAACGAAGGTAAAACGCCATTAATAATTATTAAAAATGATAAAATAATTGGCATTATCGCTATTAAAGACAATGTAAAAGAAAGTTCTAAACAAGCAATAAAAGAATTACAAAAATTAAAAATTAAGGTAGTTATGCTAACTGGCGATAATAAAAAGACAGCTTTAGCGATAGCAAAAGAAGTTGGAATAACTGATGTAATTTCTGATGTGTATCCAACCGACAAACAAAATGTTATTAATTCATTAAAAACTAATGATGGTAAATTAGTTGCTATGGTTGGAGATGGTGTAAATGATGCCTTAGCCTTAACTAGTGCTGATTTAGGAATTGCCATTGGTGGCGGAAGTGATGTTGCTTTAGAATCAAGTGATATTGTACTTTTAAGAAACGATTTACTTGATGTAATAAATGTTATTTTATTAAGTAAGAGAGTGTTAAATACTATAAAGGTAAATTTATTTTGGGCATTCTTTTATAATATTATTTGTGTTGTTATTGCTACTGGTGCATTTTACTATATCAATGAAAACTTTAAAATTAATCCAATGATTGGATCACTAGCTATGAGTATATCGAGTGTATCAGTTGTCTTAAATGCTTTGACAATAAACTTGTTTAAAATTAAAAGAAATCAAATAGAAGGAAAGGAGAGTGAAAATATGGAAATGACTTTAAAAGTAGAAGGCATGATGTGTGGACATTGTAAAGCCCATGTTGAAAATGCTTTACTAAAAGTTGATGGAGTAAAATCTGCTGTTGCCTCATTAGAAAATAAGAATGTGGTTGTTGAATTAGATAAAGAAGTTGATAAACAAAACTTAATTCATGCTATAGAAGAAGCCGGATATAAGGCTATGTAGTTCCTAAGTTGATATAATTAATTTGATGTGCTAAACTTTTTATAATCTTAGGTGGGATAATTATGAAATTATATGAATCTGCAGAAGACTATTTAGAAAGAATTTTAGTAATTCAAAAAGAAAAAGGTCATGTTCGTTCAATTGATATAGCATATGATATGAATTTTTCAAAGCCAAGTGTCAGTGTCGCTATGAAAAAATTACGAGAAAATGGCTATATTCTTGTTGATGATAATGGGTTTATTACTTTAACAGAACTAGGAAAAGGTGTTGCTAGTAAAACATATGAAAGACATGTTGTTTTAACAAAGGCACTTATGAAGTTAGGCGTATCCGAAGAAAATGCCAAAGCTGATGCTTGTAAAGTTGAACATGATTTAAGTGAAGAATCATTTCAAGCTATAAAGAGATTTATGCAAAAAGAGTAGTTACTTGCTACTCTTTTTAAAATGCAATATCTAATATCATCATTATAGTAAAACCTAGTAGTAGTCCTATTGATGCTAGGTTTTTATTATCTTTAAAAGAATCTGGAATAAGTTCGCTTGCCACAACAGAAATCATTGCACCAGCAGAAAATGAAAGTAAAAATGGTAAGATGTTTTGAACTCTCATTGCAAATATGGCGCCTATAACACCACTGATTGGCTCCACAATTCCTGAAGCTTGACCAATTAAGAAAGATTTTTGCTTGGAAAAACCATTTTTTCTTAAGGGGAGTGCTACACATAAGCCTTCTGGAAAATTTTGAATTCCAATTCCAATTGCAAGTAAAATTGCACTAATAATTGATGCTTCTGGAACATTAAGAGCAACGCTTCCAAACGCAACGCCAATTGCCATGCCTTCAGGAATGTTATGTAAAGTAACTGCGCTTGTTATAAGAAGTGTTTTCTTGTTTTCTTGTTTTACTTTGCTTTTTTTACTAAGGATGATATCTGACAATATTATAAATAGTCCACCAAGAATAAAACCTATTGAAGTTTCTAAATACGCGGGACGATTTAATGATTCACATAAAGAAATTGCTGGAGAAAGTAGTGACCAAAAAGCGGCAGCAATCATAATTCCAGCAGCCATGCCCATCATTACATCTAATATTTTTTGGTTATAATTCTTAAACAAAAATACAGAGGCGGCACCTAGCGCGGTAATACCATATGTGAATAACGTTGCAATAAGTCCTTGAAGAATAGGACTTAATTCTATAAACCAGTTAATAAATATCACCAGTTTATTTTATGAAAAATATGACTAAGTGCTATCAAATTATTAACAAAAAAAGCACAAAGAAAATTTTAGTAATCATTTGTGCATTAAAAGATAGTCTACTTGTTTTTTTTAAATTGATGTTTTCTGGCGCTTTCGATGTTTTTTATATTTAAATGAATTTCTTTTAGTGTTGGCTCCTCTTGAGGACCAGTTTGAGATTCTTCGTAAATTACATCATCAGAAATTTCATTAAGCATTCTTTCTCTTTCACTCAAAAAGTTAATATTTGCGCAATATTTTACGTTTTTCATTTTATTTTTCTTTTTCATAATATCACCAAAATTATTTTTAACGAAAAAGTTATTAATAATATTGGTTAAATTTGCTATAGTAATTTTGGGTGATTGATATGCATATTTTTAAACACTTCATAACAATTACTAAACATCGTTATTTAGTGAGACATTATTGCTTTAAATTAGGAATACCATGGCAAGGATTAATCCATGATCTATCTAAATACTCGCCAAAGGAGTTTTTTAGTAGTGCTAAATATTACCAAGGAACAAGAAGCCCGAATGACAAAGAAAGAGAAGTAAAAGGATATTCTGAATCATGGATGCATCATAAAGGTAGAAACAAGCATCATTACGAATATTGGATTGACGTAAATCTAAATTCTAATGAGTACGAAGCAGTAAAAATTCCTATTAAATATTTGAAAGAAATGTTTGCCGATCGCATAGCAGCATCTCGTATTTACAAAGGCAAAGATTATACAAATGCGTGTCCCTATGAATACTTCGTTACACATACCGCCATAAAGAATATGCATCCCGAAAGTTCAAAAATCATGGGGACATGGCTAATGAAACTAAAAAACGAGGGAGAAAAAGCTACACTTAAATATATAAAAAACAATTATAAAAACAAGCTAAAATATTAAATGACAAATTATGAATATTTTAAAAATAACCTTTTTATTAATTTTCAAATAGTAAAAAGGTTTTTAATTTTGACAAAAACGTTATGTTTACATGATGCAATATTGCCTGTTCGATGATGTTGATGTATTTTTATAACATTTATGTTATAATTATTAATAATTTTTAAACTTTTGTAAGGAGATGAGTCATATGAAAAAGATAGTAGTTGCAATTGTCTTGCCTAGCTTATGTTATGGCGGTGCAGAAACTATGTCGACTCAACTAGCAAAAGCAATAAATAAATCAAAATTTGAGGTTCATTTTATTACAACTCATTCTTTAGGTAATAATGACTTATTACAAGTTTTAAAAAGTGATCAAAATATTAAAATTTATTCATTAGAAGAAGATAATGGCATTTCTATAAAAGCAATAAGAAAAATGAATAAGTACTTGAAACAGATTAAACCTGATGTTATTCATACACATATTCATGCATATGCCTATGTTTTTTTGTATGCCTTATTGCATCATGTAAAAGTAATCCATACCATGCATAGTATGCCTATATATGAATCAAATAGTAAAGGTAAATTTATTCTTAAGCGCATGTCTAAAGCTAAAGTTTTATGTGCTGTTGGAATTTCTGATATTATATCTTCACAAATTAAAGATTTATATGGTCAAACATTAATTGAAACTATTTATAACCCAGTAGATTTAGAAAGATTTAATTTGAAAAATAAGAAAGATCATAAAGACTTTACTATCATAACTGTTGGTCGTATGGAAAAGGAAAAAAATC
Source organism: Erysipelotrichales bacterium (assembly GCA_022508535.1). Taxonomy (GTDB): domain Bacteria; phylum Bacillota_I; class Bacilli_A; order RFN20; family CAG-826; genus RUG131. Next base: position 96,401 of record JAFLUZ010000003.1, read on the forward strand.
AAATATTGCTTTTAAGAGCTTTTAATGATTTTCACAAAATTCATAATGACACTAAGCTAATCATAGTCGGTGATGGCAAATTGAAAAATGATTTAATTGATTATGTAACTGAAAATAAGTTGACGGATTATGTATCATTTGTTGGCTCTGTAAAAGACACGGAAAATTATTATTCAATGGGTGATGTTTTTGTGTTGACTTCCATTTATGAAGGATTGCCAATGACAATTTTAGAAGCAATGGCATGTGGATTACCAATTATTTCTACAAATGTTGGTGGAATTCCTGATATTGTTGATAGCAATGGGATTCTTATTGAGTCTAATGATTTAATTGGATTAACAAATGCTATGGTGGAATTGAAGGAAAATGAAAATAAGAGATTAGAATTAGGGCAAAAATCTTATAAAAAATCAAAAAAATATGATTTAAAACTTATTGCAACGCAATATGAAGATTTGTATGTTAAATATGCAAAAAGGAGTTAAAAGATTATTATGGAGCTATTAAAAAAATTAAGGTGGCCAGGAATTGTTCTTTTAACTGTGTTATATATCATATTTAAAGTTATGGGCATTGGTGGAAATATTATTAATATATTTTCCATTGGATTAGCGGGAATTATTCTAACACTACCCTTAGAGGAAAAAGTATATACATCGTTCTTTTTTATACAAGGTTTTTTGTATTTCTTTGTTTTTTCCTTTGCGTTTTATAATGTCATTGTTTTAATGATTTTAGGGCACATGTTATTAATGAAAAAACATTTTCCTCGACTTAATATAATAATTTTATCTGGAATTTTATTGGCATATGAAATAGTTTTGCATGTTGTTTATAGCAATATGGAAATTTCATATTTGGTAAAGTGGGTATTGGCGTTCTTTGTATCTATTAGTTTAATGCAAAATAACGTGATTAAATTTGATAAGTGTAAGGCAATATTCTTATACGCATTAGGATCTACTTTTATAGAAGTAGGGACACTTTTAGGAAATAATGGATTGTTATCTTCGTCTATATATGACCGCTTTGAAGGTGGTATGGGAACGCTTAATAATAATACTTTTTCTTTATATTGCTTGTTTTGTGTTAGCCTTTGTGTCTATGTTCTTTGCGATAAAAGAGCTCAAAAAAATTCACCATTTTATCAAAAATATAAAAGAATTATGCCAATATTATTAATTGCATTTGCGGGAATTGCTCTTTTTGTCGGAGCATCAATGCTATCAAAAGCCTACTTTTTAGTAGCTATTATTTGGGCAATGATATTATTTTTATTTAATGCAAAATATAAAAAACGGGCAATACTTTTGTTCTTAATTGCTGTTGTATCTGTAATTGCTATTTTTAGTATTCCTACAACTCGGGAGTTGGTAAATGGAGTTATTGCTCGATTTGGCGGTTTAAATGATATTAATACAATTACAACTGGAAGAACGGAGATATTGTTGAGATATATAACTAAATTAAGAAACGATCCAATCAAATTGTTTTTTGGAACAGGGTTATTTACATATACAGAGGTTTTCAATATAGGTATTTACACAGGACAAAACACGAATTATGTCACGCATAATGTAATTCTAGAAATTATTTGTGGATATGGTCTTGTGGGATTTTCTATTCTATTATGGGTATATCTAAAAGCTTTTATTAAGGACAGCAAAAATAAATTTTACAAAGATTTTAATAGATTTATACCATTAATAGTGTTTTTAGTTTTTGGTTTGTCATTATCTTTGTATAGAGAAGATGTTACACATTTTATAATTTTACTTTGTCTTGTTGTCTGCAGAAGTGATTTATCAAATAATATCAGCGATAAAGCACAAACTGATGCAGAAATTGACACGACCAGTGATATAGAATCAAAAGAATTATTTTTTCAAAAGCCATGAATGTAATTAATTAAAAAACACAAATCTATGTTAAGAAAGGAGTAAATATGGGAAAATCTGATAATTTAAAATCAAATTATATATTTAATTTATTTGTAGTAATTGTCCAAGCAATTATCCCGTTAATTGTTACTCCTGTAATCTCTAGAATACTAGAACCAGATGGTATAGGAGTGTATAGCTATACATACTCTTTAATAATTATTTTTATATCGATTGGAACTTTGGGCACATCTACACATGGTCAAAGGCAAATTGCAATGTTTTCTGAAGATAAAGAAAAATATTCAAAAATATTTTACGAAATATTTTTCTTGCGATTTATATGTCTATTTTTAACACTAGGTGTTTTTGCCATATCTATTCTTTTCATTGAAAGATATGCAACTTATTTTTGGCTTCAAATTCCTTTTTTTGTCGCCGCTATGCTGGATATTACTTGGCTTTATCAAGGATTGGAGAAATTCAAAAGCGTTGCTATAAAAAACATTCTCATAAAACTTCTAGGCCTTATTCTTATATTTATTTTAGTACGAAAAAAAGAAGATTTATGGTTGTATATTTTGATTCTCTCATCAACACAATTATTGGGAGACGCTGCATTATGGCTTAATATTAAAGAAATTGTTTGTAAAGTACCGCTTAAAGCACTAAATTTAAAGACACATTTTAAAGATGTTATGGTCTATTTTATTCCTACCATTGCATTTCAATTTTATTCTATGATTGATAAAGTAATATTAGGAATATTTTCTACAGAAGAAGAAACTGGTTATTATGAGCAAGCACATAAGATTGTTGATTTATGTGTGAGTTTTTTAACTGCTTATAATGTTGTCATTAGATCCCGAATGTCATATCTATTTGCTAAAACTGATACTGAGGGAATTAAGACTAATATTTCAAAATCCGTCCAGTTTGTATTGTTATTGGCACTTCCAATATCACTAGGAATTATGGGGATTGCTTCAAATTTTGTGCAATGGTTTTTTGGAAGTGGATATGAAAAAGTTGCAATCTTGCTCGTAGTTGTTGCACCAATCATAATTCTTATGTCTTTTATAACATGTTTAGATTCAATTGTTTTCACACCATTCGGGTTGCAGTCAAAGGCAAATGTAGCAACGGTCAGTGCTGCGATATTTAATTGCTTTGCAACACTTATTTTAATTCCATGGTTACAATCTTTAGGTGCAGTAATTGCATCGCTATTGGCGGAAATTATTATTTTAGTTATTTATTTTCTTTATGCCAAAAAATACATCCCTTTTAAACAAGTTATATTGTTAAGTTATAAATATGTGATTTCTGCGCTTGTTATGCTATTGGGAGTTTATATACTTGGTATGTATGTACATGGAATACTTGGAACAATTATTCAAATTGGATGCGGTGCAATTATCTATTTTGCAATGATTTTAATTTTAAGAGACAAATTTGTAATTAACACTATTAAAAGCATATTTAAAAGAAGGAGTAATAGCTAATGAAAACGAAAATATTGTATTTTGTAGATAAGTTATGCCATGATGGAATTCAAACACTTCTTTTAAATATTGTTAAAAATATTGATACTACAAAGTTTTCAATAAGTTTTCTTTGTTTTGATTTTGGTAAAGAATATGAATTAGAAAAAGTAATTAAGGAATTGGGATGCGAAATTTACAAAGTTGCCCATCCTCAAAAGAAACCATTTAAGTGTTTAAAACAACTAAATTTATTTTTTAAACTACATAAGTTTGATATTGTGCATTGCCACTCATCCAGCAAATCAGCAATAGTGTTAAGATATGCTAAAAAGCATAGAGTCAAAATTAGAATAGCTCATTCGCATTGCACTCATTTTCAAACTAAAAATATTTTTATTAAAATGATTGGCAATTTTTTGATGATTTACACTAGAAAATATGCTACTCATTATGCCGCTTGTTCACTAGCAGCGGCAGAATGGATGTTTGGAAAAAAGAATATAGATAGTGGGAAAGTTAAAATTATAAGAAACGCTATTGATATAAGTACTTTTTCTTATAATGATAATGTAAGAAATGAATTAAGGACATTATATAATATATCGGATAAAACATTTGTAATAGGACATATTGGGAGATTCATGGACCAAAAGAATCATAAGTTTATGATAGAGGTTTTGAATCAATTAAGATTAAAATGTGTAGATTGCAAAATGGTTTTTGTTGGTGTTGGAGATTTAATGCAAGAATGCCAGGAACTTTGTCACAAATTGAATTTGGATGATTACGTTATTTTTGCTGGTTATCAAAGTCGTGCATATCAATTTTATTCAATGTTTGATGTGTTTATTTTGCCTAGTTTATTTGAAGGATTGCCATTTGTGGGAGTAGAAGCGCAGGCAAGTGGACTAAAATGCTTATTTTCTTTGACAGTATCTAAGCAAGTTGCTCTTTGTGATAAATTATGTAGTTTTATTGATTTGTCTTACGGAGAAGAACATTTTGCAACATGCATAATAGATGCATCAAAAGAGAAAATAAATCGATATGAAATTTACGATGAATTAAAAAATAGTGGCTATGATATTAAATCTGAAATAAAGAATTTAGAAAGTTATTATATGGGACTATTAGATTGATATATATTTATTTTGCTATTAATCGTAGATTAATGCTGAATATAAAATATTTTGTAATATCGGCATGAAAATGATAAAATAAAATAACAAATATGAAAGGATGAATGAAAATGGAAGAAGATCAAATTTCACTAAAATATATATTTAGATCATTTAAAAGACATTGGTTAACAATTGTGTACTTCACTTGTTGTTTCTTGGTAGTAGGTGTTGTATATGCAAAACTTATGAATCCACCAACATATAGATCTGTCGGTGTTTTAGTTACAACAAATTCGTCTGCTGACACTAACCCTACTATTACATCAATTGTTACAAATGAGCAAGCAGTTGCCGAGGTTGTTTATCAAAATCTTAAGACTGAAGGAGTTCATCATAAAAATGGTAGTGAGGTATCTCTAAGTGAAATTTCTTCAGGCATAAGTGTGGAAAGCACAACATCAAATCTCCAAATTCAAATTGTATTTACTAATTCTGATGAAACAATTGTGGAAAGAGTTTTAAATGAAGTATTAGATGTAAGTTTTGAAGTAGTAGATAGTAGATTCCATAATATTTATTATCCATCAATAGTTTCCTATGCTTCTGAACCAATTAATATCGCAAGATCTAATGTAGTTATAATTGGTTTATCAACTGTTGCTGGTGCAATTATTGGTGCAGTATGTACTTTAGTCGAAGAAACGCGTCAAAATTCATTATATGAAATAAATGACATCAAAAAAATTGACACTAATGTATTTAACATAGAATATACTAAGGAGAAAAAACATGAAATCTCTAAATAAAAAGAATTATTTTAATGATGCAGTCAATAATGTAATTGCAAATGAAAAACTTTATAATTCCATAATTAAATTGCAAAACGAATTAGTAGTTTTTATGAATCGCCAACCAAAAGTTGTTGCTATTGTGGCTCCTAGAGACCGTAGACACAGTTCTTTAATGGCTAAAGCGGTATCTGAAGTTTATGCTTTTAACAATGAAAAAACATTGCTAATGGATTTAGATATGCATGAACCTACGATTAATAAATTATATAATTTAGATTCTGAAAAATCATTAATCGATTTAGTTCAAGAAGATCCAAAAGAAATGGCATTAAAAATAAATGAATATTTAGATGTTGTTGTATCCAAAACTGAGACTTATCAAGCTAAATTTTTGGTTTCAAATGAATTTAAAGATATTATGAGTAAATTAAAAGATGGTTATGATCACATCATTGTGGTTTTACCACCTGTGCTAGAAAATCAAGATGTATTACTTTTAAATGATAGTTTAGATGCAGTAGTGTTAGTTACGAAGAAAAATGAAACAATAATTAAAGATATAAAATCATCTATTAATTTTTTAAAAAGCAATAAACTACCATTTGTAGGAACAATTTTTATTAATTAGATTTAAAAAAACAAAAGGTTAGAAAAAAATATCAGTGATCCTGATATTTTTTTATTATTTATTTATTTATTTCTTCTATATATTTTTGATAAAGTTCAACTAATTTTTTTGATTGATAAGTAATATTGAATTTGTCATTATTATAGGACTCATCTCTAATTGCATTTTGCAAAGTGAAATCATCTACTATTTGCTTTGCCCAAGTACTAGCACTTTGTTTAAGAGATATAAACTTTGTGGTTTCAACAATTTTTGTTTCTTTTGTAATGGTGTCTGATAAATAACATTTTAAACCATTTATCTGCGCTTCAACACCTACAACAGGAAGGCCCTCATACAAACTAGGTAATAAGAAGCAATCCATCGCTTGATAATAATCTTCTGGTTTATTAGTCAAATTTATAAAAGTCACTTTATCACTAATATTTAATTGTATGACTTTCTTTTGAATTACGTCGTGCAACGGACCATCACCAATTAAAAGAAGAACGGAATCCTCATTAATTTTTTGAATTTCATAAAATATATCAAGTAAAAACGTATGATTTTTTTGAAGCATGAACCTTCCAATATGTCCAACAACAAATTTATCATTTATTTTATTTTCTAAACGAATTCTATCTCTTGTTTTTTGATTGAATTTAAATCTATCAATATCAATGGCATTATTTATTATTTCAACTCGCCCGTTTTCTACTAGTTTGTTTCCAAACAACCATTTGGCAGCATATTCGGAACATCCAAAAAAGTGTGTTGCGTATTTTTTTGAAAATGGTCGTAGCATATTTTTAATTATGGTTTTTTTCCATTCTTTTTTATTAGATGTTGAATGAGAATGAACTATTCGAATTTTAATCCCGGCCTTTTTGGCGGCTCTTAATGTAAAAACACTTAATGCATTCATGTTAGAATGCACAATGTCATATTTTTCTTGCCTAAATATTTTTTCCAAAGTTTTCATGTATTTAAAAGGATTGGAATAAGGAGGAATAATTATAATTTTTCCTCCCATTGCTTCAATTTTATCTTTATCAATGATTTTAGAGGTGCCTTCAACAAGAAAATCAAATTGCACTTTGGAGCGATCGATATGTTTGTAGTAGTTCATAACTACTGATTCAACTCCACCACACCCAGTAATTCCAATTACTTGTGCAACGCGTATAACGTTTTTAATATCGTTTGCCATAATTATTCGGCTCCATCTTGTCTTAAGACAGCACCGAAAGTCATAAAAATTAATTTGATATCATACCAAAATGATCTTTTATGTGCTATATAATTTAAATCCAATTCAACCATTTGCTTAAATGGAATCTTGCTTCTGCCTCTAACTTGCCATTCGCCGGTTAATCCTTGTGGCACAAGTAGTCTTTGTTTATCGTAGTCGCTATAAAGTTCATATTCTCGCAATGTGCCTGGTCGTGGACCGACCAAAGACATATCGCCTTTTAAAATGTTGATAAGTTGTGGCAATTCATCAATAGAACTTTTTCTAAGGAATTTACCAATTTTTGTAATACGTGGATCATCTTTCATTTTAAAAGTAATGCCTTGATTCATATTTTGATTTAACAATGTATCTAATTCTTGCTCTGCACCATCACGCATTGAACGAAATTTATAAAACTTAAAGATTTTTCCATTTTTTCCAACGCGTTTAGAAACGTAGAATACTTTTCCACGAGAAGTACATTTTATTAAAATTGCAATTATTAAAAATAATGGTGATAGCACAATAAGAGAAATTAGAGAAAATACAATATCAAAAGCGCGCTTGAAAAACGCATAAACACGTCCCCCCTTAACTTTTATAGAAGTTGAAGGAGCAGCTTGTACTGTATTTAATTCTGGCTCGCTTTTTTCTGTTTCATTAATAACAGCAACAGAACCAGCATCTAACTCTTCATAGTCTTTGTTCATTCTTAATTCGCCTGCTCTTATTTAGTTATTTATCGTAGATAAATAGTTGGGATATTCCACATATAAATATAACATATCTAAGTTTTTTCTCAAAGAATAATTACACATTTGGTGCAATTTGGATAAAATTAACACACATTTGTCGCATAAAAAAATAAAACATAGTAAGCAATAAATAGAAATTTCACTTGTTTTTAATGGCATTTTTTGATTAAATATTAAATAAGTTGGTGAACAAAATGTTGAAACGATTTGCATACTATTATAAAGATCATAAATTAATGTTTGCACTAGATATGCTTGCATCTTTTTTTATTGCTCTTATTGGTTTGGGATATCCGATTTTAACAAGAAAATTGCTTAATGATTTTATTCCTAGTGGAAATGTTAAAGCTATTGTTTTGGCAGGGTCTGGATTACTTTTAATTTACGCCATAAGGATGTTACTTCGTTTCTTTGTACAATATTATGGACATGTTATTGGTGTCCATATGCAAGCAAAAATGAGAAGTGATTTGTTCAATAAATTACAACGTCTTCCTTATTCTTTCTATGATGAAAATGAATCGGGAAAGATTATGTCGCGCATAACTGTCGACTTAATGGATGTGTCTGAACTAGCACACCACGGTCCTGAAAACTTCTTTATATGTGGTGTTTCAATTATAGGATCTTTTATTTATTTAGGTGTTTTTGTTAATTTAACATTGACGCTTATCATATTTCTATGTGTACCTATTTTGATATGCATTTCTGCAATTTTAAGAAAAAGAATGCTAAATGCCTTTAAAGCATCTCGTGAGGGTATTGCAAAGATAAATGCATCAATTGAAAGTAGTGTTACAGGAATTCGTGTTACTAAAGCATTTAACAATTCTGAAAAAGAATTAGAAAAGTTTGAAGTGAGCAATAAAGAATTTCAAAAAGCGCGATCACATGTCTTTAAATATATGGGGCAATTTATGTCTACGACTGAATTTGTTACTGACTTATTTAATGTAATTGTAATTGTTGCTGGTGGTCTCTTTTTAATTAATAACAAAATATCTGAAGTAGATTTCACTACATTTGTTGTATCTTTATCTTTATTTCTTAATCCAGTTAATACGTTGATTAGATTTATTGAACAACTTCAAGATGGTGTTACAGGATTCCAAAGATTCCTTGAAATTATGGATAAGGAAGAGGAAAATTTAAACTTAAATGGTGAAATTTTAAGTAATGTTCAAGGAAATGTATTGTTAAAAAATGTATCATTCCATTATGAAACATCAGAAGAAATTCTTCACGATGTCAACTTAAATATAAAAGCAGGTACAGTACTTGCGCTTGTTGGGCCATCTGGTGGAGGAAAGACTACACTTTGTCACATTATTCCTGCTTTTTATAGAGTTAATGAAGGTGATATATATATTGATAATCACAATATAAATGATATTAATTTGCTGTCACTTCGCGAAAATATTGGTATTGTACAGCAAGACGTATTCCTTTTTAATGGCACGATTAGAGATAATATATTATATGGAAAATTAAATGCAACAGAAGAAGAACTCATTGAAGCTAGTAAGAATGCAGATATATATGATTATGTCATGTCGCTACCTGATAAATTTGATACCATTGTTGGTGAAAGAGGCATTAAGTTATCGGGTGGACAAAAACAAAGAATTTCGATAGCTCGTGTGTTTTTAAAAAATCCCGCACTTTTAATTTTAGATGAGGCAACTTCCGCTTTAGATAATGCGACAGAAATGGCTATTCAAAAATCGTTAGATAAACTAGCCAAAGGAAGAACGACAATAGTTGTTGCTCATCGTTTATCAACCATAAAGAACGCAAATGAGATTGCTTATGTTGAAGATGGAGAAATAAAAGAAGTAGGAACACATGAGAATTTATTATCGAAAAAAGGAAGATATTATGCTTTATATCAAGCTCAGTTCAAAGAAGAGGATTAAATATGAAAGTAAAAGAAGTATTAAGATTCATAAAATTTAGTTTGTTTTCAATTTCGGCAGGTATAGTTCAGCTCGTATCCTTTGAATTATTAAGCCTAATTTTTGCTGACAATGCAAAGTATGGAATTTCTTATGTTATAGCAACAATATTATCAGTATTATGGAATTTTACATTTAATTTTAAATATACATTTAAAGCTGCTGTTAATATTCCAAAATCGATGGCATTAGCATTTTTGTTTTATGTGTTTTTTATCCCACCGACCGCATTTGGAGGAGATTATATTGTCTCACATTATGGTTGGAATGAAACACTAGTGCTATTAATCACTATGGTGTTAAATTTCATATTAGAATTCTTGTGGAATCGTTTTGTGATATATGGTAAAAAAGTCGATACTCGCACTGACAAATTAAAAAATGAAGATAAATAATACATTATTATGATAATAATGTTATAATACATATTGAAAATAAAGGAGAGATTATATTTATGTATACTATTATTGATCGTAGAGTTATTTTATTTGGCACTTTTGAATTAAGTGAAAGTGTTGTTAACAAATTGGTCGAACGTTTTAAAGATGCAAAATTATCAACAGGAAAAGACCAAGAAGGCAATATTGCTGCTCGTTTACAAGGTCCTGACTATATGATAGAAATCACAAGAGGAAGAATTCTTTATGTTGCAGGTGTTAAAGATAATGCCCACGCTAGAGATGTAATTTTAAAAATGGTTGATGCTTTATCTATCGTTGTTGATGAAATTAAAGATTATGGTATTAATCGTTTAGCATTAAATTCACAAGCATTCTTAAGAGATTTAGATGGTGCAAAACGTGTACTATTAGGTAGTAAAGTTCCACTTCTTAAAACAGAATCACCAATGATTGAAACTTCAGTACGTTTAAATTATCGTGAAAATTTCATGGATGAAGATATTAATAACGTCATTTCAATTCAAGATGGTACAGTTAGATCAAGAGACAACGAACAAGAACCAATTAGAGCTTTGATTATGCTAGCGGATATTAATACATTAGCTAATAACACTCAAGCAAGATTTAACAAAGAACACTTTGAACCAATGTTTGTTCGTATGTTAGAACTTGCAGATAAATCATTTGAAGATTTAGACGAAGAATTGATGTAAACAAAAGAGCACCTAAGTGCTCTTTTTAAATATGTTTTAATAAATCTAATGGCTCATCAATAATAATTGTTGCGCCATTTTTTTCAAGAAACTCTCTACTTTTAAATCCCCAAGAAACGGAAATACACGGAATCTTTGCATTTTTGGCAGTTAAAATATCCACTTCTGAATCTCCAACAAAAACACATTGTTTTTTATCAACATTTAGTATATCCATTACTTCAAGAGTTGATTCTGGATTTGGTTTTGTTTTAGAAAAATTTCTGGTTCCAATGGCAACATCAATTAAATCAGAAAAATATTCTTTTTGCATTAATTTTGTCGCATCATCATTTTTGTTGGAAATAATTGCAGTCTTGTATCCTTTTTCTTTTAAAGTACTTAATAGTGTTTTAATATCTTTATAAGGATGAGTGAAATCTAGATTATGTGCTTTATAATAGTTTATAAAATCTTGATACACTAGTTCGTAAGATTCTGCACTTGTGTCTTGAGGCAACGCTCTTTTAATTAAAACGCGAGTGCCGTTACCTATAAAACTTTTAATTTCTTCAATAGTTCTTGTTGGATAGTTATTAGAAGATAGAGCATAATTTACTGCATTTGCTAAATCTTTTAGTGTATCTAATAAAGTACCATCTAAATCAAATATAACAACTTTATATTTCATGTTTTATCCTTTTATAATTAAATCATAAACATCATTTTTACTAACTTTAAAATGTTTCGCTGTCAATTTCGCTGCAGTTTTTGTATTAATTCCATTTGAAAGCAATTTTTTAGCGTAATCTAATAATACTTTTTCAGTTACTATTTCTTCATTTTTATTGCCCTCTATGATTAGAACCATTTCGCCTTTTAAAGTTGAAATATCAATATTACATAAATAATCCAAATCTTCACGAATATATTCTTCAAATCTTTTAGTGAGTTCGCGAGCAAGTGTCGCTTTTCTATTACCAAAAACCTCCCTTAAATCATTTAAAGTGTCTCCAATTCGGTGAGGAGATTCATAAAAAATTAGTGTTTCTTTCTTACTTTTTAATTCTTCTAATTCATGAATTCTTGCTGAATGTTTGCTTGCCAAAAAACCATGAAAATAGAAGTGTGTTGTATCAAGTCCTGAACCAATAAGAGCATTTAACATTGCACTGGCGCCTGAAACAACACTAACTTTGTAGTTATTATCAAGTACTTTGGCGAGTAAACGATGACCAGGATCGGAAATTCCGGGATACCCAGCATCAGAAATATATGCAATATTTCCGTTTTCAAGATATTTTAACAATTCTAAACTTGCTTGTTCTTCATTATGCTCATGACATGAGATAAGTTTTTTAGATATATTAAAATTATTTAATAATTGTTTACTAACTCGAGTATCTTCACAGCCAATAACGTCAACAGAATTAAGGATTTCTATGGCGCGAGGAGACATTTCAGATAAATTTCCAATAGGAGTAGCGACAAGATATAAAATATGCTTGTCTTCATCAAAATTTTTAATTCGCATTATGATTATTATCCTTTAAACATTTTAAAACAGTGTCTAAATCTACAAATTGAACATTTTCTGAATTTTCAAGCTTAATTTGACGAGTTAAAACATTCATAGAAGTGATTTTATATTGCTCATCATTGATGGTTACTCTTGTTCCAATACGTGGGTAGCCTTCTTTTAGTTCAGTATAAGCATCATCTTCATATTTTAAACAACAAATTAATTTGCCACAATGACCAGATAATTTTGGAATATTTAGAGAAAGCATTTGGTTTTTAGCGCGATTAATTGAAATTCCATCAAATTCATTTAAGAATGTAGAACAGCAAAGAGGTAATCCACATATTCCAATACCTCCTACAACTTTTGCTTTATCTCTTGTTCCAATTTGTCTTAATTCAATACGACAATGCAAGCGATTTGCAAGAACCTTTAATAATTCGCGGAAATCGACACGATCATCAGCAAGATATGAAAAAAGAATTTTGCTACGATCAAGAGTGTATTCAGATGTTATAAGACGCATATCAAGATTTAAATTCTTAATTTCTTGAGCACATATATCAAAAGCATCTTTAGAAAGTAAAATATTTTCTTTATGCATTTCAATATCTTTTTCTGTAGCCATACGTAAAATTGGTTTTAACTCTAAAGAAGATTTATATTTATCGATTGATTGTAATGGAGTTTCAACTTTTCCTAATTCTAGTCCACGGATAGTTTCAACTACAACAAAATCGCCCTCTTTTAAAGTATCTATATTTGTGGAAAAATAATAAGCTTTTGCAGAATCATTCATGCGTAAAGCAACAAAATAATTGTATTCATTTTGTTCAACATTGCTCATTTCTTCATTTTCCATTTTTTTCATCTCCTTCGACAATAAAATTAATTACATGATCTAATAAAAGACCAAGATTTATATTCATATCTATTTGACCACGTGTGGTCATAATAGTTAATAAGCTTTCTTGTATATGTGGAAGTTTATCTTTTAAAACAATAAAATTATCCATATATGATTTTAAAATTATATCATTTTCAATTGTTAAATTTAATAAGTCTTGAAATACTATAGTTAGCATATCAAGGAAATAGCGCATTGATTCCTTTGATTTTAGTTTTGGAAGAACTTCTTGATGGATATCAATAGTGGCTAAGTTTACTGATTTATTTAGTGCTTTGATGGTTTTTTCTAAACAATTTTTAGCGTTTAAATAATCAGTATCTTCCAGTTTTTCTTTAATAAGTTCAGCATTATTATAGAAATTACATAATAATTCTGCATCAGTTTCTTCAACGCCTAACTCTAATGCGGTGTTTTTGACTATTTTTTTATCAACACTTTTGAAATGCAAAGTTTGACTTCGAGAAACAATAGTTGGTAAAACACGCGATTCGTTTTCACATGTTAGAAATGCAAAGATATTTTCACTTGGCTCCTCTAAAAATTTCAAAAGAGAATTTATTGCCTCATTAGTCATGTTTTCAACATGGTTTATGATATAAATCATTTTTCCTTTGTTTTCTACCGCACTAGTTTCAAATCTTTCTTCAATAGCGTGAACATCATCCTTTTTGATAGATTTTTGGGTGCCATCAACAATTATTAAATCGGCATAGTTTCCTTCATCAATTCTTAAACAAGTTAGACATTCTTCGCAAGCCAAAGGATTTGGATTATCGCATACTAATGTTTTTGCTAAGAAGATTGCCGATTCTAAAAGAGGAGTGCCTTGTTCTCCGACAAGTAAATAAGCATGAGAAAGGCGCGATGTATTAATAGCATTAAAAAATGTTTGATACACTGTGTTTTGTCTTTCTTTTAAATACTTGCCAATTTTCATATTTTTATAATCCTAATTTCTTTTCAATTTCTAACCAAGTGTTTTCTACAACTTCTTCAAGAGGTTTATTAGCGTCAATAACAACAAAACGCTCTTGATATTTATTTGCTAATTCTAAAAATGATTCTCGTACTTTTTTATGAAAATCAATTTTTTCTAAATCAAGACGATTTACTTCACGATTTGCATTTGCTGCGATTCTTTTTAATCCATCTTCAGGTGCTATATCAAATAACAAAGTTAAATCTGGAAAAGTACCTTCAGTTGCAAACATATTAACTGATAAAATATTGTCGACTCCTAATTCACGTGCGCCACCTTGATAAGCAAGAGATGAATCTAAGAAGCGATCACAAACAACAATCTTTCCTTCTTTTAAAGCAGGCCAAACTTTTTCTATAAGATGTTGACGACGGCTAGCAGCATAAAGTAATGCTTCAGCACGAGGATCTAAATTTGTATTCTTTTTATCTAAGATTACATTTCGTATAGCTTCTGCGATAGGAGTACCGCCTGGTTCACGAGTATGAACAACCTTAAAACCTAGTTTTTCTAGTTTGGTTACAATAATATTGGCGACGGTAGTTTTTCCGCTACCTTCAGGACCTTCAAAAGTAATAAACATATTACATCCTCCTTATTTGATTTTTGTACGACCTTCTAAAGATTTAGAAAGTGTCAAAGAATCAGCATAATCTAAATGTCCTCCCATAGGAAGACCATATCCTAGTCTTGAAATGGAGACGTTAAATTTTTCTAATAGCCTAGCGATAAATTGGGCAGTGGTTTCCCCATCAATTGTTGGTTCTGTTGCAAGAATTATTTCTTTGATTACGCCTTCTTGAACACGTTCAATAAGACTATCAATTGCTAAATCTTCGTAAGAAACACCATTTTGAATTGATAAAACACCACCAAGAACATGATATAGTCCATCAAAGGCCTCGGCATTTTCAAAAGCAAGAGCATCTTTTTGATTGCAGACAACCATTAGTTTTGTTGTATCACGAGTGTGAGAAGAACATATTTCGCATTTGTCATGCTCGGTAAAAATGCCACAAACGGGGCATTTGTGAATTTTCTTTTTAACATCTTCTAAAGCAATGGCAAAATCTTTAATATCTTCTTCATCCCAATTAAGTATAGAATAGGCCATTCTTTCTGCGGATTTAGTTCCAACACTTGGGAGTTTTTTTAATTGCTCAACTAATTTATCAAATGATTTGAGCTTCTCCATAACTAAAATCCTGGCATTCTACTTGTTATTCTTGATTGAATTTCTTCATTAGCTTCTTCAATTTGAGAAATTCCTTCATTAACAGCGTCTTTGATTGCGAGTTCTAAGAATTCTTTATCATCTACATCTAAGGCAGCGTCAGCAATTTCAATAGAAATAATTTCTTTGCTACCCATCATCGTTACAGTTACGATACCATTTTTAGAAATTTTAAATTCTTTTTTTGCAAGTTCATCTTGGGCTTTTTGCATTTCTCTTTGCATTTTTTGAGCTTGCATTAACATTTGTTGCATATTCATAGTTTTATTCTCCTTTAATATCTATTTCAATGTCATCTAACGTGACATGAGGTAATTTGGAAATTTGTCTTAGTTGCATATATTTTCTTTGTGCTTCTAAAGATTCATTTTGTGAAATCGCATATACTTTTATATCAGTTCCAGAAATCATTTTTATCATGCTTGTTAATGATTTTTGATTATCTACAAAATTGACTCGTTCAGCATCATGAGCAAATTGATACAAAAGAATTAATAATTTTGAATTCATAATATATGGGCGACCATTTGCTAATAATGTGGCGTGTGTACCAATTGATGGATGCATTTTATAAGCATCTAAATTTTTCCATTTTTCCACCATTGCTAATCTAGCTTCTTTATCACCGATTATCATCAATTTAATTATTGTTTCTTCAGGCAATATATTTTTATCGCCACTATTTACTAGTGAATTAAGAAGTGGTATTGCGCTATCATCATAAGAAGTAGTTCCAACTTCTACATTTTCTTCTTTTTGAGAAACATGAGATTCATTAATGCTTTCAACAGGTTTGGTTTGTTCAACTGTTTTTTCTTGTTCAATAACATTTTCAACAATCTTTTCTTCTTCAATAGGCTTAGTTTCTTTTATTACTTCTTTGATAACAACTTTTTCTTGAATGATTGGATTTTGTGCCTTTTTAGCATTTAACATTTTTAATAAAGTTACTTGGAACAAAGAACTAATATTATTAACGAATCTATATTCACTTTGTGCTTCAAGCAATATTTTTATCATTTCTAACGCTACGGTATTATCTATTTCATCAACAAGATCTAGTGCTTGCTCTTTGCGTAGTTTTAAAAGTAATTTTTCTTCTCCAGTATCACTCATAATCATGACGTCTTTTAATATGTCAAGCATATCATTAGTTAGTCTTTTTATATCGATACCAGATTCAATAAATTGATTCATTTTTTCTAGAACATATTTAGTATTTCCTCTATTAATCTCTAAAATGAAGTTTATTTTTTCTTCAATGCTAGCTAAACCAAATAAATCTTCGACATCTTTTTCGCTAATTGCGTTTCCGCTATAAGCAATAACTTGATCGGCGATAGATAAAGCATCTCTTACTCCACCATCAGCGAGACTAACAATACTTTTTAAAGCAGTGTCATCGTAAATAATGCCTTCTAAAGCAAAAATTGTTTTAAGTCTATTAATAATATCAATGTCATCTACTTTAGAAAAATCATATCTTTGGCAACGTGAAACTATTGTAGGTATTACCTTATGAGCATCTGTTGTGGCTAAAATAAATATTACATGTGCTGGTGGTTCTTCTAAAGTTTTGAGTAAGGCGTTAAAAGCACCAGAAGTCATCATATGAACCTCATCGATAATGTAAACTTTATAGCGACCTTTAATTGGCGAGTACTTAACTTTTTCAATTAAGTCACGTACTTCATCAACACCATTGTTACTAGCAGCGTCAATTTCAATTACATCCGGATGACTACCATCAGCAACAGCAAGACAGTTTGAGCAATGATTACATTGATGACCAATACCTTCTTCACAGTTTAAAGCTTTGGCCACCAATTTAGCCATACTAGTTTTACCAGTGCCTCTTGGTCCGCAAAAAAGATAAGCGTGTGCTATCTTATTCGTACTAAAAGCATTTTGCAAAGTTTTAACGATATGTCTTTGCCCTGCTACCTCTTCAAAAGTAGATGGGCGATATGTTCGATAGAGTGCTTTATAAGCCATAATTAATCACCAAAAGTATTATAGCACTTTTATTCTTTCTATTTAAGCATTAAATAGAAATAGCGATAATTTATTTAAAAACATCAAGTTTTTATTTAAAATATTAAAAATATAAATATAATAGTAATGATTTTGGCTAATAAAAATGTTAAAATATTTAGTTGAAAGTAGGGATACTTATGGAAGAAAAGTTACTTCAAAGATTAGAGGCAACTGTAGTTCGTTTAGAAGAAGTTGATCGATTATTGATGGATGAATCTACAATGAAAGATATGAAAAAGTTCCGTGATTTATCAAAGGAACGAGCAAATATTGGACCAGTTGTAGAAAAATTTTTAGAATACAAAAAAGTGATTACAGATAAAGAAGAAGCTATGATGATGGCAAATGAGTCTGATGAAGAATTATCGACACTTGGAAAAGAAGAATTAAAAAGACTATCAGAACTAGAACCTAAAATTACTGATGAAATTAGAATTATGCTTCTTCCTAAAGACCCTAATGATGATAAAAATATTATCGTAGAAATCCGTGGCGCTGTCGGTGGAGATGAAGCAAATATCTTCGCGGGAGATTTATTTAGAATGTATACTCGTTATGCCGAAAAGCAAGGATGGAAAATTCAAATGGTCGATGAAGCACCTTCTGAAATGGGCGGATTTGCAATGGTTTCCTTTATGGTAAAAGGAACTGGAGTCTATTCTAAATTGAAATTTGAATCTGGCGCACATCGTGTTCAACGCGTTCCAAAAACTGAAGCTCAAGGAAGAATTCATACTTCAGTTGCAACAGTATTAGTAATGCCTGAAGCAGAAGAAGTCGAAATTGAGATAAGAAACGAAGATTTACAAGTCGATACATATCGTTCGCAAGGTGCTGGTGGACAAAACGTTAATAAAACTGAATCTGCAGTTCGTATTACTCACGTTCCAACAGGAATTGTCGTCGCATGTCAGGTAGAAAAATCACAAATTCAAAACCGTGAAATTGCCATGAATATGTTAAGAGCTAAACTTTATGCAGCAAAACAAGCTGAACAAGATGAAAAAATTTCTTCTGAGCGTCGTTTGAAAATTGGAACAGGTGAGCGTTCTGAAAAAATTAGAACATATAACTATCCGCAAAATCGTGTAACGGATCATCGTATTAGCTTCACTGTGCAAAAACTAGATCGAGTTATGGAAGGCGATTTGGAAGAGATATTAAATGCTTTAAATGATGCTGATCAACAAGATAAACTAGCAGGAGAACAATAAAATGCTATATCGTAAATTTTACGAGCAAGCATATCATAAATATTTAAACGAGGAGAATATAAATGACTATATTCTCCGTGTTTTAATTATGGAAGTACAAGGAATGACTGGCGATATGTCAGAGTTTTTTCTTAGAGATGAAGAATTAAAAAACGAAGAAGTAATCAATAGTTATATTGAACGTGTTATTAAGGGTGAACCATATCAATATGTAATTAATAAAGCAAAGTTTTTAGATAATACATTTTATGTAGATCAAAACGTATTAATCCCAAGATTGGAAACAGAAGAATTGATTATAAATCTTATTAAAAATGTAAAAAATAAATATGGGGATAGAAAAATAAATATTTGTGATATTGGCACTGGTTCTGGATGTATTGCAATTTCTTTAAAACGTGCATTAGAAAATGCTGAAGTTTTTGCATCAGATATTTCTATTGCCGCTCTTAATGTAGCAAAGAAAAACGCCGACAATTTAGGAACGAAAGTTAACTTTCTGGTTGGGAATATGCTAGAGCCTATAATCGAAAGTAATATAAAATTTGATGTCTTGGTTTCCAATCCCCCTTACATTCAAAATAAAAAAGAAGTTGATAAATCTGTTTTAGATTATGAGCCACATTTGGCACTTTTTGCTGAGAATGGCATTGATTATTATGAGATAATTTTAAAAGATGTTGCGAGAATTATGAATTCTAATAGTTTAATAGCTTTTGAATTTAATTATGATCAAAAAGATAAAATTGAAGAATTAATAAAAAAATATATCAAAGATGCAGAATATTTATTCTATATGGATTTTGACAACAAATGGAGATATGTAATTATAAGTATAAAATAAAATAATTTGCCCAAAGTTATTGTGGGTGATTAAATATGAAAGCTTTTTCGATTAGTCTTAGTGTACTTGCTTTGTCAGTAAGTGTTTTTTCTGCACTTTCTAGTGAGCCTTTTAAATACAAATATGAAATAACTGCGAATTCAAATCATGCCAGTGACATCTATAATTTATATGATTATAAAGAAAAATTAATTGATATTTATGATGAAAATTTTTTACTTTTAAATGAAAAAGATCGTGAAAAGAAATTAATTTCCAGTATTGAGTTATTTAATATGGATAGTAATTGCCGTAGTTACTATGCATCTGGGACCATAGTTGTTCTTGTTGGTGATGCAGGGGGAATGACGATAAGCGGTGATCTTAGAAAAGATACTTGTGATGAAACTGTAATAAGAACAAAAATTATCTTATTTGATATTTTTCGATGAAAACATGATAAAATACTACTTGTGGTGAAGAACTTGGAAACGAAATTATTGAAAGAAAACCAAATTATTGAAGCAAGTAGAATTTTATTAGATGGCGAAGTCCTAGCTTTTCCAACAGAAACAGTATTTGGACTTGGTGTAATATATGATAACTTTGAAGCATTTAATAAATTGGTTATAGCAAAAAATAGACCTGCCGATAAAC
Organism: Erysipelotrichales bacterium; assembly: GCA_022508535.1. GTDB lineage: Bacteria > Bacillota_I > Bacilli_A > RFN20 > CAG-826 > RUG131. The sequence goes on from JAFLUZ010000003.1 coordinate 116,703, forward strand.
CTTTTACTTTAATGTGTAGTGACGTTTCTCAAATTGAAAAAGTGGCACTTATTGATGAGAGAGCAAGAAAGATTATTGAAAACTTAATGCCAGGTGAATTGACTTTACTTTTAAAACCTAGAGATGATATTTATCCATGGGTTAATCTTAATACCAATAAAATAGGTGTTCGAATTCCTAACCATGATTTTGCTCTTAGTTTGATTAGAACTGTTGGTAAACCGCTATTAGTTCCAAGTGCCAATCCAAGTGATGAGCAACCAGCGTTAGATTATATTGAAGCATTGAAATATTTTGATGGAAAAATTAGTGGAGTAATTCAAAGTGAGTCAAAAAGACAGAAACCTTCAACAATTATTGACCTTACTTCTGAAAATATTAAACTAATAAGAGAAGGTAATCTAAAACTTAAAGATATCTTAAAAGCATTGGAGGATTAGTTATGAAGTTTTCAATTGGGTGTGACCATGGTGGTTATGAATATAAGATGGAAATAATTAGATACTTGGAGTCAATTGGTCATCAAGTTATTGACTGTGGAACATTTTCTAAGGATTCATGCCATTACCCAGAATTTGCTATTAAAGCTGCTGAAATGGTAAAAGATGGGAAAGTAGATCGTGGTATTGTTGTTTGTAGATCAGGTGAAGGGGTATCAATTGCTGCTAATAAGGTAAAAGGAGTGCGCTGTGCTTTAGCATATAATGAAACAGTAGCAAGACTTTGTAGAGAACATAATGATGCAAATATGATTGCCTTTGGTGCAGACTATTTTTCTTTAGAAGAAGTGAAAAGGATGCTTGATCAATTTATAAAAGCAGAATTTGCTAAAGGAAACCATGAAACGCGAGTTAATATAATAAAGAATTACGAAAATAAATAGTGAGCGATCACTATTTTTTATTTTTTTTGTATAAGTTGCTTTAATTTGGACAAAATGAAATTGAGGTGATTAATATGCCAGAAAATTCAAAAAAGGATGTTACAACAAAAAATAAAAAGAAAAAGAAATTTAGAGATGATGCTAAAATTGGTATTGCCATTGCTGCATCAGCAGTTCTATTCTTCGGATGTATTTATGCAATAGGTAGAGGACTAGATGATGAACCTGTGGGTGGATTAGTTTCTAATCAAACATCTACTAGTACACCTAATAGTACTGGGACTGGAAATTCTACTAATAATCCAAATAGCACAGCAAATAGTACTTTTGATCCATCAAAAGAAACAGTCAATAAACCTTATATGGTAGATTTAACTTTAAGTCGTCCATTCTATGATTCAAATTTATCAGTTGAAGAAAGAATGAATGCAATTGTAAATTTACCTGGTGAAGAAACTTATTTTAAGAGCCAAGGTGAAGACTATTCTTCTAGTAATACTTTTGATGTCTATGCTTCATTCTCGGGTAAAGTTGTTAAAACAGAAAATAATACAATTTATGGAAATGTTGTATGGATTCAACATGAGTCTGGTGTAATAGCCATTTATGCTTCTTTAGGTGAAGTTAAAGTTAATAATAATCAACAAGTAAAGCAAAATGATATTATTGGTAAATCTGGAACATCAACATATACACGAGAAATTGGAACTGAAACATTACATTTTGAATTAGCAAAAGACGAACAACCGATTAATCCTAAAACATCCTATGGGCAATTAGTCAAAAATTTATAAATTAATAAAAAGTTCAGGAAAACTGAACTTTTTTTATTTTTGCATGACTATAAGTAATATATGGAGGAAAAATTTATTTGTCCCAAATGTGGGAATAGAGATCCAAAATATTTTGGCTACTTAAATGGCAAAGTATATTGCCGCAGTTGTATCACTTTTAGAGGAGATGATGTTGAATATACAGCAAGAAAAACAGAACAAATAGATTTTAAATTAAATTTTGAATTAAGTGATAGACAAAAAGAGATTTCAAAAACTACTTTAGAAAATTATAAAAACGGAATCAATACATTAATCTATGCAGTGACTGGAGCTGGTAAAACTGAAATAGTATATGAAACAATAGCGTTTGTATTGAGTTTGGGCAAAACAGTTGGGTTTGCAATACCTAGAAAAGATGTAGTTATTGAACTATTACCAAGACTTCAAAAGGCATTTGATAACAAAAAAGTTATTGCGGTTTACGGTGGACATCATAACGAGTTAAAAGGAGATATAGTGTTGCTTACTACTCATCAATTATATAGATATAAAAATTATTTTGATCTATTAATTGTTGATGAAATTGATGCTTTTCCATATCAAAATAACGAACTCTTAGAATCTTTTTTTGTTAAATCTATTCGCCATAACTACATTTATATGAGTGCAACACCAAGCAATAGGATTAAAGAGTTATTTAAAAGCGAAGGATATTCAATGTTAACTTTATTTTCTAGATTCCATAATCATAGTCTTATTGTTCCAAAGGTAAAAAAAATTTCCGACACTTTGCAATATTTATTTGTCTTAAAATTATTAAGAAATTATCATAAATTAAAAAAAAGAGTTTTGATTTTTGTTCCAACAATAGGTATGAGTAAGAAAGTTTTTGATTTTTTAAAATTATTTTTTAAAAATATAAATTATGTAAACTCTAAACGAGAAAATAAAGATCAAATACTTAATGATTTTCGTGATAAGAAAATTATGTTTATTGTTACAACATCAATTTTAGAACGAGGAATTACTATAGACGATTTACAAGTTGTGGTCTTGTTTTCTAATCACATCGTTTACTCTAGTCAATCTTTAATTCAAATTGCTGGTAGAGTTGGTAGAAATATTAATCATCCATCCGGAGATGTTTATTTTTTAACAAATGAAATTACTGAAAACATTAAAGACGCAATTAAAGAAATCAATTACTGCAACAGCAATATGTAAAGTTTGTTTTAAAGATATTGATTTTGGATTAGATTCAATAATTTGTAATAAATGCTTTAATAACCTAGATTGTATTTATGAACAATTTTTTATTAAAAACACTAGTGGTTTATGTATATATAATTACGATGAAACATTTACAAATTTACTTTATCGTTTTAAAGGATGCTTTGACTATGAACTGAAGGATGTTTTTTTGAATAGGCAAAAAAACTATTTAAAAATTAGATACTTTAATTTTGTCTTAATTCCTATTCCGTCTTGGAAGGGAGAAGATGATATAAGAGGCTTTAATCATGTCGAAGAAATTTTTAAATCTTTGAATCTTCCAATGATTAAATGTTTGAGAAAAAAAGAAAAATTCAAACAAAGTAATTTAAACAAGCAAGAAAGAAAAAAGATAAAACAAAAAATAGAGGTTATTGATGGCGAATTGTTGCAAAACAAAAATGTTTTAATTGTAGATGATGTAATGACTACTGGATCTACTATAAATGCTGCAATTGAGTTGCTTGCTCAATATCAACCTAAAAATATTAAAGTATTAGTTTTAGCGCGAAAATGTCGAAAAAATAAAAAATAAGTCGAGTGATATTTCTTTGAAAGAAAGTAGCAAAATTTATAATTAATGTATAAGCAGGAAAGGTGGTATAAGTATGATAGGAAAAGTTAAATGGTTTAATGCTGAAAAAGGATTTGGCTTTATTAATCGTGGTGAGGGCCCAGATATCTTCGTTCATTATTCACAAATTATGGAAGATGGATATCGCACTCTTGATGAAGGACAAGAAGTCGAGTTTGAATTATTAGAAACCAATCGTGGTCTTCAAGCAAAAAACGTTATAAAAATTATTTAAATTATTGAAAATACAGGCGCTCACGCACCTGTGTTTTTTATTAATAATCACCAATCTTGCTTTAAATTTTTATAAAAAAAAGATTATTTTTTACGATTTAATAATTTGTCTCACCTATAAGTATAATAGGGGCCTAGAAAAGTCTAGGCGCGCAAAACTCCTATGCTAAAAGGAGATGATGTCTATGAGAACTAAAAAACTCACTGATGGAATCTCTAAGTAAGGAAGGAGATTTCATTGGTGAGTAATCTTATCAATATTGCAAGTATAATTGTGAATTTAATAAGCATTATAACTACAAT
>JAFLUZ010000030.1 GCA_022508535.1 Erysipelotrichales bacterium
ATCCTGGCTCAGGATGAACGCTAGCTACAGGCTTAACACATGCAAGTCGAGGGGCATCAGGTAGTGTGCTTGCACATTATGCTGGCGACCGGCGCACGGGTGAGTAACGCGTATCCAACCTTCCCCTCAGTAGGGCACAGCCCGGCGAAAGTCGGATTAATTCCCTATGCAGTCCTTTGCAGGCATCTAACGAGGACTAAAGATTCATCGCTGAGGGATGGGGATGCGTCTGATTAGGTTGCAGGCGGGGTAACGGCCCACCTGGCCTACGATCAGTAGGGGTTCTGAGAGGAAGGTCCCCCACACTGGAACTGAGACACGGTCCAGACTCCTACGGGAGGCAGCAGTGAGGAATATTGGTCAATGGAGGCAACTCTGAACCAGCCAAGTAGCGTGCAGGATGACGGCCCTACGGGTTGTAAACTGCTTTTATGCGGGAATAAAGTGAGGCACGCGTGCCTTTTTGCATGTACCGTTATGAATAAGGACCGGCTAATTCCGTGCCAGCAGCCGCGGTAATACGGAAGGTCCGGGCGTTATCCGGATTTATTGGGTTTAAAGGGAGCGCAGGCCGGCTGTTAAGCGTGACGTGAAATGCGGCGGCTCAACCGTCCGAAGTGCGTCGCGAACTGGCGGCCTTGAGTGGGTTCGACGTCAGCGGAATTCGTGGTGTAGCGGTGAAATGCTTAGATATCACGAAGAACTCCGATTGCGAAGGCAGCTGGCGAGGCCCT
>JAFLUZ010000032.1 GCA_022508535.1 Erysipelotrichales bacterium
GGCTCGTTCACATAGTAGCCAAACACGGTAACTCTCCCATCCTCAGCGCCCCTTGCCGCAGCCCTGAGAAGGTTTCCGAACCCATTTCCGTAAAAAATATTGTCCCCCAGCACCATTGCGCAGGGCTCATCATTGATGAACTCCTCACCCAATATAAATGCCTGGGCAAGACCGTCCGGCGAGGGCTGAACTTTATAGCAGAGGTTTACTCCATAGTTTGACCCGTCCCCCAAAAGCCGCTCAAAATTTGGAAGGTCAGTGGGGGTGGAAATGATAAGGATATCCTTTATCCCTGCCAGCATCAGTGTGCTCAAAGGATAGTAAATCATCGGCTTATCATATACAGGTAAAAGCTGTTTACTTGTCACCATTGTGAGCGGGTACAGCCGCGTACCGGCTCCTCCGGCGAGAATAATGCCTTTCAAATTACCCCTCCTGTTCTTTTTATTATAAAAGGGTATCCTGCCTTGAAAAACGTCTTTCTGATCTTTGATATTATACCATTAAAGTTATAAAGCGGCAAGCTATCAACTGCTCTTTAAACTGTCCGCGATATAGGTTTGTCAATCAGCATGCGGGTATTTATATTACAAACTTAAATATATTGGGAACTGCGTCAATTCCGAATGTTCTGATCGCCATTCTGTACATTGCCTTGGCATGAATCCTGTC
>JAFLUZ010000034.1 GCA_022508535.1 Erysipelotrichales bacterium
AGAGAGCTATCCTTAGTACGAGAGGACCGGGATGGACATACCTCTGGTGTATCTGTTGTAGCGCCAGCTGCAGTGCAGAGTAGCTATGTATGGAAAGGATAACCGCTGAAAGCATCTAAGCGGGAAGCCTCCTTTGAGATGAGTTTTCCCATACGTATATAGTAAGATCCCTCAAAGACGATGAGGTTGATAGGCTGGAGATGGAAGAATGGTGACATTTTGAGTTGACCAGTACTAATAGATCGAGGATTTAACTCTGTTAATTAATTTGATGAACACAATATCTAAGTTTTCAGAGAATTATTTTCTCAAAATAATAACTTGGTAATGATAGAGAAGGTGGCACACCTGTTCCCATCCCGAACACAGAAGTTAAGCCCTTCATCGCCGACGATAGTGTATGCGAAAATAGGACATTGCCAAGTTTTTTTATTTGTTTTTTTACACAGAAAATAAAAAATAATGTAAATAATTATCTTTTGAGTTGTTTTACTCTTTTTTTTGTATACTAATATAATAAATTGCATATAATTAAGTGTGTTGGTATAAATTGTAGATACTTTTTGCTTTTATTGATTAACTGGTATAAAAAAATTTAAAAAATTTTATATTAAATTTTTCTATGGTATGCAACAATATGGTTATACAACACTACG
>JAFLUZ010000035.1:0-176 GCA_022508535.1 Erysipelotrichales bacterium
GTGGAAATGCCATCGCTCAACGGATAAAAGCTACCCTGGGGATAACAGGCTGATCTCCCCCAAGCGTCCACAGCGACGGGGAGGTTTGGCACCTCGATGTCGGCTCGTCACATCCTGGGGCTGGATTCGGTCCCAAGGGTTCGGCTGTTCGCCGATTAAAGTGGCACGCGAGCTGG
>JAFLUZ010000035.1:186-621 GCA_022508535.1 Erysipelotrichales bacterium
CAGTTCGGTCCCTATCTGTTGCGGGCGCAGGAGATTTGAAGGGGGCTGTCCTTAGTACGAGAGGACCGGGATGGACTGACCTCTGGTGCACCAGTTGTACTGCCAAGTGCACAGCTGGGTAGCTATGTCGGGACGAGATAAACGCTGAAGGCATCTAAGCGTGAAACTTTCCCTAAGATAAGATCTCCCATCTCTTCGGAGAGTAAGGGTCGTCGTAGACTATGACGTTGATAGGCCGAAGGTGTAAGCACGGTAACGTGTTCAGCTGATCGGTACTAATTACCCGAGGGCTTGACCTACAAGTTCAGGATATGCAGGCATGCCTTCCTCTTCTTCACCTTTGTTCAGTTTTGAGGGTGCAAAACCCACGCATCCCTCACAGGATGTGGCCCGATGGTCAAGTGGTCAAGACGGGGGCCTCTCACGCCCCAAACG
>JAFLUZ010000037.1 GCA_022508535.1 Erysipelotrichales bacterium
GCGTTGCTTCGAATTAAACCACATACTCCACTGCTTGTGCGGGCCCCCGTCAATTCCTTTGAGTTTCAACCTTGCGGCCGTACTCCCCAGGTGGATTACTTATTGTGTTAACTGCGGCACGGAAGGGGTCAGTCCCCCCACACCTAGTAATCATCGTTTACAGCGTGGACTACCAGGGTATCTAATCCTGTTTGCTACCCACGCTTTCGTGCCTCAGCGTCAGTTAAAGCCCAGCAGGCCGCCTTCGCCACTGGTGTTCCTCCCTATCTCTACGCATTTCACCGCTACACAGGGAATTCCGCCTGCCTCTACTTCACTCAAGCTAGGTAGTTTCAAATGCAGTTTATGGGTTGAGCCCATAGATTTCACATCTGACTTGCTTAGCCGCCTACGCACCCTTTACACCCAGTAAATCCGGACAACGCTTGCTCCCTACGTATTACCGCGGCTGCTGGCACGTAGTTAGCCGGAGCTTATTCATTAAGTACCGTCATTATTCGTCCTTAATAAAAGAAGTTTACAATCCGAAAACCTTCTTCCTTCACGCGGCGTTGCTGCGTCAGGGTTGCCCCCATTGCGCAATATC
>JAFLUZ010000038.1 GCA_022508535.1 Erysipelotrichales bacterium
TATTGCGCAATGGAGGAAACTCTGACGCAGTGACGCCGCGTATAGGAAGAAGGTTTTCGGATTGTAAACTATTGTCGACAGGGAAGATACAAGACTGTACCTGTCAAGAAAGCTCCGGCTAACTACGTGCCAGCAGCCGCGGTAATACGTAGGGAGCAAGCGTTATCCGGAATTATTGGGTGTAAAGGGTGCGTAGACGGGATGTCAAGTTAGTTGTGAAATACCTCGGCTCAACTGAGGAACTGCAACTAAAACTAACATTCTTGAGTGCAGGAGAGGAAAGTGGAATTCCTAGTGTAGCGGTGAAATGCGTAGATATTAGGAAGAACACCGGTGGCGAAGGCGACTTGCTGGACTGTAACTGACACTGAGGCACGAAAGCGTGGGGAGCAAACAGGATTAGATACCCTGGTAGTCCACGCCGTAAACGATGGATACTAGGTGTAGGGGGTATTAAGCCTTCTGTGCCGTCGCTAACGCAGTAAGTATCCCACCTGGGGAGTACGACCGCAAGGTTGAAACTCAAAGGAATTGACGGGGGCCCGCACAAGCAGTGGAGTATGCGGTTTAATTCGAAGCAACGC
>JAFLUZ010000039.1 GCA_022508535.1 Erysipelotrichales bacterium
TGGAGAAGGAATAACTAAAATAGTTAAGTCTTCTAATAACAATATGGATACAATTACAAAACTTACTGATATAATGACTAAAAAGTTTACAGGTCTTTGTTTTACTAATTTAAATGACTTTGATTCGCTTTACGGGCATAATAGAGATATAGAAGGATATGCTAAAGCAATTGAAGAATTAGATGTAGAAATACCTTTAATACTTAATAAACTTGAGAATGACGATTTGCTAATTATTACTGCAGATCATGGAAATGATCCAACATTCCCGGGAAATGATCATACGAGAGAAAATTTACCTATCATACTATATAGCCGTAATTTTAAAAATCCTAAGCGTTTAGAACAATTTGATACTCTAGCAAACATTGGAGCTTTAATTGCTGATAACTTTGATGTAGAAATGCCTGAAATTGGTAAGAGTATTTTAGAGGAGTTAGAATAATAGTAGGGGAGTAACTAATAAAAATAAAGAGACTAATCAATAAAGTTAGTCTCTTTTTCTAATTCTATTTCTTGTTCTTCTGGAGATAATTCAGAACTTACTTCATATTCATTATCAGTGATAACGCCACC
>JAFLUZ010000004.1 GCA_022508535.1 Erysipelotrichales bacterium
TATCAATATTGCAAGTATAATTGTGAATTTAATAAGCATTATAACTACAATTATCGTGAACGTTAGAAATAACAGAGATCGATAGAAAGAAAAAGCCGCTAACGACCAACAATCCTAGGCGGCTAATTCGAGCATTTGGAGTTAGTCACTAGATTGATCTGGGACATCTCCTATTAATAGTATATATCACTGAACAACAAATATGCAAATTAAATAATCGGTAAATTCTAAAACATAAAAAATAGCAGATTAAATATTTTTAATATTTATTAATTGGAATGTGTAGATATTTTTGTTACAATATTAAAGAATGTTATGGAAGGAGTGTTCAACATGGGTTTAATTGATAAAATATTTCGTTTTGATCAAAGAGCACTGAAAAAAATTAAAAAAGAAAGTGATAAAGTTTTAGCGTATGAAGAAGAGATGGCAGGACTATCCGACGATGCTTTAAAAGCTAAGACACCATATTTTAAAGAAAAATTAGCAAATGGAGCAACTTTAGACGATATTAAGTATGAGGCTTTTGCTGTTGCAAGAGAAGCTGCTAAGAGAGTCTTAGGCCAATTCCCATTCCCAGTTCAAATTCAAGGTGCATTAGTACTTAACCAAGGTGATGTTGCTGAAATGCGCACTGGTGAAGGTAAAACTTTAACTGCTACAATGGCTGTTTATTTGAATGCTTTAGAAGGAAAAGGTGTACACGTAGTTACAGTTAACGAATACTTAGCTGCACGTGACGCTGAGTGGATGGGACAAATTTACACTTGGCTTGGTTTGACTGTTGGCATTAACTTAAGAGAAAAAACGACATCAGAAAAGCGTGACGCATATAATTGTGACATTACATATACAACCAACTCCGAATTAGGATTTGACTATTTACGTGATAACATGGCACAAAGTACAGAAGGGCGTGTATTACGTGGATTACATTTCTGCGTAGTTGACGAAGCTGACTCAATCTTAATTGATGAATCTCGTACACCTCTTATTATTTCTGGTGGTGCTAAAACACAATCTAGTGCATATAAAGCTGCAGACTGGTTTGTTAAAGGTTTGAGAAAAGATCGTGATTACGTAATCGATTTGAAAGATAAAACTGTTAATTTGACAGATAAAGGAAACGAGAAGGCTCAAATGCAATTCGGTATTCCTAATTTATATGCTCCAGAATATCAAGAATTAGTACATAGAATTCACCAAGCTTTAAAGGCAAATTATATTTTCACAAGAAATGTTGAATATATGGTTGACCAAGATGGTGAAATTCAACTTATTGACCAATTTACAGGTCGTATTTTAAAAGGTCGTGAATATTCTGATGGTTTACATCAAGCAATTCAAGCCAAAGAAAATGTAAAAATTAAAGAAGAAACAGTTACTATGGCTACAATTACATATCAAAATTTCTTCCGCTTATACACTAAGTGTGCTGGTATGACAGGTACTGCCAAAACTGAAGAAGAAGAATTTAGAAAGATTTATAACATGCGTGTAATTGTTATTCCAACGAATAGACCAATTAAACGTAAAGATGATCTTGATATGATTTTTGGTTCAAAAGAGGCAAAGTTTAAAGCTTTAGTAAAAGAAATTAAGGCAAGACATGAAAAAGGTCAACCAATGCTTATTGGCACTGTCTCAGTTGAAATGTCTGAATATATCTCTAACTTACTTACTAAAGAAGGTTTGAGACACGAAGTATTAAATGCTAAAAACCACGCACGTGAAGCCGAAATTATTAAACACGCTGGTGAAAAAGGCGCAATTACAATTGCTACTAACATGGCTGGTCGTGGTACCGATATTAAAATTGATGATGAAGTTAAAGAATTAGGTGGATTATGTGTTTTTGGTACTGAAAGACATGAATCACGTCGTATTGATAACCAATTAAGAGGTCGTTCTGGTCGTCAAGGTGACCCGGGTTATTCTTGTTTCTATGTATCATTTGAAGATGATTTAATGGTGAGATTCATTCCAGAAAATGCTCGTGCAAGATTCTTATCTTTAGGAGACGAAGCAATTCAAATGTCATTAGCAAGCAAAATGATTACAGATGCACAAACACGTATTGAAGGTCAAAACTTTGACACACGTAAGAGTCTTTTAGATTACGATGATGTTATGAGACAACAACGTGAAATTATGTATAAGAAACGTGACAAAATATTATTTGCAGACAATGTTCGTGAAATGATTCAAGATTTCTTTGAAACAGCTGGTAAGGCATTAGCTAAAAAAGCAATTCCTGAAGGAGCAAAGGATGATTTAATTGATGGTGAATTATTATATAAATTAGTTGTACCTCGTTTATTATTAGAAGATTCTTTTAAAGCATCTTCATTTAACGAATCGCCTGCTGATGAAGCTGGAGAAGATATCGCTTATCTTTTAATGAAAAGATATAATCTACGTCGTGAAGAATGGGGAGAACAAGTTGCTGATTCAGTAGAAAAGCAAGTTGCACTTCACTGTATTGACCGTAGCTGGACTACCCACATTGATACTTTAGCAAGATTACGTGATGGTATTCACTTAAGAAGTTACGCAAATGTTAACCCACTTCAAGACTACGTTAACGAAGGTTTTGCTCTCTTTAATGAGATGCTTGAAACTATTGCCTTAGATGTTGTTACACAATTGTTGAATTTGAGACTTCAAATGAAACCAGTGCAAGCTGATGATGCTGATGTAGCAGATAATTCAAATTTAAAAACAAACTAAGGAACAATATTATGCGTGATTTAGCGACAATAAAAATTTGTGTTAACCAAGTCACCAAGCAATTTAATAAGCTTGGTGACTCTCTTTGACATTGATAAATTAAAGTTAGAAATCACCGATATTGAAAATAAAATGAGTGATGATAATTTTTGGTCAAATCAAAAAGAATCAAAAGTTATCATGGAAAAATTATCAAACTTAAAAGAAAAAACGACATTATTTGATGAAATTTCTAGTTCTCTTACGAGTATTTTAGAGCTTGTTGAAATGGCAAGTGAAGAAGAGAATGATTTGATATTAGAATTAGACCATGAATTAGAAAATGTAGAAAACAAAATCCATGATTTAAATATTATGGTTCTTTTTTCTGGTGAATTTGATGGAAACAACGCTATCTTAGAATTTCATCCTGGTGCTGGCGGAACCGAAAGTCAAGACTGGGCTGAGATGCTTTATCGAATGTATGTTAGATGGGCAGAAGAAAAAAGATTTAAAATGCAAGTTTTAGACTATCAAGTTGGTGAAGAAGCAGGAATTAAATCTGCATCAATTATGATTAAAGGTAAAAATGCTTATGGATTACTTAAAGGTGAAAGTGGAGTTCATCGTTTAGTAAGAATATCTCCTTTTGATGCTTCAGGACGTAGACATACATCATTTGCCTCAGTTGAAGTTATGCCGGAAGTAAGTGAAAATACCGAAATTGAAATTTTAGATAAAGATTTAAAAATTGATACCTATCGTTCACAAGGTGCAGGTGGACAAAATGTTAATAAAACAGAATCTGCGGTACGAATTACGCATATTCCGACTGGAATTGTAGTGTCTTGCCAAGTTGATCGTTCGCAACTACAAAATAAAGAACTAGCAATGAACATGCTTCGTTCCCGTCTTTATCAACTAAAAATGCAAGAAAAGCAAAATGAGTTGGATAAATTACGTGGTGAACAGAAAAATATTGAATGGGGATCTCAAATTCGCTCCTACGTATTTTGCCCGTATACCATGGTTAAAGATTTACGCACCAATTATCAAGAGGGTGACGTTAATAAAGTAATGGATGGACAAATAGATAATTTTATTGATGCTTATTTAGAAATGGAGGCGAAAAAGAATGCTTAAGTTTAAAGAGATGACAAAACAACAAAAACATGATATGTTTATGCGCTTTTTTAAGATTTTTGTTGGCACTATATTACTTGCAATCGGACAAGCAATCTTTATTGAACAATGTGCACTTGTTATTGGCGGTGTCGCATCAATTGGTAATATCATTAATTATTTCATTAATACACAATACACAGTTAGAGTCACAGTAGTGGTTTTAAATGTTTTGTGTTTTTTACTTGGCTTGATATTCTTAGGTAAAAAGTTTTCGGCTCAAACACTAATATCAACAATTATCTATACGATTGCTTATCCAATTATTAGTTCATTAATGCATACGGATTTTATGGCTTTTTTAAAAATGCCATTAGAAAATGGACAATTTACGGATGTAACACTTCTTTTAGCAGGTATGTTTGGCGGAATGATTTCTGGTTTAGGCATTGCGATGTGCTTTTTAGGCGGAGGATCTACAGGTGGAGTAGATGTATTTGCCATACTTTTTGCTAAAATAACCCATACAAAAGCACCATTATGGATGTTTGTTGTTGATTCGACAGTAGTATTTTTAGGATATATAATTTTGGGACAAGGTAATTTAATTTATTTCCTTGTTTGTGTTTTATCAGCGTTACTATGTTCTTTAACAACAGAATTAATAATGTCTAAACAAAACAATTCTTTTGTTGTAAATATAGTTTCGGATAAATGGAATGAAATAAATGATTTTATTATTAATGATTTAGATCGTGGGTCGACATTAATTGATGTGGTTGGTGGATACACTATGAAAAATCGCCGCATGATTCAAGCAGCAATTTCTCGTCATCAATATTCATTATTGTTATCAAAAATATCTGAAATAGATAAAGAAGCTTTTGTTACTATTAATAGTGCACATGAAATTAATGGTGAAGGTTTTGATTCTTTACCATATTCTATGAAGCAAAAGAAAGGAAAATAGTATGGAAAATATTGAAAAAAAATATGCTAAATCAAAGATTATTTTTACTTTTGTCAGTTTTTTAGCTTTAATAGTGGGAGTATTAATAGGTACATCAATTGTTAATAGTAAAAATAATAGAGGTAATGATAAAATTGATGAAATTTATGAGTTGCTTAAAAACGAATGGCTTTTTGGTGAGGATTATGATGATCTTGAAATTTATTTGACTGATTTAGCGATAAAAGGAATGTCTGATGGAAATAAAGACCCATATACTTTTTATACTAGTACCTATGATGCGCAAAACTTAACTATTGACTATCGTGGAATTGGTATTTCACATGCTTATTATGGTGGAAATCGCATTATTGCAACGGTATTTAAAGAGTCTCCAGCTGATAAGGAAGGATTAAAAGAAGGAGATATTATCACCGGTCTTTATGAAACATTAGATGATGACACTTTAAATTTTATTGAGTTTTCTTCTTTAAGTTCCCAAGAAACAGTTGACGCTTTTAATAATTATGAAGATGATATAGTAAAAATGCATATTAAACGCGGAGAGCAAGAAATGGATGTTTCCGTAGAAAAGGATTATTATACACAACACGCTATTCAAGATGTACAAATCATCGAAGGTAATGAAACTATTGTAATGGTAGAAATTCAAAACTTTATGGATTCTCGCTTAATTTATGATTTAGAAAAAATTCTTGATGAAGTTATAGAAAATAATGGTGTCATAGATCGATTAATTCTTGATTTAAGAAATAATGGCGGAGGAAGAACAGATCTCGCTTCATCACTTGCTTCATTGTTTGTGCCACAAGACAGCATTATTGTTAAATATCAAACTAAAAACAAACTTGAAGTTGAATATAATTATCGAAAACCAAGATATGAAAATACTGTGAAAAAAATTAATTTTCTTCAAAATAATCAAACGGCATCAGCGTCTGAAATGGTGATTTTGGCTCTAAAAGATAATATGCCAGAAAAAGTAGATGTCATTGGAACTTATTCTTATGGTAAGGGAATTCGTCAAAAAGTACTTACATTAAGTGATGGCTCTGCTATTAGATATACAGATGCCTATGTTTTATCTCCAAAAGGTAATTCTATTCATGGAACGGGTATTAAGCCAACTATTGAAATTGAATATGATTATAATTTACAACAATACTATGGTGAAATAGGTTTTGTAACAAAAGAATATAAGGAGAAAATATTACGACAAATTAATGGCGTTTTGAATATGGAATATACAAGTTACGAAGAAGCACTTGAACATTTTTTAACTGATTTACCATATAGTCAATTCAATTATGAAGTAGGAAGAATATTGCAACAAATGGCATACGATATGTATTTAATGGCAATGGGAAACGCTACTGAAATTGCACTTGAGGCATAGAAATGGAATACCGAAAATTTGAACTTGTATCTAAATATAGTCCAACTGGCGATCAACCAGAAGCGATTGATGCACTTTGCAAAGGAATCCAAGAAGGAAAGAAATTGCAAGTTCTTTTAGGTGCAACAGGGACTGGTAAAACATTTACAATTTCAAATGTTATTGCTCGTGTTAATAAACCTACTTTGGTATTAGTGCATAACAAGACACTTGCTGGGCAACTTTACGCAGAATTTAAAGAATTATTTCCGCATAATCGTGTCGAGTATTTCGTTTCTAATTTCGATTTTTATCAACCAGAGGCCTATATTCCTAAATCAGATACATATATCGATAAAAATGCTGTAATGAATGAAGAAATAGAGATGTTAAGAACATCAGCAATTAACTCAGTGTTAGAACGAAGCGATACGATTGTAGTTGCATCAGTTGCTTCAATTTATGGCTTAACTGATCCTGATGAATATCGCGATCTAGCCTTTACATTACGAGTAGGAGAAACTATTAATCGTAATAAATTATTTACGCGACTAGTGGAAAGCCAATATAAAAGAAATAATTACGATATTGCTCCTGGAACCTTTCAAGTACGTGGGGATATTATAAACATTGCTCCTGCTTCAAATAATACTTTTTACGTAAAAGTAGATATGTTTGATGATGAAATTGAAAGAATTTCTACTGTTGATGTTTTAACAGGTGAAGTGTTACATACCTTTAATTCTTATCCAATATTTCCTGCATATGGACATGCCTCCAGTAGACAAAGAATAACGGATGCTATTAAGACTATTGCAGAAGAAATGGTAGAAAGAATTCAATATTTTCAAGACAATAATAAATTATTAGAAGCCCAACGTATTGAAATGCGTACAAGACAAGATATGGAATCTATGCAAGAATTTGGGATTTGTCCAGGTATTGAAAACTATTCTCGTCATATTGATGGAAGAAAACCTGGTGAGAGACCATTTAATTTATTCGATTATTTTCCGAAAGATTTCTTGTTAGTAGTAGATGAATCGCACGTTACACTACCACAAATTCGTGGAATGTATAATGGCGATAGATCAAGAAAAATGACACTTGTTGAATATGGATTTAGACTCCCATCAGCCTTAGATAATCGCCCAATGCGATTTGAAGAATTTGAAGAGTTAATGCCTATCACAATTTGTGATTCAGCAACACCAGGTGATTATGAATTAGAACGAGTAAATGGTGAAGTTGTAGAACAAGTAATTCGTCCAACAGGTCTTCTTGATCCTAGAATTGAAGTTCGCCCAACTATGGGGCAAATTGATGATTTAGTTTATGAAATTAAAGAGCGAATTGCAAAAAAAGAGAAGGTAATGATTGTTACCCTTACTATTAAAATGGCGGAAGATTTGACTGCGTATTTGAAAAACAACGATTTAAAAGTTGCGTATTTGCACAATCAAACTAAAACATTAGAGAGAACACAAATCATCTATGAATTACGTAAGGGAAAATATGATGTTTTGGTAGGTATTAATTTACTTCGTGAAGGTTTGGATATACCAGAAGTTTCTTTGGTGGCAATTCTTGATGCAGATAAAGAAGGATTTTTAAGATCAAGCAGATCATTAATTCAAGTTATTGGGCGTGCAGCAAGAAACGCGAATGGTTTAGTTATAATGTATGCGGATACGATTACAGATTCTATGCGATTCGCTATTGATGAAACAAATAGAAGAAGAGCTATTCAAAATGCATACAATGAGAGAAATGGTATTGTTCCTACGACAATTGTGAAAGATATTCGTATGCCAATAAAGAACAAAGATGCTGAAGATATTGCAACGCTTTTCAACAAAGCTAAAAAATCTCGCAAACAAATTGAAATGGAAATACGAGATTTAGAAAAACAAATGCATACAGCTGCACGTGAATTAGACTTTGAAAAGGCTGCAGAATTGCGCGATATTATTTTAGAATTGAAAGCAGATTTATAGACTAAAAAGTATATTAAATTGGCTATAATTATGAAATAATTAAAAAAAATGTTTTTTTGAGTTATAAAATGTTGTATTATATATAAGCAAGCGTTTAGGTTTGGGAGGTATAAATATGTTTTTTGCAGATAGTGGAGTACATTTCTTAGATATATTATTCTTAATAGTTGCCGTTATTCTTATTATTCTTTCCTTGCTACAAGGTGGTAAATCAGATGGTGCATCTGGTGCTATTACCGGTGGTGGATTAAATATCTTTGCTAAACAGAAAGAAAGAGGTTCTGAAAAAGTTGTTTCAATACTAACATTCGTATTTGCAACTGTGTTCTTCTTCCTAGCTATTCTTGTGCAAGCTTTATATTATTTAGGATAAACTAATAAGAGGTAGTGATTACCTCTTTTTAATTTGAAAGGAGCGATACAAATGAAAGAAAGAATTATTAAATTCGTACAAGATAATCCTTATTGCACAACTGGAAACATTTGTGCGAATTTTGATATGCGCAAAAATGATTTAATGCTCCTTTTAACAATGCTTGAAGTGGATGGAGATTTAATTAAAGAAGATAATACATATTTAACTCCTTATAATTTAGGACTAATCAAAGCAAGGATTGTAACTGTAAAACATCATTTTGCTTTTGCCAGTTTTGATAATGATGAAGATGATGTTTTAATTCAAGAAGAGCATCTTCATGGTGCAATGTTAAATGATGTAGTCTACCTTCGATATGATTTATTTTTTGAAGTAATAAAAATTGTAAAAAGAGAACGCAAAATTGTTGTTGGAGAAGTTTATAAAACAATTAATTGTTCATATTTGTTGGTTAATGCAATTACCACTGATAATACGAGATTTATTATTGAAGATTATAGTGGTGAAAATGGCGAGATTATTAAATGCGAAATAAAACATTATGATAACTATAAAGTATATGTTTCATTTGTAGAAAAACTTGGCGATAAAAATGAACCTTTCGTTGATATAACAAGAATTTTATTAGAATATGATTGCCCAATTGAATTTAGTGATGATGTATATAGCCAGGTGGCAAATATTCCAACAAGCGTGGATGATAAAGATTTAGAAGGTCGCTTGGATTTAAGAAACGAGTTAATTGTCACTATCGACGGAGAAGATTCTAAAGATTTAGATGATGCAGTTAGCGCTCAAGAAACTGACTATGGATATTTAGTCGGTGTTCATATCGCAGATGTTTCATATTACGTTGAAGAATATTCTCCACTTGATAAAGAGGCGCTTGATCGAGGGACATCAATTTATGTGGCAGATCGCGTAGTACCAATGCTTCCGTTCATGTTATCTAATGGAATTTGTTCACTTAATCCTCATGTAGATAGACTCACAATATCTTGTTTTATTAAATTAGATAAAAATGGTGAAGTTTTGAGTTCGGAAATTAAACCTAGTGTCATTAATTCTAAACATCGTTTAACTTATACATATGTTAATGAAGTAATAAGCGAAAATAAAAATGAAACTGAACTAGAAAAACAAATTTTATTGCTAGATAAAATTGCAAAATTATTAAGAAAAAATAAAGAAATACGTGGCGAATTAGATTTGGCAATACCAGAATTAAAAATAAAAGTTAATGATAAAGGCGAAGCAATTGGTGTGGAAAAAAGAATTCAAAAAGATGGCGAAAAATTAATTGAGGATTTAATGATTTTAGCTAATGAAGCAGTAGCGGAAACTATTTATCATAAGAACTTACCATTTATTTATAGAATTCACGAAAATCCACCTGCAAAGAGAATGGATTCACTAATTTCATTTATTTCTCGTCTTGGTTTTAGACCTCATTTTGATGCAGTAAGTGTAAAACCAAAAGATATGCAACGATTATTAAATGAAGCAAAGTATTCTCCAAAATATCAAGTCATTGCCCAAGTGTTGTTAAGAAGTCTTGCAAAAGCAAGATACGCTACAAATAATAAAGGACACTTTGGACTAGCTAGTAAGTGCTATACACACTTTACATCACCAATTAGAAGATATCCTGATTTAATAGTGCATAGATATTTAAGAAAATACTTATTCAATAAAGAATTAGAGCATCCATATGACAAAATGGAAGAGTTAATGTATATTGCCGAAAATAGTTCCATTAAAGAAAGAAGAGCGATAAATGTTGAAAGAGATTCTGTCGATATGAAAAGTGCAGAATATATGCATCAATTTATTGGAATGGAATTTAAAGGATATATTTCTGGTATATCTAATTCAGGGATGTTTGTAGAATTGCAAAATGGAGTATCGGGTAAAATTTCTTTTGATTCTATGAATGACTTCTACTCAGTTGATTCTAATTGTTTCAATGCCTATGGAAGAAGAAAAGGGAAACGTTATTCTTTAGGTGATACTGTAACGGTCATTATTGAAAATACCAGTAAAGAGGCCGGAGAAATTTATTTAACAATTAAAGGTGAACATTTATCTTATAATATGCGAAAATATAAAAAGAACGTAAGGAGAAAATAAAAATGAAAAAATCAACGCTAAAAAAATATGCTGAATTAATTGTAAAATGTGGCGTTAATGTTCAAAAAGGTCAAGATGTAATTATTAATGCTGATTTAGATCAACCAGAATTTGTAAAAATGGTTGTAGAGTATTGTTATAAAAATGGTGCAAGAAAGGTAACTGTTGATTGGTCTTATCAACCACTTGCAAAACTTCACAATAAATATTGCTCGCTTAAAACCTTATCAACAGTAGATGATTATATTGTTGAAAGATGGAAAATGAGAGTAAAGACTTTACCTGCAACTATTTGGCTTGATAGTGAAGATCCAGATGGATTAAAGGGAATGAATGATAAGAAAGCCGCTCAAGCAAGAATGGCAACTTTTCCAATTATTAAACCATACCGTGATGAGATGGAAAATAAATATCAATGGTGTATTGCAGCAGTTCCTGGTAAGAAATGGGCAAAAAAAGTATTTCCAGGATTTCCAGTTAATAAAGCTGTAGAAAAATTGTGGGAAGCAATTCTTCAAGCATCAAGAGTAGATGAAGATCCTATTAAGGCTTGGGAAAAGCATAATAAAAATCTTGCTGAACGTTGTGCATATTTAAATAGTTTACACTTAAAGAGCTTAACTTATAAATCTTCAAATGGCACTGATTTTACTGTAGGATTATTAGATAAATCACTCTTTGTTGGTGGAGGAGAAACCACCCTTGGAAGTAATATATATTACAATCCAAATATCCCAAGTGAAGAATGTTTCACTACGCCAAGAAAAGGCGATATTGAAGGTGTTGTTTATTCGACAAAACCTTTATCATACAATGGTCAATTGATTGAAAACTTCTATATTGTCTTTGAACACGGAAAAGTAAAAGAAGTACATGCAGAAAAAGGTGAAGAAGTATTAAGACAAATGGTCAATATGGATGAAGGTGCCTCAATGCTTGGTGAAGTTGCTTTAATTCCTTACAATTCACCTATTTCTAATATGAATATTCTTTTCTACAATACTTTATTTGATGAGAATGCTTCCTGTCATTTGGCATTAGGTATGGGATATACAAACTGTATTGAAGGATTTGAAAATTACACAATGAAAGAAATGCATGAAATGGGTGTGAATGATTCTATGATTCATGTTGATTTTATGATTGGTAGTGAAGATTTATCAATTGTAGGCACAACTAAAAATGGAGAAAAAGTCCAAATTTTCCAAAATGGTAATTGGGCATTTTAGATATTGATAAAAAAATCTAGAGTTTTATAATAGAGATGGAGGAAAAAAATATGAAATATAATAACTTAAGAAAAATTATTGCAGCAACTATTGCATGGATATCCTTAATATTAGTATTTGTCGCTAATGTTGTTCCAGCTATAGTTTTAAAATCAGGTGATGAAGTGCTAAAAGGATACCTTGTTTCAATGTTTGCCGCTGGTTCAATTTCATCAAGTTCCGTAACAAGTATAGCTTTCTATGGAGTACTTATGGTTATTTTACTATTTGTTTGCCCAATCTTAATGCTAATAGATAATAGCATTGTCAAGAAATTGAATTTTGCTCTTTCATTAGGATTATTTGGAACTTTGGTTTACTACATGACAGGTTTAAGTGAATTAGAGAATCTTATTTCAAGCAATGTAACTTTTACACTACCTGGAATAATCATTTTAATTATTGCTTATGGCTTGATTTTGATTGGAACATTATATATCGTTATTGATGATTTATATGGTGAAAAAATTAAGCAATTAATGACACCAACAAATGAAAAAAGTTTGGCAGAACTTTTAGAAGAAACAGAAAAACTTTATGAAATGAATGTTATAACTGAAGAAGAATATAAAGCTCGTCGAGCTAACTTGATTAGTAGAGGTTAACAACATGGGCATAATTACAATAATATTACTTTTGGCTTTTAGCATTTTCTTTCCAATAAGCCTTTTCCAAAGCCCAATTTCATATACAACAGAATCAAGTTTACCTATTGGACAATTTGAGAAGACTTTAGAATCTTATTTCGCTATGGATGGTTTTTATTTAGTAATATTTATGATGGTGTTTTTAACATCAATGTTCTTAAATGCTACTAAAAACAATAAGAATGTTGCTAAAGCTAGTTTTGCTGTTTCATTGGCAAGTTTCTCATATTTTATATATGTAATAATTTATGTATTTACAGAAAATATTGATTTTGCTGAAAACATAGCAAATATTGATGCGACATGGTCAGTCAGTGCAGTCTTTATTGTATTAATTGTTATGCTATCATTACTCATAATTGTAAATATTATCAATTTTGTTAAACAAATGATAAGACGTAACTAAAAAATATACATTTCGTTAAAATTGTTCATTTATTTTGGTACGAAAACAATTTTGTTACACCGAACATAGCAATATTGCTATGTTTTTTTTACAAAAATTTAGTATAATTTTGATAAGGATGTGGTTATTATGAAAAAAAGAAAATTTTTATTAACTTTTTTTTCTTTGCTTTGTACATTAACAAGTTTTTTTGTTTCATCTAGCAATGAAAATGAAAAAGTATTTGCAGATGATATTGATAATTATTATACAACTACATACGATGTAACAGGAAAAAAAGGTGATGATTTATTTAATTCATTAAAGGAACTCACCACCGCAACACACGAATATAAAACATCTTATGGTGATTTAAAAGAAATGACAATTCTAAGTGATAGAGATCCAAGCATTAATGAAAATATCATTTTATTCTATAGTCGTGAAAGTATATCTGGTGTTTGGGATGGAGGAACAACGTGGAATAGAGAACACGTTTGGCCTAAGAGTCTTTCTGATGATTTATATTCTAGTGTGACAGATAGCAGTAGAAATGCTGGTACTGATTTACATCATATTCGTCCTGTTGCTAGTAGTTTAAATAGTACACGTAGTAATACAAAATATGGCGAATTAAAAGATTTTTTAGGCGATAAGTCAGAACTTATATACAATAATGAAGGTACAGGAAATTATTATATTGGCAATATAGTTTTTGAACCTCGAGATGATATTAAAGGCGATATCGCCCGTATTTTAATGTATCTTTATACTCGTTATTATGATACAGAGAAGCTAAAATTTGAAAATGTTATTACGACGAAATTTGATACACCAGAAGCAGCGTGGGACATTATTCTTAAATGGAATGAAATTGATCCAGTCGATTATTTAGAAGTGCAACGCAATGAAGAAGTTGCAAAAATACAAGGTAATCGCAACCCTTATATCGATCATCCAGAATTCATTAATATGATTCATAATTCTAATTATTCTGGAAAAGGAGCGCTTTTAGATAAAGATTTATCTGAAGAAATTCCTATTACTAGTGTTAGTGTATCTCCAGCATCATCTACACTAAAAATTGCACAAACATTAAATTTGACTGCTACAATCTTACCAAATAATGCCACAGATAAATGGATTAGTTGGTCTTCTTCTAATGCTCAAGTAGCAAAGGTTGATTATAAAGGTAAAGTTACTGCTTTAAAAGCAGGGAGTGCAATAATTACTGCAAAGGCAGGAGATTATTCTGCTACTTCAAAAATTACAGTTGAATCTGATACAGTTTCATATATTAAATTAGAGTCATTTAATGAAATAGATGAAACGAAAGAATATGTTTTAGGTCTTGAAGATGTTGGATTTCACTATGATGGTGAGAAGGATTGGGGAAAAGTTGCTATGCCTAATGTTTATGACCCATACATTTATAAGCTAACTAAAAAAAGAAGCGATACATTTACTGCATCCACTATTATTAATGGAAGCATAAAATATTTGACGGTTCCAACTAATAATACTTTTACAATGAGTACTACTGCTACAGAGTTGAAGTTAGGGACTTGGAATAATGATCCAGCCTCTATTTGCAATGAACAAACATCAGAAAGACATTTGGCTGTTAATGGATCTTCTGGATTAAGATCATATGCTACTGGTACAGGGAAAGTTGCATATTTCTATGCTATTGATGATTCTGAGTCTGACAGTCTCACAGAAGAGCAAGCAGAGAAATTTATTGCACGATTAATTGCTCTAGAAGGTAAAGTCACTTTGGAAGATGAAGAGACCATTAATGCAATTGAAAAAGATTATAATCTTCTTGATAATAAAGTAAAGAATCTTGTTGATGAAAAAGGATATGCTTCAAAATTACAAGGATTAAAAAATGAATTACAAGCATTAAAAAATCAAGTTGTTGTAAATGAAGTGATTGAGGCAATTAATGCATTACCAAATGTCGATGAGATTGTTGATAGTAGTTATTATGACCAATACTATGCGAAAGCATTAGAAATTCAAGCACAATATAATTTATTAACAAATATACAAAAAAGCCTGGTTGAAAACATTCAAAAACTTCTTGATGTTATAGCGACTTTAGAAAAATTTGCACCAGCCACAACAGATAAGCATTATGAATTTAAGGCATCCACTAATGTTGATTATCCGGATAATACAAATGGAACATTAGAAAAATATTATACTTCTTTAGCTGGATTTAAGAAGAAAAATGAATACGTTATTATTAATTTGGAATCAATTCTTAAAGAAAACGACATAATTACAATTACTGTTTATTCAATGAGCAATGGTGATGCAGGAACAGAATTAACAATCTCTGGATTATATAATCAAGAAGATGCAAATTTGTCTCAAACAATAATACCATATGGTGAAAGCGTAACTAGTGAAGCCAATGCTAAAGATAGAGCATTGAAAAACCCAATAACTGTTCAGCTTACTATTCCTACAGGTAAAAATATTGATGCTATTAAAATTATGGATACTAAACATTTGAAAAATGTTGCTCTAGTTGCTGTTGATATTTCAATTCAAAAATATGAACTTAGCCAAGATCAAATAAATTTAAACAATTTAATAGAGTTGATGAATAGTTTATCAACTTGTAATGATTACAAAAGATCACCTGAATTACGTTCGTTGTATGATGAATTAAGTGATGAATCAAAGGCAATATTTGGTGAAACACTTTGTGAAGAAGATAATGAATGTTCCTTGATTTTTAAGCTAGAATATATGGAATATTTGTTTTATGCAGACACCCAAACTGAATCATCACCGCAAGGAGTTTTATTAGAAAATTCATTATTCTCTTCAAGTAGTATTTTGATAGTTTCAATTATTGCTATAATAATAAGTATAAGTGTATTTTATATTTATTATAAGAAAAAAAGCGTTATAATGTAATTAGAGGTGATACAAATGGCAAATAAAGTAACAAGTTCAAAGTTTTGGGATATTTTATGTTTTATCTCGTTAGGTCTATTTGCAATTACAAGATTATTAGAATTACTTAACATAACTGCTCCATGGTTTGGTCCATTCGTTGGTGTATGTAATTTACTTATTGGTATAATGATTCTTGTTTCCGCATGGAACGCTGTTGCTGGTAAGAAAAAAGGATGGAAAACCACCTATTGGGTATTTGTTGCTATCGTTCTTATTTCATCTATCTTACCAATTGTTCTTTCTTTAATACAAAAATAGAAATGAATTTTAATATGACATAGTTTATGCTATGTCATTTTTACAAATTTAAAGCCTGTTTTAGTTATAAAATGGGCTTTTTTTCGTATAAATTATTGAGGCGAAAATAATGCACTTTAACGAAAGCATATTAGAAGTTTTGCATACAACAAAAAGTAGTAATAATGGTTTAAGTAGTGTTGAGGCAAAAAGACGTTTTGATAAAAGAAAACCTAATGAATTAATTAAAGCGAAAAAAGTCACTTTATTTGGTATTATTGCTAATCAATTGAAAGATGCAATGGTTTTAATATTGTTTATAGCAAGTATATTGTCATTTATTTTAAATGACACAATGGAAGGAATAATAATTTTGGTTATTATTCTTATTGATACAATTGTTGGAGTGTTTCAGGAATATAAAGCAGAAAATGCGATTGAATCTTTAAAGAAGTTAGCACCAAATTACGCTCAAGTTTTAAGAGATGGAAAAATAACAAAAGTTTTAAGTTCTGAACTTGTAGTGGGAGATATTGTTGTGCTAGATGAAGGGTGTTTAATTCCTGCGGATTTAAGACTAATATCATCTTTTGGTTTAAGAGTGACAGAGTCATCTCTTACAGGAGAAGCATTATCAATAAATAAATCAGCAGAGATAGTATTAGAGGCAAATACTCCACTTGCAGAAAGAGTTAACATGGCTTATGCGTCATCTTTAGTAACATATGGTCATGGAACGGGAGTTGTAGTTGCAATTGGAATGGATACGGAAGTTGGACATATTGCCCACCTTTTGTCTCATCAAGACGAACTTCAAACACCATTAAAAAAGAAGCTAGAAAGTATTGGGAAAATATTATCAGTAGTTGGTTTATTTATTTGTGTTTTAATTTTTGGTATTGGTATTCTTAATGGACAAGAATGGCAGCCTCTTTTAATGACCTCTATTGCTTTAGCTATTTCAATAATTCCCGAGGGTTTACCTGCAACAGCGACAATTGTATTGGCAATTGGAGTAGAAAGAATGGCAAAAAAACAAGTATTGATAAGAAAATTGCCATCAGTAGAAACATTAGGTTCAACTTCGGTAATATGCTCAGATAAAACAGGTACTTTAACACAAAATAAAATGCATGTTACAAATGTACTATGCGAAAGAAAAGACGAACTAAAAAAATGTATTGCGCTTGCTAACAATGTCACATTACAAGATAACAATTTTATTGGTGATCCAACAGAAGTGTCATTAGTAGAATATATTGAAAATGATTATGTGAATATTAAAAACAAATTTGAAAGAATAAGAGAAATTCCTTTTGATTCAAAAAGAAAAAGAATGACGGTTTTAGTTAAAAATGGGTTAAATTACGAAGCTTATTCAAAAGGAGCAATTGAGGAATTACTTCCTAATTGCACTCATGAATTTACTAAAGATGGAATTAGTGTATTAACAGGTGAAAGAAGAAAAGAATTAATTAAGATTAGTGATGAGTATTCTTCAAAAGCTTGTCGCGTTATGGCATTTAGTAAAAAGTGTGAAATAACAAGTGCAGTAAGCAATAATCTTGAAATTGATAATATATTTATTGGTCTTGTAGCAATGCTAGATCCACCAAGAATTGAAGTAAAAGAAGTGCTAGAAAAAACAAAAGCCACGGGAATTAGAACTGTGATTATGACTGGTGATCATCCCCTTACTGCAGAAACAATTGCAAAGCAAATAGGTATATATGAAAATAGTGCCATCTCTGGTTATGAATTAATGAATATAGATGATAATGAATTAGCCTCTCTTGCAAAAAAACATAATATTTTTGCACGTGTTTCTCCTTATGATAAACTTCGAATAGTAAAAGCATATAAACAAAATAATGAAGTAGTAGCGATGCTTGGTGATGGAGTTAATGATGCGCCATCTTTAAAAACTGCAGATATTGGTATTGCTATGGGGCAAAGTGGCACGGATGTTGCAAAAGATGCTTCAGATATGATTTTATTAAATGATGATTTTACTTCTCTTGTCGATGCGATATTTGAAGGAAGAAAAGTTTTTCAAAACATTCAAAAAGTAATACAGTTTCTACTTGCAGGAAATGTGGGAGAAATTTTAACTTTGCTATTTGCGATGATTTTAGGTTTCAAATATATGCCAGTTACAGCAATACAAATTTTATGGGTGAATCTTGCCACTGATACATTACCAGCCTTAGCGTTAGGTGTTGATCCTGCAAGTAAAGAGATTTTAAATTCGCGCCCACGTAAAAATGATAGTTTTATGGATAAACCTTTAATTAAAAGGGTGATATTTAATGGCTTTGTAATTGCTATTGCTACATTAATTGTCTATTCAATTGGTTATCGTAGAAATTTATATCTAGGCAAAACTTTTGATGAGGCAAATATTGTTGCGCAAACAATGGCATTCTGTGTTTTAGCTTTCTCGCAATTATTACATTCTTTTAACCAACGTTCAAATATATATTCGATGTTTTCTACCCATAACGGACATAATAAATACTTAATATATTCTTTATTAATTTCTTTTGTGCTTTTAATGTGTATTTTATTTATTCCATTTTTCCAAAATATTTTCAATTTTACAAATCTGCATCTATCAGAATGGCTATTAGTGGGAGTATTCTCTCTTCTTCCAATTTTTGTTACAGAACTATTTAAATTGATACGTTATCATAAGGGATAGAATATAGTTTACTTATTTGACAAATAATAATTTAAGAGGTAAAACACCATGACAAAAGATCGATATGAAATAATGATAAATGGTGCAATAAAACCATTAATTATAAAATTAGCCATACCTACTGTTATTTCAATGATGGTAACAGCGATATATAATTTTGCAGATACTTATTTTGTAAGTAATGTTGAGCATTCGACAGAAGCAATAAGTGCGGTAGGAGTCATATTTTCATTTATGGCGATAATCCAGGCGATTGGTTTTTTCTTTGGGCATGGTTCAGGAAACTTTATATCGCGCTTAATTGGAGAAAAAAATATTGATAATGCAAAAGTATATGCTGCAGTAGGTTTTTTCCTCTCTTTCTTTTGTGGATTATTGATTACAATTTTTGGATTAATATTTTTAAATCCAATAACAAGATTTTTAACAGCAAATAAAGATGAATTTGTTTTTAAATATGCGAAAGATTATTTATTTTGGATTCTACTTGGAACGCCTTTTATGTGTAGTTCTAACACACTAAATAATCAATTACGTTATCAAGGCAATGCCACTCTTGCAATGATAGGAATTACATCTGGTGCAGTATTAAATATATTTTTAGATCCAATTTTTATTAAAGACTATGGTGTTTATGGAGCAGGAATATCAACTTTTGTGAGTCAAATACTAGGTTTTTCTTTACTTTTTATAAGCACAACTTTTAAAAATAATATCCATATTCATCTTAAGAATTTCCGTTTCGATAAAGAAGTATTTAAAAATATTTCTAATGGTGGATTCCCTTCTCTTGCAAGGCAAGGGTTAAATGCTGTATCTATTTTAGTTCTTAATCTTGTGGCGATTAATTATTCTATTGATGCTTTAGCGGCAATGACTGTAGTAAATCGTATTATGTCTTTTGCCATCTCTATGACCATGGGTATTGGTCAAGGATTTCAGCCAGTATGTGGAATCAACTATGGCGCTAAAAAATATAAACGTGTTAAAGAAGGATTTGTTTTTACAGTTATACTTGCTACAGTAGCACTAATTATCTTTTCACTTATTTGTATTTTTAAAGGAGAAACTTTAATAAGCTTTTTTGTCAATAAAAATACAAAATTAGAAAGTTTTGATAATTTTATAAAAATAGGAAAAGAATTATTACTTTATCAATCTTTAGCAATTGTGCTTTTTGGTTTTTCAAATGTTTCAAATATGATGATGCAGACAATGGGGAAATCAGTGCGTGCCACAATTTTGGCAATTGGAAGGCAAGCTTTATTTTTTATTCCGACTTTATTTATCATGCAGGCGATACTTGGTTTTAAAGGAATAGAACTAACACAAATGATTGCAGATATTTTGTGTTTTGTTGTTGCGGTAATTTTAGTAATTACTGTTTTTAAAGAATTAAAGCAAGAAGAAAATCCATTGAAAAGTTAACAATAAAAAATATTTTCTTATTTTCTCTCTTGGTTTATAATTAATTAGCAAAAAAGGAGAACAGTAAAATACTATGATAGAAATTAAAGAAGTAACTAATCGCAGGATGCTCAAACAATTTATTGATTTTCCTGCTAAGTTATATAAAGATTGTCCATACTTCACTCCATATTTATATGAAGATGAAATAGACAATTTAGTGCCTGGAAAAAATCCAGCAAGTAAATATTGTGATTTTAAATTATTTATGGCTTATAAAGATGGAAAATTGGTTGGTAGAATTTGTGGAATCCTTAATCACTTTTCTAACTCTAAATATAATCAAAAACGTATAAGATTCAATCGTATTGATATGATTGATGATATAGAAGTTACAAAAGCATTAATTAAAGCAGTCGAAGATTTTGGTAAAGAAAACGGAATGGAAGAAATAAACGGACCATTAGGTTATTCTGATCAAGATAAAGAAGGAATGCTCACTAAAGGATTTGACCAATTAAATACTTTTATGACTTTCTATACTCATGAATATTATGTTGAACACATGAAGAAATTAGGCTTTAATGTCGATGTTACATGGAAAGAATACAAGATTTATATTCCAAAAGAAGTAGATCCTCGCTTAAAGAAAGCTTCTCAATTTGTTCAAAAGAAATACGGGTTCCATTTACAAAAAATTAAATCTAAACGTCAACTAACTAAAGATGTTATTGTCGAAGTATTAAAATTAACAAATGTATGTTATGCAAATTTATATGGATATGTCCCAATTGATGAAAAGCAAATGATGCATTTAGCAGATCAATATATACCACTTATCAATTTAGATTATCTTAGCTTAGTTCGTGATCAAGATAATAAACTTGTAGCGTATGGTTTAATGATTCCAACACCTGTACGTGCTTTAAAGAAACATAAAGGACATTTACTCCCAATAGGCTGGATTGACTTCTTATGGGACTTAAAACATGCGAAAGTCTTAGATATGCTTCTTGTTGCTGTTGATCCTCAATATCAATCAAGTGGTGTAATGTCGATGATTTTTGAACAATGTATTGAAAACGCTCTTAAAAATGGCATTGAGCATGCAGAAACTGGACCAGAACTCGAGTATAATACAAATGTACAATCTTTGTGGAAAATGTTTGAAACAGAAAATCATAAAGAAAGAGTTTGTTGGTTAAAGAAAATAGACTAATGAAAATTAAGCACACTTATGTGTGCTTTTTCTTAACTTTTGTTTTAAAATGCCTATAATAAAATAAGAAAGGAGCGATATTATGTGGAATGTAATCTTAGATGCTTTATTGGATAGTTTAAAAGTTTTGGCGTTTATTATTGTATTTTATATAATATTTGCTCTTCTAGAAAAAAAGATTTCGAAAAAAATGGAAAACAATCATAAATTAAATCCATTTTTAGGCGCACTTTTTGGTTTGATCCCACAATGTGGATTCTCTGTCGTTGCTTCTGATTTATATTTAAAAAGGCATATTACGATGGGAACACTTGTGGCAATTTTTATTGCTTGTAGTGATGAAGCTATACCAATTTTTTTAGCAAATCCTAATAAAATATTAATGGTATTGCCATTAATTTTAATAAAATTTGTAGTTGGCTTTGTAGTAGGATTTATCATTGACTTTATTTATGTTAAATCAACAAAAGAAGTTAAACACCATCATGATGAGTGTGAGCATGAAGAAGAATTACATGTAGGATGTTGTAACCATATAATAGAAGAAGAAAATCACGAAAATAAATTTCATGAATATTTTCTTCATCCTTTAATTCATTCTTTAAAAATATTTGCGTATGTTTTGGTTATAAATATTTTATTTAGTTTATTAGTATATTTTGTTAAAGAAGAAAACATTCGATTATTCCTTGAAAATAGTTCATATTTTACACCAATTGTCGCGGTAGTGGTTGGACTTATTCCTAATTGTGCAAGCTCGGTTATTTTATCGGATTTATATTTGACAAATTGCATAACATTTGGATCTTGTGTGGCAGGATTGATTTGTAATGCAGGACTAGGTTTTGTGATTTTATTTAAGAATAAAAGTAATGTAAAAAACAATTTTGTAATATTAGCTATTGTTGCTTTTGTAGGAATAATTGTTGGTTATATATTAAATCTAATTTTAGGTTTTTCAGTACTATAATAAAATATGCTATAATTTTATTTGAAGGTGATAATTATGACAACTCTAATTGTTGGTGCTGGTGCAAGTGGACTTGTGTTGGCTATAAAACTCAAATTGAATAATTTAAATCATAAAGTAATTATCATTGATAAAAATAATAAACCAGGTCGTAAATTATCCGTAACTGGCAATGGTAAATGTAATATTGGAAACATTAATTTAAGTAGTAATTATTATCGAAATAAAGTTTTTTCGGATTTGGTTTTTAATAAGTATGATTTCAAAGCACAATGTGATTTTTTTGAATGTCTTGGAATAAAAACAAAAATGATTCACGAGTTATGTTATCCGTTTTCGGAATCTGCAAAAACATTTGTAGATTATTTGTATAGTTACGCTCTTGAACAGGGAGTGGAATTTCGATTTGAAGAAGAATTAATTGATTATTTAGTTGAAGAAAAAAGTATTAAGGCAAAAACTAACAAGAATGTTTATAAAATAGATAATCTTGTTTTTGGAACAGGTGGAAAATCATACTCTAAATTTGGATCTGATGGTAAAATCTTTGATATTTTAAAATCACATAAATATCAAATAAGCAAAATGTATCCAGGATTATGTCCAATTAAAACAAAAGAAGTTACAAAAATTATATCTGGCATGAGATTAAAGGCTAATGTTTCGCTTTTATTGGATAATAAAATTTCTTATGAAGAAAATGGCGAAGTATTGTTTAAAGATGATGGATTATCCGGTATTGCAATTTTTAATACTAGTTCAATTATTGCAAGAAACATCAATAATTTTAATAACGCTAATATAGTATTGGATTTATTCCCTGACATGACATTAGATGAATTAACTAAAGAATTTATGAAAAAATCTGAAGGTAACTATTTTAATATTTTAAAGGGTTATTTTGTTCAAAACGTAGCAAGTTATATTTTAAAAAGAGCAAATCTCAATATTGATTTAAAAATTGAGAATAAGAAAGATATAGTTAATTTAGCAAAGATATGTAAGAATTTTGCTTTTACTTATAAAGATTTATATGATTTTGAAAATGCGCAAGTTACTATTGGTGGTCTATCTATTAATAATTTGGGTAAGTATTTGGAATCGAATATTGAAAATAATGTTTATTTTGTGGGAGAAATTATTGATAACGATGGTTTATGTGGTGGATTTAATCTCATGTGGGCATTTGGTAGTGCATTATATTTAGGTGATAATTTATGCAAGTAATCGTTAATAATGTTTTTTTAACGCTTCGCGAAGATGAGAGTAAATTTAAAGCTAAGCTATTAAAAATTTTAAAGATTGAAGAAAAAGAGTTGCTGGAATATAAACTTATAAAAAAAGCGGTAGATGCTAGAAAAAAATCTAATATTATTTTTGTATGCAGTTTTTTGGTTACGCTTCTTGGAGAGCATAAGTTTAATAATCCTAATATAAAGGATGTTAATTTTATTGAAGATATAGAAATTGAAGAAATCAAAATGTCTCATCGACCAGTTATTGTTGGTTTTGGACCAGCTGGTATGTTTTTGGGCTTATATTTAGCAAGAGCAAATGCTAAACCAATTATAATTGAGCGAGGAAAAAGTATTGATGGACGTTTAAAAGATATTTCTATCTTTAAAGAAAAAGGCGTATTTGATAAAACATCTAATGTTTGTTTTGGCGAGGGTGGAGCAGGAACTTTTAGCGATGGAAAGTTAAACACAGGAATAAAAGATCCACGCATTAGGTTTTGTTTAAATGAATTTATTAAGCATGGTGCGCCTGAAGAAATATATTATGAAGCACATCCCCATATTGGTAGCGACAATCTAAGAAATGTTGTAAAAAACATTCGAGAAGAAATCATCTCTTTAGGTGGAGAGGTTAGATTTGAGCACCAATTAATAGATTTTACAAAAGACAAAAACATAATTGTTAAAATAAAAAATCACGAAAATGTATACGAATTAGTTACAGATGATTTAATTCTTGCTATTGGACATAGTGCACGAGATACATATAAGATGCTTTATGATAATGGCGTTTTTATGAAGCCAAAAGACTTTTCAATGGGTGTAAGAATTGAACACTTACAAGAACAAGTTAATTATTCACAATATGGTATAGAATATAAAAATCCTAAACTTCCAGTGGCTGATTATAAACTTGTAGTACATTTACCAAATAATCGCACTCTTTATTCTTTTTGTATGTGTCCGGGTGGAGAAGTTGTTGCTTCTAATAGTGAAGAAAATTCAATTGTTACAAATGGAATGAGTTATTTTAAAAGAGATTTAGATAATGCAAACTCAGCATTACTTGTTAATGTGAGAGTAGATGATTATTATAAGAGTTCACCACTTGATGGCGTAGATTTTCAAAAAAAATATGAGCAATTAGCGTTTAATTCTAAATATCCTTATTTTGCTCCTATACAACGAGTTGATGATTTTCTTCAAAACAAGGTTTCAACATCTTTAGGTCGAGTAATTCCTTCGTATAAACCAGGATATTATTTTGCCGCATTAGATACAGTTTTGCCTGATTTTGTAATAGAATCTTTAAGAATAGGCATCCCTATATTACAAAAGCAATTTCCATTCTTTAAAGACGAAGAGGCAATTATAACTGGTGTTGAAACTAGATCTTCTAGTCCGATTGTAATTCCGCGTGATGAAAATGGATTCTCAAATATTCCTAATATATATCCATGTGGTGAAGGAGCGTCTTATGCAGGAGGAATCATGTCTGCAGCAATTGATGGCTTAAGAATAGGAGAATTTATTAGACAAAAATATAAAAAACATAATTAATTATCGTATACGATAATAATTCTTTTAAAATAACAATTTAGAAATTATAATAAAAAAAAGGAGTGAAATAATGAAGCGATTAAAATATTTTGTTTATTTTTTAAAAAATGCTTGGTTTGTTTTGCTCTATAAGTTTTTTAGAAAAAAGAAAAGTTGCGAACGATTTGTAGGGAAAAAAAATATAACCACAAATTATGGTGATGAAGTCTTATTAGATTATATTAAAAGTAATAAACCTTTTATGGCTGTAAGGTACGGAGCGGTAGAATTGTCATGTATCAATAATTTTGAAAAAATAAGATTGGGTTTAAAGAAAAACTACAAAGATATTGTCAAAATGTCAATGAAAAATAATGCGGGCTTTTTTCCACCTACTGATGAATATTTAAATAGATATTCTAAATTGATGAATGAAATTATGAAAAACACGGACATATTAGGAATATCTGGAATACATATGGAAGATTACTTTTATAAACTTCAATGTAGCGATGCAAAAATAATTCAATATTTCTCTTTTGAACCTATAGGAAAGAAATGGCTATCAGGATTAAATGGTAAAAAAGTTCTTGTTATTTCCCCTTTTAAAGAAGAAATAGAAGAACAGATTAAAAGAAAAGAACATTTAGACGATTTAAAAGATATTGATGCGAGTTTTAAAGTTATAAGAGCAGTTCAATCAATTGGTGATGAAGTACCAGACTATTCTACGTGGTTTGATGCGTTAGATCATATGAAAAGTGAAATTAGTAAAATTGACTTTGATATAGCGCTTGTTGGAGCCGGAGCGTATGGGACACCATTATGCGCCTATATCAAAAGCTTAAATAAGCAAGCGATACAAACTGGTGGAGCAACCTCGTTATTATTTGGTATAATAGGATCAAGATGGGAAAAACGAGACTATGTAAAGAATAAAATAAATGAGTTTTGGATTAGACCATCAAGTAAACCAAAAGGTTATGAAAAAGTTGAGAAAGGATGTTATTGGTAATGGAAAACGAAGCAAAAGAAAGCATATTTGATGTATTAAAAAATTTAATTCCTTTATTTGCGGTAGAAATTGTTCTTTTAACGGTAATGAATTTTGCTAATTTATCTGTAGTATATCGATATTTAGCAATATTCTTAATGATTATTGCTTTTATGCAAATTATAAAAGTTTTGCCTAAAAGTAGAGCAATTATCCCTCTTTTTATTCAAATAGGTGGATTGCTGCTCTTTGAATTTCTTTCTATTTCGTTTGGATGGTTTGGTGTTTTTAATACAGCAGTTCAAGGTAGTTTATTTAGTTCTATTTTAATTATTATTTCTATTATATTTGGTGGAGTTGCATTTTACATTATTGGTGGATATTATGGATTATTCCATAAAAACAACTTAGATATAACAAAACTAATAGCAGTTTTCTATACAGGTATTGGTATATATGTTCTAATTTGTTTAATTGCCACAATTTATGGTATGGGAACGGCATTTCATACAATTGTATTTGCTAATCCTAATCGTGAGAATGCTTGGGCATTCGTGAAACTTACACAACAAGCACGTATACTTATTGGATTTAACACTGTCTTAAGAGATGATGGTGTATTGATGTTAGGAAATATGGCACTTATTTCTTCAACAGGATTATTGGCGGTTTTCTTTATAGATAGAAAGAAAAATCCATTATTCTTCTATGGATCACTTATTGGTGGTGCATGTGGTTTAATAACAATTATTTTGTTGCCACTTGTATTTGACTTAGCAATATTTATTTTCGCATTTGTTTTAGTTACTTTAATTAAACTACCAATTAAACATAAGAAAATTGCATTAATTACATTCTTTGCGGTGTTTGGCATACTTGCTATTTTATACTTTATATTTAGAATAGACGTACATAACCACGCAGATAAATATAAAGATATGAATTATATTGTTGAAGCATTATTAACAAGAAAAATTGGTGTCATTTCTAATATAAGTTCCACAAAATTATTAACAAATCATCTACCGGCTTTTGTAGGACCAAGTTATCAAGAAAATATCTATCTTGGAACAGGAACATTTGTTTTGAATATAGTATATCAAAATGGTATACTCGCGCTATTATGTTTATTGGCTTTCTTCGTTGTGGCTGGAATAGAGTTAGTTAAGTTTTGTAAAACATATGATAATAATGCTGTAAAAATTATAATGATAAGTTTATTTGTTAGTTATCTTGGAACGATTTTAGTAAATGATATTGGATTCCCATTAATAGAAGACTTTGTATTTTTGGGATTATTAGTTTTACTAGGATATGTTACTGCTTATAATATTGAGCATAAAAAAACATTAGAAAGCAAAAATGACTAAATTAAAAGTGTTGTCATTAAAGGCAACACTTTTTAATTGATTTATCTAGACCATTTAGAATAAGGCATTCCAATATCGTATAATTTAACGAATGTTTTACCAAGGGAATCATCGTGATTTTTTTCATCATCTATATTGTCATAATACTTAGCGAATGAATTAGAAATTTGTGGGTTTTGTTTTTCTTCTTCGGTTAAGTCGATTCGTTCATATCTTAGACCAAGCATATTGCATCCTTTTAATATAGAAGTGTTTTCTAATATTTTTGTTAAATCTAAATAGAAGAACTTTGGACCAGCAACTGATGTTCCAAGATTAGTGTAAAAACTAAATTGATATTCGTCATATTGAAGAGGAAGAGTACCAGTAGGTTTATACAAAGTAAATATTGCGCGCATCTTTAAAGTTAAATAATTGTGCGTCATATAAAATGTAATACCGCTTGCATTTTCTAATGTTCTATTAAGTTCTAATATGATTCCATCAGAATATATGCCAATACGAGAGTTTGATACTGGACCGGCGCAAGATACTTGTCCATCAAAAATTTTAGGGTATCTAGTGGATGTTGGTAATTCAGCATCTTTTTGTAAAGAAGTATTTTGTGCATAGCTAAGAATATTATCATAACCATGTGCAAGCTCTGTACCTTTTATATAATCAAAATCAGGTATTACGGATTTATCAGATTCCTCAAAAAGTTGTTTTTTATCGTTTGATGAATCGAATTCGTGGTTATATATTGGATTATCGAGTTCGTATTTATAACTATTTTTAATACTTGGATTTTTTTTGCTATATGTGAAGTTGATGTCTGGAAAATCAGCAACACTATCATCACATTGTTGCGCATCTCCACCACAACTTGCTAGTAACAACATAGGAATTAAAATAAATAATTTCTTTTTCATAATATTTTCCTCCTAAATTTTTAACCATTTTCCCATTTCAAAATCGGCGTTATCATCATCAAGAATCAAGGTTCCTTTTGCGGGAGTGAAGGTCATTTCACCAAAATAAATTTTACCGTTTATATTATACAAATCTACACGAACAAATGGAAAGGGTTTTGCAAGTTTTTCGGATAGTTTAACCATTTCTTCAAAGTTTGCTGGTTTTTCCAATTCATAATCAGTTTTTTTCCATCCATTAAATTGTGAGCCATCAAATGGTGTCCAATCTATATAATAATTGTTATATCGAATGTCTTTTCCACGCCCAGTTACGACGTAGAGACTTTTAGCTACACCATTGAACACATGGATTTTATATTCTGTTGGAAGATCAAGTGCACCGATATATTGTTCAATTATTATTTGAGGCTTAATTTTTGCATAATGTAATTCAATGGTCTTTTTGCCATAATTAGTTTTTAGCCATTTATTAAATTTTTTTCTTAAATCATTAATGTCCATTTTAGATTTGTCTTTAATAATAGCGTTAAATGCACAAGCGTGAGAGCATTTCATTACAAACTGATCTGGCAAAGCATCAAAGTCAATATCATCAAATTTATCAAATACACCTAAACAAGGAATTAAATATTTTTCTAAGCCTAATTCTTTTAGATAGTCGCGCACACCAACTCTAGAAGCACATTGACTTACCTTTGTATCTTTAGGATATTCATATAGTCTTAAATGTTGTAATTTTTCTGTGTATCTAATAGGATTTTTAAGATTTAATTTATGATGTGTAATGTATTTGTATTGATATTTTACATATAAAACGGGCGATATTTTTTTCACAATATTACGAAAAGGCAAAAGAATGCTGCGCTTAAGAAGATTCTCTTTTAAATTCTTGTTTCGCATAATAATCACCACTTCGTATTATAGCACAATTAAGAAATATTAATAAATAATTACCAATGTATCTTTAAAAATGGTATCATATTTATAATTAGGAGGATAAAAGTGATGATTCATGCTTTAAAGAAAAAATCTACAATCATATTGGCTTCGATAATTAGTTCATTAATTGTCGCATTTTTTGTAGTGAGTATAGTCTTAGAACAAGCTCTAATTGTTGATGAATTACCATATAATCTTCCTGTTGCTTTGGTATTGATTTTGATTGTTTTAATATTAGTAGCGTTTGTGACAAGTGACACATATGTAGCAAAATACCGAAAAAAGAATAATTTACTAGCTGGTCCATTACCAGTTGAAGTTAAACAAAAAGTATGGGATATAATAACACCTTGGCTTATAGCTATTATTGTCACGATTTTAATCGCAACTTTAGATACCTTGATATGGCGCATATGATATGTGCCATTTTATTTCTTTTGGTATGGCTTTCAATCATTAAATGGTAAAAAATGATTGACTTGTAAATATTATAGTAGTATCATTTAATAAAATTCCACGTTGGAGTTTTTTATTTATAAATAAAAAGGAGGATTTTTATGAGTAAAAAATTAAACAGATTAATGGTTTTAGGTGCTGTCGCTATGCTTTTAGGCGCTTGTGGACCTAAAGAACCAGAAGAAGTAACTTTTGATATTGTTAATAACGAATATATTCCAAGTTCTTATAAAGGCAAAACAACATATACTTCATATATTGCGACACCTTTAAAGTCTTTAAATACTGCTTTAACAATGTCTGCAGAAAATGGCCAACATATCGCCAACTTCGTCGACGGATTATTAGAAAACAATTCTTATGGTCGTTTATCAAAAGCTCTCGCAGAGAAAATATTTGTTAATGATTCATACACAAAATATAAATTCTATATTCGTGGTAATGAGTTAGGAAAGGGTACAGCAGATCCAATCCCATGGTTAAAGTGGGATGGAACACAATATAATGACCGTGTTGCTGGACCACAATATGTTACAGGTGAAGACTTTGTTACATCTGCAATGTATGTCTTAGATGCTCGTAACCAATCAGACTGCTACTATTTACCTGCGATGTTCATTAGAGGTGGTTATGAATACTGGGCATATACTTATGCTGACTACCTTTCAAGACAACCAAACTCAAGTGTTAAAATGGACAGTGATGCAGCCATTGCTGAAAACATTAACAAATTTGCTAAACAATATGGAAACCTTGATTTAAATGTCACTGCATCAATGGTTGATGATATTAAAAACGGTAGAAATATTGGTATTAAAGCTGGTAAAGAAAATGATCCAGAAACTGACGTTGAATATTACTACGTCGAGTATGAACTTCAAAGTCCAGCAGAATATTTCCCATCAGTATTAACTTACACTCCATTCTTACCAATTAATGATAACTTTGTTAAAAACTCTGCTCAAGGTATCACATTATTTGGTACAGGTAGTAAAGAAAGATTATTGTATTGTGGTGCTTACTTATTAGACAAATGGGAAGCAAGTGGTACATTAGTGTATAAGAAAAATGCTAAATACTGGGATGCTAAGAATGTTCATATTGATACAATCACATACAATCTATTACCAGAAGGCACAAATGATGACTTCATTCGTAAAGAATACGAATTAGGTAAAATCGACTCATTCGGTGTTGCACAAACTGATGAAGAAGGTTGGAAAAAATACGTTACTGGTCAAAAAGGTGAAGGATCAATCGAAAGTCCAGTAAATAGTGATGTTTACTCTCGTGAAATCGATA
This sequence comes from Erysipelotrichales bacterium, assembly GCA_022508535.1. Taxonomy (GTDB): domain Bacteria; phylum Bacillota_I; class Bacilli_A; order RFN20; family CAG-826; genus RUG131. The sequence goes on from JAFLUZ010000004.1 coordinate 31,242, forward strand.
CAGTCGATTCAACATTCTACACTCAATTGAATGTAAACCGCAAAAACTATTCTAAAAACACTTCAGCTATTACAGAAGATGAAAATGAAAGAGCAAATGCTGCTATCAAAATTAACGCTGTTCGTGACTTATTATTAAATGGTGTCGACTATACAATTTATAACCAAAGATATGGTTTGGCTAAGGATATGCAAAACCAATATCAAATGTGGACATTCATTCCAAAAGGCTTCGTTGAAGATAAAAATGGTAAAGATTACATTGAATACGTTTATGAAGCATATGCTGATAAATATGGAATGGACAAAGAAGATGTTCGTGAGTTGTTAAAACAAGGACAACTTCCAGAAAGCTATGACCCTGATGCAAATACTAAAGAGTTAGCTAAAAAGGCTAAAGCAGCAGTTGAGTACTGGATGAGTCAAAATAACGGAGAAATTGAATATAAAGTTGATGGTATTAAGAAAACACATAAATTAAATTTCCCAATTAAATTTGAATACTTAGGATTAAACTTTGATGCAAAACAATCTGTATGGGATTCTCAATGGATTGAAAAATTCAATGAAACAGTCAATGCTTGTACAACAAACAGAGATAAGGTTTCATCTGGATTAACTTACTGTGATGGTGGAAAATATCCATACTTTGAAATCGTAAAGAATGAAAAAGTAACAGCAGTTAACTATTCATCTTTAGGTGAAAGTGGAGAATACCAATTATATGTTGTTGGTTGGGGTGCTGACTATGCTGATCCACTTACATATTTAAACACTATGACAACTGGTGGAGATATGTGTGGATATGCTGGTACACAAGAAGAAGTTCCAGATTATGTCAATACATTTGATAAAGATGGTAAAGTCGTTTCTGGAACAAGAAAAGACAACATGTTAGATATATATGATGATTTAGTTGCAAGAGGTGCTGCAACAACAAATAACACTATTCAAAGATATGAATTATTTGCTCAAGCAGAAGTCGAATTATTATTTGAAGTACACATTATGTCACCTGATTATATGTCAGGACAAGGATGGTCTGTTACTGTATCTCGTTTAGCGGGTTATGAAACACCTTCTGCAGCATATGGTTTAAGCTCATACAAGTTAAAAGGTGTTTATGCATTAACTAAAGCTATGGGGGGCGCTGATCGTAAAGCGGCAAAAGCAAAATTTGATGCTAACAAAAAGAATGCACTTGCTACTTCTTCAGATGAAGATATTTTCGATGGCAAGGGATCACAATATTTTAATTAGTGTTATTTATTAGATAATTTTATAGAGATTAGGTTCTTGCCTAATCTCTTATGCATTTTTTGAGACTATAGAGGAGGGATATAATGGCAACATTTTTAATAGGTTACACCATTATAGCTTTGATTGTCTTATTTGTTTTATTTGTAATTCTTGTAAGCCGCAGAATTATATTTAAAAACAATGCTAAGATACAAAGTATTTTCGCACATCCATTACTAATTTATTCTTTGAAGCGTATTGGATCTGCTTTAATTTCTGTCATGCTTGCTATTACAGCAACATACTTATTATTACGATTAAAAAGTAGAACAACTATTTGCCAAGGATATATTGAAAACTGGCAAAAACTACCTGTAGATGTTCGTGAAGTAAGATGTGATAGCGTTTTAAAAGATTTAGGCTTATATGGAAATAGTTTTGGAGAAATTTTAGGGCAAATTATAAATTACTTCTACAAAATCCTACCTTTCCCAAAAACAATATGTACACAAGAAACTGGTACAGATATTATTTATGATGCATTTAATAATGCAATTAGCTATGTTCGAGTTTATGATTGCCGTACCTTTATTATTGATTTAGGTATATCATACAAAGCATCTGGTACAGATTCTCGCTACGTTATTGATATCATCTTTGGTGAAAGAATGATGCACTCATTTAGAATTGGTATATTAGCAGTAGTTATTGAACTTGCTATTGGCTATCCTTTGGGTGTTTTAATGGCTAAACATAAAGATGGAATAATTGATAAAATCGGTAAGACATACATTATTTCTATTGACGCTATTCCTGGTGTTGCATATTACTACATTTGGCAATTGCTCTTAGTATACATTATTGGTTTAGAAAATAGATACGATGCCTCAAACTTTGCTTCTTGGCTGGCACCTGCTTTAACAATGGGATTAACAGGTATGGCAGGTATTGCTTTATGGGTTAGAAGATTTATGTTGGATGAATTCAATTCTGATTATGTTAAATTTGCACGTGCAAAAGGTATATCAGAAAATAGAATTATGTATACCCATGTTTTGAGAAATGCTATTGTTCCTTTAATTAGATCAATTCCTGCTTCAATTTTAGGTGCCCTTTTAGGTTCCTTCTATATTGAAAAAATATATGGTGTTCCAGGATTAGGTGAGTATTTAATATGGGCTAATGATTACAATGATATGTATGCTTTGCAAGGCATTGTTGTTGTCTCAGCATTTATTTCTATTCTCGCTTATTTGGCTGGCGATATTGTAACTGCTATGGTTGACCCTCGTGTCAGCTTGGCATCGGAATAGGAGGTGGAGTAAATGGCAAAGAACATTGATGAAGTTGTTGAATTTAATACAAAAGATTTGTTTACTGTCGTTGGTAATTCGGATGACGAAGCCGAAAAACTCGAATCCACTCCTTATTCATATTGGGGAGAGACCTTTAAACAATTATGGAAGAATCCATTAACGATAATTTGTATTGCTATAATTATTTTAATTGTTATTATGGCGTTTGTTGGACCTTTAATTAAACAATATAAAATTATTGGTGCTGGCAACAAAACTACTTTTGATACTTTTGAAAATTACTTACCACCATCTGCTGATCATTTCTTTGGTACAGCGGGGGCTGAGATGAAGCCATATGATGGCCAAGATTTATGGACACTTGTGTGGAAGGGTACACAATTATCGCTCCTTTTAGGAACGGTTGTCGCTCTTATTGATACATTCTTTGGAATTATTATTGGTTCCATGTGGGGATACTTTAAATGGTTAGATCCAATTTTAATTGAATTACGTAACTTTATTAATACTATCCCATCAATTTTACTTTATATTTTATTAATGCAATTCCTAGAACCATCATTCTGGACAATTGTTCTCGTATTATGTATGTTTGGTTGGATGGGACTTGCTGGATTTATTCGTAACCAAATTATTATTATTCGTAATCGTGAATATAATATTGCTTCGCAAACTCTTGGTAGTTCATCAAAGGCAATGATTACACATAACTTATTACCTTATTTAATTTCTGTTATTGTAACAGTTATTTCTACTGCAATTCCTGGTGCAATTTCCTCAGAAGTTGGTCTTGCTTACTTTAATTTAAGTTTCAAGGCTGATGATCAAGTAACGCTTGGACAAGTATTGACACTTGCTGCTAAAGATAACTGGATTGATCACATTTATTTATTGTTGGCACCGATGGTTGTTATGGCACCACTTACAATTTGTTTCTTCTATCTTGGCTTGGCTTTAGCTGATGCTACAGATCCGAAGAACCACCGCTAGGAGGTTAATATTATGGAAAAGAAAAAAGTTCTTGAAATAAAAAATCTTAGCGTAGGATTTTTATCACATGGTAAAAAGATGAATGTCATTAGAGATATTACTCTCGATGTTTTTGAGGGTGAAACATTAGCTATCGTTGGTGAATCAGGTTCTGGTAAATCTGTATTTACCAAGACATTTACAGGAATGTTAGATTCTAATGGTTATATTTCTAACGGTTCTATTATGTTTGATGGCGTTGATTTAGCTACTTTAAAGAAAACTAAAGAATGGTTGGGAATTAGAGGTAAAAGAATTGCTACTATTTTCCAAGACCCAATGACATCTTTAAATCCACTATTCTCAATTGGTTATCAAATTTCGGAAGTTTTGCGTTTGCATCATAACTTATCAAAAGAAGAAGCAAAAAAAGAAGCAATAAACTTACTTAAAAAAGTTCGTATTCCAGATGCCGAAAAAAGATATAACGATTATCCATTCCAATATTCTGGTGGTATGCGTCAAAGAGTTGTTATCGCAATTGCGCTTGCTTGCCGTCCAGAAATATTAATCTGTGATGAGCCAACAACAGCGCTTGACGTTACTGTACAAGCTCAAATTTTGGATCTTATCAAAGAATTACAAAAAGAATATAAATGGACAACCATATTTATCACTCACGACTTAGGTGTTGTTGCTAATGTTGCAGATCGTGTTGCAGTTATGTATGGTGGTCAAATTATTGAATATGGTACAGTCGAGGATATTTTCTATCGTTCTGCACATCCATATACATGGGCTTTACTTGCTTCACTTCCTCAATTAGGTAGTAAAGAAGATCCTTTGAGTTATATTTCAGGAAATCCACCAACATTTACATCAGAGATTATTGGAGATGCTTTTGCTGTAAGAAATAAATACGCTATGCGCATTGACTTCTTAGTTGAACCTCCAATGTTTAAAATTAGTGAAACTCATTCAGCAAAAACATGGCTTTTAGACCCACGTGCGCCAAAAGTGGAAAAGCCAACTATTATAAAAAATCTCTCTAAACGCATTAAAGAAGTGTCTAGTGAGTTGAAGAAAGAAATTGAGATAGGTGGTGAAAAACATGAGTAATGTAGTTGATACACCTGTTAAATATGTTGATATTCATCGTAAAGATAATAATCGTAATGTTTTAGTTTCTTTCCAAGACATTCGAATTTCTTTTAAGCATGGAATATACGAAAGAGTTATTATTGATCACTTGAATTTAGATATTTATAAAGGCGAAATTTTGGGCTTGGTTGGTGAGTCTGGTTCTGGTAAGACTACAATTGGACGTGCACTTATTAGAATTATTCCTACTTCAGGTGGACAAATTCTTTATGGCGATGAAACAAAAGAAGTAATTTCTGGCAAAATCAAAAAAGATCGTGCAAGAAATTTAAAGACTAAAATTCAAATGATTTTCCAAGATCCTTCAGCGTCTTTAAATGATCGTAGTAATGTTGATTACATTATTAGTGAAGGATTACGTGCTTTCCATCTTTATAAAGATGAAGCTGAACGTTTAGAAAAAGTTGAAAAAATGATTCGCCGTGTAGGCTTAAGTCCAGAACACTTAAAACGTTACCCACACGAGTTTTCCGGTGGTCAAAGACAACGTATCGGTATTGCTCGTTGTATGATTATGGATCCTGAAATGATTATTGCAGATGAACCAATTTCTGCACTTGACGTTTCAATTCGTGCTCAAGTTTTAAATCTTATCAAAGAATTCCGTGATGAACGTGGATTGACAGTTTTATTTATTGCTCACGATTTATCAGTTGTTAAATATATTTCTGATCGTATTGCTGTTATTTATCAAGGTAGATTAGTAGAATTATGTCCTGCTGATCGCCTATTTGAAGTCCCACTTCATCCGTACACAAAATCATTATTATCAGCAATTCCTCTTCCTGATCCAAAGGTTGAAAAGAAAAAAACTGTGATAATTTATAACCCTAGTCAACATAATTACACAGCTGATGACCCAGCTGATTTCTATGAAGTTGAACCACATCATTATGTGCATTGTAATTTAGAGGAACTTGCTAACTATAAAAGAATTATTAAAGGATTGAAAGAAGGTGGCAAAAATGAATAAAAAGAAATTTATGAAAATTTTCTTTCCTGTTTTAGGTGCCACCGTATTAGTTGCGGGAGTATATTGGGCCGCAATTGAATTCATTTTAAAAGATTATCGAAATATTGGTGTAATTCAATTTAGATATATCGTTGATGCAGATGGCAATTCTGAAGGCACTCCAGCATATATTACAGGTATTAAAGAAGAAGGTTATCCAGAAGTATTTGAATTACCTAAAAAACTATTAGGGCATCCTATTGTTGGAATTGATGCGGAAGCATTTAAAAATCTTCCTAAACTTAAAAAAGTAATTTTACCAAAGACCGTAGAAGAAATAGGTGATGAAGCTTTTTCTAATTGCCCATTACTTACAGATGTTGTTGTTAATGGTGAATTAAAATCAGTTGGTAATGAAATTTTCAAAAACTCTGGTTGGTTAGATGCTCATAGTGATGAAGAATTTATTACTTTCGGAAACTTCTTATATAAATATAATGGTAATAATACAGGAGACTTTATTTTAAAAAGTATCAAAGATAAAAAAGATGGAGAAAATGAGTCGGGATATGTTTATATTCCTACAGAAATAAATCATTTGGCTAGTGGTGCATTTTCTAATCAACCACATCTAGTTGAAGTGGAAATGCCAGAAGAATATACAGTAATTGAGAGAAATGTTTTTATGAATTGCTCCAAATTAGAAAAAGTTGATCTCAAGAATGTTACTTCAATTCAAACAGGAGCTTTTAGTGGATGTGCAAACTTAACTTCAATTGATCTTAAGGATGTCACTGTAATTGGAAATGGTGCTTTCAAAGGAACAGCACTTGAAGAAGTTACACTCAATGAAAACATTACTGTGATTAATCAATCAGTCTTTGAAAATTGTACAAAACTATCATCAATTTATATTCCTGAAAGCGTGACATCTATTGGAAATGATGCATTTGCAGGTGATATTTCTCTTAAGAGTCTAAACTTGACTGATAATGTTAAGACAATTGGAAATAGAGTTTTTAAAAATTCTGGTATTGAAGAATTTGTATTTCCTAAATATGTAGATACAATTAATAATGAGTTGTTCGCAGAAGCTAAATCATTGACAAAAGTAGTCCTTCCTAGCATAGAAGAAGATAATACTGGTATTCTTGCAATTGGTAATTCTGCATTTAAAAATGCAAGTAACCTAACTTCTATCGAATTCCCAAAAGATAGCAATGGAGAAGAGACTGTAAAAACAATTGGCTCTAGCGCATTTGAAGGATCTGGACTTAAATCAATAACTATTCCAAAAACCGTGACATCACTTTCTGATGCGGTATTTAAGAATTGTGTTGATTTGGAAGAAGTAAATTTCTATGATGATAGTCAATTAATTACTATTAATGCTGAATGTTTTAGTGGAACTACTTCTTTAAATAGAATTGAATTCCCAAATTCAGTTGATGTATTCTTTAGTGCGATTTTGTCTAACTCTGGTGTTTCAGAAGTTATACTACCTAATAATAATTTCAAATTTACAACATTAAATAAATCATTCTTTGAAAATTGTGTGAACTTAACTAGTATTGTTATACCTGAAAGTGTGACAACAATTGATGCGAATGTATTTAAAGGATGCACAAATTTAACAAGTATTACTTTTGGTGGTCAAGTTAGAAATATTTCTGAAGGAACATTTGAAGATGCTTCATCATTATCATCAATTGTTATCCCTAATAGTGTAAAAATAATTGATAAAAATGCTTTTAAAAATTGTACATCATTGATATCAATTACTATTTCTAAAAGTGTAAATAGCATAAAAGAAGATGCTTTCTTAAATGCTGAATCGTTAGAAAATGTTTATTATGAAGGAACGATTGAAGATTGGAATAAGATCGCATTTGCCAATGAATATTCTAATCCAATGTATTATGCAAAACACTTCTTTGTAATAGATGAAAATTACGAAGATGGTCAAGATGAAGCTAATAAATGGGTAGAATTAACACCTATTGAATTATCATAGTTGGTTACTAAAATTGATGATTTTTAATATTTTTAACATAAAAATGTCAATAAATTAGTAAACACTATTGGAGAAAAGTGTTTTAGGATTGTGATAAAATGACTATTAAATGCAAAGAAATGCCTAAGACATAGTGTTGATTGGAATTTCAATATTGCTAAGTAATTTAAAATTTGTATTGATTACTAAACATTTCTAAGAGTGAGTAATATGCTCACTCTTTTATTAAACATACAGATTAATTACCTTCAATAATGTGCAATATTATAGGCCATTAGATGAATATTGTTTTATAGTTAAACGGAAACATATGAATAAAATAGATTGAAAATTAAGTTTTTTAATCTATTTTTTTCTTTGCTATAAGAGGTATATTTTTCATTTTTATTTTGTTATACAAAATAATATTAAGCTTTTTGCGTGCCTATTTTATTTACATAAATGGGCATAATTAGTATAATTAACTTATAAATGAGGAAAAAAATATGAAAAAAAACATTATTAAATCATTTGTATTAATAAGTATGTTGTCAATTTGTGCATTATTAAATATTAATTTTAATAATGCTTATGTTTTGGCGGAAAATGTTGATGCTAGATTAGAATACTATAATCTTAATGGTGTAAATAGTGAGTATTTAGATGATATTAATGGTGCATTTGGAATCGACTTACAAAATGGATTATCTATTTTAATGTCGGCAACCCAAACTAAAATAACATCATATGATGAATTGAAAAGAGAAACAATAAATACTGATGCTGATCCAATGAATAGCAATAATATTATTACTTTATACGCTAGAGATTCAATATCTGGAGTTTGGGATTCTTCTTTATGGAATCGTGAACATGTTTGGTGTAAAAGCTTATCCAATGGATTATACACCTCAGTTGCTGAATCACATCGAAATGCAGGTACAGATATTCATCATTTAAGACCAGCATATGTGACTTATAATTCATCAAGACAAGATAGACCATATGGCATAGTTGATAAAAATAGTGCGGACACAAAAGAATTAGGCAATACAGGAAACTTTGCAATGCCTGGGATTTTCGAACCACGCGATGATATTAAAGGTGATGTGGCGAGAATTTTAATGTATGTCTATACTCGATATAGTAGTAATTTATCTTCAACAAATGGTGAATTGGGTCAAAGAGGAGAACTTAGGATTACTGATATTGTAAAAACTAGTTCAAATAGTGAAGTAGATGCCTGGGATTTATTAATAAAGTGGAATGAGGATGATCCAGTTGATTATTTAGAAATGCATCGCAACGATGAGGCACAAAAATTACAAGGTAATCGAAATGTTTTTATTGACCATCCAGAATTTGCAAAAATGTGTTTTGGATCTTATCAAGGAGAAGGAGCATTAGTTGATTTAAATAATACATATGATGAAAATAAAATCAGTTATCTTGGTATTAATAATCGTAATTTAACATTAATTGCAGGGAGAAGTGAAAGTTTTATTGCTAAGACTTTTCCTGAAAATATAGCTGCACCTACTATTAAGTGGAAGTCATTTGATAATAGCATTGTTACTATTAATTCTTCAGGTAAAGCTGTAGCAATTAATGAAGGCAATACAGTAATAGAAGCATATGTTGTTGATAGCGTGGGTGCTGCTGATACATCAAGTAAAAAGGTAGATAATGTTTTGTTATCAGTAAAATGTAATGTTGAAGTAGTTAATTCAAAACTAATATATAGATATGATGGTAATGCATTAAGCACTACTAGTACTTATAATTCTAATATTAAATCAGAATTTACAAGTAATAATATTACGATGGAAGTAATGGCTAGTTATGGTTCAGCAAATAATGGCAATTTATGGTTGGGCACTAATAACAACCAAAATCATATGGATAAAAGTAAAATTGCTAAGGATAGTCCAATCGGAGTTGCGTTAACTCCTAAAATCAGTGCGGACAGAAAAGGTGCAGTCTTATATTTTAATGGAGAATTAGATAACGTAGGAAAAGTTACTTTCCAACAACTCGGAGGGCAAAGTGGCACTTATATTTATCTTCTTTACTCAATAGATTTTGGTGATACCTACCAACAAATTGGTGAAAGACTAAATATTGGTGGAAGTACTGAAATGATAACATTTAATTTTGATACAATCGAAAGAGCAAGATATGCAATTGCACTTACTACTGCAGATGATTCAAGATATTATGTTCAATCTAAAAAGCCATCAGTCACGTTTTATTCGGAAGAAGTTACTGGAGATGAACTAGTAGATGATTTATTAAATAATTTTGATGTGAATGATCTTGATAATAGCATTTATCAAGCAACTTTAATAACTAATGCAAATGATAAATATATAACACTTACGGAAAGTGAAAAGAATAATATATCAAAGAATAATATTGCTAAATTAGAATCACTTTCCAATGAGCAACTTCAAGGATATAGTTTTATTTATTGTTATTGGAGTAAAACAATTAATGAATTATCGCAAGCTGAAATTGATGAAATTGTTGAGGCTTTTAATAATTTGCCAGAAGATGGAAAAGCGTTTGTTTCAAAAATGAAAAACGTCACAATGGAATATGATGATATTATAACTATTGGAGATGCTATTAAACAATTTGATAAAGATGACAACAATGATACTCAACAAGACCCGGATATTCCTAGCAATAATTATTTATGGGCTATTGTAGGAGTTGGAATTGGGGTAATAATAATTGCTATTGCACTGATATTTATTTTAAAAAGAAAACATTAAAAAATTAGAAAGGTGGATCTATAAATCGTGGACACTAAAAAGTTTAGAATACAAAAGATATACGATAAAGCAATAATATGCTTTACTTTTGTCTTGCTTCTATATCTTTTACTATCTACGATTTCTTATAATAATACAAATATTATTAATGCTATTATTGAAAATGCTCTTATTGTAAGAATATTGAACGCAACATTTACAGGAGTTATTGGACTTTTTACCGTTGGTTGGCTTATCTTAAATAAAGAACATTTTAAATTATTGCCGACAATTGTATTTGTTAGTTTATTAGGCATATATATTATTTATTATTCTATATTAGGTGGTGTCAGTCAAACACCATTGAATGAAACTCTTAGTAACATAAAAAACGTATTAGTGATTATAGTGAATATGTATTTTGTGCTATTTGTTTTATCTAAAATAATTAAACTCAAACATATAAAGATAATTTATTTTGGATTACTTTTTCTGATTTTGTTTTCATTTTCCTATGTAATAATTATTGATTATCATAATATTATTGATATATTATCGAATAGGCAAATATATGATTTTTCCGATTTGTCACCATTTTTAAATAAAAATTTAATTGGTGCTTTTGTTTTCCTTTCTGCTTTAATGTCTTATTATCTTTATTCGTTTGAAAAGAAAAAAAGGTACATTTTATTATATATAATTTTATTCGTACCAAATATTATGAGTTTATGTAAAACCTCTATTATATGCATGATTTTACTAACAATTATTATATTGTGTTATTTTAAAAATAAATCAATAAAAAGAATACTTTTCCGTATATTTTTGATAACTTTAATATTAGTGTCTGTTATTTTTATAGTATTAATTTTGTTTGAAGTAATAAAACCTATTGGATTTGAATCATTAGTGACGAAATTACGTTTTTCTTTTTTCAAAACAATTGCGGTTAGATTTGCTTTGTTTACAAAATCTGTGTATTTGTTAAATTATAAAAATGTATGGCTTGGTAATGGATATGCATCTAGCTTAGTGTATTTAAATAAAATTGAAGGTGTCTATTTTCATAATAGTTACGTCTATTTATTAAATACAGGTGGTATTGTTTTAACTATTTTATTTATATATGTTTTTTATCGAATTATTGCCAATTTGCGGACGATAAAAAAATTTAATCATTATTTATATTTTTCATTATTTGCAATAGTTTTGATATATGTGTTTTATGCGATGTTTGAAAATTTAGCATTTTTCTCATTTACATTCATTTCTTGCATATTTACTATATGCCTTGTAATAACTCCAGAAATATTTGTAAACAACCTAAAAATTCGTGAAAAAGAAGAAAAAGTTTATAAAGAGATAGCATTTATTACAACTATTTATCCTACCAAAAACAAAAAATGGTATGGCATTTATTTGAAGTACATTGCGAAATCATTAAAGATATTAGGACATAAACTTAATGTAATATATATTCATGAAGGGGACGGAGATGTTCACAATTCTATTTATGATGGCATAACAATTACGCATATTTATTATAAACCTTCTTTTGCGCATAAATTAATGATATCTAAGGGATTTAAATTTAAGAGCGATTTCGAGTATATAATTAAAAAATATCATTTTGATGATGCAATAATACATTTTTATCCACCGGCTTTCCAAAACTTTATGATTAAGACATTAAAAGAAGATGGAGTAAAAGTTCTCCATTATCTCCATTCTAGAAATATTTGGCGAAGAGTAGAGGAAAAGCGTCCAATATTTAGAAAGCTATATTATAATCGTTTTTATAAGAGTGCTTATAAAAAGTGTGATACAATTATTTGTGTTTCTAAACTTGTAGAAGATGACTTTAAAGTCAAATTAAAGAATGTACATACTCAAGTGGTATATAATGGTGTGGATAATATTTTCTTTAATGATACAAAAAATATTAAGACCATGGATGATAAGCAAATTAAATTAATTTCAGTGGGAAATTTATATTCAATAAAAGGTCATGAATATGTCTTAAAAGCACTTAGTACTTTAGTTGATAAACATAAAGATCTTAAATTCGAATATTTGATTATAGGATCAGGTGAACAAAAAAATCGCTTGAGGCAAATTGTTAAAGAGAGCAAGTTAAGTCATGTTGTAAAGTTTGTTAAAGAAATGCCACAAGAGAAAATAAAGCAAAGTCTCTTAAATTATGATATATTTATTTTACCATCCTATTATGAAGCATTGGGATGTTGCTATCTTGAAGCGATGGCGAGTGGTTGCTATACGATTGGATGTAAGCACCAAGGTATTTCTGAAATAATAACTCCATGTAATGGATACTTAGTTGACGAATATAGTAGTGATGATATAGTTAACATTGTTGAAGGAATTATTCGCAATTCTAACAATAATTCATATATTCGTAGAAACGCAATCAAGACGGCAAAACAATACACATGGATGAACTGTGCAATAGAATTATCAAAATATTTGTAAGGGAGAAAAATTATGAACACAAAATATTCAATTCTCGTACCAGCATACAACGAACAAGAAGTTTTAAAAATCTTTTATGATACTGCAACAAAGCAATTTGATACTTTAAAAGAAGATTATGAAATAATATTTGTAAATGATGGTAGTAAAGACAATACGTATTCAATTCTGAAAGAATTAGCAGAACAAGATAAGCGAATTAAAGTAATTAACTTTTCACGAAATTTTGGTCAACAAGCTGCGGAGCTTGCTGCATTACAATATGCGACAGGTGAAGCAATAATTATTATGGATTGTGATTTGCAAGATCCACCTGAAGTAGCCTTACAAATGATTGAGAAATGGAAAGAAGGCTATGATGTTGTTCACGGAAAACGCAAAAAAAGACAAAGCGAGACAGCATTTAAAAAATTAACAGCCCATGTTTATTATCGCTTTTTACGAAGAATAACTGGTATGGATATCCCAACAGATACTGGAGAATTTAAATTATATGATCGCAAAGTTGTTGAAGCAATTTTGAAGTTGCCAGAACATAATAGATATTTAAGAGCTTTGGCCACTTGGGTTGGATTTAAACAAACATCTATATCTTTTGATCGTCCAAATAGAAGTGCTGGTGTCACAAAATGGACTTTAAAAAAGATGATAAAACTTGCTGAAGATGGAATTATTGCCAATAGTGCTTATCCTCTTGCTTTAGCGTTAAAATGTGGTATATTTTTGTCCTTTGCTTCTTTACTTACATTTATCGTATTTATAATTTTGGCAATTGTTGGTACAAGTCTTTCATTGGTTGCTTGGCTATTTCCAACAGTTGGCCTATTAGCGGGCATTATATTAGTAATGCAAGGATTCTCTAATTTATATATCGGTCGAGTTTATGATGAAGTGAAAGGACGTCCTAACTATATTGTTAGTGAGACAATTAATATTGAATAATGAAAGTATTACTTTATTTTGAAAAAGAAAAAGCGCTTCGTCAAAGTGGCATTGGCAGAGCACTTCGTCATCAAAAGCAAGCTTTAGAGGCTAATGGCGTTGATTATACATTAGATCCTAAAGATTCTTTTGATATTGCACATATTAACACAAATTTCTTTGAATCATATCGCCTTCTCAAAAGATGTAAAAAAGAAGGGAAAAAAGTAATTGTGCACGGACATTCAACATTTGAAGATTTTCGTAAATCTTTTCGCTGTTGGAAATTAATTGAACCATTTTTTGATCGATTAATTATTAGAATGTATAGAAATGCAGATGCGATTATTACTCCTACACAGTATTCGAAACATCTAATTGAAAACTATAAAGGAGTAACTTGCCCTGTTTATAGTTTAAGTAACGGAATTAACCTGCCAGATTATGCTTATTCTGGTAAGAAAGTGAAACAATTCCGCAATTATTTTAAATTAAAGCCACAAGAAAAAGTAGTGATTGGTGTTGGTCTATTTTTTGAAAGAAAAGGAATACTTGATTTCTTTGAAATTGCACGTCAAATGCCTGATGTTAAATTTATTTGGTTTGGGCACTTAAGTAAGATTATGACACAAGGGAAGATTTTAAGAGCCATTAAAAAAAGACCTTCCAATGTTATAATGCCTGGATATATTGATGGGGATATTATAAAAGGAGCATTTAGTAATGCAAATCTTGTTTTATTTCCAACTCTAGAAGAAACTGAAGGAATTGTAGTATTAGAAGCACTTGCAAGTAAAACACCTGTTTTAGTAAGAGATATTCCGGTATTCGATGGATGGTTAGAGGATAATGTCAATTGTCTAAAAGCAAAAGATAATGATGAATTTATTAAAAAGATAAACTACGCTTTATATAATGATTTAAGTAACATTATTGAAAATGGTTATAAAACTGTCACGGAGCGTGAGATTGCGCTTGTTGGTAAAGAACTTGTAAATATCTATCATGAAGTTTTAAAAAATTAAAACCAATATTCCAACAATTAAGCAATAAAGGGAAAAATAATATAGTTTCCCTTTTTTTATTATTTTTAGAAGTAATTTTAAGGAAATATAAGTAACAACCATACTTATAATTGCGCCAATGACATTTAAAATAATTTCTTGCTCTGTAAGTATTAATTTTCCAGTGCATAATTCAATTATTTCTAAAAGACCTGTTCCAAGTGCAACAGGAATAAAAAGTAAAAAAGAATAATTAATTGCGTCCTCGTCTTTAAGTTTTGATACCTTACCGCCAATTGTTGTTATTCCACTTCGAGAAATTCCAGGCATTATTCCTATTGCCTGAAATATACCAATAGTAAGAGCATCTTTAAACTTTATATCATCAATTGATTTGGTTCCTTTATTTCTTGTTAAAAGAAGAAGCAGTATTGCAGTTATAATTAAGTTAATGCCAATAAACAATGTAGTAGAGAATATTTCTTCAATTTTGCTTTTAAATATTAGTCCTAATATACCAGCTGGTAAAATTGATATTAGCATCATTAAAATTAGATGCCATGAATTTTTGCCTTCACTTGATTTGTCTTTTTTTAAAACATATTTAAAGGCATTAGATCCCATGACCTTTAAAGTGGAGAAGTAGAATATAATAACTGCGATTAAAGATCCAATATGCAAAAAAATCGATGTGGACATATTGCTTATGTCTAAACCTAATAATTTTTGAGAAATAATTAAATGACCAGAAGAAGAAATAGGAAGTATTTCACTTATTCCTTGGATAATTGCAAGGAGTATATATTTCAATAAATTAATGAGCATAAAATCACCTGACTAATAAAGTCTATGGTTTTTGTTACAAAATAATGATTTTTATTTTTACATAATGAATAAAGAAAATGCTTAAACAAATTAAACATTGTTAATATATCAATATTTTGATATATTATTTAATAAAGATAGGTGATTAAAATGGCATTTGAAGTATTTGAAATGACTTTTAAAGATGAAACAATAAGAAAAGGAATAGCGTGGCCTATTAAAAACGCTAAAGCAAATATAGTAATTGCAACAGGCATGGAAGAACATGCACGTCGTTATGATGAGTTTGCAACTTTTTTAAATGAACAAGGGTATTCTGTTTATGCTTTAGATCATTATGGACAAGGCGAAAATGCTGATAACCCTGAAGAATTAGGAACATGGGAGAAATCCGGGTTTAGAAAAACTGTTAATTATCTTGATGAATTGGTGTCAAAACTTAGAATTACTTGTAAACCAACTATAATTATGGGTCATTCTATGGGATCATTTATTGTTCAAGATTATATTCAAAGATATTCCAATCATGTGGTTAAAGCAATTATTTGTGGTTCTTGTGGTAAACAATTTGAATTTGCTCTTGCGGATAGATTATCAAGAATATTTGTTAATAAAAAGAATTACAATAAAAAATCAAAAGTTTTCCATAAATTAGCATTTGGTGGCTATAACAAAAACATCAAAAATCCTCGAACACCATTTGATTGGTTATCAGTAAACGAAGAAAATGTTGATCGCTATATTGAAGATCCTAAATGTGGATATGGATCTACTTGTGGTTTCTATAAAGAATTCTTTAAAGGTTTAAATCGCTTAAATGTTCCACGCTTTTTAGCGAAAATTAGAAAAGATTTGCCTATTCTTTTAATAGCGGGTGAAAATGACCCAGTAGGAAAATATGGAAAAGGTGTTTCTAAATTAGCAAAAACATATGAAAAGTATGGAATTAAGAATGTTGAAACAATCCTATATCCAAATATGAGACATGAGATTCTAAACGAGACTGAAAAAGGAAAAGTTTACGAAGATATTTTAAAATTTATTGAAAATTAACAAACTAGATGTATCAATCTAGTTTTTTAAAAGGAAGGTGAAAATAATGAAGAAAAAATCGATAATATTATTGATAATATTTGTTCTATTTAATTGCTTTATTTTCGCCGAGGCTTTAACACCAGGTGATGCATCTGGTGCTCAAAGCGATAGTATAACAAATGTATTTAATGACTTGCATAATTATGTAGGGAAAGATGAGTTTGAATATGTAAAGCCAACTAAAATTGAGATTACAAATAATGATTCTATGTTCGTTGGAGAAACAATTAAACTATCTCCTAAGATTACTCCTAGTAATACTACAAATACTGCCACAATATATGAATCATTAACTCCAGATATTGCTACTGTTGATATGGATGGAAATGTTTATGCCATAAAAAAAGGCGAAGCAACAATTCGTGCTAAATGTGATGATGATGAAAGTGTATTTGTCGATTTTGTAATTATTATTAATGAACAAGAACAAATATCACCGACTGAAATTAGTTTCCAAAATAGTAGTGCCAAAATAAAAAATAAAAGAGCTACATATATTCAAGATTTAATTGGTAACATTATATTTTCTCCTGGTGATTGTACAGATCGAAGTGTAAGATATGAGATTTCTAATAACTATGGTTCAATTAGTGGTGATTACCTAATTTCTAATGAACCTGGTGATTTAATATTGAAAGCAATTTTGAATAGCAATAATAGTATTTATTGTGAAATGAAAGTTACTATTTTAGATGATGTAGCAACAAAGCCGAAAACTATTACTATTAAAAATATTGGCGATGTATATATAAATAGGTATGCAGAAATTGATGTTGAATTTGACAAAGACAATATTGATGATAAAACATTAAACTATATTATCGAAACAGAAGATTTAAAAACTATCGCAAGCTATAATATTAAAAATGGGTTAAAAGGAATTAGAGAGGGTAAAGGCACAGTTCAAGCTTGTTCTGTTTATAACAATGAAATTTGCTCAAATAAGATGGAATTTGAAGTGAATAAAGTATCTTTGGACGATCTTGAAATAAAATATAATGAATCTATTTTAGAGTATTTTAAATCAGGCGAGAAAATAGAATTATCATATGCATTATATCCTAGTGATGTCACTTATAAAGATGTTGAATGGTCAGTGAATAGTGATAATGCAAAAATATCGCAAAGTGGATTACTCGTTGCTTTGAAAGAAGGTACAACTACTGTGACATTAAAGCATCTTGATTCAGGATTAACAGCAACTCACAAAATAAAGATTTTCAAAGCATCAGCGTTAAACCGTCAACAATTAGATAAGTTAAAGAAAAATATAAGAAAATTAATAGGTCATTTTAGCTTGTTTGCTATAGATGGAATTATTGGTTTTTTATTCTTTATGTCTTTAGATATTAAAAAGAGAGATAAGACAATCATTATAATAGCTACGGGTATTTTAATTGCGGTAATTGCAGAATTATTGCAATTAATTCCTAAGGGAAGAAGCTGTCAATTTAGCGATATGGTAATTAATTCCAGTGGCTTTTTGATGGGAATAGCGTTGTCACTTATATTTTTCAAAATAAAATCGCGTATAGAACAAAGGAGGAAGAATTAATGAATGTTGCTCAAAAAATTATTGCCAAAAACTCTAAGGCATCGTTTAACTATTTCTTAAGTGATTTTTTAGAGTGTGGTCTTTCTCTTGTGGGAACAGAAATTAAAGCATTAAGAGTGCATGGTGCTTCATTAAATGATTCATACGTTATTATTAGAAATAATGAAGCTTTTATAGTTAATATGCATATTGCCCCTTATGATAAAGGTAATATTTTTAATCATGATCCATTAAGAACAAGAAAATTATTATTACATAAAAAAGAAATTCTCAAATTGGGTCAAAAAGTTAAAGAAAAGCAATTTACAATTATTCCAACAAAAGTTTATCTTGTACGTGGTAAGGCGAAGTTAGAAATAGCCTTAGGTAAAGGTAAAAAACTTTACGATAAGAGAGACACAGAAAAAGCGCGCGATGACAAGCGTAAAATTGATAAAGCAATAAAGTCTTATAACAACAAGTAACAAAGCTGTAGAGCTATACAAATAGCATCTACAGCCTTTTTATTTAAATTTCTTGATTTGGTTTTGTAATTATTTGAGATTTATCTAAATATCTAAATCTTACTAAAATAGGTGATACTGACCTAATAAATATATAAAGTAATAATGATTGAGGAATTAAGAATATTAAGTTCTTTGGTAATTCATAATAAACCATATAGACCATAGTAGTGTGCACGTCATAACTCATAGTAATTGCCCACAAAATTGATCCAAATATGACGTTTAATATGATATTTACAATCAAACGTGCAAAAAAACAATTTGCAAATGATATCTTCTTTTTATATAGACATAGACCATATGTTAATCCTGCAAAGGCTGCAATTAGTGTATATCCAAAATTAAATGCTCCTTCAGTTGGAAAAATAACAAATCCTAGTATGTCTGACATAATACCTATTATAAAGCCTGGTGCAGGTCCAAAAATCATACTAATAAGTGCAAAGAATAAATACACAAGGGAAATTTTTAAATTGGCAAATCCTGTGGGAATAGAGAAGGCTTTACATACAATCATTAATGCGAAAAGAAGTGCGATAGTAGATATGTTTTTAATAGATTTAAATGAATTAAGTGATTCCTTCCAGTAGGTAAGAGAAAATGACGAAATAGAAGAAGAATTAGCTTCAATACTAGCTTCATATAAACGATTGGTGTTTATAAATAAATATATTAAATAGACTAATGAACCAACACCTAAAGCAATAAAACTAGTAGGCAATAATCCAATATTATTAGTTTGTATAATTGTATCTTCATAGTTAAATGTGGCATTTTCATCAAGATTTAGCACCAATTCTTTTAAAAATGCTTCAGCACGTGTTTTTACTTTTTGGCTTTTACTTGAAAAGAAATCAGCGTAATATCTACTCTTAGTTATAATATGATAATTATTATTTATAGTTTCTAAGTAAATATCGTTATTGTTTAACATTTTCTCTATTTCGATTGCTTCAAAATTCTTATTTGTTTTTTGGGCTACTGAAAGTAATTCTAAGGTTATATTCTTATTTTCAAGTTGTATATCACTTTTAAATGAAATATCGTAGTCAGCTTTGAAGTGATTATATACTTCACTACTAAATGAACCAATCGCAAATGAAAAAAGCATTATGAAGAATAGACTAAACTTTTTTTTCCAAACTAATTTAAAAAAATTCTTAAACATAAAAAGACCTCCGTAAACAAAGGCCCGCTTAAAATATTACATCTTAAAAGATAAACTTAACAGCGGACGCACTAGAAAACCGCCACAAAAGTGTTCGTCTATATCCAACTTCCCATGATATAGCACTTAACGCTTTCTAGTTACTCTGTATTCTAATTATATAATGAAACTTATTCATAACAAAGAAAATATTTAACAATTAAAAAAGGAATACCAATGTTACTTGGTATTCCATATTTTGATTTATTTAGTTAAATTATTTAACTAATTTGTTTTTTCTTCTTAAGAGAACGTATCCAACGAATGTTCCAGCGATTAATGCCATAACAATTGCGATTGTGCCAGCGTTATCTTTAACAGCTGTTAATAATAATCCGCTTGCTGGTTGATCAGCACTTGGAGTTACATCCATTCCTAAGAATGATCTTAAGTATTCAACAGAATTTTTAATTGTATTTCCTTCATAATCTAATGAAGCATCAACAATTGCTTTGACTTCTGGACTTAATGCATCATATTTTGCAATCATTGCTTTGAGTTCACTTGCTTCACCATTTAATTGATCACAAATGCTTCCTTCATCATTTCTTAATGCTAACCATTCTTGTACGAATGCATCTGCTTCAACTTGTGGATCTACTTCTACAATGATTTCAAATGGACCTACTAAAGCATAGTCTGAATCAAGATAATGTTCACCATCACCAAGAGTTTTGACATATACATCATAAGTTCCTGCTGCGTAGTCATCATTTGGATTTAAATATCCACCATTAGTAATATCGTGTTCGTATTTGACTTTCTCGCCTTGACGATATTGAACATGATAGCCACTTGCATTAGTGACATCAGCAAATGCTAATATTTTACGACCATCCCCAGTTGTATTAATAACAAGTCCCACTGGAGCATTTAATTTAACTGGTTCAACTGGTTTATCAGGATCAGGTTCAGTGACATCATTAACATAAGTTCCTTTTGCTACTAAAACGTCATTTTCAAACCATTCAAAGACATATTCTTTTTCTTTGTAGTCACTATCAGTAATATAAGCATTGAATTCATGATCATTTAAGTATTCAAACATTAATGGTTGTTTACCATTAATCTTTGTATTTTGTGCTGTTTTTCCTTCTAAAGTAACATCTGAACGATCAATTGAATAAGAGAAACGTCCATAGTGATCATTATATTTGTTTGTTAATTCTAATGTTACATTTGCAACTTCGACTTCTTCACTAGGTGTAGTGTGTTCTGTTAATTGTGAACCAGTTGGCATTTCAGGAGTTTTGTTTCCATAGTTTATTAGTTTACCATAACATACTACTGTGTCACCAACTGCAACTTGATCTTCGGCTGTGAATTTTTCGCCACCAAGATAATAAATTCTATATAATCTTAATACATCTACACCATCAGCAGTATCTGCAATATCCATTGTGGCGTTACCAAATGATGGGGAGATTTCGACAATATTTGTAACGATACCTTTTACATAATAACTTTCTGTTGTGTTTGCATTACCAGCATCTACACATACTTTGATAGCGTCTTCAACTGTTAATGGATCATCTTCAGTTCCTGCGTGTTCTAACATTAGGGCTTCTTTGACTTGAATAGAAGGAGTAGAAACTGAGTAGTCAGTACCATTAACATTAATTTTAGCAGTTGCAACAAATGTACCTGCTGCTAAAGCTGTTACCTTGCCATCTACATCTATTGAAGCGACAGAAGTATTATTAACAGACCATTCAACTGTAGCGCCTTCAGCATTTCTTGTTTTAGTTTCTAAATCAAGAGTTTCACCAACGCGCATAACACTTGGGATGGTTGTTTCAATAGAAATTGATGGTTTATCCTTTTCAACTGCCTTTTCCCAAACAACAGTAATGCTATCTAGATATAGAGCACCATTAGTAGAAGTCATACCAAAGTGTGCATATTGTCCTTTTGGTACATATGTTGTACCAGAAGATTTTGCAATTGATCCTTCTTCGGCTTTGGCAACATCTTTATTATATAAATCATTAGGTGATGCGAAAGCAGAGTCGGAGAAATAGATTTTTACTGATCTAGCATCTGAAGTATTAGAATTCCATGCAACTCTAATTTCTTTAATTGTGCCACCAGATACTACTGAAACAACACCAGCATAATCACTGGAATTAGCAGCAGTAGTACTTCTTAATTGGATAGAAGAGTATTGACCTGCTGAATATCCTTTATATGTAGCACCCGAGTTGAAATTACCTGTTGTATCCCAACCCTTATAAGTATTAGCAGTTGAGTTAATTGTGTTAGCATTATTTAACACATCTTCAATCGCATCTGTTTCAGGAGCTTCAATGACATTTACGGTAAATGTATCATACAATGATTCTTTTTCATCATAATAAGCTGTTGCCACAACGTCATCTTTGACCACAGAAGTATCTACATTGACATGATGAGCTTTGGCAGTACCAGTTGTACTATCATCATATGTAAGTGTCAATTCAACATCATCACCAGAAATGCTTCCACCTTGATATACTGTGTCTGGATGTGAAGCAATAGCTACAGATGAAACTGTCTTTTCAGGATCAGGTGCAGTAGATGTATTATAATACACTGTTAAATTATCCCATCTTGCTTGAGCAGTAGGGGTAAATGTAATGGTTGTTGCACTGCCACTAAAATCTAATGTAACAACTTTACCGCTGGTACTTACCGTCGGTGCAACTGACCAAAATGCTGTGTTAGCTGTGTTTGTAACATAATTTCCTGTTTGATTTGCTGTTACAACCAATTTTGTTATGCTTGTAGCCGGCGAATCTACACTAATTGTAAAAGTTGAATTTGCATAAATTCTTAATGGTGTGTAAGTGTTATATTCTGACATTGAAACTGTTACAGGTCCATCTGTCATTGCTGCACTCATACCACTTGAAAAATTAAATTGAACATTTTCTTCGGCTTTTACACTTTTTGAGACTTTTTCACCAACAAGCCCTATTCCCATCATTAAAGCAAAAGAAGCAAATAATAAAGGGACTTTTTTGTTAAACTTTTTCATTTTTTTAATTCCTTTCCTAAAGTTTAAGTTGAATATTTACATTATCTTATCTATAAAGCCCGAATGATAATTGAGATACATCTAACAAACTTATTGTTTGCTTGCATTATTTCTTATGCACAAGCCAAATATAGATATGACAACTTCATATGCATCTTAAATATACCACATACGCGCGTGCACTCGCAAGGCGATTTTGATTTTATTTTGAAAACATCGGCAAAATGCGTATGTTTTTGTCAAAAAAAGAGTTTTAATATTTTGTGAATTATAAATTAAATATTTTTTTTGAGAATGTAAGCCTTTATTTAAATCTGGTACGTTTTATGATTTTTAGCGCAAAGGTTTTATCAAATTTTAATAATCAATTAACTTTTACATAGATAAATTATAAAAAGTAAAAATGTTTGTATAATCCCATTGTATCGCATAATATGCCTGTTTGAAAAATTAATATAACCGCTTACAATTATATATTTATATATAATGTTCTTGCATAAGTAAAATATTATGGTATTATTTAATTGTAATTATATTTAGTTGCTTCCTTTTGGCTGTTAGCGTTTCATTCGCTTATATCTTAGACGATAATTAGGGTATAGTTGGTCTCAATTATCAACATAGCTTAGGTAAAGTGATTAGATGAATACAAAAAAAATTATTTTGAAAAATGAAAGGGAAAACAAAAAAATGAAAAAAATTAACAAAAAACTTCCAATCTTATTTGCTTCATTAGCTATGGCAATGGGCGTAGGATTAGTCGGAAGTAAAGACGCTGTTGGTGTAAATGCTGAAGAGAGTGTTAAATTTAGTTTCTCAAGCGGTATGAGTGCAGCGATGACAGATGGACCTATAACAGTTTCAATGTCAGCCTATAATAATTATACACCTTTAAGAATTTATGCTAATAATACTTTTACAATTGCTACAGATTCACCAACTACAAAAATAACAAAATTGGTTGCAACCGCAAATAGCACTGGCGCTTACGTTACTAATACAGCTACTACATCATTTTGGTCAGCTGCATCTCAAGTAAGCACAAGTGGCAAAGTTGTTACATTAGAGTTTAGTAGCAGTGAAACAACGGTTACTTTTACCCCTACTGCTCAAACAAGATGGGATGATTTAACAGTTTATTACAATACGTATAATGATCCTACAAAGACAGTTAAAGAAGTAACAGGTGTTGAATCAGCTCCAACCGAAATTTTTGTTGGAGATTCAATTGAAGGACAAGATGTTGAATTACAAGTTTTATACGATGATGGTGAAACAGGTGTTGAATTAGCACATCACGTTAATGTTGATTCAAGTGTTGTTGCAAATGGTGTAACAGCAACTGCTTATTACGATGAAGAAGGAACAATGAGTGCAACATTTACAGTTGACGTTCTCGAATTGCCTAATACAGTAGCATTATTTGAGTCTTCAGATGTTGTTACTGCTGATAGCTATGGTAAATATGAAAATGCTGACTGGATTCTAACGCATGGTGGATATAGCAAATCTGGTGGTACTAACGACAAGAATGCTGCTAATTGTAGAGCAGACAGTAAGTATATTGGTGATTCAGGAGTTTCTAGTAGTGTATTATCATTTGCTATTGCTAGTGTTAATAAATTAGATAATGTAGGTAAATTAGTATTTACATATACTGCTGGTAACACTTATAGCAATGCAAAAATGTATTTGACAAGTTCAGATGATGGTGTTAATTATTCAATGGTTACATTAACAAACGGAAAGCAAGGAATGTCTGTTGGCGCTGTTAATACAGATTACATTTTTGAATTTGATAAAATTGAATCTGCTTATTATGCAATTGTTATTGCATCAAGTGCAACAAGTGGTACATTTAGATTAGATTTCATTGTAGCTGAATTCTTTGCTGCACCAGAAAAAGTTAATCTTGTAGAACAATTTATTAACGATTGGAAAGAAATGAGAGCAAGTGGTACAAAGGGCATTTGTGACTACGACCTCAATGGAGAAAATGCACTTACAGATCTCTTAAAACGCTTTGAAGACTTTGGTGAAGAAGACAAAGGATTAATTCGTGAAGCTATTGATGTCGATGATGTAACAATTGGACAAACAATGGATTATATTAATACCGTGTTAAAGGCCGAGTCTGTTGCTTCTGAAGCTGGTAATTTAGGTTCATTCATCTTTAGTGCGAGTGACAATACAACTTCATTAGTTGCATTATTCGCAATCTTAGGATTAGTTGCAGTATCTGCATACTACTTCATTGAAAAAAGAAAATTAGCTAAATAATTAAACAATTAAAATAATTACAAAGGCGAATTTACAAACGTAAATTCGTCTTTTTGTATAGTGTTATTTGACAGTCAATCTGAGTCTATTATGCTTTGTTTTTTGTTGTTTATTATATATAATAAAAGTGGTATGAAATTCATGGAGGTTTGTTATGAAAAAAGGAACTTTTTTAGCAATATGTACTTTAGTTTTTGGTTTGACTATAAATAGTTACATTAGTAAATATCACACCAAAAAAACAGAAAAGAACCTTGAGATTGAATTAATTGACGAAAATAATAATGTAAATGATACAAGTATTAATAAAATAAATAAGGCTATTGATGTAACTATTACTATGCGCACAATAGCAGATTTTTTAGAAACAAAAAAAGAACATTATCCTTTGTCTGATGAATTTATAGAAAGATATCAACAGGCAAGTGGCGGATACATTGATAATGCTAAAAAAGCAGGCCTTTTAGTTGATAGAGAAATGCATGAACCAAATCAAAAATGGCATTTTTTTGACTCGTGGTTATATCCAAGTATTGATGATGGATCATTAACTTGGGATGAAGATGCAAAATCAAGAGTATATACAAAACTTTTATGTCCTGAGTTATTACTTTGGATTTATGAAGCTTGTGAAGTTGATCCAGTTAAAGTTAGAAATGCAAAAATAGTTGCAGAACAAGGAAGAGCTGCAAATACTAATGTTTCTACAATTGCTAAAAATATGAGAGCATGTGTTCCTTGGGAAGATCTCCAAAATACAATTGCTAATTCAGATAAAGAAATTAAGAAAGCAACAAGTGTTACTCTAAATCCAAGTTCACTAGAATTAACTGTTGGAGGACAAGATGCAAAAATTGTTGCAATGACAGAGCCGATTGATACAACTGATAGAGCATCTTGGAGTGTTATTGAAGGCGAAAATTGTATTAAAATTACTCCTAGTGCTAATGAAGTAACAGTTCATGCTCTTAAAGAGGGAACAGCTAAAATAAAAGTAACATATAACGAAAATGTTAGTGCAGAATGCTTAGTCACTATTAAAGCATCTAGTACTTCAGATACTTCACAAGCACAAGCTAAATACAATATTAAATATGACTTAGGTTCTAGAACAACTTCTAAACTTATTAATTCTACTGAAGAATTATTTGATACGTTTGAATTCGATATTGGTGAAGATATAATTACATCTATAAGTCAAATGGAATATATCTATGGTGGTGGATATGGTGGATCAGGAGATACAAAATGGTATGCTGGTAACATGTTAAAATTTGGCACAACTAGTGTAAATGGAAGTTTAACTTTTGCTCTTAATACTGAAATAAATCGTGTAAAAATTACAGGTTATGTCAGTGATGGTGCTAGCAAAATTAGAGTTGGAGATAGCGATTCTTCAGATTGGACAGATGAAACTAATGATAATAAAACAACATTAGTTACTTGTACGGAAATGAATGAAACAGCAAAAGATGTAGTAGAAAGTAATCAAACATCTACAATTACAATTGATTTTGTGAATACTAAGAGTTTAAAAATTGCCACAACTAATAAAAAACCACTATACATTACATCTATTGAATTTATTTGTGTGAAATAATTGGAGGTATTTATGAAAAAAAGAAAAACAATAATGATATTATTATCTCTAATTTGTGGAATGGGACTTGTTTCTTGTGGCGATAATAATGAAAATAGTTATGAAGCCACATATACGGTTACGTGGATTAATGATAATGGCGATATTTTAGAAGTGGATTCAAATGTTAAAGAAGGCACGATTCCTACTTATGATGGAGAAACACCTACAAAAGTTGGTAATGCACAATATTCTTATGTCTTTGCTGGATGGGATCATGAAATAGTAGAAGTATATGAAAATACAACGTATACTGCTACATTCTCACAAAGTACAAATAAATATGTAGTTACGTGGGTTAATTATAATGGCGATGTTTTAGAAGTAGATGAAGATGTAGAATATGGCACAATGCCAAGCTTTGATAGTGCTACACCAACAAAGGAAGGAAATGAAGAAATAAACTATATATTTTCTGGTTGGTCTCCTTCTATTAGTGAAGTAAAAGGGAATGCCACATATACTGCTACATTTATTGAAAGACATAACGGAGAATTAATTCCAGGTGCGGATCCAATTGTTTCTGAAGATGGAAAAACTATTCAATATGGCTTTTATCCTCAAACCTATGTTAGTGATAAAACATTAATTGCAGAACTTGATAATTTGACAACAACTGAAGTAAATGGATGGTATTTATATAATGGTGATTATTATACAAAAGAAATAGCGAAAGTCTATAATAATGAAAACTATACTTTTGATGATGGTACAACTATCATCAATGGAAGTGAATATTGGTTTAAATGTGAAATTATCGAATGGAAAGTTCTTAGTGTTGAAAGTGGCTCATACTTCTTATTAGCATCTAAATTATTAGATACTCATAATTACTATAAAAATTATTCTAATAGGACAATTGATAATGCGACTGTTTATGCGAACAACTATGAACAAAGTGATATTCGAGCCTGGTTAAATGATGATTTCTATAATACAGCATTTAATTTAAATAATAGTTATATTCATGAAACAATAGTTAGTAATAGCACTACAACAGATATGAGTAGTGATAATCAATATATTTGTAATGATACAAATGACAAAGTTTATTTGCTAAGTTATCAAGATTATTTAAATTCTAATTATGGGTTCGGCTCTAGCGCTGCTGAAGCATCATCTACAAGAGAAGCAAGAACTACTGATTATGCAAGAGCAAGAGGGGCATGGTGTAATACTAGGGATACATCTAAACCTGGTTTAAAGTTTAATGGATCTTATTGGACACGTTCTCCATCTAATGAATACTATTATTGTGCTTGGAACGTTAATTCTAGTGGCTATTTAAGTACATATGCAGTTGATGGTGACAGTCATTGTGTTCGTCCTAGTATTTCAATTAGTGTGGCGTAGAAATATGAAATAATCTAAATTGACGATTTTACATAAAATGTAGAGTCGTCTTTTTTTATTATATGAGCTTTTAATATCTTAAAAAAATCTTTTTACAATTCGTAAAATAATATATAATGAATTTGCCTTATAAGAGGGCAAAGGGGTATGTTATATGAAGAACATTTTTAAAACATTTATTTTAGTCGTGTCTTGTTTTTTATTTGGTTTTTCACAAAAATCAAATATGTCAGTTGCGCATGCTGAAGAAATAGTGGGTTTTTACAACGAATTTAATGATTTATCCACCACTGATATTGGATATTCAAAAGGTAATAATACAACATTTATTTCGCATAATTATACGTATTATGCATCTTCTTTTTCTTATAATTGTGTAAATAAAGAATTGCAATTTGGAAGAAGTTCTACGGCAACTATGAATATTTCTAATGAAGACTATTTAAGCATGGAATTTGATCTAAATGGATATGTAGAATATATAAAACTAGATATCGGCACTATAAATTTAAATAGAACAGATGCTATACAATTTAAAGTTCAATATTCAACTGATTTTGGAAAAACATATAGTGATGTTAATGGTAGCTTAAAAACTATGACTGGTAATGAAACGTATTCTTTATATGTAGATAAAACTTATGATGCAGTTAGATTTAAATTTGTAATTGCAAATGTCAACGAAATAGCAGGTAAGAATATGGTGATTCAAAGTCTTTCAATTACTGGTAGCAATTTATATGTGTATTCTATTGGTCATTTAGTAAAAATGATTGATGAGTGCACCTGTGACAATGTGCGTTTGAATTATCAAAATATTGCATCAGAATATGAAAAATTAAGTGATTATGAAAAAGAAGTATTTGATAATCTTTTAACAGAGGATGGACAAACCACTTATAAAGAAAGATTGGATTATATATTAAATTTATGCGCCAAAGAAGATGGAAATAGCAACAGCAGTGTTTCATCAGTATTAACGAACTTATCAAATGGTGATGCTAATTTAAATAAAGAATATCGACCTTTTGTATATATCATAATTGCACTTGCTATAATAGTTTTAGGATACTATTTGGTAGTAAAAAATAAATCTAAAAAGAGCAATTAAAATTTGTAAAAATCTTTAAGCAAACTTCTTTATTTTTCTTAAGAAAAATATTATTATTAAGAATAGAAAAAGGGTGAGCAATATGTTAATAACAATTTTGGCAATAGAAGAAATTATTATCCCTATTGTTTTAGGTGTTTTGCTGTTGCTTATTTTATCTTTCTTTTTAATTAAAGCAATTCATAAGCACAAATTACGCACTCTTTTTTATCATAAATATAATAAGTTTTTAACGAAAAGTGAGCAAAAACTCAATGTAAATATTAAATCGAAAAAAATAGTTATTAGAGAAAATAATAGAATTAATAACAATGATATTTTAAAAAACATTTCTAATTTTGGAATTATAAACTCAAATTGTAATGATCTTATAGCGACATTAAATAAGAATAAACAAAAAAGAAAAAAAGATTTAAGATTCGATTTAAACGCCTTACAAGAATTACCTAAATTAATCGATGTACGTTTGTTTGAAGACTTAAGAGAACCAAAACTTTTGCAAGACTTAATAGATTATTTCTTTAAGAAAAGAGTTAGACCTACTATAGACTGGATACTTACTTCCTGTTTTGGTGCAAAAAACTATTATAAATATAAAAATTCTGTCTTATATGCGTATAATGGGGCATTAGTGCTAATTAAGATTAATAAAAATAAACTTATCGAACCAGCAGTTTATAGTTATGCTGATTTAAGTGTTTCAATCGATGTTAAAGTAGATGATAGAATAATGTTAATGTGTGATTTTATCATTAAATATAATGATGAGATTATCATTAGTAAAAGAGTAAGACATCTTAAATTATTTAGAAGTAAAGTAGAAGAAATTAACAACCTAGTAATGTTACTTGATTCGTATCAACTATATAACGACTGCGCAAGCATAAGCGATGCAAACAAGAAGCATGATCATATTAAAAAGATGAATGAGGCAACACTTAAAAAGATTGAAACTATGAATGCTAGGAAGTTTATTTCTTGGGTTCAATTAGCGTTTAAATCTCTTTATAAAACAGAAGTAGAACTTAAAAGTGATGACAAGTTTGGAGCGTATCTTCTTATGCAGGCCTCAAGACACACTAGTTTAACTATTATAGGTGTAAAAAGAAATGCAGGCAAAATTAGTACAACATATATTAATAATCTTATAGAACTACAAAAGAAGACCAAAGCTCTTGAGATATGGATTATAACAAATAACGAGTTTTCAAAAGATTCTCTTTCTTTAGCAAATAGTTTGCATATTAGATTAATTAATAATAATGAATTAAAGCATATTATTAATAGATATAATACGAATTATTATAAAGGGTTCTAAGCATAATTAGTGGATAAGTTTTCAATTCTTATTCACTTTTTATTTCACTTGTCTACACTAAAATTTCTTGACATATTTTTATTCTAATAACATAATAATTTCAGCGAAAGTGTGTGAGACTCAATTAATTAGTCTTCCCCCTCGAATTGGTTCTGTTATTATAGAATGAGGCACTATCGCTTTTTCTTTTTAATGATGATTTTGAAAGAATACTAGAAAGCAATTCCCAAAAGTCAAAAAAAATTGAAGTTTTGGGAATCGCTATTGTAGATAACAATAAAAAAAATAGTGGATAAGAAGCAATATCTTATCCACTTTTAATTTATTTTACTATACAAGTTCTAGACGATGTTCTAGTAAATATACTGTCAATTGATAACCACCAATATCAACAGCCAAATCTATTATTAATTGGACGATTAAAGGTATTATGAAAAGAGTTGTTCCTCTTATAGATACTTGAATTATTTGTGTTATGAAATGGACACCAAATATGAGAAGGAAAAATATCAATACTACCGGATTTTTTTTGATTGATTTTATAACGTTTGTGTTTACTAAAGATCCCGCAATAAAGAATAAAATTAGATATGTTGGTATAGCGGCAATTATATTTAACACAATTAGGATTCTAGACCATACTACTAGCGATTGATTGTTATTGTTCATAGCTAAGTATATGGTATCAAATACTTCGCGAATTTCACTAAAGTCGATACTCTGAAATTCTGCCTTAATTTCTTCAATAGGAATATAGTGAGTTATAATTAAGAATCCTTCACCTAGCATTATTGAAAGGCCAAGTATTACAACTAAGATGTAACAAACTGACCATGCGATTATAGTAATTATCTTTGACAATACTATTTGCGAGGTTTTATAAGGCAAAGTGAATGTAAGATATCCTTGCTTTGTAAACAAAGAATCTTTAATGTATTTATAAGAAGTTGTAAGTACTAAAACAGAAATAGCTATAAGTACACCAAATACTATTGTTGAAAGAAAACTGAGAATACCAGAAGCAGCAAAATTGTTATTATTTACTGATAAAATTTCTAACCAAATTAGAAGTGGTGTCAAAATAGAGATGGCTAATGTCACGATAAACAAAGTAAAGTATTTTTTCTTTGTTTGTAAGAAATCGTGTTTGAGTAGCATTTTCATCGGAATACCTCCTTAAACACTTCGTTTAGTGATTTACTTTCATGAGTGTTGATAATATTTTCTTTTGTATCATCCATAACTACTTCACCTTTTTTGATAAATATAGCGCGATTTAATATACTATCAATATCTTCAATTAGATGAGTGGAAATAATCACTAATGAATTATAGGCATAGTTATTTAAAATTGTGTTAATGATGAAATCTCTTTGTGCTGGATCAACACCACCAATAGGCTCATCAAGAACATATATTTTTGCGTTTCTTGATAATACTAGGGCTAGTTGAAGTTTTTCTTTATTACCTTTGGAAAGAGTTTTGATAACACTAGATGTATCAATATCCATTGTTTTTAGCATGCTTAGCATTTTTTCTTTATCAAAGTTTTCATAAAAATCTGCAAACATGGTAATAACATCTTTAATGACCATTTCTTCTTTTAAATAAGTAGAATCTGGTAAATAACTAACCATCATTTTGCTTTCTACACCAATGTGTTTATCGTTAATAAGAATTTCTCCTTGATGGTTTTTCAAAAGTCCCGCAATCAATTTAATAATTGTAGTTTTTCCTGAACCATTTGGTCCTAAAAGTCCAACAATTTGGCCTTCATTTAATGATAAGTTAACATTGTTTAAGGCGTTTTGGTTTGCACCTTTATATTTAAATGTTACATTTTTAAATTCTATTAATGCCATAGGTTTTCTCCTTTGATTTAATATTATGACTAATTATAAAGAAAATCAATCATTGTTATCTATGTTTATAAATTTTGACCACATATCACAATTAATCATTTAATTGCAATTTTGTTAAAAAATACTTTTTTCCTATTTTTAAGTTTGTCTTGACTATAAGTTATATGAAGACTTTGGATAATATAGATGTAAAAAGTTTTAAAACACTTTATAGCGTGAATGGGAGGTAAATAATGTCAAATTCAAAAATAAAAGAAATTGAAAGTGTAGAAAACATTAAATTTTATAAAGAATTCATAGAGTCAAAAATATATGATATTCGTGGACAAAAAGTAATGCTGGATTTTGAATTAGCAGAAATTTATAATTATTCAACAAAAAATTTTAATAGACAAGTCAACAACAATATTAACAAATTCCCTAATGATTTTAGATTTCAGTTATCAAAAGAAGAAGTTGATGAGATATCGAGGTGCAAAAATTGCACCTCGATAATGCAAACTACTGGAACTAAAGGAGGTAGATCGTATTTGCCTTATGCATTCACAGAGCAAGGCATCTATATGTTGATGACTGTTTTAAAAGGAGATGTGGCTACAAAACAAAGCATTTCAATTATTCGAACTTTTAAAAGTATGAAAGACTATATTATGCATACACATGGCTTATTACCAATTAATGAGATGTTAAAGATAGTAAATAGAGTAGATGCAAATTCTAAAGCACTTATTGAATTAAAAAATGAAAATGAGATTATCAAAGACACATTAAAAATTGTTATGGATAATTTTATTGATCCAAATATTTATAAACATTTTCTTTTGCTTGATGGTAATAAAATAGAAGCAGACAATGCTTATCAATCTATATATAAATTAGCAAATAATTCTATTTATATTATTGATGATTATATTGATATCAAAACCTTAGAATTATTAAAAATTTGCAAAGAAAATATTAAAATCATTATTTTTAGTGATAATAAATCAAGAAATAGTCTTACAAATAATTTTGTTCTTGATTTTAAAAATGATACTAATCTTGATATTATCTTTAAAAGAACAAATGGTAAATGCCATGATCGCTATATCATTATAGATTATGAAACAAAGAACGAGAATATTTTCCATTCTGGTGCTTTAGTAAAAGATGCTGGAAACAGAATAACAACTATAACAAAGATTGAAGATAAAAATGTTTATCATTCGATGATTGACTCTCTTTTGTTAAATCAAAATTATAACATATAGCTGATTACTAGAATTTTTATTAATAAACTTATGTGTGGATAATTGATTTGATTTTGCATTGATAGTTGCACGAAAATATATATTTAATGATATAATCATTAAAAATAGGTGCTAATTCATTAAAGATAGTTTATAATCTTAATTGAATTCGAGGTGTTATTATGGAAAAAAGACCAGATTATATTACATGGGAAGAATATTTTATGGGTATCGCCCAATTATCAGCATTGAGAAGTAAAGATCCTTCAACACAAGTTGGTGCTTGTATTGCTAATAGTGATAACAAAGTAGTAAGTATTGGCTATAACGGTATGCCGCATGGACTTAACGACGACCATATGCCTTGGGGACATGGTGAAGGTTTAGAATCCAAATATTTATATGTATGCCATGCTGAGTTTAACGCTATTTTAAATAGTAATATCTCCAATTTAAAAGACACAAAAATTTATGTGACATTATTTCCTTGTAATGAGTGCACTAAAGCAATCATTCAAACAGGAATCAAAGAAGTTATCTATTTAAGTGATAAATATGCAGATACAGTTGAGACTATGGCAAGTAAAAAAATGCTTGATATGGCTGGCATTAAATATCGTAAGTTTGAAGGAAAACTAGTTGAGTTTAAATAATTATGGAAAAGAAAAAATTATTTAATAAAGGTTTTTTTAAACGATTTATCATTTGCTTTTTAGCATATGCATTATTAATGGGTGGTATTATTTCGGCTTTAGGAGAAATACTAACAAACGCCCATATTGCTATTAAAATCGTTGTAGGTGTAGCAATTGTTTTGCTTTTCATAGGTTTAATTGTTTATGTAGAATTAACGCATAGAAGGAAGGAAAAATAAATTGAATATTTTGTCAATAAAAGATTTATCGTTTGGTTATGAAAAAGATAAACAAGTTTTGAAAAATATATCGTTAGATATTGAAGAAGGTAAATATGTTTCTCTTATTGGTCATAATGGTTCAGGTAAATCAACTTTAGCAAAATTAATCGTTGGATTATTAGAGCTTCAATCTGGTTCGATTGAAGTTTTTGGCGAAGTAATGAATGGCAAAAATATTTATAATTTAAGGCAAAACATAGGAATTGTATTCCAAAATCCTGATAATCAATTCATTGGAGCAACAGTTAGAGATGATATTGCTTTTGGTTTAGAAAATAACTGTGTTCCCCATGACCAAATGGATGAGATTATTAATGAATTTGCGGGCAAAGTAAATATGTTAGAGTTCTTAGATAAAGAACCAACTAGATTATCGGGTGGACAAAAGCAACGTGTTGCTATTGCAGGCGTTTTAGCAATGAAACCAAAAATTATTATTTTTGATGAGGCAACTGCAATGCTTGATCCAAAAGGAAAAAAAGAGATTCGTGAATATATTTTAAAAATGAAACAAGAAGATGAATCTTTGACAATTATTTCTATTACGCATGATATTGAAGAAGCTTATAACTCGGATGAAGTTATTATTTTAAATGATGGCGAATTATATTTAAAAGGAAAACCAGAAGAAGTATTCAAAAATGAAGATAAACTAAAAGAAATAAATTTGGATTTGCCATTTTTGACAAAATTAAAAAATTCACTTAAAAAACATAATGTTGATGTCTTAAATGTTAAGACAATGGAAGAGTTGGTGAATAAATTATGCCAATAACTTTTGATCATGTCTTTTATACATATTCGAAAAAAACGCCTTTTGAGCAAATTGGATTAGAAGATATTAACATCTCCCTTGATGAATATAAATTTATCGCTCTTGTGGGACATACTGGTTCAGGAAAATCAACACTTGCTCAACACATTACCGGACTTATTATTCCAGATGAAGGAATAGTTCATGTCGATGAATATGTTATTACTCCACAAAAAAAGAAAAACAAAAGTATTAAAAAAATTCGTGAACAAGTGGGACTTGTCTTTCAATTCCCTGAATATCAACTTTTTGAAGAAACTGTTTTAAAAGATGTCGCTTTTGGACCTAAGAATTTTGGTGCAAGTGAAGAAAATGCGATAAGAAACGCTAAAGAAGCTCTTTTAAAAGTGGGGCTAGATGAAAGTTATTTTGATCGTTCTCCATTTGATTTGAGTGGGGGAGAAAAAAGAAGAGTCGCAATCGCAGGTATTATTGCTGTTCATCCAAAAGTTTTAATTCTTGATGAACCAACCGCAGGACTAGATCCACAAGGATCGGAAAAAATGATGCAATTGTTCCGTGAAATAAATGCAAATGGCACACAAATCATTATGGTAACGCATGATATGGATTTAGTTTTAGAATATGCGGATCATGTTATTGTAATGAAGGATGGTAAAGTTGCTAAAGAATCATCGCCACTAGAATTATTCTCTAGTGATGATTATCAAGATTTATCATTAGACTATCCACGTGTTTTTGAAGTTGCTACAGAATTAATTAAAAATGGTGCCAAAATAAATATCAAAAATATCAAAAATATTGAAACATTAGTAAAAGAAATTTGTAAAGGTAGGGATACTTATGAATAATATCTCTATCGGTCGCTATATCCCATATAATTCAAAAATTCATCGTTTGGATCCACGATTAAAACTTTTTGCCATGGTTTTATTTATGGTGATGATTTTTTTACGTTTTGGTGGTACTGATACGAATTACATGGATTTTATAATTTACGGGATTATTGCTATAGTAATTCTTATCATAATGGCAATTTCTCATGTAAAACTATCGATGCTTTTTAAACAGTTAAAATCATTATGGTTTCTTGTGTTAATATTATTTATTTTTAATTTAATTATGCCAAATGATGGACCATATTTTCTAATATTTAATACAATTAAAATTTATCATAAAGCGATATATGATACGGCATATATTTTTATTAGATTATTATTAATGATATCTTTAACAATGATTTTAACATCAACTACAACGCCTTTAGATTTGACATATGCAATTGAATGGTATCTACTTCCTTTTAAGATTATTAAAGTTCCAACACACGAAATTGCAATGACAATATCAATTGCCTTGCGTTTTATTCCTACTTTACTTGATGAAACAGATCGTATTATGAAGGCTCAAGCAAGTAGAGGTGTAGACTTTCAAAATGGTAAATTTAAAGAAAAAGTTAGAGCGATAATTTCACTTATTGTTCCGCTTTTAGTTTCGGCTTTTCAAAGAAGTGAAGAACTTGCAAATGCAATGGAGGCACGTGGATATAATCCTGGTGCTAAAAGAACGCGTTATCGAGTATTAAAATGGAAATTACTAGATACATTTGCGCTTATTTTGTCTTTGGCATTTTTTGGCTTAATTTTATATATTTGCATTGCAAAGATTGATTTAGTTGTATTAATTACAAGTATTGTGGGGTGAAGATTATGCGTGTTAGATTAGATATTAGTTATGACGGACATAATTTCATGGGTTTTCAAAGACAACCTGATCTTCGCACAGTGCAAGGTGAAATTGAAAAGGTTTTAACACAAATCTTTGATATAGAAACGGTGGTTACAGCTGCGGGAAGAACTGATGCTGGTGTGCATGCATTAAACCAAGTTGTAACATTTACGCCTAGTAAGGAAATAGAATTAAATAGACTTCGTTATTCTTTAAATTGTTTACTACCTAATGATATTCATGTGAATGTTATACAAGAAGTTAATGATGATTTTCATCCTCGTCAAAGTGCAGAAAGTAAGATTTATCGTTATTTGATTAACATGGGTGAAGCCAATCCTTTTTATGAAAATTATCGTTATGAATTAAAAAGAAAATTAGATGTAGAAAAGATGATTGAAGCTTCTAAATTATTTATTGGAACGCATGATTTTAAAAACTTTACAACTAAGAAAGAAGATTTAAAAAATTTTATTCGCACTATTTATGATTTAAAAATTTCTCAAAAAGAAAATGAATTATGTGTTGAAATAACTGGTGACGGATTTATGCGTTACATGGTAAGAATGATTGTAGGAACTTTGATTATGGTTGGTTTAAATAAAGAAAATAAAGAATTTATTACTGAACGTTTAAATAGTGTTGAACATAATGTTGTAATATATAAAGCTCCAAGTAATGGCTTATATTTAGTAAAAGTAAATTATAAGGAGGACAAATAAATGATACCGTATAATTTTCATACCCATACTAAAAGATGTGGTCATGCATTTGGTGAAGATGAAGAATATGTCCTAGAGGCAATTGCTGCTGGAGTTCGTCGTTTAGGTTTTTCTGATCATGTTATGATTCCTGGCTTTTCTCAACCAAGAATTCGAGGAGATTATAAAGAAGCAGAAGGATATTTTAATTCTCTTAATGATTTAAAGAAAAAATACCAAGATAAAATTAAAATGTATATTGGATTTGAAGCAGAATATAGTGATTTTTTTGAATCATATTATCGTTCCCTTTTTGAGGAAAATAAGATTGATTATTTAATCTTAGGACAGCATTTTAACTTTGTTAACGGAAAAATAGATGACTATTTTAGTCATGTTCATGATAAAACATCAATGTTTAAATATCGTGATCAAGTTGTTAAAGCTATGTCTACAGGTTTGTTTTCTATCGTTGCACATCCTGATTTATACTTATCAAGTATTCCAAGATTTGATGCTGGTGCAAAAGCAGTAGCGATAGATATATGTAAAGCATCTTTACAATATGATGTTGCACTTGAAATTAATTTGGCTGGAATAAGAAAAGGAATAGTTGCGGTAGGAAACGAGAAACGTTATCTTTATCCTTATCGTCCGTTTTGGGAAGTAGTAGCAAAATATAAATGTCGTGTTGTTGTTGGAGTGGATGCTCATGATCCACGTGATTTTAAATCAAACGAATATAGTATGGCTTTACAAATGATTCGTGAATTAGGTTTAAATCATGATCAACAGTTAGTTCTTAAAGAGTATAAAAAATAGTGTTACGTGACAAAAAGTGTTAAAAATACGATTTTTAAGTGACAAAAAATGTGATTTTTATATATTTTTATAAAAAATATGTAATATCACATAAAAAGTGTTATAATTTTAAAGGTTTATAATAAGGAGAAATGAATTATGGGAAGAGCACATGAAGTACGTGCTGCGTCAATGGCAGCGACTGCAGCAAAAAAATCCGCACTATGTATGCGTGCATCTAAAGAAATTTATATGGCTGCAAAATCTGGAGTTCCTGATCCTGTATCAAATCTTGCACTTAAGGCTGCAATTGAAAAATATAAAGGTCAAAACTTACCAAAAGATGTTATTACTAGAGCTATTGAAAAGGCAAAAGGTGGTTCACAAGAATCATATATTCAAGGACGTTTTGAAGGTTTCGGTGCTGGTAATGTTGCAATTATTATTGATACCTTATCAGATAACGCTAATAGAGCTTATGTTGAAGTAAAAACAGCAGTAGCTAAAAAAGGTGGACACTTAGGCACACCTGGTAGCGTTTCATATAATTTTACTGAAGCAGGTTTATTAATTTTTAAATCTGACAAGAGTGTTGAAGAAATTGAAGAATTATTAATTATGTCTGATGTAGATGTTACAGAAGTTACTAAAGATGAAGAATACATTGAAGTACATGTCGCACCTACAGCATTTGGTAATGCTAAAAATGTTTTAACAGAAGATGGTGTTACTGAATTTGATAAGGCTGAAATTTCAATGTTACCAAACGATTATGTTAAATTAACTGGTGAAGATTTGCAAAAATTCAAAGAAATGTTAGATTTACTTGATGATTGCCAAGATGTTCAAGAAGTATATCATAATTGTGATTTATCAGAAGAATAATATTTAAATTTACTTTACTAACTTAAAAATGATGCATATTTCTGCATCATTTTTTATATAATCGACATAAGATAGCATTTAAAAAAGAAGCAAACACAGGATTTGCTTCTTTTTGTATTGTTAAATTTTAATATCTATACCATGAACCATATGTTGAATTAAGTTCGCGCCAATTATCAAAATATGTTTCAGATTTAGTGTATGATGATCTACTTCCATATCCACCAATTGCACAGAAGAAGTTTAATCCACCAGCATCATCAGAGTCTTTACCATAAACATTATAAATAACAAGTTCTTCAAATGCTTTTTCTACTTCATCAATTCCTGTTGAAGAATAAGTAGCATCTTCTTTCATTGCTTCTATAAAATCTTTTACATCAAATACATCGAAAGGATAACCATAACTTGAGTCGTAACCGAATTTTTGGCATCCGTTAACAAGAGTTTTGAATGATGTCCATTTGCTAGGACTTGTAATAATACTAGAAAGATTCGCGGACATATTTTCCCATGCCTCACGGAAACTAGGCATTTTACTTAAATCTAATACAGACATTGTTGCATCATTGAAATCACGATATCCCCAAGATTTATAAAACACATCACATTTTTCTACGAATGTATCTGCAATTTCTTTTAATAAATCAGGAGTTTCTATTTTTGTGTTTTCATATAAATCATCAAGCCAATTGTCATAATCCCAACCTTCACCAGGTTCACTTTCTTGAGATGCGACCATATATTCAAAATAATCACTATTTAAATCAGCGACATCGGCTGTTGCCATTAAACAACAGTCATAACCAATCCATGATAATTTTTCGCTTACACCAGCGTTTAAGAATGCTTTTTCTAACGCACTATGCGCTTCACCACTTGTTAATGCATCGTAATCATAGATCTCATCATAACAACTTCCTTGTACTGCTCCACCATGTCCCCATAAAACAACACCAGTTTGGTTTGCTGGGTATTTTGTTAATCCCCATTCCATAAAGCTTTGGAAAGTGGAAGATGCGCCCATTGAAGCATTTGGAAGTTCTTCATCCATAACAAGACTTTGATTTTCTACATGCCATCTTTGAAGATTGTTGGAACTAATTCCGTGTGTTGAACTCCATTTTTTAGCACCACCAGTTTGAATGATGATATTAAGATTATCAGGCATATTATCTAATGAAAGTATTTCTGTAATATTTTCTGAAGCTAACCCTGCGTCAGTTTCTAAGTCAGTTCCACTAAGATAAATCATAACTGTGTAATCATCTAGGAGTTGATCTTTAACTTCAACTTCACAGGATGCAACTTTATTTCCTTCTTCAGAAGATACAGTGATTACGGTTGTGCCAGCACCAAGTGCCTCAACGATTCCATCAGTAACTGTTGCAACTGCTGGATTACTTGAATTCCAAATTAGATTTTTATTTGTTGCGTTTTCAGGAAGAATAGTTGCGACCAATTTATAAGTTTGATTTATGAATAATTCAAGTGAAGTTTTATTTAGAGTTAAACTTGTGATTGGAACATTTTTAACAGTAATAGTAACTTTACCTTGAATATCTACATTATTATCTCCTTTTACTGTTGCGGTAATTTCAGTAGTTCCACTTTTTAAAGCAGACACTCTACCATTGTCTGAAACTGTTGCAACAGAAGAATCACTTGATTCCCACACAACACCTTTTCTATTAGTGTTAGCTGGTGTG
Source organism: Erysipelotrichales bacterium (assembly GCA_022508535.1). Taxonomy (GTDB): domain Bacteria; phylum Bacillota_I; class Bacilli_A; order RFN20; family CAG-826; genus RUG131. Next base: position 72,553 of record JAFLUZ010000004.1, read on the forward strand.
AAGTTAACTGATAGTTGTGTTTCATATCCGACCATTAAATTTGTTTCACCAACAATATTTATAGATTTAGCGTATATTGGGTCACCGATTTTGCCACGATAAATTTGCGGATAAGCTTGTACAGAAGTAAAAGTTCTAAAGTTGGATTTTACTGAATTGTAGTAAAGTGTTCCAAAAGTGCTATTGGTGTTTCGAATAGTTGCATTACCATCACTTGAGATACTAATATCCCAAGTAGTAGTGCCAGAGTCCCAAGCTAGTTCACGAGAAGATGAAGCACCTAACAATTCACCATTTTTATTTATTAATGTCCAATTTCCATTTTCTTCACCTAAAGTAAATTGAATAGTTCCGCTAGATAAAGATGTAATTGTCTTTTTATCATTAGTAAATGTTGAAGTTTCTGCAACTAAATAACGGGTATTATTTTCAAATCCCATTTCACCAGCCGTAGAATTATTTTTAGAATTTGCGATAACAATGACATCGCCAGCGTGTAATTCTGTTTCATCGGTTATTAAGTTCCAAGATAATTCTTCAGCTACATTTGATCCTGAGTTTTGGCTATTTGAAGTATTACTAGAATCAGAACACGATGCACAAGTTAATAATGTAAGTGCAAAGAGTAAGAATATTTTTTTAGATTTGTTCATAAATTTTCCTCCTTAAACTTAGCCGTAAATATTATTTTACATAATATTAACATCAAAAGTAAATGTTTTTTAGAAATTAATACGAATTAATTTTTACGTAAAAACAGTATATAATATTTAATTTTGAAATTATTTGTGTCAAACCTTTGTGAAAAAACAACTAATTTTTCATTATTCTTTTTTTTGAATATCATGCAAAAAGCGCTGTAATTAACGTATAGAAAATGAAATTATTCTACATTGACGATAGTTATTAAAAAAAAACCAGCATTATGTATGCGTGGTCTAAAGAAACTGTATAGTTATAAAATCCAGTTTTTGCTAATTATTAATACCATGTTCCATATTTGATATTGAGATTACGCCAATTCGTGAAATATGTATCAGAAGTTGTATATGTTGACTTTTGGCTATATCCATAAACTGCACAGAAGAAGCATAGCCCAGATGCATCAGCAGAGTCTTTGCCATAGGTATTGTATATCACTAATGCATTAAACGCATTTTCTACATCATTAATGCCAATTTGAGAATAAGTTGAATTTGCTTTTATTAAATCAATGAAGTCTTTCATATCAAATACATCAAAAGAATAACCATATTCATCATCGTAGCCAAATTGTTGACATTTTTTAACAAGTGTTTTAAAAGTTGACCAAGAACTGCTGCTTGTAATAATGCTAGAAAGTTTAAGGGCCATATTTTCCCAAGCTTCACGGAAACTAGGCATTTTACTTAAATCTAAAACAGACATTGTTGCGTCGTTAAATCCACGATATTGACCGCCATAGCTATTATAGCTAGCAGCGCATTTTGTAACGAAAGTATCAGAAATTTCTATTAGTAATTCAGGTGCTTCGATTTTTGTGTTGCTATAAATATTATCAATCCAATTATCATAATCCCAACCCTCACCAGGTTCACTTTCTTGGGATGCAACCATATATTCGAAATAATCACTATTTAAGTCAGCAACATCTGCTACTGCCATTAAGCAAGCATCATAGCCAATCCAAGACAATTTTTCTGTTCTACCAACATTTTTAAAAGCATTTTTTAGCGCAGTATGTACTTCACTATTTGTCAAAGGATCATCATTGAAGTTTTCATCATAGCAACATCCATCCATTGCGCCACCATGATTCCACAATACTACACCAGTTTGGCTTGCTGGATATTCAGTTAATCCCCACTCCATAAAACTTTGGAAAGTAGAAGATAATCCCATTGAAGCTTTTGTGAGTTGGTCGTCTTTTACTAATTGGTTATTCTCAACATGCCATCTTTGTAAGTAATTAGCACTAATACCATATTTAGTTTTCCATTTTTTAGCGCCACCAGTTTCGATAATAATATTGACATTATCTGGTTTATTTTTGACGGAAAGAATCTCGGTAATATTATCAGTGGCTAATCCGCCATCAGAAGCACTTTCTAAGTCGGAACCGCACATATAAATCATAATCGTATAATCATCAAGGACAATATCTTTTACTTCAACATTACATGTGGCTTTGAAATTACCATCTTCTGTTGTTGCAGTAATTATTGCTGAACCTGCACTAATACCAGTTACTGTACCATCTTTTACTGTGGCAATTGAGTTGTTGCTAGAAGTCCAAGTTACATTTTTATTAGTTGCGTTATTTGGAAGAATATTTGCAGTTAATTTAGAAGTTTTATTAATAGCTAATTCGATAGATGTGTTGTTTAAATTTATACCTGTAACAGGAACGGCTTTGATAGTAATAGTAATATTGTCTTGAATAAGATTATTATTATCTCCTTTAACAATGGCACTTATTGTCGCTGTTCCTTCTTTAAGAGCTGTTACAAGTCCTTTGTTAGAAATAGATGCGATTGAGGTATTACTTGATTGCCAAGTAACATCTTTCATGTTTGTGTTTGAAGGAGTGTAATTAACGTATAATTGTGTTTCTTCTCCGATAGCTAAATCACTTTTTCCAACAATTTCAATTGATTCTGCATATACAGGATTAGCAATTTTGCCGCGATAAATTTGAGGATAAGTTTGAACTGAAGTGTATGTTGTAAAGCGAGGGCTTTGTTTGTTGTAATATAGTGTGCCGTAATTACTTTGTGTATTACTAATCGTTGCATTACCATTACTAGCGATACTGATATTCCAAGTTGTACTACCAGAATCCCAAGCTAAGTTTTTAGCAGATGTGGCACCTAACAATTCGCCATTTTCATTAGATAATGTCCAATAATTATTGTTTTTCCCAATAGTTAATAATGTGGCATTCTCATTTAAAGATGAAATGGATTTTTTATCATTTGAGAAAGTTGAACTAACTGCTTCTAAGTAATGAGTATTGCTACCTGTCTTTATTTGACCTGCTGTGTTACCGCCATCGGAGTTAGCAATAACAATTATATCTCCAACATGTAAATCGGATTCACTAGTTATTAAGTCCAAAGTGCTTGATTCATTAGATTCTACTGAGATTGTGCATTGAGTAGAAACTTTACTACCATCATTTGCAGTTACCTTAATAATGGCGGTGCCCACAGATTTTGCAAGAACAACACCATTTTCATCAACACTAGCAATGCTAGAGGAAGATGAGGTCCAAGTGACACTTTTATCTGTTGCATCTTCAGGTAACACTATGCATTTAAGTGAAAATTGTTCACCAATTTTCATAATTCGATTTTCAGCATTTAATTCTAATGAATTAACATAAACAATACTTGAAGATGGAATAGAACTTGAATCGGGGAGTACTGACGAATTGGAATGTGAAGGACTTGCTGATTCTTGGTTCGTACTACTGGTGTTTTCTGATAGTGGCGCTGAGTTAGCGCTATTTGAATTTGATCCAGAGTTAATTGTGCTACATGCCGTACAAGCTAGTAGAGCAAGTATTGGAAATATAAATAATTTTTTTGTACTTTTCATAAAAGAATCCTCCTAGTCCTAGATGAAAGATTTTATTATACATATTAATTGTACTAAATGTAAATAAATTTTGAAAATTAAATACATTTAATTTTAATAATTTGGAGTGTTTATTTTTATATATAGACTAAATGTTATAAAATAAGGCAATTGACTTAAAATCTTCTTGACACAATCAAATAATATATATATTATTTTAAGTGGCACATAGCCTGATTGTAGTCCCGGTAAGACAAACAATTTGGTAAGGAGGATTAATTATGCAACGTCAAACAACAATTGCAAAACCAAATGAAATTAATCGTAAATGGTTAGTCATCGATGCGACAGACAAACCATTAGGCCGTTTAGCTTCCCAAGTCGCAATGGTATTAATGGGTAAAACAAAACCTACATATACTCCAAATGTCGACTGTGGAGACTATGTCATCGTCGTTAATGCTGATAAAGTTATGTTAACAGGCGATAAAATCCACAATAAAAAGTACTACAATGTTAGTCAATATGCTGGTGGATTAAGAACACGTACTGCTGGTACAATGTTAAAAGAATATCCTGTAGAAATGGTTGAAAGAGCAGTCTGGGGAATGCTTCCTAAAGGACGTCTTGGAAGACAAATCTACAAGAAATTATTCGTTTACGAAGGATCAGAACACAAACACGAAGCACAAAAACCAGAAGTGCTTGAATTCAAACGCTAGGAGGAATTAGATTATGGCAAAAAAGAAAAATGAAGTCCGTTATTACGGTACTGGTCGTAGAAAAAGCTCTGTTGCTCGTGTCTATTTAGTTCCTGGTAAAGGTTCAATCACAGTTAATGGTCGCGATGTTAATGAGTACATGCCTTATGCAACTTTAGTTATGGACTTAAAACAACCATTAGAAATGACTGCTAGCGCTGACAAATTTGATGTCATCTGCTCAGTTAATGGTGGTGGATTTACAGGACAAGCCGGAGCAATTCGTTTGGGTATCGCAAGAGCGTTACTTGAAACAGGAGATGTTCGCGGAGTATTAAAAGCTGCTGGAATGTTAACTCGTAATGCACGTGCTAAAGAACGTAAGAAATATGGTCTTAAGGCCGCACGTCGTGCACCACAATTCTCAAAGAGATAATTTGTGGCAACAAGTCCAATCCATTGTGGGTTGGGCTTTTTATTTTTCTTATAAGAATAAAAATAGAAATTAATACATAAATCTAAATGGTGATAAAATGAAACATCGTTATGTTTTTGTATTAATTATCATATTAGAAATAGCGCTAATAGGAATTAAACATATTAATAGAAATCAAAAGGTATCACTTTTTGGTATCAATTTTGTTATTGATCCTGGTCATGGCGGAAAAGATAATGGATCTTGTTATAATGAAGTGTTAGAAGATGAAATTAATCTTAAAATTGCCACTAAATTAATGGATATAAGTATAAATGAAGGGGCAATATCATCCTTAACAAGAGTGGGAGATTATGATTTATCTAGCGAAAACGCAAGTAATCATAAAAGAGAAGATTTAAAAGCAAGAGTGGATTATATTAATAATTCTGGTGCACAATTTTTTGTATCAATTCACATGAATTCTTATCCAAGTAATATTAGTGTTAATGGGCCAATGGTTTACTATGAAAAAAACAATGAAGAATCTAAACACTTTGCTGAAGAAGTATCAAAAGTATTAAATGATTTTGCTAGTAGTGATAAACCAATTCATTATGATGATTTCTATTTATTCCGTAACACTAAAATACCTGGAATTCTCGTTGAATGTGGATTCATATCTAACTCAAAAGATCGAAATAATCTTACAAATGATTTATATCAACAAAAATTTGCAAAAAAACTATATGAAGGAATTGAAAACTATACTCTCGGAGAAAGATTTTAAAATATATTATTTTAATTTACATAAATTAATGCTATTCTAGTTTTGTTTTAAAGGATAGTGATATTATGAAAGAAAAGTTAAAAAAAGCTTTTGATTTTGTATTAAAAACCACAAATGGCATGGCATATGGATTATTTGCAACGTTAATTATTGGAACAATTATCGGTGCAATTGGAAGACTATTTGGACTTGGCGATAATTCGTTTTGTGCATTTATGTCTACCACATTAAATGAGGGAGCATCTGTTCTTCAAAATATGACAGGTGTAGGTATTGGAATTGGTATAGCATTATCTTTAGAATTTGATACTTTAAAAACAATTGCACTTGCAATTGTTGGAGAAATTGCTGCGTTTTTCTCTTTACCAACATCATTTGTAACGGCAGGAACTTATAATAATGTCATTAAAATAGGTGATCCATTGACAATATACCTAGTAGTGATAAGTGTTGCTTTATTAATTACTGTAATATTAAAAAAGAAAACACCAGTAGATATCATTTTAATTCCTTTACTTTCAGTAATATTAGGAATGATATGTGCAATGCTTATAAGATATCCAACTATATTTGTTACTTATGCAATCCAATGGCTTATTAATGTAGCAACAAAAGCTCAACCGTTTATTATGGGAATTGTTATTGCAGTTTTGATGGGAATGGCTCTGACAGCTCCTATTTCATCTGCAGCAATTGCTGCGATTATATTTACAGGTGCGACAAGTGGAAGTGGTCTTGCGATTGCCTCAGGGGCAGCAATTGTTGGATGTTGTACACAAATGGTAGGATTTGCAATTCAATCACGAAAAGATAATAAACTGGGCATGGTTATATCAGTAGGAATTGGAACATCAATGTTACAGTTTAAAAATATACTTAAAAAGCCTATTGTTTGGCTTCCAACAATAATTGCTAGTGCAATATTAGGTCCAATTGCCACAACATTAATACACGTTGAATGTATTGGTGCGGATGCAGGAATGGGTACTGCCGGTTTAGTAGGTTTAATTGGTACAATTACATCTATGGGTGCAGACAAATGGCAAACATGGGTAACAATTTTTGGCTTAGAATTAATTTTTCCGGCTGCATTAGTATTTGCGATTGATTTATTGTTTAGAAAATTTAATTTAATAAAAGAAGGAGATTTAAAAATATAAATATTTTTGATTGACAAATAAATATCAATTTCTTAATATTTATATTATTAAAAATAAAAGGAGACATAATTTATGAAAAAAATGAAGACTTTTTTAGTCACTATGCTAGCACTTTGTGGATTAACTGCATGTGGAACTAATAATGATAGTCAACCTAGTACACCAAATTCTGAAAATACATCAACTTCAAAAGAAGTAATCTGGAGTGAAGAAATTGATGCTGATATGGAATTATATCTTGGAACAGTTTTACCTTATTTCGAGTTAGGTAATGAATTTGAATATGGTTTTGATGAAGATGAAGAAGGTATCTATTTCTATGCTTATGACTATGATACAAAAGATCTCACAGATAATATTGTAAATGTTTTTGAGAAGGCAGGATACGAGTATGATAGTGAATACGAAGGCTATACATTCTTATATAAGGAAACAAGTCTTGGAGATTTAATAGTCCAAATTGGTTACTATAGTGATGTAGATGATTATGGAAACACAGTATTTGCTTGGATTCCTAGTGAAGATGATTCAGGCGATACTGAAAAGAATGGATGGACTGATGAAGAGAAGGCTGACATGCTTGACACATGGGGATTTGAAATTCCTTTCTTTGCTGAAGGTTTAGATGCAGAAATGTATTTTGAGTCTGGCTCATTAACTAGTTATATTTATGATATTGATATGACAGATGATCTTATTGATATTTTCTTAGATTTAGGATTCGAATATGACGAATTAAGTGATGGCTATCATTACTTAATTATGGATATCGAAGATGGAATAATTGAAGTTGCGATTGCGTATACCGAAGATGAAGATTATGGCAATTACACAGAAGTGTATGGCTATATCTTATATCCATATGCTTTGATAAGAGATGAATTTATGTCTGACGGTGACGCAGTTTTATCTCAAGATTGGATTGAAGAGGAAATTAAAGAATATTTAGAAACTAGAATTGCTATTCCTGAACCAGAATCTTCAGAATTTGCTTACGTTGAATATATTTATAGTGATGAAGAAACAAGCGAAAACACTCCATGTGTTGATGTACTATTCCTAGATGAAGGAGATTATTTTGCGGATTTAGAAGAACTTGGTTGGTCTATTGAACTTGATTTCTTCTATTATTATTTCTTTGGTATAGAATACTATAATACAGTTGATCCAACAGGCACTATTGAAATGGATTTATATGTTGAACAAGTAATTGAAGGCTATTGTTTATATGCTTCAATTTATAGAATTGGGGAAGAACCTACAGTCTTATCAACTGAATATAATGGCGAATATGTTGTTATGGACGATAATGGTGCATTAAGTGAAATGACAATTAGTAATGATGTTGTCACATTTGCAAATAAAACATGGACTGTTACAAGCGAAGAAGATGATGTTTACACATTAGTAAGTGATGATGATTCTATGACATTAACTATTAATGAAGAAATAACTTTAGCTGATGAAAACGTCACATATACTTGTATTAAAGTTGAAGAAGTAAAATTATCAAGAGCCGAACAAGGTACATATAATAATGGAACTATGACAGTTGTTATTGAAAAAAACACTGTTACTATTAATGAGGAAGATGCTAAAGTTGTTGCTTTAACTGATGATGGGATTCTTGTTGTAATAGATGATGTATTATATGTATTTGAAATTACTGTTGAAGAAGAATCAACATCACTAGTAATTAGAAATGTATTTACTGAAGAAGAATACGCAACATTAGAAAAAGAAACATCACTTGATAGAGTAGTCGAAGATGTAACATTTGATTTAACTTCAATGGAAACATCTGAGGAAAGTGATGCTAAAGTTGTATTTGAAAAAGACGATGCTCAAATTATTTTAGAAAAAGGCAATAACAAGAACACAGGTGCAAATAATGGCTTACCATCTCAATATAAACATTTACGTGTATACTCTGGCCAAAAATTAACATTCGCTGTTGATGGTACAATTGATACAATTAAAATTGCTTATTCAAGTGTAGAAAAGGCAGATAAATTCAACTTAGAAGGTTGTGTTGTGACAGGTGGCACAATTGAATTTGGTGCAAATGAACTTATAATTACTGCTGATGCTGATGTATCTGAAGTAAGCATTCAATTTGCAGGTACAGCAGGACATATTAGAGTTACATCTGTGGTAATTTCAGCCCTATTTTAATTATATTATTATTCTAAATTACGACTTATTGATTTCAGTAAGTCGTTTTTTAATAGTTGTAAAATAATTTGAAAATGACTGGGATATAGTATCGCTGATAATTTCCATTAAGTCAAAAATGATTGAGTAATTTGTCAATCATTTTTTGTTTTATTTATTTTTAGCTATGGATTTTATATGGCAACTTTTTAAATTGACTATTTTAAATAAAATAAATTAAAAAAAATTCTTGATATTTTGACATCATTGTATTATATTTATATAGCGTAAGTATAAATGGGCCATTAGCTCAGTTGGTTAGAGCGCACCCCTGATAAGGGTGAGGTCGATAGTTCAAGTCTATTATGGCCCACCATTTAAAAAAATGCCCGAGGTAATCGGGCTTTTATTTTGTAAGGAGAAGTTATGCTACTTGTAGACACATTCAAAGATAAGAAATTCTTGAAATCTTTCTTTTCAATAGCGTTTCCAGTAATGATTCAATCATTACTAGCTTTTATTGTGTCTTTTGTTGACACCTTTATGATTGGCGCAGTATCAAATGAGGCAGTATCTGCGGTATATGCGGTCAACCAAGCTGGTTATATTTTCTTAATCGCAGGATATGGTGTGTTGTCTGGCGCGGCAATATTTGTTCAGCAATTTAACGGAGCTAAAGATCATAAAAGGGTTCGTCAGTGTTTTAGATATAAGTGGATGGTAATGCTTGGCCTTTTAGCCATAATGACACCACTATATTATATATTTGGTAAAGATTTAGTTTGGTTTTATTGTAAATCAGATGTAAATAATCAAGTAATTTTTGAACTAGGTAAAAAATATTTAAACATAATTGTTATTAGCTATATAATTGAATGCATCGCGACAATATATTCAAATACATTAAGAGAAATGGGAGAAACTAAAATACCATTAATTGCAAACTCTATATCATTAGGAATTAATGTGTTGTTTAATGCTTTGTTTATTTACGTATTTGCTAAAAAAGATCCAGTAAAGAGTGTAGAAGGAATTGCTTATGCTACAGTTATTGCTCGTATGGTTGAATTAATAATTTTATTTGTTATTTGTAAAATTAAAAAATATGAATTTAACAAACGAATTTTCACTCATTTCCGCATCGAAAAACCATTGTTGAAGAAATTATTTGTAAAATCAATTCCTTTATTTCTTAATGAGTTATTTTGGTCAACAGGTCAAGTGTTAATGACTCTTGCTTTATCACAAAGAAATGGTGTTTTGTCTGCTCTATCTATTGTGTCTACAATGTCAAATGTTTTTTCAGTTGTTTTTCAAGGCCTAGCGGTTGGAATTGGTGTTATGGTTGGTAATACTTTAGGAGCTGGAGATTTAGAAAAAGCACAAGAAAATAATAAAAAACTATATGTTGTAGGTATGACAATATCGGTTATTGTTGGAATACTTATGATCTCTTTCTCGCCTATCATACCATTATTATTTGTTGAAGTTGATGCAGAACAAAAGGTTTTAGCAACTAAATTAATTATCATTTATGGCTCATTATTATGGTCATTCTGTATTTGTACTTGTTTTTATAATACGCTTAGATCAGGAGGACTCGCTGTTCATACATTTTTAACAGACTTTATTTCAATGTGGTGTATTACACTTCCTGTTGCATGGATTTTAGCAACTTTAACAAATATTAATATTGTTTGGCTTTATCTTGCTGTACAGGCTACTGATATGGCTAAAGCTTGTATTGGATTTATATTTGTAAGGCAAAAGAAGTGGGTTAAAAATTTAACTGTTATGGATTAAGCATATTTTTTATGGATTTTTAAACATTTAAAATATGTTTTTTTTATGTTAAAATTAACTAGAAAGAGGAATATTTTATGAAAAAAAGATCTAATATACTTATTCTATCTTTGTTAACTTTAACAATGGCTGGCTGTTCGATTGAATTTGTATGGGGCGGTGATGACTCTTCTAATTCTCATGATTCTGTTGCTTCAACAAATGAAAATAGCATTAGCAATAATAACTCATCATTTAAACCATCTGAAGATGCAAAAAAAGTTAGTTTGTATGCAATTAATGATTTTCATGGTGCTGTTAGTGAAAATGCTAGTAGTGGAGAACCTGGTATTGTAAGACTTGGAGCCTATCTTAAAGAAAAGAAAAGTGAAGGAAACACCCTTTTAATAAATTCTGGTGATATGTGGCAAGGATCGATTGAGTCAAATTATAATCGCGGATTTCTCCTCACTGATTGTATGAATAATATTGAATTTGATTGCTTTACTTTAGGAAATCACGAATTTGACTGGGGACAAAAGTATATTCAATTAAATAGAGAAAGAAGTAGCACAACTAATTATCAAACACCATTCTTGGCTGCAAATATATATGAATATGATATTGACACTAAAACAATAGGAGAATACGCAGATTTGGGTGATAAATATGTAATTCGTGAGTTAGATAATGGATTACGTGTTGGAATTATTGGTGTCATTGGAAAAGGACAAATAACTTCAATTACTTCTCAACATGTCGATGATATTAATTTTAATAGCCCGACCAATGTTATTAAAACATTGTCCGATGAATTAAGAACTGAACAAAATGTAGATGTTGTTATTCTTGATAGTCATGCAGATCAATATGATATTACAGGAAGTAATGAAGACGATTTTTATGATAAAAATCAAATAACAAGCGTTTCTCCAAACACTAACCAAAGATATGTTGATGCTGTATTTTGCGCTCATTCTCATGCTAAGAAAGAAGATGATATGATAAATGGTGTTCCATTTATTCAAGGTGGCAGTTACGGAAAATACATTTCTAATGTTGAATTATATGTTGAAGAAAATGGTAATGTTTCTTGTGGTGTTTCAACGAATTTAGAGTCTATTAAAGAAACTCAAGGATATTATGATAGTGAACTAGCAGAACTTGTAGCCACTTATAAAATTGAAAGTGATGAGGCAAGTAATGAAGTACTTGGAACTTTAAATGGCAAATTCTACTCTAGTGGATCTGGTGCTACGATTCCAAATGTGGTTTGTGAAGCAATTGCAAACTATGCAGTGGACTCGGGATACGATATTTCTTATGCGATGGTAAATAATGCGCGCGCTACTTTAGAAGGCGGTACACTTACATATGGTGAATTATATCGTGCATTACCGTTTGATAACGAAGTGTTTGTTATTGAAACAACAGGAGAAAGAATTAAAGCAGAAGCCGACTTTAGTTCAAATTTTATTTGTAGATTAGATACAGAACCATTAGATTTAAATAAAACTTATAGGATTGCTGTTATTGATTATTTAGCAACACATAGAAATTCTAATCGTAACTATGATTATTTTAGAGGAATGAAAATTGTAGGAAAGTTAGAAAAGGATGATAATGATTTATATAATTATCGCGATATAACAGCAGATTATATTAGAGCCAACAAGACAATTAATTATTGGGATTTCTTATCTTCAAGTGATAGATTTAATAAAAATAATTTATATAATGCTATTTAGTGACAATAAGATAGTTTAAATATTAAGTACGCAATTTAATTTGCGTACTTTTTATTACTAATTATAAAATTTTATTAATTCATTAAAACTTTTTAAAAATTAAGTTGATATTATTAAATAAATTTGATATATTAAACAAGTGTCAGGGGAGAAAACAAGGACACTTAGCTCAGTTGGGAGAGCGTTTCCTTCACACGGAAGAGGTCGCAGGTTCGAACCCTGTAGCGTCCACCATTATTATGCCGTCTTAGCTCAATTGGCAGAGCAACTGATTTGTAATCAGTAGGTTGTTGGTTCGATTCCGATAGACGGCACCATTTATTAAAGATGTGTACTTGTTTTTTCTGAGACAATACACTTTTTTATTTTATTAGGGCGCATGGCGGAACTGGCAGACGCGCTAGACTTAGGATCTAGTGGTAATACCGTGCAGGTTCGATTCCTGTTGCGCCCACCATCGAATAACAAACTTCGATACTAGGTATTGAAGTTTTTTTCATTTTTAAGGGTGTTTTTACCTATTTTAGCCTTGTTTTAACCTTTAGATGCATATTCCAATAAAGAGAGATTCATAAAAAATGTATCATTTTATCTTTTTTGAGGTAGATTTGTAGAATCAAAAGAATTAAAGAGACTCGAAACCTAAAAAAACGGCAAAATAAGAAGAATTAAAATGATGCATTTTAATAATTTTTGTTATGAAATGAAGCAAAAAAAATTTGCTAAAATTTTTGAATAGTTCAACATAAAACGAAAAATTCGTTCACTACATGTGTTGCAAATTAATATTTATTTTAAGTTTGTAATATGTTTTGTATTTTTATACTTTTTGATATAATTTATTTGAATAAATAATTAATGATGAGGGACAATAATATGAAAGAAAGATTGAAACAGCTAAAATATTTTAATTGGCGACTTTTCTTGGCGTTATGCGCATTGGCGCTGATACCTGCAGTTTATCAGACAATAAAAACTTTTATTATTTCATCTAATAGTGAAAGTGATGTATTTAACATTATCGGACAGATGGAATGGTTTGATCTGATTAACGAAACTTTACAAGCGTTCTTAATTATTCCTTTATATTCAATTCTTAATAAAATTTTTAAGCATGATAAAGAACATTTTGCAAACCACACTTTTAAAACGGGACTTATATCTTTTGCAATATATACATTATTTTCAATAGGTGTTTTAATATATGGCGTCGTACTTATAAAAGCGATGAATCCTAATGAAGTGAATTTGGAAGTTGTAAATCATTACCTTCAACTTGAGACTATAGCATTTATGTTAGGAATAATTGTTAGTTTTGTTAATGTCGTTTTTGTGGTTATTGGTAAGGATAAAAATGTATATATATTCTTAATTGCTAACGTCGTTCTTTCTTTGATTGCTGATTTATTGCTAATTCCAAACTTTGGTATTTATGGTGTTGCTATTTCAAATATTATTGTAAACTTAGTACTTGCAATAATAAGCGTTTTAATCCTTTATATTCAAAAACTTATTAAACCATGCTGGTATCATAAAGATGATCTATTAACATTGAAAGAATGGGGGAAGGTGGGTATTTTTTCTGGTATTCAGCAATTCATTGATAATTTTATATATGCAATTATGATTTGTAAGATGGTTAATATGGTTGCAGAGCAGGGTAATTATTGGATAGCTAATAATTTTATATGGGGATGGTTGCTTATCCCAATTTCTGCATTATCTGAAGTTATAAGACATGATTGTAAAGATGGATATAAAAATTTAAATCAATTTAATTATTATTTTATTGCTTCGATTGTTATATTAATTTGGGCAATAACAATACCTATTTGGACACCATTTTATCAGCATGTCGAAAATCTTACTAACGCGAATGAAATATTTTTAATTACAATTAAATTAGCACCATTTTATATAGCGTATATAGGGTGCGCTATTATAGATAATATTTTTATTGGTCTAGGTAAAACAATTTATAATGCAATTAATTCTTTAATTATAAATCTAGTGTATTATGGCATTTTCTATATTCTATATGTCACTAACACAATTTCTTTTACTATGGATGTTATTATATTGATGTTTGGTTTTGGCATGGTAGTACATCTAGTAGTCTCATTAATAGAAGAAAAATTGATTTTTCGCAAAATAGAGCTAAAGATATAATTTGATATATATTAACTGATTATCCCTATGTGATGGTTCATTAATTATTCTTGCAAAATATAGTATAATTTGGGAGAATAATTCAAATAATTAGCACATCAACAAGTATATCATTTTAGTTTTTTTTCGCACAGCAGATAACAAACTTCGATACAAGGTATTGAAGTTTTTTGTTTCTAAAAACTTTTATATATAATATTATTATTTTTGGTACAAGAAAAAGGAGTGATTGTGAATGGAAGAAAAAACAGAATGGAAATTTGGTGTTGCTGCAAATATAGTGCATAGTCATACTGATGAGGATGGTAATGTATACTATGGAACAAAAGCATTTACTCCAGGAACCAAAGTATATTTAGATGGAAAATTTTGGAACAGTAAATCTGACGATATTTTTGTGATAGGAAGAAATAGATTTGGTAGATTTGTACACGAAAGAGTTCCTGTTGCGCTTTTGGAAAATGTAAGGACACAAAGAATTTATCATCCAAAAGTATTAAAAATTATGAAACATCTTGAATTTTTGGATGGTTGGGAATGGTGGGAAAACACTATTGAAGACAAAAAAGATACAAAAAGATTTGTTAAAGAATGGTTGGGTAGAATGAAGGTATAAATTAATACCATTTTTTTAGTGCTACTTAAAATTATTTTCCCAATGGTAATAAAGCAAAACTTTGATACTGAGTATTAAAGTTTTTTTAATTTTTTGTTAGTGATTCTAACCACTTTTTATTACATAAATCATTTTAACATTTTGTTTTTTGCGTAATTATTGTATTATTATTGTGGAGTTATTAAATATAAATTTATTTGTTGAGTTGAAAACTATGAAAAGAAAAGAAGTATCTAAAGAAAAGATTATTGCTGTCATTATTGGAGTGCTTGCACTAATAGGACTTATATTTTATTTACTATCCGGAAATAATATTGAATTATTCAAGAGTCTTTTTCGTGAAGGAATAACTAAGCAAGAAATTAGAGAAATTGCTCAACAATTTGGAGTTAGAGGCGTCTTATTTGTCGGATTTGCTTCAATGTTACAAGTAATTTTTATGTTTTTGCCTGCGGAGCCTGTTCAAGTTATTGCAGGTGTTAGTTATGGCTTGTGGTATGGTATTTTGATATGTATTATAGGTGTTTTTGTTGGTAATACGATTATTTATATTTGTTATAAAATTTTTGGTACAAAAATGCACGATTATTATTCTCGAAAAGTAAATATTGATTTTGATAATGCTAAAACAGTACGAAGTATTACTCTTATTGTTTTAATATTGTATCTTTTACCTGCGATTCCTTATGGTATGATTTGCTTTTTCGCTGCTAGTATGGGATTAAAATATCATCGCTACATCATTTTAACTATTTTAGGAGCATTACCATCCGTTTTGATTGGTGTTTCTTTAGGACACTTAGCGATTACAGCTAGTATTATTTGGGCGGCAATTATCTTTGGAATTTTACTTATTATCATTATTTTTATGATAGTAAAAAGAGAGGCATTATTTAATAAACTTAATGAATTGATAAAGAAACACAATACACCATACTCTTCTGATACAATTGTTCAATCACCAAATAAATTTTTATATCGTCTTTTTGCTTTTGCTTTTAATCTATATATTTCTTTTACTTTTAAAATACGATTTAATCGTGAAGTGAAAAAGATAGAAAAGCCTTCGATAATTCTAGTTACGCATGGATCATTCATTGATTTCATGTATTGCTTAAAATTTTTGAAAAAATCGTATCCTCACGTTGTCGCTAACAGAATGTACTTATACCATAAAGTCATGGGAACATTACTTAAAAAAGGTGGAGTTATTCCAAAGAGTATGTTTACAGTGGATGTTGAAAGTGCGAGAAACTGTTTCAAGGTTTTGAAAATGAATGAAGTATTACTATTGATGCCAGAAGCACGACTTGCTACTGTTGGAAAATATGAAGGCATTCAAAATGCTACAGCCAAATTCTTACATCGCGCTGGTGTAAACCTATATTTATTAAAAATTGAAGGAAACTATTTCGCTATGCCAAAATGGGGAAATGGTGCGAGACGTAAATCAGTTGTAGAATGTAATCTTTCTTTATTTAAGGATAAAGAGGAACTTAGTCAAATAGACTTTGAAACATTTAAAGACGAATTAGACCAAGCAATGGATTATGATGATTATAAATGGCTTGAAAAACATCCTGAATTACATTATAAAACAAAAACGCTTGCTGAGGGATTAGAAGGAATTCTTTATAAATGCCCACATTGTGGAAAAGAAGGTGTAGGAGAAACCCGTGGTAGAAAATATCGCTGCACTCATTGTGGAATGGAAGCAGAACTTGATAGTCGTTATCATTTTGTTAATCATAAACCATTTGCTACTATTCAAGAATGGTATGATTATCAACAAGAAACATTAAATAAAGAAGTTGCAGATAATGAAAACTATTTCTTGGAAAGTAAAGTTGTATTAAAACACGGATCTATTGATGGAAAGAAATGTTTACGTGTTGCAGGAGAGGGTATTTGCCGACTAGATCGAAGTGGGCTTACTTATATTGGCACTGATGATGGAAAAGATGTTAATGTCCATTTTGGCGGAAATGAAGTCTATCGTTTACTTTTCGGTGTTAATGAAGATTTTGAATTTTATGTAGGAAAGGAGATTTACTATTTTATGCCAGAAAACAGACATTTGTGCGTGAAATGGTATCAGTGTAGTATTGCACTAAAAGATTATTTTAAGGAATAGGTTTATGGAAATTAAAGAAGAAGTTGCTCCAAAAACGGAGAAAGAAAAATCGTTTGCACATATCAATACAAAAGCATTTATTACGGTATTAATAATGCTTATTACTATTATTGCTGCTAGTGCATTACTAACTTTATTTGTTCCACAAGGATCATATATTCGCGAAAATGGAAAAATAAATATTGATAGTTTTACCTATGGTGAAGTTCAAGGAATTGCATTTTGGCGCGTGATTACTGCACCATTCCGTGTGTTTTTCTCAAGTGACGCTATAACCATAATCATGATTAGTATTTTCTTACTCATTATGAGTGGTGTATTTAACATTATTGAAAAAACTGGTGGAGTAGCATCAATAATTCAAAGAACTAAGAAACGATTTAAGACGAAAAAAAGTTTAGTATTATGCGTTGTTGTTTTGATCTTTATGTTATTTGGTAGTTTCTTTGGTATGTTTGAAGAATTGGTCACATTACTTCCAATTGTTGTTGTTTTAGCTTTATCATTAAACTTTGATACTTTAACAGGTCTAGGAATGTGTATGATGGCAGCTTGTTTTGGCTTCTCTTCAGCGATTACCAATCCTTTCTCAGTTGGTTTAGCTTCAGAAATTGCAGGCGTTAAAGTAATGGATGGAATGTATTTAAGAATAATACTATTCATCATAATTTATGGTATGATTTGTGCGTTCCTATTAGTGCACAACAAGAGAATAAAAAAAGATCCTAAGAAATCATTAACCTATGATTTAGATAAGGAAAAAATGGAGTCGCTACATATAAAAGAAGAAGAAAGTTCTTTAGAAAATAAACGAGTTTTTAAAATATATATTATTTTCTTTGCTATTCAAGTAGCGATATTATTACTTGTTGCTTGTATTTCTGCGATTTCATCATACGCTATTGTAATTCTTTCTATTTCATTCTTAATTGGTGGATTACTTTGTGGTTGGCTAGTTCAACGCGATATGAAAAAAGTTCTTCACTGGATGCTTCAAGGAATTGTGGCAATGCTTCCAGCAATTCTTATGATTGCACTTGCGTCATCTGTAAAACTTATTATGTCTGAAAGTGGAATTATTGACACAGTTTTACATGCAGTTATTGAATCATTAAAAGGTCAATCTGTCTTCGTTAATATTTTAATAATTTATGGATTAATCTTATTTTTACAAATTTTTATCGGTTCAGCATCTGCAAAACTCTTACTAATCATGCCAATTATGATTGAAATATGTGTAGCGTTAAACATATCACCAAATCTAGTGATTTTAACATATTGTATGGCTGATGGTTTTACCGATATGATTTTACCAACAAATCCAGTTTTATTAATTGGCTTATCAATGACAGGCGTTTCTTATGGTAAGTGGTTCCGCTTTACTTGGTGGTTCCAATTAGTGGTTTTCCTTGTAACTGTGCTCATTCTCTTTATTGGAGTCCAAATTGGTTATTAAAATGATAGCTGATAACTTTTAAATTCTTAATACGTTTTTTTATGTAAATTATCCTTGCATTTTTTGCAAGGATAATTTTGTTATTATTGTGATATAATACAAAATTTGATTAACTTAAACGATAATTATATTTTTAGAATGAAAAACGATGTGTAAATATCAAATAAATAGTATTGTATGATCTAGTAACTACAATATTGATATAAAACATTTAATAGTGTTTTTTATGAGGTATTTTATCCTTGCATTTTTTGCAAGGTTAAATTTTTTATTATTATGTTATAATACTAAATTTACTAAACACTTAAATCACAATTATATACTTATTTATTAAGTATATAAACGACGTGTAAAAGTCAAGATTGCATTTATTTTTATAATAAGTATACTTTTAATTGGTGGTGATTAAAATGAAAGATAAGAGATCGACTATGGCAAAACTTGTTGATTTTTACCTTAGACATTTTAATTATCATAAAAGATATGACTATGAAGAAAATGTTAGACAACTTGAACAAGTCAAATTGAATGGTGAAAAAGAATACCACTTACCCAAAAGATTTAAAAAGAATGTAAGTAGTTTTACTTACGCTAATATGAAGACTTATGTTTTTAACGGTAAGACAAAAAGCAATAATTTAATAATATATCTTTATGGTGGAGGATATGTTAGTCGCCCAGTTAAGCACCAGCTAAAAATGATTAAGAAGATTATTAAAAAAACTGATGCTAAGGTTATAATGCCTCTTTATCCATTATTACCATTTCATACATTTGGAGAATGCTATGACATGCTTATAGAGCTTTATGATATGGTTCTTGAAAATAATGTGGATAAAAATATTATCTTATTAGGCGATTCTGCAGGCGGAGGACTATCTTGTGGACTTTGTGAATATTTTATTCAACATAACATTAGAATGCCTGATAGAGTGTTTTTAATGTCTCCTGCGATGGATTTAAGTTTAACTAATCCGGAAATTGAAGAATATCAAAAAAGAGATCCAATGTCATGGATTCCTCTTGTAAAAGCATGGGCAAAGTTTTGGTCTGGAACAGAAGACAATTTGACTAATTATTTAGTTAGTCCATTATATGGTGAAGTCAAAGGGTTTCCACCAACAAATATTTATATTGCCACAAATGATTTGTTATTTCCAGATGGTAAGCTTTTTGCAGATAAACTAAAAGAAAATGGCGTTGATGTCTATGTTACAATAGGTGAAAACTTAAATCATGTTTGGCCGGCGCATCCAATTCCAGAAGCAAAAAAAGCAATAAATGAAATAACAAAAGCAATAAACGAATTAAAAACAAGTGAGGTCAAAGTTTAGATCTCACTTTTTCTATAGACCTAATACATCATTACCAAAAAGTGTAGAAAGATGCAAAAAAAGGGAATGGTTATCTAGTTTTCCAAGTTTTGTAATTAAATAACGCAAGCATTGGGAATAATTCTAATCGACCAGTAATCATTGTAATTGATAAAATAAATTTAGAGAACGATGAGAATTCTGAAAAGTTTCCAGCAGGACCTACAACATTTCCTAGACCAGGTCCAATATTGCTAATGCAGCTTAATGATGCCGTAAAGTTGGTTACAAGATCTTTTCCATCAAAAGAAATTAAGAATGTGCATACAAATAAAATAATCATATATAAGACAAAGAAACTTTCTGCGCCTTGTACAACATCTTCTTCAATAACTGCACCACTATCTCTAAGTGGTTCAATTTTACGAGGCGAGATCATTTGTTTTATTTTTCTAATAGCGGATTTAAACAAAATACTAATACGAGACAATTTAATTCCACCACCAGTTGATCCAGCACATGGACCAGTAAGCATTAAGAAAATAATTACCATAAAGCAGATTGTTGTCCAAGGTGTTGCAATTGTATAATCAGTTGTGGCGTATCCAGTAGTAGAAATGATAGACGCTACTTGGAATAACGAATGCCTAAATCGCTCTTCAAATGTTCCATATATATTATTCATCGTTAAAGATACAGTAATGATAGCGACAGAAATCACGACAATAGAAAGGTATAAACGCAATTCTTCATTCTTAAATACACCTTTAATTTTACCAATTAAAATCATATAGAATAAGCTGAAGTTGATACCAAAAAGAAGCATGAATATTGCAATTACATATTGTGAATATGGTGCGTAACTTGCAATACCATCATTAAGAACACCAAATCCACCAGTACCTGCTGTACCTAAAGTTAATGTAATACTTGAGAATAAGTCCATTTTTGAATCCGGACCTAGGAATAAAAATAAGAATTCAATCACTGTTAATGCAACATATATTAAATATAAAATTCTTGCTGTAACGGATATTTTAGAAGTTAGTTTACCTACTTGAGGACCAGGAGATTCTGCACGAAGAATATGCATGTTTGATCCTTCTTTATTATCAGGAAGGATAGCTAGAATAAAGACAATAACACCCATTCCACCAATCCAGTGTGAGAATGAACGCCAGAATAAAATACTATGGGGCATTGCTTCAACATCGGTTAATATGGTAGCACCAGTTGTGGTAAATCCCGAACACATTTCAAAAAATGCATCGAAGAAATTAGGAACATAGCCACTAATAATAAGAGGTATACATCCAACAAGTGACATGAGAATCCAAGCAAGTGTAACAATGATAAATGATTCACGTGGTAAAATTCTATGACTTTTTGCTTTTTTAATGTTTAGCAATGTTCCGATAATAAAGGAGGATAAAGCAGTTACACTAAAAGCAAGTAGAGTTGAGGTGAAAGCCTCTTTATAAATAACTCCAACAATAAGAGGAATTAGCATCAATATTGACTCAACTCGTAAAATCCTTCCGATTGTATTAAATATATTTCTATAGTTATTCATATTATTATCCTACAATTTCTGCTAAATCTTCTAAGAATGAATCGGTAGTGATAACAATGACGCTATCATCAATTTGAATAGAAGTATTTCCATCAGGAATAATTACTTCGTTTCCACGAATAATTCCTGCGATAATGTTATTTGGTTTTAGTTTTAAATTTTTGAGTGGAACACCAACAATTTTACCTTTTTTCTTAACGTTAAATTCCAAAGCTTCAACTCTTTCATTAACAAGTTTATATAAAGTTTTAACATTACTACCACGTTTATTAGCTTTGGCACGAATGTAAGACAAAATTTGGTTAGCGATAATTTCTTGAGGTGAGAAAACACTCGCCATACCTATGGTTTCCATCATAATATTTAAATTTGGATTATTGACTTTAGTAATAATTTTTTTAGCATTGCGCTTTTGCGCGAACATAGAGATAATGATATTTTCTTCATCAACACCTGTTAAGGCTAAGAATGCATCGATGTTTTCTATTCCTTCAGATTCTAATATAGCTTGATCTGTTCCATCGCCTTCAATTACTTCAACATCAGAAAATCTTTCTGCTAATGATCTACACGTTTCATGATCGTGTTCAATGAGTTTAATGTTATATTTGCTTTTTTCTACTAATTGGCAGAAATAATAGGCAATGCGACCACCGCCAACCATTAAGATTGAACGTAATTTTTCAATCTTGCTCACTTTTTGGAAGAATCTATATAAATCTTGGTGAGAAGCGGCAATATATATTTTATCGCCAGCCTTAAGCATAAAATTACCAGATGGAATAACAACTTCGTCACCACGAACAACCGCACAAACAAGCATTTTGATTTTAACTTTGCTTGCAAGTTCAATTAAAGTAATATCGCTTAAAATACTATTTGCTTCAATACGAAGTTCTACTAATTCCATTTTACCTTGCGCGAATGTTTCAACGTTTAAAGCACCAGGAAGTGCTAGGTTACGAGCAATAGCTTTTGCAGCTTCATATTCAGGATTAATTGACATTGATAATCCTAAATCCTCTTTCATAAATTGTAATTGTTTTAAATATTGAGGATTACGAACACGAGCAATAGTGTCATCAGCACCCAATTTATGGGCGACATAGCATGATAAAAGATTTACTTCGTCACTTGAAGTAACAGCGATTACTAAGTCAGCACTTTGAATGCCAGCTTCTTTTTGAATTTCTAAGCTAGCGCCATTTCCTACCATTCCCATGACATCATAAGAATCAATCAATTGGTTTACGATTTTAGCGTTACTATCAATAATGGTAACGTCATGACCTTCTTTTGATGCGTTACGGACGATCGTTTGACCGATTTTGCCAGTTCCAATAACAAAAATTTTCATAAAATTGACCCCAATATTTAAAAACTAAATATTAATATTTAGTTTGACACGTAGTATTCTAACAAAAAACAAAATTAAAATAAATATCAAAATGATATTAATGCAAATTTAGTTTTAAGATTTGCGATCTTATAAAACTTGTTTATTGCTATATTAAGCATTGTTACACTTTTCATTTAGTTTAATTATATTCTATAATTAATCATAAATATTGCTTATTGGAGGAAACAAATATGGAACTATGGGATGCCTATAATGAACATTTTGAAAAGATTGAAAATAAGACACTTGTACGAGGAGAAAAAATCCCAGAAGGTTTGTTTCATCTAGTATGTGATATTATTGTAAAACACGTTGATGAGACATATTTATTAATGCAAAGAGATTATCGAAAACATTATGGTGGAATGTGGGAAGCAACAGCAGGTGGTTCTGCATTAAAAGGTGAAACTCCTTTTGAATGTGCGAAAAGAGAACTCAAAGAAGAAACTGGAATCATCGCTTCTAACTTAACTGAGGTGGGGAGAGTCGCTGAAGCACATCATCGCTCTATATATGTGGAATATTTATGTGTTACAGATTGGAATAAAGATAATATTACTTTACAAGAAGGCGAAACTATCTCATATAAATGGGTTAGTAAAGATGAACTTCTTAATATGTGTAAATCTGAACTTGTAACGGAAAGAATGCAAAATTTCATTGAAGAGTTGAAGAAAATTTAGTTAATTTACGGAAAAATAATAAACGAAAAAACAACAGGTGGAGGTATAATCTGTTGTTTTCATTTATAACTAGTAAGTTAAAAATTCAAATTTTATTTTTTGGATAAAAGAATTAATGGCACTAGCATCTCTTCAGTTAAAGATCCATGATGTCCTTTGTGATAATTTGCTAGTTCTCCAAGTAGCATTATTTTATTAGTTTTTGCAAGTGCGATATAATCAGCAAGTAAATATGCTTTATCTAAATTATCAGTTAAACCAAATACTTTTTGATTAATTAAATCTTTAGTTTCAAATAGTTCAAAGTCTTCACTATATTTTTCATTAAATAGTTTAACAAATTTATCTTTACATTCTTCTTTTACTTTAAAAGCAGGAGCACGTGATTCTAAGAATAATGGCCACTCAAGAAGCGATAATAGTTCTTCATCTTTATAAATCTCAATATATCCACTTACATCAACTTGTCCATGGTCTGCAGTAACAACAAATAATGTATCTTCTACTGATTCATATAATTCTTTTAGTTTAAGATTTAAGTAATTAATTGTGATTTTACTTTCTAAAGATGAAACTCCATATTCATGCATCATATGATCTGGTTCAGGACAATATAGATATATAAATTGTTTTCCTTCTTTTTCACATATTGCTTTAGTCAATGAAAAATAATCATCAATTTCAGTTGCGACATATTTATTTAAGTTTTCTCCATCTGACCAATAGATAGGCGCGACTTTACTTATTGTATAATCTGTATTTGCGTATTTATAAAATGGCTCAGTTGGAATAATTTTTGTTTTATAACTTTGATCTACTGGTTCATTAGTGTGTGAATTAACACCAGGAAAGATATTAACTGCTGCTTTAAGTTCATCAAAATATAAACTCCACGCAAACCAACCATGTCCCATAGGATATTTATTTGTTAACATAGTTGTAGTCGCGTTTGTGGTAGTGGATGGAAATACTGATGTTAATACATCTTTAATATTTGACTTCATAAATGAATCATCTTTTAAATTAATATTAATTGGATTCATGCCTAATCCATCAAATATTATAAATACAACATTTTTGTAGTTCTTTTTTAATTCTTCTTTTAGTAATGGAAGAGTTGCATTAGTATTTGGACAATTTAAAAACTCTGCAAGTGTTGCAGATATATTTAATATGTTTTTATTATAGTTAGGAAAAATAAACTTATTAGACATATTTATTAATCCTCACTTAAATCTATTTCTTTATTGCTATATAAATATTTAATAATACTTTTTCTTTTAACAATACCAATATAAATACCTCGATCATCTACAACTGGAACAAAGTTTTGCTCTAATGATAATTTAAAAAGTTTCTTGATATCCATATTGATTTCAAAAGGTTCATAAGGACGATATTTTTCAATGTTTGCAATGCTTTCTTTTTCTGCTACTTCAAGATTAAATTTATTTTTATTTTTAATATATCTTAAGATATCACCTTCAGATATGGTAGAAATAAATTTACCATCTTCATCCACTAATGGAACAACACTAAATTTATGAGAATCTAGTTTTTCTAATACTTGTCTAATAGTAGATTTATGATCCAAATAAAATGTTTGAGCTTTTGGAGTTAAAAAATTAAATAAAGTAACAGACATGATTAGTGAACCTCCCAAATTAAGATTTAGATATTTTTAATATCTAATATAATTATATAAAATTTAAGGGATATTATCTATTTTAAGTTTAGTATTATTAACAAAATTAAATTAAATTGTCACAAATATTCAAAAATCTTTTTTATTCAAGGGCTTTACAATGACAGTGAAATTAGATGTACTTGATTGAAAAACGATATGATAAATAAAAAACTAGATTAAAAATACGAAATATAGTTGAGTTTTGATTATATGATTAAAATGTATCTTTATAAATTGTAATATTAGGACGATTATTGTCAACAAACATTAATTTGAGTTTTAGACATTGATAGTAATATTCCCACACAATTATAATTGCAAAATACAAATCCATACATTTTTTTCCAAAATCTAAAAAAGACATTTCTCTACTTTTTGATTTTTCTTTATGCTTATCAAGAAATGTTACTGATTGACTTAATCCGTCAATTTTAAAGTTATTATGTGCATCAGAATTTCTTATAATGTTATCAAGGGTGCCAAGAATATTATTGGTAAAGCAGCTGTCAATAGAAGATAGTGCTTTATATTTATTAAATTTGCTACCATATGAAGTCATTTTTTTACTGAAACTTTCCCTTCCAGCACCAAAATCATCGTATTCTGTATTGTTTTTGATATTGTGTAATCCGAAAAGAATATCAATTGAGTCACATAATAATTCATACCCTTTTGAATATAATGAATGCATAGATTCAATAGATATTGTTGTAATACCACTGTTTGTTTGGTCTACTTCTTCATATATAGAATAGACGTCATAAAGTGGAATTAATTGATATAACTCATTTAGATACTTACAAATATAATTTGGTATTTTATCATAGTAAAAATCAAAATAGTCTGCTTTTTCAAGATATTTTAAAAAATAATTGAACCCTTTATTATTTTGCTTATATATTTCTGTGATTTCTGTGATAATTGCATTGATTTTATTTGATACAGATGTGATTATAGTACTTTGTAAAAAAGAGGTAACATAATGTTTGGTAGTCATTAATGCATCAAGCTTATTTTTTATGTCGGAGAAGTTATAGTTTTTTTTGAAGTAATTTATGAATGAATTGTTATGTTTGTCTAGATAATTTATTAATAAATCAGTTTTGTTGTTTTTTAGTAAATTATACACATTTCTAATTACTTGTACATATTCATGGGCATTAATAGCAATATTCATAACTCTATTTCTTTGCTCAATTCTTTTTGTATCAAATGGATTGCTCCGCATAAAAGGCGATAACTCAGGAATAATACCATTATTTTTTTTAAATTTATCCGTAATAAATTCTGTAGATAGTTCAATTTTATATCCGTCAGAGAATTCGTTTGTTATCGTAGCATTTTTTAAATTCTCACTAAAACTATTATTTTCGATTACAATAATTC
This sequence comes from Erysipelotrichales bacterium, assembly GCA_022508535.1. Classification (GTDB taxonomy): domain Bacteria; phylum Bacillota_I; class Bacilli_A; order RFN20; family CAG-826; genus RUG131. Next base: position 99,277 of record JAFLUZ010000004.1, read on the forward strand.
CAGATATGTGTGAATGACATTCTGGACAATATATATTTATTGGTATATCAAAATAACCTAGTTGATATCTTAATCTTATATGACAACCACAAATATTACATATATAATATGAATTATTTACCATATTAATTATTTCCTCTCATTTATATGTTATAAAAACTTTCTTGTTCTAAGCGAACTTTATTTTTGATAAGAAATCTTATTACATTATAGTGCGACTTTAGGAGCGGTTTATCTAGTAATAGCTCCAGTTTTCTAATATATTTGTCGTCAATTGGTTGAGAATATTTTATGTTTGATTTTAATGTCTGTAAGCTCATATTTACTGTGACTATGTCGCAATTTATATTTTCCATTAAAGTATTTAATATTAAATATCCACCAAAATCAATATCGCCAAAATGGTAAAAATGTGGGCAAATTTTTCTAAGTTTTTTTAGAACTGATATTTGATTTCTTGTCGGAAAACCACCCAAATATATAATTAAACCATCATCTACGTAATCAAAAAAAGTAGTCAAATTTTCTATTGTAGTGACTTTAGATATCTGTTCAAATGATATCACATTAATATTATCAATTTGTAATCCTATGGCGTTTTTGATTTTTGATAAATCTATTGTTTGATCATTGATATGAACTATACCGTTTCCTTTAATCGTTAGTTGCGGAGGCACACTTAAAATGCCTTTTTCTTTAAAAATATTTTCATTATCATAAATGCTGCTGATTATAGATTTTATCTTAGTCAATCTTTTTGAATCGTTAAAAATATAGTTGCTTGCATTTCTTTCGTAGACATCGTGGTCAAGATGTTCTATATAGTGTACTGCTCTTATAGCATCAATAAAATCCTCGTTAAGATATTGTTTTATTGATTTATGAGATGAGATTTTCTCATTTATTTCGTCTTTAAGAGATATGATTATTTTGTCATCATATTTTTCTAATTCGCTCAACAATTTTTTTCTTTTTTCATCGATACTTTTAGTATTTAAAATTGAGTGTATTTCATGTATCTTATCTATATTTAAAATGATTGACTCAATTACTGTATCGTGAGGTATATACTTTATTTTTATATATTCTTTTTGTGAAAGTCTATATATTGCTTCATTATATCCATTAGTGTCCGCAAAATACTTTGGATACTTTGATTTTGTAATTTTTATTTTAACACTAGTCTTAAAACTTGAGGAATTCGCATCTCTTTTTTCGTAGATACTAACTAAATCTTTTAATATTTTTTCATCGTAATTCATGACTAACTTCCCTCACAACTGCATTATCTCCATCTTTGACAATGGCTAATATTGTATCAATATTATCTACAAATGAATCAAGTTTTCCAGGTGCGGCTAGAATAATTTGCAACTTAAGTTTTTTACGATAAAAATCTAACATTGATTGTATTCTTTGCATATCCATTTTATCAAATGCTTCATCATATAACACTATACCTAATACATCTTCATTTCGTTTAATATCTAGTGTTTGTTGGAAAGCAACGCCTAATAAGATATAAAAAGGAACTTGCACTTCACCACCAGATTGGATTTTCATTACTTTGTTTAAACTTTTAAATCCGTTTGTGGAATGGACTTCAACATCAAAGTATAAATAATTTCTATAATCGATAACTAAATTTTGAATTTTCAAATCATCAGAAAACATATATCTATTTAGTGTTTCCTCGACTTTAGTTCTTTCACAATCTTCATCATCAAAATTCATAAACAATCCTCTATTAGAATCATCAGAATTATAATTTTTTGCGTAATTATATATATCTGCTAATTCTGTATTACTTGTTATGCTCATTTTTATTTTGTATCGATCATCGCCAAATTGAAAATGTTGTAAACTGTGATTAAGATTTTCAATATCTTTCTTAGCTTTATCAACAGAATTATAGAGTTTTGTCAAAAATTCATTGAAAAATAGATTTCTATTTTTGTTTTTAATATCGAGCAATTTTGCTTGATATTTAAAGATTGAATCATCAATTTTGTTTTTTTCATCAATGAATGAATCAAAGTGAGAGAAATCTGGTTCATAATTAATAGAGAATTCATCACGAGCGCGTTTCATTAGATTTTTAATATTGCTTTTCTCTTCTATAATTTTTTTGTCTAATAGTTTTAGTTCGGCTTCAAGATTGATAATTAAAGTTTTTGAAATTTTTTCTGATTCGAGCTGTTTTAAAGACGTTTTGAAATCTGTCTCATCAACAGTGGATAAATTATCTTTCAGAATTTTAAGTTCATTTCTTTTTTCAATCATTGAATTTTCGTATGAGATTCTTGTGGAATTATAATTTGTAATATTTTCGGTTGCCTCATTAATCTTATTTATTGTGCTACTAATACGATCGATTGTTTCAGATATTTTGGCTTGAATTTCAATATATAATGGATTTGATTTGTAAAAATCAATAGCATCTTTAAGTTTTTGGATACTATCAGATAAGTTTTTAACCTCATCAATGCTCTTAAATATTGAATTATTTTCAATTATAGAAGTGGAAAATCTAATTGCTTCATCAAGACTTATAATAATGTTGTCAAATTCTGAATATTGTTTGCTAAGAATCATTTTTTCTTCTATCAGTATTTTAAGGTTTTCTTCTTTGATTTTTAATTGATTCTTGGCTCCTTCAATACCGATGAATTGCTCATCACATGCCTTTTTATTTAAACGCCCAACACTATAATTTTGGTGATACATACAATCTTTAGTGATTGCGCGATCAAATTTACTCAAATCACTGATGTCTTCTACACATTGCATTTTATTAAGAATAAATCTTGCATAGTTTAGTGCAATGTTATCAGTTGATTCAATAAAAGCCCCTAATGTATTTTCTTTAAATTCGATTACAGGTAGTCTTATTCCATTAATTATTCTTGTTGCATAAAAATCTTTTTTGTTTTGATATAGTTTAATTGCATCTTGATAATACTTGTTAGGTACGATGATATAAAATCTTTGTGTGTTTAAATATCCTTCAATTGCTCTACGCCAGGATTCATCAGTTATTCTTAAACATTCGCATAAAAACTTAATTTCAATTTTTTCTTTGTACTTATCTTCGAGAGATGATTTAAGATATTGTCTAAATTCCTCAATATCTTTATTGTATGAAAATTGATTGTTTTTAAGCTTATCAATAATATTTTTCAATTCACATATTTCTAAGTTCAAATTTTCAATCTTTGAATCTATTTTATTTGCCTCACTCTTATATGTGTCTTTTATTTCGGTTGCTGTTTTTCTAAATTTATGAAAAAGAGCAGACGTTGTTTCAGTTGAGTATTTTCCACTTAATAAGTGGCGATGTAATTGATTAAAATCAGACTCTTTTAATTTTGATAAAGTAGAAAGTAGAGGCGCGGTAGTATTACATTTTTGTTTGAATGTGGCTAAAATTGCTTGATTTTCCTCATAGAGCTTTTCTAGTGTTACAAGATTGCTTTCCTTGAGCGCCAAATCAGGAGAAACATTGTTCAATGCATAGTTGTATTCAATGTTATTTTTTTGAAGTTCCTCCTTTTCATTCTGTAAGCGAGATAGTTTTATTTTTTCAATAGATACTTTTTGCTCTAAATCTATGCATTCTTGCTCTTTGCTTTCAATGTCGCTTTGCAATAGTTTTAGTTTGGCCAAATCAATTTTGGCTTTATATCTATTAGCTTCACTATTAAATGAATTAATTTGGTTTCCTAAATCAACTATTGATTTTAGTAACTCATGCTTTTTTTGTTCTTGTTCAATAGTTTTACTGACCCTATCAATTTCTAAAATATTATTTTTAATGATAGATACATCAATAGGTTTATCATCTAAAACAAATTCGTTCATAAAATTATTACAATCCATTATGCTTTTAATACCTACGGTATGGGACAATATTTGAAAATATTTTTTTTCATCTTTTAATCCAAGAATATCTTTCATTTTTGTCTGATATTGGAAAAGAGTTGAAAATGGGACATATTCAAAGTATGCTTTCAAATGTTTTGAAAATACATCATAAGTTTTTGGATAATTATTTTCAATAAATAAATCCTCATTTAGTTCTACTCCTTTTATATAAAAATATTTCGAATCAGACAATTTATTTATACTAGATTTATAATCAATGTTAATTCCGAATATATGTGTTTCATTGTTTAAGAGAATTTCAAAAGCTAAATAAGTTATTACATCTCCAGGACGTAAAAATTCTTTGTTTTCCATATTGACTGCACCTCTTACATAAGATTCAAGAGTTCTTTTTTCCGCATTAGCATTAGCATTAAATCTAGATGCTCTTTGACCCAGCAAAAGCATTTGAATCGCATCAATAATTGTTGATTTTCCCGTGCCATTTATACCTACTATGGCAGTATTTCCTTCAAGACTCAATGTTGTCTTTTGGAAATACATCCAGTTTATTAAAACTATTTTATTTAACTTAATCATCGGAAGCGTCACCACCTTTTAGCATTTCTAATCTGTTTGATATTTCTTCTAGTTGCTTAAAATCCATTGTAACTTCTATGGATGGATATATCTCTATACGTGTGTTGTCTAGAGAAAGATCCTCACTATAATAAACGATATTATGTTGCTTAAAGATTTTTAGCATATCGGACAAGGTGCTTTTCTTTACTCTGTCATTAGATTGACTTTCAAAGCCTACAGCAAATAGTTTATCTTGCAAGTCTTTAACAGTAATTTGGACTTCGTCACTTAAACTTACTTCCTCCATTTTTTCTTGATATACAAGTCTTAAAATCAATAAACATAATGTTTCATTTTTATTGATCCTACTTATCACAGTTTCATCACTTGTTTTAATATAGATTAAACCTTTATCATCCCGAATATTAAAATCAAAAGAAATGTATTCAAAAAATAAAGAAAGCAATTCTTTATGTGTGAGAGCGAAAATATATAAGTCATTATTTGTTTTTTGAAGCATAAAATTTACTTTAAGCATTCTTATTGTAAATGTTTTAAATGTTGTTTTTTCATTTTCAGTCAATCCACAATATAATTCATTAAAACGTGTACTATCAATATTATTCATTTACGTAACCATCCTTCTTTTTTATTATAAAATCATTAAAAGAAATACCATTATTAGTTACTCTATCATCCAATAATATCAATTCGTATGAAGCATTTGGAAGTTTAGAGTAAATAATGATAGAAATAATCATTACAAGTTCATATTTGCTTTTTATATCAAGTTCTGATATTTTTCTTTCTTTGCGTTCGTTTAAAAATTCATTTACGAAGTTATTAATGGCTTTTATATTGTATTTTGTATCTTCACGAAGTAACTCTAAAGTCTTTTGTTGAGCTTCATCAGATATTTCTAGATTCATTTCTATCATTGCCGGCTTTGGTTTTGGATTAATCATTCTGGGTCTTGATAAGGCGTTAAATGTGTAATGTCTCATTTTAAACAACGAAAGGAGATTTTCGTTAATATCGTATTCTTTCACATAATCAATTAATTTATGTATAATTCCTTCGATGTTTTCTCCTCGTGTAATTAAATGAATAATAACGCTTACTGTTCGCGCAACATATTTTTCATTTTTACTATCAATCATTTCAATAATTGATGGAATTGTTTTAATGTTTGATCTAATGCGCTTTTTTTCATCTTCAATTGCCGCTAAAGCGACATAATAGTCTTTGAACTTTTTGTTATCAATTTTGGAATTGATTAACTTATCCATATTTATTGAATCGCTAAATATTTTTTCGATTTGTGCTTCAATTTTTGGTAATTCTACATCAACATTATCTCTTATTTTCAAGTTTAAATATGCAGAATCAAAAAAATATTCTTTATATTCACCTGTGAATTCTTCAAGTAAGGATTCTAAATCCGGATTACTTTTATTTTTTGTTATATTTTTATAATATCTTTGTATGCTAGATCTTAAGCCTCTTAATGCCACAACAAAATCGCTTAGTGTGTTATCAATAATTTCTAAATCATCAGTCTTCGTATAATCGAAATTGTAAATAGAGTTTTTAATGGATCTAATATAACTAGTATATTGTGGTTTGCGATTTTCCATTAATTCCTCTATAAGAGCGATAAAACTATAGCTATGACTATTAAAATCTATAGCCATTTTTCCATTTCCAATGGATTCTTCAGCTAACCAACCATATTCTTCAAGTTTATTTATTAAAAAACAAGCTTTAGAATAATTATCTAATTCAATATCTTCATCACTATCTAAATCGTCATCATAAATTTTTATTGACACAGTATCATCTAAGTGATTTTTTAATCCTTCAATAATTTTAGATTTATCATTTTCTTGTGCTTCAAATAATACATTAATTAGTTTATGCAAAAATAAGATAGTATCTAAATAAACTTTTCTATTTCTGCTAGAAAGAGGAGTAAAAAATCTTTCGCCAGTAATATCGTAAATTGATGTCATATATGCCCTCCCTCTAATTGTTTTAATTATATCATACTCATAAAGTTTTTAATTGGTTAATTTTTCTTATTTTTTATAAACTACATAGTCTTTTATGATAATCTAAATATATTAAGAGGTAATGTTTATGGAAAAGAAATATGTATTAGTAACAGGTGCTTATGGTGGATTAGGAAGAGCGGTTGTAAATAGCTTGCTTGATAATGGATTTACTGTATTTGCAACTGATTTAAGAATAGATGATTCAATAAAAAATGAATCACTTATTCAAATTAAAGTAGATGTCACTAATGATGAAGATATAAATAATGCATATCTCGAAGTATCAAAATATACTGATTGGTTATATGCAATTATTAATCTTGCAGGAATTTTCTATTTGGATTCAATTGTAGAAGGTGAAGAAAGTAAACTTCGCCGTATTATTGAAACTAACTTTTTTGGCACATATAAAATGAATAAGACATTTATGCCATTTTTAAAAAGTAAGAAAAGTAGAATTATTAATGTAACAAGTGAATTAGCGAGTTATTCTCCTCAACCATTTATGGGATATTACACTATTTCAAAAGGAATGTTAGATATTTACACTGATGTATTAAGAAGAGAATTAAATTATTTAGGTATAAAAGTAATTAAAATACATTCAGGTTCATTTAAAACTAAGTTATTAGCGAACGCTAGTGATGAATATGATCGATTAATAAATAAAACTGAACATTATAAAAATCAATTAACCAAATTAAAATTTATGATGGATAAAGAACTAAAAAAAGATAACAATCCTAATAAATTTGCAAAGAAAATTATTAGAATTGTTAATAAGAAAAATCCTAAGATACGCTACAATATTAATCGTAGTTTTAGTTTAAGATTGTTATCTGCCTTGCCAGAAAAATGGCAGGATATGATATATTTAATTTTTATTAAATAAATATTTTTATCTAATTATTAGTTGATGCGATGTTTATTAGTTATAATTTCTGAATTAAATGATTTTTTCTATTTCAAAACGAATAAAGTCGTCTTGCTTTGAAAGTTCATTCAAAAATTTTTCAGTCACATTTATTCCAGTTTCAGATATTTTAATTTCATTTTTCAAATTTTCATTTTCTATAAAATTAATTAGTTGATAACTTAATCCACATTTTAATAATGCTATTGTTGTTTCGTCGGTGGTTCCGTATAAAAACTTATTGTAAACTTCCTCTGTAATAAGTTTCAAATCAAAAAGACACTTAACCAATTTTGAAAATTTATAACTTATAAAATCATCTTCTAATTTGGATTTTATTACAGCTAGGTTTATTTTTGATTTTACATCTTTAGTAGATAAATCTATATATGTTTTTCTTTTGGTATCATAGTTTTCAGAAATATATTCTGTTTCTCCAAAAGATTCTCCGACATAAAATAATGTATTAGTTTCTACACAACTTTTAAAATATTTTATGAAATATTTGATTTTGCTTTTTATATCAGAATAATATGTTCCTTTCATATAATAATTATAAAATGCTTGTGCTAAACTATTATTTAATCTAAGCAATTCAAAATCTATTAATTGCTTATTATTAAAATCTTTTATGAATATTTCAATGACTGATTCGACTAATTTTTCAAAAGTGATTGGATACGATATATTTTGAATTCTTTTCATTAATATCTTTACAATTTCATCGAAATCTCTATAAAATTGATTAATTTCATTTTTAATTAAAACTATTCTTATTGAATTATCAAAACAGTTATCTATGTAACTATTTTCTAAATCTCTAATTCTATCTCTGTCTATAGTATTCATATCGGAATTTGTTAATAATGGATTTTTTACATTATCAGTTCCATCACAGCGCAGCAATTTTATTTTATTTTTAAAATTTTGTTTTCCCCCATAATTTTCTGTCTCAACAAAATGAATTGGGCAAAATAATTTATCTAACCTTGGTGGATCCGTAAATATTTCATTCAACCTATTCACACGACCACATAAATTAATTAAATTGTTTTTATCTAATGATCTTACATTTAAAACAAATAAGCTATCAATAGGGAAATTGACGCCCTCTAAAACCGAAGTATTTGATATTAAATATTTTATCTTATCGCATGTTTTGAATTTTGTTAATATATAGTCTTTTATTGAATCTGGAATTTTCCCATGAACATATATTATTCCTCTTCTAATCGAATCAACCATTAAATATTCTTTATCTACATATTTTTCAATAATTGCAGCAATTTGATTTAGTTCAAAATCATTTAAATCATCTATCATTTCGCACAAGTTTTTTGCAAATTTTTCAATATCTCTAGGTCGGTGAAAATAAATTAGATTTTTTTTCTTCCCTTCTTTATTTAAGTAATCAAACCAGTCATTGTATTGGACATTGAAGGCATAATATTCGTCAGTGAATCTATTGTAACTAAAACAGTTCTTGTCTAAATCAAAATATTTTACACGATATTCTTTAATATTGAACTCGATTTTTTGTTTGTCTATATTATTATCGTCAATCTTCAAGTTATCGATATTGTTAATTAATGGTGATAAAAAAATCACTTTATGAATAGGATTGAGTTTTTTATTTAACTTTATTAGTCTGGCCAATAATATATTTCTATCGTTTTTTTCAAACAAATTATGAGCCTCATCTATATATAATATATCAAAATAAAAATTTGAATCTTGCAGTAGTCTAATCGCTCTTTCTTGTGTAAAAACACCTATAATTCTTTCTTCGCCAGAATATTCTGTATCATGAATCAAGAGTTTATACCCGTTTTCTTTCGCAATGTCTTTTACATCTCTATATATTTGCCAAATTAATGCTTTTTTTGGAACAATTATGCCTACTTTTTTATTGTTTTGAAATATAATGTCATCTTTTATGAATGAACTTTTACCAAATGAAGTAGGAGCAATATAAGCACGATACAATTCTTTCGAATGTATTAAATAATTTGTTTTTTCCTTTTGTTCCTTTAATTCGATAATGTTTTCGGTTTTATATCGTTCAATGCCTTGTTCTATTATAGAAGTAAAAATATTTTTATTTTCATTAGTAATTAAGCATTTTGAAATTGGATAAAATCCGTTATTTATTGAAAAATCCAGCAGTGGGGTTTTGTCAAATGAACTTAATGCATAAGACAAAACCAAAAAATAAGAAAATTCAAAATAGTCACTATTTTTAGTGCTATTATATTCTTCTAAAAATATTATGCTCATTGATAATACGAAAGATAACTCATCATGTGTTAATTTGCTGCCAATTGTTATTTTTTTTATTATATCGGCAAAATATTTGTCTTCATTTTTTAATCTACTAAACATATTTTTTGAAACACTATTCATTTTTAATTCCTCAAATATTCTATAAAATCATTAAAAATATAATTGTCGATGCAAACAATTATAATTTGCCGGTAGTTTGTATTTGTCAAAAGTGTATTTATATCACTAATTATTTCTGCTAAGTTTTGTGAGCTTGGTAAAAATAATGTTGAAACAGGAATTAGATTGAATTCGTTTATAGTATGCTTAACACCTTCTTGGAAATCTTTTGATAATTTCTTTACTTTTTGTTTTATTGAATCGTTTCGTTGATTGTTTTCTAAGTTGGAAATATGATGTACAGCGTTAAGCCATGGATTATTTCTGGACAAATCTTCAATAGCTGTTCTGATGGATTTTATAGCCTCATCAATTTTATTTTTATGGATATTTTCTTCTTTAGCCGACTTGCTTTCCATAATCCAAAAAATATTATTATAAGAATATAATCCATCAAATCCTTTTTTCATTGAAGATTCTTCTAAATTCTTATACAGACATTGTTGCGTGAACCCTATTTTTCTAATGACAATGTGTGCAAAAAATTCAGCAATTGCGCCGTGTTGTTGCTGATCGTTTTTTTTGCATAAAATTTTATATATTTCTTTTTTAGTTGGTTCTAGATCATATGTGCTATCAGCATGTACAATATCTACAAATTCATTGTCAATAGTGCTCTGTAAATCAGTCATATTATCAAATTTTACATAATATATTTTTGTGTTAATTTGATTTTTATTACTATTTATAAAATTAATATTATTTTCAACTATATTCATACTTCTGCCCTTATACCCAACTTCAAAAAAATTTTATCATATTTTGGGAATATTTAAAAGTGGTAATGTAAGTTGAATAAATGAATTGCGTTTTTAACTCAATATATTAACTATAAGTTTGGTTTGAAATTAAGTGCAGAAATGCAAAACATATAAAGCAACATTAATTTTTATTTTTAACATTGTATCGTAGAAAAAATATTTTGATTTAGACGAGATATTAACTAATAATTATTTGTCTGTTCCAAATATTATGTCTTGACACAAATTGCGAAATGCATATAAATAATATAAGTGAAAAAAACTAGTACGAAATATTTTTATAATTTTTTATGCTTAGTCTTACAAGTTCTTTATTCTGCATCTAAATTATTGTATGTATATTATGTTTTCGTTAAAAACAATCGAACGATGAATATATTTTATTATTTTATATTATAATAATTTTTCTTTAAAATATTTATCAAATTCATTTTTGGTGGATGATTCATTATAAAATGGCATGCCCCAAATTCTATAGTCGTTATCATCTACGTAGATCTTAACAGGGATTGCTTTTGATTCTAGCTCCAACAAGAAATCATTTTTCCATTTGTCGTTTGATAACAAATGTTCACCTTTTGGTTCAATGAATACACATAAATAATCATTTTTTGCATTGTCTTTTTTTTGTTTTAATATTAAGAAATAATCCGGCTCAAATCTTTCTCCATTTTCAAATGAGTATAGTTTTATTACAAGCTCATTGCGGATTAAATATATTTCTTGATATTTTTTGTTCAGCGAATCAATCATTGAGTCGAAATATGTAACAAATTTTTTTTCTTCAGATGTGCCCTTATTATCATTATATACATACCAATCTTTTTGACTGATGTCTAGTCTAAAGATCTCTGGGACTTTGAGATCGTTTTGTGAAATGCCTTCACCGAAATTATCACTATTCATTCTGTCGTAAGATATTTGTCTTACAATAGGCTTATGTAATAATTCAGATATTCGTTTAGGTGTAAATTGACGTGTTCCTTCAAATGTGATTTCGATTTTTTGAACAAAAGAAGATATTTTATTCATTACTTTCAAACAAGCATTATAAATATCGATATAGTTTAAAGTATTATTTTGAGATAAAAAGCAAATTGTAATATTTCCTAAATAATTATCATCTAATAAAAATTCTTTTTGGCTTTTTAAGTTTGGAAATTTTTCTAATAGGATTTCAAATGATAATGAAGAATAATATGAGCGAAACGCCTTATAAACAACATTTATTGGTAATTCCTTAATTTTTTTTGTGATTCTATTATAATTTATTCCTTCAACATTATTTTCATTAAATAAAATTCCTTCTCTTGATTTACCACCTCCACAATAAAATGGAATGATTTCATCTCTTAATTTTTGTGGTATGGAAGTAATCGATAATCTGGACTTTTCAACTCTTTCGTTCACAAATACGACGCCTTCTTGATAAGTTTTTGTTTTTTTAAAACTATCCTTTAGGCTATATTTAACTTCAATTTTTTTCTCGGGCTCAAAACCTGTTTTTTGAAGCGCAAGTTTAAGTTCGGTAATATATCTGGCTTCGTTAACGCAATGATAAATTAAAGTTTCGCATATTGCTTCAGGGTTTTCTATATCATTTGTATATTTCTTTTTGTCTAACGACTGCTCTTCATTGAATTTAAATGGGAAATATCTTGCACCACGACCAATTAATTGTGCTTCTGCTATTGTGAAATCGGATGGCTGACCATGCTTTCCGCCTTGTCTAGTATCAAATAATCTAACTATGTCATATAATCCTAATACATCCCACCCTTCATTTAATTTAGAAACAGTGAATATTAATCTATAATTATTATTTTTATCATCCAAGGTGTTTGCTTTTGTATAGATGTCCTCAGTAGTGGTTGAATCACCATTCATTTGAAGAGCATTTTCTTCAGCAAAATCAATTTTTATCATATCTGCTAATGACTCATTAGAAATTTTATTTTCTTCAAAAAAATTAAAAGCATTAGTTAAGTATCTAGATTTAAATTCGTTATCGTTTTGCATTTTAATTGCATTAATTTCATCTGGATTAAATGCCTTTAATTTCTCATAAAATTCAATATAAAATTTTTTACTATCTGCGATTCTATAGGACTTGAGCATTACTATAGGCTTAGAATATATGCCATATTTATTAAAATATAGCTTTCTAAATTCACTTAAAATGAGTGCTTGCAATGTTCTTTGCCATGGGGTTACATTGCTAGAAAAATTACTAAACTCTTTTGTAAATCCATTTTCTCTAAATTCTCTTAATGTATAATTAAATATGATTTTATCCAAATACTTGGATAATACATTTTGGTCTTTTAAATTACAAGTAGCCGTAAATTCTAATAAAACATTGTCTTTATTAGCCATGAAAATCCTGTTAATTGTATATTCCCAAGTTTTCTCATTAGCAATATCATCTTTGTCACTTTTTGAAGTTAAAGAGTTTAAATGATGTGCTTCATCGGCCAACAATACTACTTTGGTATTTTCAAAGTCTTCATACGTTAGAGCATTTTCTTTGCTTGTTAACAACTCACTATGTATTCCTTGAACGGTATTAAAAGCAATGCAAATATCTTCGCCATAATTGGATTGAAAATTGTCTACAATTCTGATATTAATTTTTTTTCCATTCATTAAAATAAATTTTGAAAACAAATATTTTCTAGAATTTATATCAGTGAAATTTATTTTTGTTTTATTTACAATACTGGTTTGGTTAGTAAAAAACAAAAAATTTCTATAACCTAGATTGTAATAATACAATATATCCATAGCCATTATGATGGTTTTGCCTGAACCTGTAGCCATGTGATAGAGCAAATGCGTTTGTTTGTTCTTTGATGCTTTTGGATTTTCAAGATATAGTATTGTATTTTTAATGGCGTTTTTTTGATATTCTCTTAATTTTATATGTGATGATAAATTTGAAGTTATGTAATCTGGAATTTGTGGCAAAGAAATATATTCTTTTACACTATCTAATTTCTGGTATAAAAATTGTTCACTCATTATTTTTCTCCATAAAAAGATTTGCTAAAACAAATATCGTTTTGAGAAACATTTAAATTTTTGTCATCTTTATCACTATAATTTACATATAAATTATTTTTATCGATTAAAGCAATTAATATCTTTTTTTTATCATCAAATGATAATTTGTTAAATTCATCTATAATTTCAGCTGTTTTCATTATATCTATATTAATCTTATAATTAACCACAAAAGGATTATTTAGTAATTCTTCATATAAATTATTAATTCTTGTTTCGCTGACATTGTTGATTGAATCTATCCATATATCGTTTTGTTTTAGTAATTCACAATAAACATAAGATCCTCCACCATGCCAATTGTTTTTCTTAGATATTCCACTTTGTTCGCCTTGTATAACTTTATTCATTCTTCTAATTGTTATATCAATATGTTTATCTAATTGCTCGCAAATAATATATCTTCTATTTAGTTTATGAGCAACTGCTCCTGTTGTTCCAGTCCCGCCAAAAAAATCTAAAACTATATCTCCTTCTGATGTGTGTGCTTTTATTATTCTTTCTATCAGTTTTTCTGATTTTTGACCTTTTACTTCATCATCTTTATTAAGCATTTTTGAAACTGTTTCACCAGAAAACGATACTATAGCAATACTATTTAAATCATCATATTCATTTCCATTCCACACATCCTCAATAGGGTATTTTTCTACACTACCTTTGGCAATTTTTTTGAACTCTTCTTTTGGAATGTAATACTTATTAAAAGTTAATGCATCTGAATTTTTTGAATAAAACAATATTGTATCGTGATTTCTGATCCAATTTTTATCTTTTGTCTTATATCCAGACAGCCATCCAATTCTCCATATTATTTCTCTTTGGAAATTTTCTTCACCAAAGATTTCATCCATTAGAACTTTTGCATAGTGAACCTGATGATAATCCAGTTGAACATAAATAGCACCATCGTTTGATAATAGTTTTTTTGCAACTTCTAGACGATTTTTCATAAATGTTAGCCAAGTGCTTCTATTAAATTTGTCATTATACCCAAATGAATCGTCGCCAGTATTATAAGGAGGATCAATATATATTAATTTAATTTTTCCTTCGTATCTTGGAAGCAAAGAATATAGGATTACTAAATTGTTTCCTTTTATAATATAATTGTCATTAAGAGAGCAATTGGAGTTTTCTAATATTTGTCCATTATATTTATAATGTCTTTTTAATACCTTTGGCTCAAAAATTGTATCAATATCTGTTTTACATAGTATTTCATTAATAAAACACTCATCTCTTTTTTCTTCTTCCTTTGTTTGACCTCCCATTAAAACACATTCTTTATAAGGATATGATAAAACCACATTATCAGTTTGCTTGAGGAAATTGCTATTTTCGTCAAGCAATCCAATTTTATTTTTGAACGATGTGAAACTATTTGGTAGAAATTCGGAACTATTAATAATCCATGAAAAAGCAACTTTATCAAATACTAATGTTCCATTTATATTTGAAAAAAAAGTTCTTTTTAGTGTTTCATTACATAAAAGAAGTGATATTAACTCATTTTCCATATTTAAAGCATCACTTTGAATTTTGCTTTTTAGTATTTTTTTATCTTCGTCAAGATATTTTTCATGA
This sequence comes from Erysipelotrichales bacterium, assembly GCA_022508535.1. Taxonomy (GTDB): domain Bacteria; phylum Bacillota_I; class Bacilli_A; order RFN20; family CAG-826; genus RUG131. The sequence goes on from JAFLUZ010000004.1 coordinate 114,543, forward strand.
CTTTCTAAAACATATTTTAATTCTTCAATGACTTTATTATTCATATCGATTTTTCTCCTTAATTTGAGATATTAATAATTGACAACATATTAGCATAATAAATCACATTATATATATGTATCATAATTATTTTACTATTTTTTTCATAAAAAAACAATTTGTGTAAGATATATATGGTTAATTTTACAATTTTATCAAATGCCATATCGCTACTAGTTATAAATTGTTATTTATTAAAAATTTAGATTAGATTTTTTTAAACATAATCATACATGCATTTTGAAAATTAGTTAAATTTATATGAATTGAAGCGAACTGTATAAGATGAATTCAAAAGAATTATATCGGATAATTTTTTGTTCTTTTTGATTTTTAGCACTAATCGCATTTCTACAATACAATGCAAATTTAACGCGACGTTATGCTTCATTTGACTTTTTTAATATCTATCTAATAGTTGAAATTAATTTGATTTTTAAAATCCTTCAATATCATTATTATTTTACCATAGTAAATTAATTTCGCTTTCTAAGTATTCTATTTGAGATGATATGTTTTCATTAGTGAACTGTTCTATTCTATTTTTTTCTTTTTCTATTGTCTTATATTGATCAAGCAACTCTAAAGGATAAGAGTGCTTATGATAGAAGCAAATCCTTTCTCCTGTTCTTTGACTTACAAAAATGGTGTCTAAATCAAAACACTCTTTTAATTCTAGCAATCCTTCATCAAAGCAATAGAAATAAGGTACTAATAAGTCTACACCCTGATCCATTGCAGAACAATTGGCTTCAAGAAGCCACAAATGAAGAACATCCCAAGCCATATTACGTAAATCTTTAGTAATGTTTTTAGCATTACGTTGTATTTTCTTAAAAAAGCGATATTGATTTGATTTTGTGAAAAGATTATATGCAATCTCAATAAATGGCTCGCGAAATACAAATAAAATCTCATCCATATATGAACAAAATTTTTCTATTTTTTGCAATGGTGTCATTTTATTAAATTTAAAATGAAATAAACACATCGATAGTAACATTGCATAGCCTATATTATATTCGTTCTTTATCGTATAAAAAAAATCATTGTCATTAAGCAAAATATTTAAGTTATTAAAGTTTTCTAGTCTATACCATTCATCATTAGGATAAAAGTATTTTTCCACACTTGAAAGTGTTTTAAATATTTTATCTTTATTCATAGGATAAAAGGTATAATTTTCTAATATATACGGACCAAAATCAAATGTTGCGCCTGCATTTTTAATGTTGATTATGCCTTTAATTGAGTTTCTTATATTTTCTGACAAATTGGCTTCTTTACCATCTACTAGTGTTCTTATAAAGGACACTGTATTGGAATCCAAAGATACATTTCTTTGTGTTAATGATTTACAGTGTATCCTTTGCGTTGTCATCCCACTTACAAAATTTACTTTTCCACCATAAAATGGTGAATAAAGTTTTTTTGAAATATCTTTGATTTGATTAAATAGTTTATATAAATCAACAGGAATAAAATCACCTTGTTGACCATTGTTGACTTTAATAAATGTCACATCTAAAAGCATGTCTATATTTTCATAATATATGTCATAGGCATCATCAAAATTTTTAGCATCAGCAATTCTCTTTAATAAAAAATATTCATCTGAAGTTGCATATAGAGGTATTGCTGTAAAATATTTATCTATTACTTTTTCAAATGCGATTCTTGCTTCTTTAGAAATATCTAATCCAATTCTATATTTTTCCATTTCAATTGTTTTATAAATGTAATATATATCTAACAGTACCTTTTTGCTATAATCAACTTTATTTAGTAATATGTTTCGTGCTAGCTTGATTTTGTCCGCAAAAGAAATTTTTTCATTAAGTAATCCTATATCGGTATTAAGTAAAAGATCAAAAAAGTCGTTTTTTGAATTGATATGTATAGTTTTTTTATACAAATCGCATAAAAACAAATATGCTTCTTCTTGCTTTTTTAGAGAATTTAATAGTTGCTGCTCAATTGTATTTAATTTTTTAGAAATATAATTTTTCACATTATTTTGATGATTATTGTAAGTGCTAAATGGAACATTATGTAGGCCAGTATTATCAGCAATTTTAAATAGTTCTCCTATATTGATTCTTAAGGATTCTAAAATATTATTTTTTTTGGATGGATTGTTTCTTTTCATATTTTTTGCCCTCATGTTTACAAATTTTATATTTTTATTATAGGATTATAACAAAATTCGACAACAATTTACAATATATACAATATTTTGAATTTTGTCAGTTTTCTCGGATGCTGCCAAGATTTCAATTTGATTTTTAATGCTTTATACACGTCTTTTTGAACTATTGCTTAATAGAGTATGTTAAATAAGAACGCAAAAAAAGAAGGGAAGTAGCCCTTCTTAGTTTGCTGTGTCTCGTGCGGACTGCTCTAATACCAATAAAAATGAAAAACGGACTGTTATAATACCAATTGTGGACTGTTTTAATACTAATTTTACTAATTTGAATCCTACAAATTTGCTTATTTTAATTATAAATTACAGCCACATTATAGTTGAGATTATTGTTCGAAACATTTCCTTACAATAATATTAGATTATTGGGGGCAATTTTTTTGTTTGAAGAAGATTTGATAATTTTTATTACAGGAACAACAGCAACTGGAAAATCAACATTAGC
>JAFLUZ010000040.1:0-312 GCA_022508535.1 Erysipelotrichales bacterium
CCCACCTGGAGAATAAGACTGCCACTGCGAGAGCAGGTAAGACCCCTTGAAGACGACAAGGTTGATAGGTCAGCGGTGTAAATGCAGTAATGTATGAGCTTGCTGATACTAATAGGTCGAGGGCTTGATCTAAGGAATGTTTGTGGAGAAGAGAAGTGAGAGGACCAAATTATCACCAGGTCAAGTGATGAGGAGGGAGGATCACGAGCCTGTGCAGTTTTGAAGGTGCGGAGGATTGAGAAGCCAAAGCGAGAGCGGAGGCGGAAGGGCGAAGCGAGGGAGAGAGTTCCTGAGCGGAGCGAAGCCCGGAAC
>JAFLUZ010000040.1:322-573 GCA_022508535.1 Erysipelotrichales bacterium
GCGAAGGTGAAGGCGCAGGAGAGGGAAAACAAGGTAAGGGAAGTTTTCCGAACCGGCCCGAAACAATCCACCTCAACCGAATAGAATTTCCGGTGACAATAGCCTGAGGGATCCACCTGTTCCCATCCCGAACACAGAAGTTAAGCCTCAGCACGCTGATAGTACTTGGCTGGAAACGGCCCGGTAGGGTAGGTCGTCGCCGGATTCAACTAGAGCTTCACTTAACGTGAAGCTCTTTCTCTTTGAAAAAA
>JAFLUZ010000041.1 GCA_022508535.1 Erysipelotrichales bacterium
TTTCAAAAATTCCAATCAAAAAAGTTACGTAACAAATAATTGAAAAAGCAAAAAATATTAAATATCCATTATCTAGCAAATATTTTAATATAATACGACTCAATTTATCCTTCTTCATAGTTTCTCCATCCTATTAACAATTATATCATTTCGTGATTTTAAAATAAATTGTATCTACACTTAGATCAAACGAAAACAGATATCTAAATGAGTTCAACTCCAACAACGCCTATACTCTTATTATTTGTCATGAAATTTTAAATCATTTGTCACTTTAATAGGTTCATAGAGTTAAGCAACTACCACGAAAAGTCGCTTAAAGTATTAAAAAAAGCAAGCTACACGCATTGTATAGTTTGCTAAATTATTAAATGTCTCGTTAGAACGCGAATAATACAATTTTTAAAAAAATCGGACGCGAATAATACAAAATTTCGGACGCGAATAATACAATTTTGCTAACTTGTGGTTTACAAAACGCACTTTTTAGTTTAACGAGTTTAAACATTCTTGATCTATCTTATTGTTTATTTTTAATAGTATCCACAAAAAAAAATAAAAAGTTGCATA
>JAFLUZ010000042.1 GCA_022508535.1 Erysipelotrichales bacterium
GGGATATTGGTCAATGGGGGAAACCCTGAACCAGCAACGCCGCGTGAGGGAAGACGGTTTTCGGATTGTAAACCTCTGTCCTCTGTGAAGATAATGACGGTAGCAGAGGAGGAAGCTCCGGCTAACTACGTGCCAGCAGCCGCGGTAATACGTAGGGAGCGAGCGTTGTCCGGATTTACTGGGTGTAAAGGGTGCGTAGGCGGCTCGGCAAGTCAGAAGTGAAATCCATGGGCTTAACCCATGAACTGCTTTTGAAACTGTCGAACTTGAGTGGAGCAGAGGTAGGCGGAATTCCCGGTGTAGCGGTGAAATGCGTAGAGATCGGGAGGAACACCAGTGGCGAAGGCGGCCTACTGGGCTTTAACTGACGCTGAGGCACGAAAGCGTGGGTAGCAAACAGGATTAGATACCCTGGTAGTCCATGCCGTAAACGATGATTACTAGGTGTGGGGGGACTGACCCCCTCCGTGCCGGAGTTAACACAATAAGTAATCCACCTGGGGAGTACGGCCGCAAGGCTGAAACTCAAAGGAATTGACGGGGGCCCGCACAAGCAGTGGAGTATGTG
>JAFLUZ010000043.1 GCA_022508535.1 Erysipelotrichales bacterium
GCCACTGCCACTGCTGTGATGGCCATAGCGATTACATCGGCCACAGGGGCTGACCATAGAATACCCATGATCCCCATCCTCATGGGCAGGAGGACAGCCAGCTTGCTTACCCGCTCTTTGCCAAGATAGTTGTTTCCTTCCATAAAAAATACCTCCTCTAATGGTGATGCGGACAAAAAAGGGCACACGCAGACGCATGTGCCCTTCTCACCAAACGACACATGTAAAGCATTTCTGTACCGTAATCAGATTTACGTGCAATGCACCACATGTGTCGTTGAATGTCTGTATTGAATTGTGTTTTTTAGCTTACCAAAATGAATTTCAAAATTCAAGGGTCAACATTCACAAAATTGCCTACCACCTAATATAGCAATTATTTCTTCATCCACTCCTTGCTTATTCATTGACAAGTTAGCTCGTCTATGCAAAAACACCGGGTAGCGATAGCGTCCCTGGTCCCCAGAACCAAGCAAAGTTAATTCTCCCAATACCGGGCTACATGATCTTCCGCTTCCTGGCGTGACAGCCCCCAATTCTCAACAAGTGCGAGAACCGAAGTCTCCC
>JAFLUZ010000044.1 GCA_022508535.1 Erysipelotrichales bacterium
AAAAAGGCGATTTCAAAGCTATGTATAATGAATTAAAAGGTTTACCAATGACAGTACGTTATTTAGATCCACCTCTACATGAATTCTTACCAAAAGAAGAGGCTGATATGAAAGCATTAGCTGACGCTATGGGTGTTACTCTAGAAAGAGTTCAACAAAAATGTGATGAATTACATGAATTCAACCCAATGATGGGACATAGAGGATGTCGTCTTGCTGTTACATATCCCGAAATTGCTAGAATGCAAACAAGAGCAGTTATCGAAGCAGCAATTAATGTTAATAAAGATGGTTTAAATGTTAAACCAGAAATAATGATTCCACTTATTGGTGATATAAATGAATTAAAATATGTTAAAAATATAGTTGTCGAAACTGCAGACAAATTAATAAAAGAAGCAGGAGTAGAATTAGAATACTATGTTGGTACAATGATTGAAATTCCAAGAGCAGCTTTAACAGCTGATGAAATCGCTAAAGAAGCTGAATTCTTCTCATTTGGTACAAACGACTTAACACAAATGACATTCGGATTCTCAAGAGATGATGCTGGTAAATTCTTATCT
>JAFLUZ010000045.1 GCA_022508535.1 Erysipelotrichales bacterium
ATTCTTTATCAAATCAGTAACATTAGATTCTTTATTATCAATTAATTTAAGTTTAGTATCTTCATCTAATCTTTCATACTCATTATTTTTTATTCTAGTTCTAAGTTCTCTAACAGATAGATTTTGCTTTTCACAAATTTTAATATAATAATTTATTTTATTTATATCATCAAATGGCAAAATTTCTACGTAATGACTATATGTCAATTTTGGCGACACTGTCGCCATTTTTTCAATTAAATTATAAAATTTTCTCATTTTATTTAAATTCTCTAATGAATGAGCAGATATTCCCATTTGTGAAGCTTTTCCTCGATTTATTTCTTGTCTAATCCACCATGTTGCATAAGTTGAAAATTTGTAACCTTTTGATGAGTCGAATTTATCAACTGCCTTCATAAGACCAATATTACCTTCTTGAATTAAATCAAGGAACCCTAAATTTCTACCTACATACCTTTTTGCAATTGATACAACTAGACGTAAGTTTGATTCAGCAAGTTTTGCTTTTGCTTCCTCATCACCTTCTTCAATTTTCTTTG
>JAFLUZ010000047.1 GCA_022508535.1 Erysipelotrichales bacterium
CGCGTGGCAATACTGCCACGCGCTTTTTAACACATTAAACTTGTTGTACATAAAATAATGCAAAACTGTTGATTTTTTTTTGCATATTTGGTACAATAATTAAGGTTGTATGGCACCATAGCCAAGTGGTAAGGCAGAGCTCTGCAAAAGCTCCACCCCCAGTCCGAATCTGGGTGGTGCCTCCAAGAAAGCGCAAGGCTAACAGCCTTGCGCATTATTTAATTATAATTATGCCCGCGTGGCGGAATAGGCAGACGCACAGGACTTAAAATCCTGAGGAGTAACATCCGTATCGGTTCAAGTCCGATCGCGGGCACCAATTAAAGGAAGTTGGCAATGACTTCCTTTTTTTGATTAGCGCTCCCCTGCTGTGTATTGCGTTTTTTGTTCTTGTCGATGACACGGTCATTTTTATATGTTTATAGTATATATAATTATATATAATATCCTTTATTAATATAGCGGTGGTTGTGAAGCCAACATGTGGAGTTGATTTTATACCGTTTCACTTAGTTGCACCTTCTACGTGTGTCAGGTGTG
>JAFLUZ010000048.1 GCA_022508535.1 Erysipelotrichales bacterium
AAGTCATGTGACTTCCTCTATTGGAATCCGGCGGCGACCTACTCTCCCGGGCCGTGTCCAGCCAAGTACCATCGGCACTGAGAGGCTTAACTGCTGTGTTCGGGATGGGAACAGGTGGAACCCTCTCGTCATTGCCACCGGAAATGGTAGCTATTCAGTTGGGCGTTGCTTTCGCACTGCCCTTGCACACCCTGACAACTGCACATCGAATGATTCGTTCTCTAAGACCTTTTCTCTTGCGCTTCTCCGCTTCAATTGATCTCTCGATCTCACGACCTGAAATCAAGCCCTCGACCTATTAGTATCATCAAGCTGCATGTGTTACCACACTTCCACCGATGACCTATCACCTGGTAGTCTCCCAGGGGTCTTACTCCTTGCGGATGGCAGTCTTATTCTTGAGGTGGGCTTCACGCTTAGATGCCTTCAGCGTTTATCCACTCCGCACTTCGCTTCCCTGCTGTGCACTTGGCAGTACAACAGTTGCACCAGTGGTGCGTCCATTCCGGTCCTCTCGTACTAGGAACAG
>JAFLUZ010000049.1 GCA_022508535.1 Erysipelotrichales bacterium
TGGATAGAGCAACCGCCTTCTAAGCGGTAGGTCGAAGGTTCGAATCCTTCATGGCGTGCCAATTAGAAGCAAGAAGTCAGAGGTCAGAAGTAAGAGAATATGGTGGGTATAGCTTAGTTGGTTAAAGCGCCGGATTGTGGTCCCGGAGATCATGGGTTCGATTCCCCTTACCCACCCCATAAACATCGGGCATAGGCTCCGTGCCTGTGCCCGTTTACTTTTAACTATCACCTAATCTCTATTAAACCAAAAACTACTGGGATATAGCCAAGTGGTAAGGCAACAGACTTTGACTCTGTCATTCCGTTGGTTCGAATCCAACTATCCCAACCAACGACAGCCCTGCTTTGCAGGGCTGTTTTCGCTGTGAAAATAGAGCAAAATAGCCCGTTGGTATATAAAGAAGTCGGCGTTGTTTTTGCGGCATTTTGCGCGAAGCGCAAAATTGAATTGCCAGCAATGAGCGTTTAGCAAGCCGCGAAGCAACGTAGACAAATGCCATTGCGGTTACAAAAATGCCCTCGCT
>JAFLUZ010000005.1:0-51178 GCA_022508535.1 Erysipelotrichales bacterium
TTTTGCACCTTCCAATAACTCTCTAAGAAATTAATCTATTAATTAGTGCTTTCGCTAAAAATATTATTACTTTTATAAAAAGTAATGTCAAGAATTTTTGTTTTTGCTAAATTAACAAAGCATTGCCGAATTATTAACCTATTAATACCAACTTTATAAATATTTAGTCTAAATCGTTATAATTCTTTAAATTAATTATGTTGTAATTTTTAAAGTAATTTATAGATAATTAAAGCATCTACAAATTACAAATAATATTTTGCTCATTTTAAAATCGGATGCAATTTCTCACATCCGATTTATTTTTTGATTCCACTGTATTTCAAATGTTTTTTCTAGAAGTTTTTATCAAACTCATAAATCGTCAGCTAATTTCAATGAGACAAATTTATCCTAACAACCTTAAAGAATATTTTATAAATATAAGAAATTATTTATTTGGTGTTGGTACACCATTAACGTATGACCATTGTTCTGCCCAATATACTGGTAAATACCTATTGTCATAAGAATAACGGCGATTCCAATCTGAATCCCATCCACTTGGTTGACTACTTGCTTCACAATAAATTGTTAAGGAATTACAGCCTTCGAATGCCAATTCCCTTATACTTGTAACACTACTTGGAATTATGATTGAGGTTAAAGAACTACAGTCACAGAATGCACGATACCCGATACTTGTTACACTACTTGGAATTATGATTGAGGTTAAGGAAGTACATCTAAAAAATGTACCATCCCCGATACTTGTTACACCATCTGGAATTGTGATTGTAGTTAAAGAACTACAGCCAGAGAATGCACCATACCCGATACTTGTTACACTCTTTGGTATTACTATTGATGTTAAGGAACTACAATTTTCAAATGCACATTCTCCGATTTTTGTCACACTACTTGGAATTGTTAGTGATATTAAGGAACTACATCCATAGAATGTTTCATCTCTGATACTTGTTACACTAATTTGGATTGTAATTGAAGTTAAAAAGCTGCAGTTATAGAATGCACGTGACACAATATTTGTTACATTATAAGATCTGCCATTGAGTGTAATTTTATTTAATACTTCTACACGTTCCAATGAATTAAAAGTATAGCCTGTCACTATGCCTTCACCATATTCAACAACATAGTAGACGCCATCTTTAATACCACAATTATTTTCGTTAATACCCCAATATGTCGGTACATAATCATAAGTGTTATCGTTATTATGCACCAAATAATTCCATTCGTTATTCCAATAAGCTGGTTCGTTTTCTGCTTCACAATAGATTGTTAAGGAATTACAATGATAGAATGCAAGATATCCGATACTTGTTACACTACTTGGTATAACAATTGAGGCTAAAGAATCACAACCAGAGAATGCCCAAGATCCGATACTTTTCACTGAATCAGGAATGGAAACCGTTACTAAATTTTCACAAACAAGAAATGCTTCACTTTTAATTGATGTAACAGGTAATCCATTATATTCACTTGGAATATTTACATATAGAATATTCTTTGATGATACAGAAGTAACCGTATACTCTACTCCATTACTTGCTAATTCGTATTCTAACAAATGATCGTAAGTACTAGGAAGTGAAACTTTATAAGTTTCCAAATTATTATTATTTTCATTATTTTCATTATTTTCTATCTCGTTGTTACTCCCTATCTTATCGTTATTTCCCACTCCGCAAGACATAAATAATCCTGCTAATACGGCAAAAAATGTAATTATTCTAATTTTTTTATTCATTGATTTTCTCCTTTTTATTGTTTGTTAGTTAAATTTAATGAGCCACTTTATCATAAAATTCTTTTAAAATAATATCCAAATAATGATTATACTTATCAAAATTAGTGTCAGCTAAATCTTTACTTGCTAAAGATGCATTATGGACAATTTCATTTCTTATATTACGTAATGACTTTATCTCACAATTATTACTGCTTGTGCAAAAAATTGTGTCTAAAATTATTGAATCAATTTCGACTTTATGTTTTGATAAAGTTTTTTTTAATTTCATCAAATTTAAATTTTTTTCATCTTCATAAGATGATCTAATAATATATTTTGCTAATTTCTCACACACAAAATATTTACCTAATAAAATTGCTAATTTTTCATCTATTATTTTCGTTTGCGATATTAGATCATTTTTTTTAAATGACTTCCTAATAGTTTCTTTATTAGGTGTATCCTTTAATTGTTCACTCATTATTTTACTTGTATATAAGATGAATTTTTATATCCATCAGCGTAAAGCGAATACGCAACTTCATAAGTACTCTTTGCATTATACTCTGTAACATAATCAGTGTCGCTATAATAGGTAAAATATATAGTTGTTGAAGTTGTTCCATTTCGACCAAAATACGCTTTATAGTAGTAATTATTTTTTAATGAATCTTCATTTATATGGACACAATAGACGGAACTAAAGAATTTATCGAGTTCCCCCTTATCAATACCCATAGACTTTGCTGATTCATCTAGATATCTTTGATAGCCTTTCTTTGCAGTTGTTTTACCGCCACACCCAGTTAAAAGTAGGCCAGTCAAAGCAATCAAACTAAATTTCATTTTGTTTGTCATAATTTTTAAATACTCCTTTATTATGCAAAAAATATATACTATAAAAATTATACCCCCCCCCCGTAGCCTTTCGTCAAGCACAAAAACACTTTAATGTGATATGTAAATTATCAAATTAAATTCTCGTTTAATTGATATGGTGAAGTAACTTTATGAAATATCAGGTGAATTGTTATACCATCTTTGATCTGAATGTTTTTTTTATTTTTGAAATTGTGTTTTATTTTCGCTCCCTATCCATCAATTATGGGCATTTAAAATTAAACGATTACAATTTAAGACACAGAAAAAATTTATATTTTCAATGAAAGCATTTTCAAAAAAAATATACAAAATGTTATTGCGAAAATTTCTATTTATCTTTAACATTAATATGTGAATATATATTTCACAAATAATAAGGAAGTTGAGGTATGGCTATGGTTACTGTCCACATGTTGGTCGGCATTCCCGGATCCGGAAAATCAACTTATGCTAAAAATGTTTTAGTAAAGGAATTTAACTGTAAAATCGTTACTTCTGATGGAGTTAGAATGGAGCACCCTGATTGGGGTGAAGAACTCGTTTGGCCTGAAGTATATCGCTTGCTTTCAGAAGAAATCTCTAATGGTCGCGATGTAATTTATGACGCTACAAGTCCTACTCCTAAAGTTAGAGCAAGATTTTTTGAAAAGTTGAATGAAAGAATTCCTAATACTAAATTCCATGTCGGTGCATATTATTTTCCAACTCCTGCGAATATTTGTTATCAACGTATTGAAAAACGTAATTTAATTCCTGGCGAACATTTCTTCCCTCTTGATAAAGTTGAAAGTTATGCGACTACTATCGTAAAACCAACTGTTGAAGAAGGATTTGAGTTTGTTAAAGAAGTTATAACATATTAAAAAGAAGCAATGACTGCTTCTTTTTTTTACTTTATATAAAATAAAAATGAAAGTGCTCCCTAGTGACTAAATATTATTAAAACTTTTCGTTTGCAATCATAAATTCCATCAAATTAATATGCTTAATACCATTTCTTTTTTGGAGCATATAATCAGTTGTAACAACATATTTATCATAATTATCTTTTATTGCTTCTAACGCTCTGTATTCTCTATCTTCAGTTTCATTATTTAATGAAATTGTATACGAAACTTGAAGATTACCAATTTTCTTTTTCAATGTTAGTGTATCACTTAATGAAAGTTATTATCAAGTTATCATTACATATTTTTGTATTTTTGCAAAAAATGCAATGGCAACGTGAGGTTTTAATCATGTATAAAAGTCCATTATTTAAAAAACATTACTGATTAAAAGATGCACTAATATGCATATAAAAAGGACACACAACATTTAAGCCATGTGTCCTTAATAAAAGTAAGAAATGACTATTTATTAATTTTCTTCATTTTATGTCGCAATACTTCATGATAAATAAAAGTAATTATGACACTAATTATTACTAGTAAAATGCTATAATTCACCCATGTTTCTTTAACCACAAGAGAAATTACTAACATAATGACTGCAGCTATAAAACCTAAAATGCATTGTAATAAATTAACTTTATACCAAGCTTCTTTATTTGAAAGAGTAAAACTTGTTCTAAAACCTGCAAAGAAGTTAGGATTTTTATTAACAATAGGATTTGTTGAAGCTATTCCACATATAAATACCAACGCAATTTCACAAATCATAAATCTAGAAAATGTTATTTCATCAAATTTAATTAATAACACCATTGGTATAAATGTTCCGATAAAGAACAATATTTGCATTATAAGGAAAGTGCAACCAATAAATACTGAGTGTTTTTTATAATAAACATTATTCTTTGTAAAAAGTTTAGTAAATACACTAATTAAAAGTCCAAGTATCGGAAGTGCAAGAAATAAAAGATAAGTAAACTTACTTCCATAAGTATTACCAGCAAAATCATAATGTGTTATAACTTCGGAAGGGAGAAATACTAACAAGCATAAAATATTTAAAATATTTAATAAACAAATAGTAGCTTGAGCAATAAAAAGGGTTTTTGATACTCTACTTCTTTTCTCTTCTTTAGATAATACAACTTCCCTATCATCATCTATTAGCTCATCAATTGTAACTTCAAACAATAAACACAATTGTTTTAAAGTTTGAATATCAGGCTCATTAATGCCTTGTTCCCATTTCGAGACACTTTGACGGGAAATATGTAGATGATTTGCCACATCATCTTGTGTCAGATTCTTTTGAATTCTTAATTCTTTTAGTTTTTCGTTAAATTTCATAATAACCACCTCACACCTATATTAAATGATAAAAGTAAATATTTTAAAAGAACTTTACGCGCACCTTAAAGTTGCGCGGCGTTTCTAAATCATTTTTTCTTGACATTTCAATATTATTGTTGCTTAAATTGTGCATTATATAATTCATAATAAAATCCTTTTTTATTTAATAGATCATCATGTTTTCCTTGTTCAATGATTTTTCCTTTATCCATAACAAGAATTAGATCAGCATTCCTAATTGTAGATAAGCGATGTGCAATGATAATTGATGTTTTTCCTTTCATTACTTCATCGAAACCTTCTTGGATAAGAACTTCTGTTCTTGTATCAATACTTGAAGTTGCTTCATCAAGAATTAACATTTCTGGTTTTGCTAAAAATAATCTTGCAATGCATATTAATTGCTTTTGCCCATTAGATAAACCAAAGTCATCACTTACAATAGTGTCGTAGCCATCTTTCATTTGCATAATAAAATTATGAGCTTTTGCTTTTTTACTAGCTTTAATTATTTCTTCTTCAGTTGCATCAAGTTTCGCGTAACGAATATTATCTTTTATTGTTCCTTTAAAGATCCAAGTATCTTGTAAAACCATACCAAAATGCTCGCGTAACGTATCTCTATTTGTATCTAATATATCTTGATTAGAAACAATTATTTTACCTTTGTTTTGATCATAAAAGCGCATGATCAAATTAATAAGTGTAGTCTTACCACATCCAGTTGTTCCAACAATTGCAACCTTTTGTCTTGACTTAATAGCAAAATCAATTTGTTTTAAAATTAGATGCTCATTATCATAGGAAAAATCAACGTTTTCAACTTTGATGCCACCACTTTGATATACAAATGATGGTTTACCACTATCATCAATAATATTTTGTTCTTCTAAGATATTTTGCACACGATTAATAGAGGCAAATGAAGTTTGAAGTTCTGAAATTACATTAGATATTTCATTAAATGGTTTAGTATAGTGATTTGCAAAAAGTAAGAATGTCACTAATGTTCCTATTGTTAAACTAAATGATCCATTTGCCACAAATAGACCGCCAACAATTGCAAGTGTGGCATATATTATGGCATTAATTAATCTTGTTGCTGGATTAATAATCGATGCAATAAATTCTGCTTTAAAATTAATTTTTAAAAAATCTTTATTAATTTCATCAAACTCTTCTTCTTTTTCTAATTCGTTATTGTAAGAAACGATTATTTTTTGATTTGTAAGATTTTCATTAATAAATCCACCCATCTTACCTTTGATGTCTGATTGGATTTTATATATTTTCTTTGATCTTTTTGCGATTATTAGTGAAAATATCAAAGAAAGCGGAGTTAAAACAAATACAACAATTGCAAGTGGATAACATAGATAAATCATGATAGCCAAAGTTAAAATAATTGTCATCACACCTGTAAATAATTTTTGGAATAATTGCATAAGTCCATCCGATATCGTATCAATATCGGCAATCACTGCGGTAATTAAATCTCCATGTTGATGGGTGTCAATATATGATACTGGAACACTTAATAACTTATCGATTGCTTTTTTTCGTAAATCACTAACAATTCGATAACACATCTTTGAGGAAATATAACGAAGATGCCAATCAGAAAGTAAAGAAACTAAAGCACATACAATAAGAATTATTAAATCTTTTTTTAATAAGACAAAATCTACATCATTAATATCTTTAATAATATCGACAATGCGACCTGTCATTATAGTAAATAAAATGGTTGCACAGACAAAAAATAAAGAAAGTACAATGCATATTATTAAAGAAAACAAATGTGATTTGAGGTTTTCCTTAAAAAATCTTATAGTTGATTTAGGCATGACTATCACTTCCTTTATAGTCTTGCGAATCACAGATTTCTTTATATACTTTACAAGTTGTTACAAGTTCATCATGTTTTCCAATTCCAACAATACTACCTTCTTCTAAAACAATAATCTTATTTGCATATTTGAGGGAATTTGGGCGTTGCGAAATAATAAACACGGTTGTGTTTTTATAATCATCTTTAATTGCGTTTCTTAAGTTTAAATCGGTCATATAGTCTAAAGCGCTTGATGAGTCATCTAAAACTAAAATATCAGGATTTTTCATAAGAGCACGAGCAATACATAATCTTTGTCTTTGGCCTCCTGAAAAGTTTTTTCCGCCTTCTTCTACAACACTATCAAGTTTGTTTTCTTTATTTAGAACAACATCTAAAGCTTGAGCAGTTTTTAATGCTTTATACATTTCTTCTTCTCTTGCATCTTTATTTGCAAAAAGTAAATTTGAGCGAATTGTTCCTTTAAACAATGATGATTTTTGATGAACAATTCCAATATTTTTTCTAAGCGATGACAAATCATAGTCTTTAATATTTATGCCATTAACAATAATTTGCCCTTCACTTATATCATATAAGCGATCTAGTAAATTAATAATTGTCGATTTACCACTACCAGTACTTCCAATTAACCCAATTACTTCTCCTCTTTTAACTGAGAAATTAATATTTTTTAAAGCATAGGAATTGTTTTCATGATAGGAAAAGAATACATTATCAAATTTAACAATTTCTTCTTGATCTTCAGGAATTTCATTTCCGCTTATAATTTTTGGCTCTGTTTCTAGCACTTCGTTAATTCTTAATGATGAAGCACTTGCCTTTGAAAAGACAACAACTAGATCTCCCACAACTACAACTGCTAAAGATATTTGGACCATATAGTTAATAAGGGAAGATACATCACCTTGAGTTAAAGAACCAGTATTTACAAAAGATGCACCAAAATAGAAAATTAAAATAATACCAACATTTGCAATAATAGTCACTAATGGATTTAAAAGTGCAGAAAAAATTGCTAAGTGTGAAGATTCTTTTTCAATTGTATCAACCGTATCATTGAATCTATTTTTTTCGTATTTTTGTTTATTAAATGCACGAATTACTCTTGCACCTACTAAATTTTCTTTAGTTATATTTGTTGCGTCATCCAAATCTTTTTGAATACGTTTATTATGTGGTAAAGATAGTTTGGAAATTACAAACAAAATCAAGCCAATTAAAACACCTACAATTACAAAGATTATACCAAGACGTGGAGAAATGATAAAAGACATTACTGTTCCACCAATTAAAATCAGTGGAGCACGTACAAGAAGTCTCATTAGCATTGCCACTCCTCGTTGTGTTATTAAAACATCGTTACTTAATCTAGTTTGAAGAGTTGAGACACTATATTTATCAAAATCTTTTAAAGATAATGTATTTATTTTGTGATACAAATCTTTATCTAAATCATAACGATATTTAGCGGCAATTTTGCACGCAATATATTGGCAAGTCATTGTCGTCATAAAACCAATTATTGCAAGTGCTAAAAGAATTAGTCCCTGTTGTAAGATATAATCTTTTCCACCTTTTCCATTTAAACCAATATCAATGATATTTTTGACAATGAGAGGCACAATCAACTCAAAAATAGCCTCTAATACTTTAAAGGCTGGTCCAGCAATTACGCCTGCTAAATATGGTTTTAAATATTTTTTAAATAATTTGAACAACTCTAATCACCTTTCATATTCAAGCTTCCTTGTCAACTTTTATTATAAATTTATTTCATCCAGTTTATCGATTAGTTTGACTTTAATTTTTTTAATATGTCGATCATAAGTGAATATACCATTTGTTTCGTCTTCAACATCACTTACCTGAGTATAAATTGTACCAGCAATTCCTTTTAAAATAAATGGTGAAATCGCTTCATCATAAAGTTTTTTTACTGCCTTTTCTAAATCTTCATAATTTTTAAACTTTTTATAACCATACATATTTTTAGGATTATAACAGTGTTCAATATCTTTATAAGCAAATCCACCAAATTCTGAAATAATTCGTGGCTTTTCTGTCATAGCCCCTTCTATCTTTTTGAAATATATATGGAGTGATTCAACGTCACTCTTTTTTTGTTTAAACCATCCCGAAGTCGTGTCAATAATTCTTGATGAGTCCATACTTTTTACTAAATCATACATTTTATCAGAATCAAATTGACCCCATCCTTCATTAAATATTGTGTAATATAAGACAGATGGTGAATTATATAATAACTCTACTGTTTCTTTAGCGTGATTAATAAAGTTTTCTTTTGTTACTTTTGAAAGTAGTTTTCTTTCACGACGTTTCGTAAATCCAATTGTTGGTAAAACTGTGTCATGAATATAATGATATCTTCCATTATTTACAAAATCTTGGAATACAATCATACCTAATTTATCGCAAAGATAATAGAAATATAATGGTTCAATTTTGATATGTTTACGTAATGTATTAAATCCTAGCTCTTTTAACTCTATTATCTCTTTTTCATATTGCTTATAAGATTTAGGTGTTAATAATCCATCAGGAAAATAACCTTGATCTAATAAACCATGAAAGAAATACGGTTTGTTATTTAACATCAAACATGGATAGCCATTAGTCTTTACAACACTAATAGTGCGCAAAGCAAAATAGGAATGTATAACATCATGTTCAGAAACCAAATCAAAATAATAGAGATATGGATCATTGGGAGTCCATAGATGTGGGTCTTTAATATTAACTTTAATAATGTCTCCACTAAATTCTCGAACTATATCTTCTTTTTCAGTACGGATGATAAGCTTTTTCTTTGAAACATTACCGAAAACATTTATTTGCACCGAATTTAAAGTAACATCTATTTTGATGTTTTCAAAATGATTAGAGTGGACACTTTCTAACCAGACAGTTTTCCATATTCCACTAGTTTTTGTATACCACATACCTTTGCTTTTTTTACTTTGTTTTCCATAAGGTATTCTAATATCTAAATCATCTCTTACCTTAACAATAAGTTCATTCTCTTTTTGGACATATTTACTTATATCAACACTAAAAGGAAGATAGCCACCAATGTGTTTACAAAGTATTGTGCCATTTAAATAAACTTCTGCTATTTGATCAATTGCGTCAAAATGTAGAATTGTTTTATCTTTTATAAAATCACTATCAAGCGTAAAAAATTTACGATAAAAAATTCGCTCTCTTTTTCTTAATGTTCTATTTAAAGACGATAAATGAGATTCAATTGGAAAAGGAACAATAACTTTTTGCTCATATGTACTTGGTAATTTATCATTAAAAGAAAACGCAATATCCCAAGTTCCATTTAAACATAAATATGAATCTCGTCTAAACTGCATTCTTGGATATTCACTTAAAGGAATATCAGGAAGCTTCGTATCATCAGTATATAATTTATTTCTTTTCATGTTGTTTACCTTCATAAATAAAGACTAGCGTTAAACTCACAAGACACAAAACTACAATTATTCCTGCCCCAACAAATATTCCAGGATTTACTGTATATTCATATCCTTCTGGAACTAAAACATTTTCCATATTATAAGAGAAATCTCCTGATATTGCTGCCGCACCAATCCAAGGACCGACAAGCATTGGAATGAGAACTTGAGCAAACATTTTAATTCCTTGGAAGGATCCAACTTTATCAACTGGGGTATGATCACGAATTTTTGCATTAAATATTGCTGAAGAACATAAATAACCTGACATCAAGAATAATGAGCCGATAAATATAAGCACTAAATTTTGAGTCAAGAATGTAAATGATAATAAAACTAAACCAAGTAATAAAACTAATAAAGAAGGTATAATTGTCTTTTTAAAGTGAATTTTATCATATACTCTTCCATAAAAGAAAGTTGCCACTGCTGCTAAAACAATTGCAGGTGCCATAATAAAGACATACTTATCCATACCAAGCATTGTACCTGGAATATAAGCTTGATAGTATTGGACTAAATAGGTCATAAATATTTGAATTGCAACACCAAAGACTGCGAATGATAAATAAGTTAAATATAGAATTTTATTTTCTTTAAGACTTGTTATTTTAAAGCCATAAAATATTCTTTTAAAATAGTTTTCATCTTTTCCAATTTCAACTTTACTTTCCACAATGCTAAATATACCAATGATACCAGCAATAATAGTTAAAGCTCCGATAATTAAAAATAATATCCACCAAGAACCTTTTTTAGCAAATCCAGAAAGTAAGCCAAATACTACAAGTATTGCAACAAGCGGCATCATTGAATTAATACCCTCGACCTTGCCACGATTAGTATTATCAGTAGTATCTGTAATCCAAGAATTAAAGCATGCGTCATTCGCGCTACTTCCAAAGAAAGTCATAATGCAATCAAATAATATTACTAAAGTTATACCAACTGAGGCCGCGCTCATACTTGCAGGAACAACTTTTGAAATCGTTTCAACATTAAATAATGAAAAAGCTAATATTGTGATACCCCAAATAATATAACCAAGCCAAATAAAGAGTTTTCGTTTTCCCACTTTATCAGAGAAAGCCCCTACAAAAAGAGTAGTTAAAGTTGCAACAATCGCACTTAATGAAACCATTAACGCTACTTGGAATTGACTTGCTCCAAATTCTGTCGATATAAAGACATTAAAATACATATTTTCCACTACCCAAGCAACTTGACCAAGAAGCGAAAATAATACTAATGTGAAATAGAATTTACCTTTATTAGATTGGATCATATTAAAGTCCTCCAAAAAAATATTACCATATTTAAAAACAATTAACTATATTATAGTTAATTTTGTGTAAGTTCTTTAATTATGCTAAAATAGTTTCGGGTGATTTATATGATAGAAATTAATATTGAAAATTATGGAAAAATAAAATTAGAACTTGATTACAAAAACGCACCAAATACATGTGCAAACTTTGTCGAATTAGCAAGATCGGGCTTTTATAACGGATTAACCTTCCACCGAGTTATTAAAGGATTTATGATTCAAGGCGGAGATCCTAAGGCCAATGGAACTGGCGGTCCTGGCTATTCTATTAAAGGTGAGTTTAGAATAAATGGCTATAAGAATGAACTATCTCATACTCGTGGTGTTATTTCTATGGCGCGAGCTTACGATAAAGACTCTGCTGGCTCACAATTCTTTATCATGCATAAAGATGGCGATTTCTTAGATGGACAATATGCCGCTTTTGGAAAAGTTATTGAAGGTATTGAAGTAGTTGATAAAATTGCCAATACAAAAACCTCTCCAAGTGATCGACCATTAGAGAGGGTTGTAATTCAAAGTATTGAAGTAATTGATGAACCAGTAATTGAAGTTATTAAATTAAAAGAAAACTAAGTTTAATCTACTTCTTAAATCTTCGTAAAATGCGTTTTCATCATCACATTCAAAAGTCATCGATAGACGGATGTAGTGTCCTTCTTCGTCATATGGTATTGTCATAATTCCTACTCGTTCAAGAAGGAAACTTGAGAACTCTTGCGCTGTTTTAAATGTTACATCTTTTACTTTTGAAGGGACTTTAAAATAAAGATAAAATGTTCCATAAGGAATATAAGCATATAAGCCATGTTCAAAAAGTATCATGGCTATTTTTTTCATTCGCGTTAAATACTTATCTTTCAAAGATTCTGTAATATCATCACAGTCTAGTGCAGTTTTTGCTGCTAATTGGATTGGTATATATTGTCCAGAATCAAAATTATTTTTTAAAAGTTTAAGTAATTCAATAATGCGTGAGTTACCTGCAACAAAACCAATTCTAAATCCGGTCATATTATGACTTTTTGATAAACTAAATATCTCAATTCCAACTTCTTTTGCTCCATCAACTGATAAAAACGATAAAGGCTTATGATAGCTTATTCCTAAATATGCAGCGTCATTTATAATAATGAAATTATATTTTTTAGCTAAAGCAATTGCCTTTTTATAAAAGTTTTCATCAACAGTTGCGCCTGTTGGATTATGAGGAAAGTTTAGATTTAAGATTTTTGTCTTTTTCCATATGTCTTCACTTATTTCATCTAAATTTGGATAAAATTGATTTTCTTCTTTTAATGATAAATAAGCAATATTTGCCCCACATAATTTAGCAGCTCTTTCTAAAATCACATAACTTGGATTAAGCGTTACAACATAATCACCATCACTAACAAATAGTGATGGAATTATTGCTAAGATGGATTTGGCACCTATTACATGCATTAACTCGTTATCTTTTACTTCTACTTCAAAATTTCTTTTTAAATAGCTTTTAGCGCTTTTTAAAAGTTCTTTTGCTTCATTGTCACTATATTTATGATTATTACTTTTATTTAGTGACTCGTTGAAAGATTTTAATATTCTTTCATCTGGCATTGATTTTTCTTCACCCACACCAAAATCAATTAATTTAAAAGGACCATCATACTTATTTTTTTGATCCAAAACATCTTGAAAACGATTGTAAAAGATTCGATCATAATCTTTAATTACTAATTTATCAATATTCATCTATTAACTCTCCTTTGTAAACATAATTAACTTTCCCAAATAGACATAATTTGTCATACATTTTTTCAACGCTATATCTTCCGCCAAGCGAGAAAAACTCAATATTTTTTTCTACTTTTTCAGTGTCTAATAAATATTGAAATGAACAAAGTGATGCACTTCCACAGGAATTTGTTATTCCTACACCATTTTCGTAGGTCAATATCTTTACTTTATTTTTATCAATTATTTGCACGTTAGTGACATTCATTCCATCAAATTCTTTGTTCTTTTTATCATTGATAAGCGAAGATTTTGATATGTAGTCTACTAATTTTATTGCATGGGTATTTCCAATATTATAAATATAGTAATTATTACTTCGTTTTAAGAACTTTGGTCTATCAAGGAGTGCATAATATTGTTCATTTATATACCCCACTATCGCTTCTTTTTCATTATTAACTAAAATACTATATTCTTCTTTTTTGTTATTTAAGATATTCCGTAAGAAATATGCAGTAATTTTCAGTCCATTTCCGCACATTCTTGCCTTGCTTCCATCAAAATTATATATCCACATGCCAAGATCATAGTTCATTACTTTTTTTAAGACGATTATTCCATCCGCACCTACTGAAAAGTGATTTTGACATATTTTTTTAATGTCTTTTTTTAGTATTTTATTCTCATAAACGACGATAAAATCATTGCCATTTGCCTGTAATTTATAAAATATCATAGTATACCTAGTTTAATTAAAGACAATCCAATTTGTACTGCATTATAACTTGCACCACGAATTAGGTTATCTGATGTGGCAAATAAATCTAACGTATATTCACAATACTTATCTACACGGAATCTTCCAACCTCTACAATTGGTGTACCAACTACTTCTTTTAAATCTGGATAATCTGGTGTATCTTTATATTTTAAATATGGTTTACTTTGATAAATTTCTTTCACTTTTTCTAAATCGATTTTTTCTTTACATAATGCATATATTGTTATCCCGTGACCATATAAAGTAGGAACTCTTACACAAGTTGGATTTACTTCTAAATCTTTGAGATGTAAAATCTTTTGTGATTCCTTAATTATTTTTATTTCTTCACCAGTATAACCATCTTCTTTGATATCGTCTACGACTGGTAGTAAATTATTATAAATTACTTTTTTTACTGCATTTTTGCTAGGTAAAATTTTCGCTTCATAGTTTTGATCTATTGATTCATTAACATATTCTTCTAACGCTAATGTTCCAGCACCCGATATTGATTGATAACTTGAAATATTAAGTTTTTCTATTTTAAATTCTTGATGGAGCGGATAAATTGCAAGTAACATCATGATTGTTGTGCAATTTGGATTTGCGTATATTTTACTATCATTTAACAAATCCTCTTCATTAATTTCAGGAATTACAAGTGGGACACTCTTATCATTTCTAAAAAATGAAGAATTATCAATTACACGAGCTCCTTTTTCAATAAATAGTTTTGCATACTTGTTTGATAAATCATCACTTGAAGAAAAGAAAACTAGATCAAACGGCATTACATTATCTTCTTCTAATGGTAAAATTCGATATTTTTTATAATTAACAACTAAATCAATTGATGCATGAACTTTAGAGCCATACACGACGAGTTCTGACATTGGAAAATTAAATCGTTCTAAATCTTCAATGATAGACTTAGAAACTAGTCCATGTCCTCCAATGACCGCGACTCTATACTTTTTATTCATAAAAACACCCCTAACACTTTAAATGTATGTGTTAGCACCTTTATTTAGAAATGTTTAATTAAAGTTATAATAGTTATTTTTTTTAACTATTAAACATCTAATTTAATATGAAAAAAGATATTATTGCAGGAATTCCCATTCGATTTTACTACGAAAATAAAAAAGAAATTATTGGGATATATAATCGATATTTAGATTATTTAGAAAGTAATGGTTTTATCGTTCTTTTTATAACTAAACACAATGTTAAGTATCTTATAAACAAAATAGATTGCCTAGTTTTAATCGGTGGAGGAGATGTTAATCCTCATCTATACAATAAAATAGATAATTTTATAAATTTTGATTCTCGTCTTGATAATTTAGAATACTATGCAATTTCTATGTCGTTAAATAAGAATAAACCAATACTTGGAATATGTCGGGGACTACAAATTTTAAATGTGTTCTTTAGTGGAACATTAAAAGAAATACCAAATACTCATGACGGATTACATATCATTAAT
The DNA here is from genome assembly GCA_022508535.1 of Erysipelotrichales bacterium. Lineage (GTDB taxonomy): Bacteria > Bacillota_I > Bacilli_A > RFN20 > CAG-826 > RUG131. Next base: position 15,499 of record JAFLUZ010000005.1, read on the forward strand.
AAGCAAAATAATCACCAAAAATTCACTAATTCTTTTCATCACCAATGTATAGATGTTTTAGCAAGTAATTTCACACCTATTTCAAAAACTGATGATGAAGTTATTGAAGAAATCGAAGATAAAAAAAGGATGATATTCGCTGTTCAATATCATCCAGAAATTAATAATGATTTATCTGTTCTTGAGCATTTTAAATCATATTTTAAATAGTTCTATTTATAAATTTTTAAATATTGTCTTGTTGAAGATTTCCAATCATGCTTAGCGTGCATTGCGTTCTTAATAAGTTTACGCATGACGTATTTATTACGATAATTTTCTTCACACCACTCAAGTGTACCCCAAACTGCTCCTTCACTATAATCATCAAATCCAAATCCATTGGCGGTTTCAAGATTATAACCATCATAAGAAATAACACTATCTCTTAATCCACCAACTCTTCGAATAATTGGAAGTGTTCCGTATCTATGGGCAATCATTTGCGATAGTCCACATGGTTCAAATAATGATGGCATTAAAAGGAAATCTGAAGCAGCATAAATTTTATGAGCTAAAGTATCGTTATATCCAATGTATATGGCAAGATTATCTGGAAATTCTCTTCTTAAATTTTCTAACGCTTGTTCAAAATTATATTCTCCAGATCCTAATATTACAACTTTACTTCCCTTAGCAAGAATTCCGTGTATTGCAGGAAGTAAAATGTCAAGACCTTTTTGCCAAGTCAAACGAGACACCATTCCATATAATGGAGCATCGTCAACTTTAAGATGAAGTTCTTCTTCTAAAGATTTTTTATTAAATGCTTTTTTGCTCTTAATATTTCTTAAAACGTATTTTTCGTAAATTTTTTCATCATATTTAGGATCAAACTCGTTATAGTCAATACCGTTTAATACACCAATAAAGTCATCTTGGCGATATTCTAAGACATGATTTAATCCATCGGAAATATCTTGATACAACAATTCACTTCTATGAGTTGGTGATACTGTTGTTATCTTATTTGCGTACATAATTGCACTTTTTAAAGTTGATACAGCATCTTTAAATTTAATTGAACCATCAATATAGTGTTCATCACTCATCCCGTATAAATCACCTAATTGATATGGATTAAAATATCCCTTAAAGGCCGGATTATGAATTGTTAAAATAAATTTTGCCCTATTCAACGGGCTATTTTTATCATCACGAATTAAAACTGGTAACATTCCTGGTTGCCAATCATGAATATGAATAATATCTGCTTTCATATTTAAATCGCCCATAAGTTGTTTTACGGCAATGGTAAAATAGGCAAATCTTTCATTATCATCATCATAACCATATAATGAGGCGCGTGAAAAATATTGATCGCATTTTATTAAATAATATTTGATACCATTAATAAACGTTAAATAAAGCTGCGTATATACTTTACGCCAGGACATGTAAACTATACATTCTTTGACAAGTTTACATTCTTTCACTTTGTCTTCGATCGTTCGATAAAACGGCATAAAAATTGAAACATCGTTTCGACGAACTAATTCTTTGGAAAGTGAATATACAACATCTGCTAAACCACCTGTTTTAGCTAAAGGATTAGCTTCCGAGGTGACCATTACTATTTTCATTAAATAACATCTCCTTGTTTAATAAAGACTGGATCCTCTTTAGTTCCAATAATTTTTTTAGCACGAATTACTTTAGAATACTTATCTTCGATAACATATTCTAAGTGCGCGTCAGAGGAAATAATACAGTCTGTAAGAATAATTGAATTTTTAATTACTGCTCCATCTTTAACGATAACTTTACGAGAAAGAATGGAATTTTCAACTTTACCATCAATAATTGCCCCGTTGGAAATAAATGAATTTTTGACATCTGCATTGTTTAAATATTTCGTAGGTGGAGTATCATTGGTGATTGTATAAATTGGCCAATTTGGTAAGAATAATTTTTGTCTTACATTATAATCTAGTAATTCTAAAGAATACTCAAGATAATGATTTAAGCTATCAAAGCAACGTACATATCCTTTATGTTCGAAGCCATGCACATTTCCTTCATGTAAAGAAAATGCAATTAAGTCTTTTAATTCGTAAAGAGCAGAAACTTTGCTTGTTTTATAAATTAATTCTTCAAATTTTTTCATGCTTATGACATAAGTTTCTAAAGAAATATTTACTTTATCTTTTGTTCCTTCATTTTTTCTTAAATCAGTGATTATACCATCTTTAACTGTGACAATATCACAGCTTTCAAAATGAGTTTTAGCATTATCAACTTTTTGATAAACAACTGTAATATCTGCACCTTTTTTGATGTGTTCTTCAAGAACTTCTTGATAGTTAATCGCCATTACAAAGTGAACTGGGGCAACAACAACATAATCTGTTTTTTCTCTTAATAACAACCAGTCATTTTCTTTAATATTATTTACATCGTGATTGTAACGAGAATTTTTGGCATCTTTTTCATTGTATAAAATAGCATTGGTGCCAATCTTCGTATTTGTGTTCCAAACATTAGAGTTACCTAAATGTTTGACTAAAGATCTTTGGTGTTCTTTAACTAAGATTCCGACTCTATCAATACCAGAGTTTGAAAAATTTGAAAGTGTAAAATCAATGAAGGCATAACGACCTAAAAATGGAGTTGAGGCTAAAGATCTCTCTTCACTTAGAGGTCCTAATTCGACAGTATGATGTAAATTACAATATCCTAATACTTTATACATAATGTAACCTCCTAGTCCTTAACAAGAACTATTCCTTTCTTTTCTTTGTTAATAATGGTATTTTCTTCAATTACAACATTATCGCCAATAATCGCCTTATATACTTTTGCACCTTTTTTAATTCTTGCTCCTGGCATAACTACGGAGTCTACTACAATTGCATTTTCTTCAATTATAGCTTCATTAGAGATAACACTATGTTCAACACTACCTAAAACAACAGATCCTTGATTAAGAAGTGAATTTTTAACACTTCCTTCTTTTCCAATATACTCTGGGACAGATTTAGTATCTTCAGAGTAGATTTTCATATTATCTTCACTATCATATAAGCCAACATCTTGTTTATTATCGAGCAAATCCATATTTGCTTCCCAAAGTGACTCAAGTGTTCCAACATCTTTCCAATAGCCATCAAAGCGATAAGCATAAACTTTTTTCTTTTTACTAATTAAATACGGAATAATATTTTTTCCAAAGTCATGATCAGAATCTTCATTTTTTAAATCTTTAATCAAAGCATCACGCAAAACACTATAAGTGAATATGTATATACCCATACTAGCAAGCGTAGATTTTGGTTCTTTTGGTTTTTCTTCAAACTCATAAATTGACATATCTTCATTAACATTCATAATGCCAAATCTTGAGGCTTCTTTCAAAGTTACATTTAAAACCGCAATTGTCGCATCAGCATTATTTTTTTTATGATTTTCTAACATTGTGCGATAATTCATTTTATAAATGTGATCACCCGATAAAATGAGAACATATTTAGGTTTTATCGAATCAAGAAAGTCAAGGTTTTGGGCAATTGCGTCTGCTGTTCCACGATACCAGTTTGCCCCTTCTTCAGTTTGTCGTGGTGGTAAAATTGAGGCAAGTGATCTTACGCCATCTAATCCCCATTTTTCCCCATTTCCAATATAGTTATTTAAGGCAACTGATTCGTATTGCGTCAATACTCCTACTGTATCGATTCCCGAATTTGCACAGTTTGATAAAGGGAAATCAATAATTCGATATCTCCCACCATAATAAACAGCAGGTTTTGCTACCTTTTTAGTTAAAGCTTCAAGTCTTGTTCCTTTACCTCCTGCTAAAATCATCGCTACTAGTTCTTTGGTCATATTTATTCCTCCATTTTGTTTATTAATAAAGTCATACTTTCAATATAACTTTGTAACCTTTTTAATGCTTCAATCTGCATATCAACAATTGAAATACCATCTTTATTAAACATTGATTTTACTAAATCAATCTTCCAATTATCAATGAAAATAAATAAATTATCATCTAGTAATGTAAGACAAAGTGATGTCTTAACAAATGTTGCAAATTTTTGAAGTTCTTCAAGTGTTTGATTGTTAATTAATTTATAAACACGATTATCTAATGTTGCATATAAAGCAAAAGTATTACCAAAATATTGCTCATTATTTCCAAGTCGAATACCATATTGTTTCAAGTTCTTTTCATCAAATGATAATTTACCTTTTCTTCCATCATTGCGAAGAACAATTAATTCATTATCTATATAGTCGATTTTAGTTTTAATGATGACACCATAGTTTTTTTCTTCATATTTTATTTGGTATAAATCAAAATAAGCTGAACTACTAGTTTGAGACATGGCATTTAATACTTCAATGTTCTCAATTCCAACATAGCTTTCTATGGTGTTTTTTTCAACATCGTTTAAACCATTCTCATTTTCAAATAACGCTAAACCATCAAGCATTGCCTCATTCTTTAATAAGTTCATATAAAACTTTTTGTATTTTCGATTAAGTCTAATACAGGAAATTGCTAGATCTAAAAGTGAAATAACAATAAACAATAAGATGCTTATGAGTGTAGCGATAATTATTCCAATATCATTAGTAATTAACTTAAAGCGAGGATTAATTAAAAGATAAAACGCTCCGTTAATAAGCAAAATTATAACAAGCCATTTAAGTACTACTAAAACTAACTTGAATACATTCAAGCGTTTTTGAGCTCTTATTTTTTTACTTGCATAACTTAATTCCATAATCCTCCACAAAACAAATAGACCAGATTAATGCTGGCCTATTGCTTTTTTATTTGTAATTTTTTCTTCTTCTGCGTATAAACGAACTCGAGATGTATTCTTATCATGTAAGACAACCAAAGTTTCATCAACAAGTTCTGAAATATCAGCAATTTTATCTGATGGTGCAGAAAGAATAGCTTGTAAGTTAAACTTTCTTAATAAACGCACGGATTCCATAATTCTACCTCTATCCATCTTAGAGAAAGCTTCATCAAAGACAATTAAGCGCATTGAGTTACCTAATTCTCCTGCTTCATTAACACGATATAATTGAGCAAAACTTGCTAAAACTGCAATATAGAAAGGAGTTTGAGTTTCACCACCGGATTTTTTCTTCATCATTTTAGAAAGACGTTGTTCTTGTCCTTCTTTGTTTTTAACGATTAAGTCAAAATCTAGATATGAGCGATAGTCAGTAAATTTTTCAACATTTGCAGCAAGTTGAGCATTTTTATCTCCATGTTCACCAACATCGACAATTTGTCTAAATAAATCATTCATTACTTCGGAATACTTTTCAATAAAGGCTGATTCATCTTCACCTACTTGAAGTAATAAATCATCTTTAATCATGTCGTAATAACGATGATAGAGTTGGCTTGGACGGCAAGTGAAACGATATGTATCATTTCCAAATACTGCGTGTGATAAAGCATCATTTAAATCCTCAATTTGGATTTCGACACTTTCAATCGCACTTCTTAAACGAGAAATGAAATCATCTTTAAATTGCTTTGTTGCCTTGTTATAAGCGTCAGTAATTGCAAGTTGATATTGAGGAAGTTTAATTTCGCGAAGGTCAGTTAATTCCTTATCATAGGCATCGTTATCTTTTTGATCAGTATCATAAGACAAACGATAGTCTTTAACATATTCACGGCGTAACTTCATGACGTTATTAAAGATAGTTTGTGATTTGTATTGAGCTTGTGAGAACTTCACGTTATATTCACTAACCATCTCAATTGGAGTCTTACCTTCTACCAACATTTGATTAAAGAGTGGTTCAGATTCTTCTGCTACGACAAATGGATCGTAGTTTTCTTCTAAGTGTTTGCTTCTTTCAGTACATTTTGCCTTAGTATCAGGAATCTTTTCGTCTTTTAAGGTCTTAATTTGAGTATTGAGTTGTCCTCTTTCTTCAAATAAAACTTGTTTTTCATTTTCTAAGTTCTTGATATCATCTTCAACATCTTTGATACGACGATCAAATGATTCAATTTGTGAAATATCATGCTTAGATAATTCATCATCTAAATATGCAATGGTATTCTTTAATCCTTCGACATTACGAGTGTTTTCAATTAATGTAATTGTATTATTAATTTCGTTAGTGTTAATAATTTCAAATGTATTTGCTTCCGCAATGTCTCTATGGATATTTCTTAACATTGAAACGATGTGATTGTTACGATCAATTTCTGCTCTCTTTAAGGCAATTTGTGCTTCTCCTACGCTTCTTCCAATGTATGCTGGACTATATTGACGAGGATTAATCTTTCCTAAAGTAAAGTTACGATAAATATCACATTCTGGTGTAATACCATTCATAGATTCACGTGCTTCTTGAACATTGCGACATTTCTTCAATCTACCGATTAAGAAATTAGTGTAACTTCTTGCGCCTTCATGATCAGTAATAATTTCTTCCGCAAGGGAACCTTTTTCACATGCATAATTTCTTTCAATAATCTTTTCTTGGTCAACTAAAGTTGTGCCATAGTAATGATACTTAGCAAGTAAATCACGTAAAATATCATAAGCTTCAAAATAATATTTATTTTCTACAAAGAGATTAAACTTTTGAGCATGTAAGAAACCTTCAATTGCGTTAACCCAAGTTTGTGATTTAATATCAATTAAATCAGCATATAAAGATACAACAACAGGTTTTCCATGTCTTTCAGTCAATATTCTTTGTAGTTCGTTTTTAATAGTCACTAAACTACGATCATAGGACTTGCTACCATTACGCATTTCTGCTTCTTGTTGTTTTAAGAGAGCAGTTTCACGATCAAATGTAGTAATTGTTCTACCTAAAGAAACACTCATTGCCGAAACAGTTTGTTTGAACTTAGCGAGTGAATCACGCCACTCCTTTAATGTTTCAACTGAAAGTGTTTCAATATGATTTAATTCGTTATCTCTTAAATTAGTAGATGTTTCAACAACTTTAGTTGCGTACTCCAATAATTCATTAAACTCATAACCACGATCATCATTTAAAAGAGTTTGATCTAAATTAGATAATTTTTCAACAATGTGAGATGCAACAGCGATAAAATCATTCGCATATTTTTCTAAGTTTTGACGAACAAGTTGTGCATCACGATTTAAGCTAGCCAATTTTTCTACTGCTTCTTGTCTTTGTTCACGTAGTTCATCGGTTAAACGATATGTATCACTACTTGCCTTATCTTGAATGAGGCGAGTTTTTCTTCTATTTAATTCTGCGATATTAACATCAATATCGGCTAATTCAGATTCAATTTCCAGTAATCTCTTTTGAGCTTTTTCAATTGAATCATCGTAAGATTTCAAGCGATTTAATTCAATTTGAAGCTCAGCCTTTTCAACGATATAGCCATAAATGCTCATATTGTGGAAATTAGATTTATAGGCATTATATGATGTTTCAATTTCTACTAATCGATCAACACGCATTCCCATAATTGTTGCTTCATTTTCTAAGCGCTTATATTGCAAGATGTTTTCTTGCATGGAATCAATGTTGATGTTTCCTTGAGCATCACAAATGTATTCGGTAATAAAAGTTGTAATATCGGTAATTGGCGTGAATGACACTGCCTTTTTGAAAAGTGAGAAATATTTATCTTTAATATTTCCAAATTTCTTTTTGAGCAATTCTTGATATTGTTTATTAGTATCAACAAAGCGATAATTGCCTTCACCATAAGTTGAGACAAAGAATTGCGCTAATGTCTTATAATCCATTGGAATCTTATCTTTGATAAATTCATTTTCAGGAATCTTATCTTCAAGACAGAAATAACGGTGTTCTTCTGATCCATCATCAAATGAATCAAATACACAACCTAATGTAAATGACTTATCATTTAAATCATCATAAAACTCTAAAGCGATATAGGATGTGAATCTTCCTTCACGAAGATATTTAAATCCGCCATCTTCGGAATCACCTAATTCACCACGTAAATAACCTTTTAAGGTACGAGATGACTTTTCACTAGCAGCTTTATTAAAGAATCTACCTGATGTATCACCAAGTAAAACGATTTGCATTGCGTCAATTAAGGTTGACTTACCAGAAGCATTTAAACCAGTTAAGAAAACAATTGGTTCAATATTAATTGTTTCATTCCAGAAATAATGCCAGTTAATAATTTTAATTTTCTTAAGCGTCTTCATCTTCGTCACCTGCTTTCATTTGTTCCAAAGCCTCAGACATTGCTTTAATCTTTTGATTATCTACAGCAAAGATAATACTAGGTAAAATATAGAAGGCTACGTTACCCTCATCATACGAGCCACTAACTTTAGCGATAATGTTGTGGTTAGCTAAAAATCTTAGAGATTTAGCAAAGAGTCTTCCACTCATTCTTTTACCAGCCATAGTAATACCATGGTCAATCATTGTCTTAATAAGCGTTGGGGTTGTAATATAGATAGATTCTCCCGTTTGACTTGATTCATTTTTCTCAGTCTCATAAATTAATCTTAAAACAAAGAGTAAAAGGGATGTCTCACGGTCAATTCTTAATCTATTTTGCTCATTCATATTAAATAGAGCGACTACCCCATTTAATACGTCTTTTTCCATAATCCAGTTTGTAAATTTTAAATAGTCATTAATTAAATCAAAGTGACGCTCAATAAAACGATAGTCACTATTGATTCTCATTGCTTTTTCTTTGTTATCAAAAACATCTCTAACGATAAAGGAACGAAGCATAAGAGTATTTACTACTCTTGCAAATTCGTTTTGTTCAGCATTAGTAAGTTTTTCAAATTCTGTTTCAAACATTATTGTGCTTTCTCCTTTCGTTTAAATATAAGTTTAGGTAAAACATATCCTTGCGATATGACATGCTCATCGTTATCATAGTCAACCTCGTAGAAGCAATCTTCATCATTACGTTTTAAGGTTGCAAGAATTAATAAGATAAAGGCATCGTAGTCAGGAAGTGGAATTTCTTCGACAAATAGGATATCCGAACTTCCAAACGCTCTTTCCATAAATTCCATAACACGAGCATCAGTAAAGATATTACGTGTTTGATCAAGGAAGTTTTGCATAATCAAATCGCCAGCTTCTTCAAAGTTATTAACAATAGGTAGAGGTTCACCAATCTCGCGATATTGTCTAACAATTGGAAGAGTTATTGATTCTGGGTCAATATAGCCTTGTTCATGGAAGAGAAGGCTATCTTGCATTGATGATAATATAAATCTCAAATCTTTATATCCTTTACCAGCACTCATATCAGCATTAGCTTTTGCGTACGCTTTAAATATTGTTTCCAAGTGTCCTTTAATTGTCTTATCATTGTTATTAAAGTAAATGATTTTCGAGGCACTAGATTTTGTATATTCACTATGACTTTGATCGATTTCATTAATCATAGAGTTTAGTTGCTCGTACATATCTTGGATGAAGTTTATTTTATTAATTAAATCAGCTTCAGCCGCGCTATGATCACGTTCTTTTCTCCATAAAAGCGATTGTTCGATAAGCATTTGACGAATCTTATCATCGCGTAACCACTTTTGTAAAATTGACATAATCGGTCTTTTAAAACGAGTGACTGAGTCAAATGTTTTTAACGGGTGATATAGTCTATCAGATACTCGTACTTTATAGTCATCAAAGTGATTTGCTAAAACATCATTTGTAGTAAATAAATTTGATAAACGATGTTGATATATTCTAATTTGGTGACCGAGAGTGACTAATTCAATTCTAAGTTTCTTAGTGTTTTCATAAGCACGAAGTAATGTAACATACATCAAATCATCTGGTTCATCATCTTCTAGTTTTAACTCACTATATGTCGAGTGAACTAATGAATTATATGCAGCATCTTGCTCAACACAAATATCTTTTAATGTTGCTAAAACTTTAATTGAGTAAGATGGAAGAATGATATTTTCTTCGAAAGTCTCATTATCTATTTGAATATCAATCCAACCTGTTTCTTCTAGCCTTCTTAAAATGAAGGCAACTTTACTTGGAAGTGTCGGATTATTTAAAGCATCATCATCTGCGTCTTCATCATTTAAATCAAGACTCATTACTAAGTCTGTAGCTGTTTCTTTTAATACACGTAAAAAATCAGCCTTCTTAATAGACATCTCTTCAGTTTCTAAACTTTTATAGAGAACACTCAAAGTCATCGCGTATACTTCTTTGTTTTTAGAAGATAGGATTGAGAAAAAATTACTTGGAATTACATCAAATAAACGCATATTTTCTCCTCCTAATTATCAAGTTAATTTTAGCATATTCAAAAACGCTTTGTAAATATAATTTACAAAACATTTAACGTATATTTTTATGTTATTTCTTTTGAGTAATACTTGTTCTTATGATATAATATTTTAAAGGTGATTGTTATGAAAATATACCCAAATATGCGCAAAACACTTCTTTGGTTTTTTCTTCTTTCAGTATTTTTGCTTGCACTATTTTATTTAACTTTTGATGGTCAATTTGTTTGGCCACTTCCATCGAGAGATTATGTTATTTTTGCAGGTTGGGCAGTTATTACGGCTGTATACTTTGTTATAACTTTGAGATGTAGTTATTACACACTTGAAAAAAAATATTTGTCTCAAAAAAAACTAACCAAAGAATATGCATATGAATATAATCGCATTATCTACATCGATGAATCTTGGTCAAGAAAAAACAATATCTTGCTATTTGTAACTGATCGTGGAGATGCCATTTATCTTATCCTAGATAAGAAACAACTACTACTAGATGAGATGTTAAAAAGATGCAAAAATCTTAGAGACCGCGAATCAGTTTTGCGTCAATTTCCAAAAGTTAAGATTTAGTAAGTAAAATTTTCAAAAAGTCATTGCATTAACTATGAAAAATATGTTATTATACAAAAGCATTGTGTAAATAATGCGAAAAAATTAAGGGAGGTATGTAAAAATGTCAAGAGTTTGCCCAGTAACAGGTAAAGCACCTTTAAGTGGAAATAAACGCTCTCACTCCTTAAGAGCAACTCCGCGTAGATGGAATGTCAACTTACAACCATATAAGGTCGTCGTTGATGGACGTGTCCAAACAGTTAGAATGTCCGCACGTGCTTATAGAACCCTTAATAAATCATTAAAGCAAAACTAAAAAAACCAAGGTTAAACGCCTTGGTTTTTTATTATGTCATTTTAGGATTAGTTCAAACATTTCAAAATTGTTATAATCACATCTAAACTCATCAATCTTATTTATTTCAAACCTAGTGTATATATCACTAGGTATTTTTGTATAGTCCATTTTTACTACATACGTTTTTGATTCATCATTAATATAATCAATAACTTCATTAGATTTAATACGGTCTACTGATTCAAATGCATCAAACCATGCTTTATTATAAGTACATAAATGTTTATTCTCTGGATAGTAATAAGACATAATGCCAAATGAATTATCAAAATAAACAAATATATCTTCTTTTCTTATTAAGTTTTCACTTCTTTCTAAAAATTTTAACATTGAATCATTATATTCAAAGCTTATAGATGACACTAAACTAATAATTCCTATAACGCTAAATATGCCAACAACAGAAGTTTTTATAATTTTATGAATACTATCAATTCCTAGCGCAATTAGTAATGCCCCAATTCCTGAAATTACAATTACATATCTTGTGATATAAAATGGTCTAATTATTATACTTCCTAATAATGCGATAGCTTGAAAAGATATAGCTACAATTGAGATAAAAATAATATCTAATCTGCGATTATCTTTCTTTAACATTAATAAAGTTACAATAATAATACTACCAATAAAAATAAATACTGTGCTTATATCAATGCCAGTCACCCAAAATCCTCCGATAGCGTCCCTTGCTTGCGTAAATAAAGGAAGAATCCAAAAGGCATAGCCAACAAGCATGAATAAATCGGAAATGATCATATGAAGAAGATATTTTCTTTTAAAAATCATAACATATATATTAATCATTAAATAAATTATTCCAATAACTAACAAGGCAAAAAAGTGATTGTACGCGGCTAGTAATGCTGCAAACGACATAACAATGATGCGCTTTAATTTATCATCTTTAAAAAAGAAAACAATCGTCTCTAAAAGGCATAAAGTCACAAAAAATATAGCCCATGAATACGATCTTTGTTGCACACTAAAATATAACAATTTAGGTATAGCAAGAAACACTAAAGAAAATATTAAAGACGTCTTTGCGTTAAAATGCTTCTTTAAGATTAATCCACACACTAAAATCGTAGACATATAACCAAGCAAAGAAAATATTTTAGTCACTACTAAAGAGTAGCCAAAAATATCACAAAATAATTTGAGTGATAAAAAATAAAGCGGTGGGTGCATATCTAGTTTTAATATTCGCACAATGTCGGTATAGTCATGTTTTATTAAGGCTAAAGTGTAAGATTCATCAAACCAAATACTTTTACTAAAAATTAAGCATATTGGAATAAGTGTAATAAGAGAAAGCAAAACATAAAAAACTATTTTTTTATTTTTCATAATATACCTTTATACTGAAGCATTTAACATTATAAATGTTGCAACAACTATTATAAGATCTAATAAAATTGTTAAAATCATAAAGATCCATTCATATAAAGGTAATAACATGACTTTAGGTCTTTTTAGCACCACTTCTCCATTTTCTTCAACTCTATCCATATACATCCATTTATAAAGTTTTGGATTTATTAAGAGTAAAAGAATTATTACTAAAAACACACTAGTAACTATTCCTAAAAATATTGGATATTCTAAAGCGTTAAAGAAAAACACATAGTTTGTAACAAAGGCGTAACTCAAAAAAGTGAGACCAAATTGACCAATAGCAAGTGCCATATGCAAGGATGAATTTTTCATTGAAATGAAAAATAATAACATTGTAACAATGGCATTTAAAATCATTACTCCTATCGCCAAAGATAGACTTGAGGCATTCTTCATATCAAAAGCATTAACAGCAAATAGACACAAAGAAAGAGCGAAAAATAAAGCTAGGAATCGCACTTGCCAATTGTATTTAAAACTAAAGTTATCTTGCATTTCATAAGGGAAATTTGAACGAATATCGAATTTTTCTTTTGTGTATTCTAGATAGTTACTTCTTCCCACAACAAATAAAATCGAAAAAATAATTACAACAACAATTAGACTAGGTATCATTATTTCAATTTTCATTTATTTCACCTAACTTTCGAATTAATATAACAGCACCACTTTCAACCTTCAATAATGCGATACGTTGAAATAGTTTTATATCTTTTAAAGGACCACTTAAAGCATCAATTTTTACGCTTGTTTTCTTATCTACAATGTAGTCTAAAGAAACAACTGCATCCGTGAATGGCACTAACGATATTGAAACTGATGTTTCTTTTGGAATAATGTGCGTACCAATTTCAAAATATTGAATTGCCTCATGTTCAGTTTCAAATGAGATTTTTAAATGTCGATATTTCTTTAATAAAAGAATATAACTTAAATAATCAACTGAACTAGCTTTAATATCGGTTAAAATGACAATTTCATCAAAACCTTTTTTATATAAATAATCAATAACGTTGGTCATTGATTCAATTTGTGCTTCTTCTTTTTCTTGTACTGCATATTGCGAAGGATCAACAGATTCTATTACAACACGCTTATGAAAATCATGAAAACGTTTATCTGATTTAAAATCACTATAGTTTTTCGTCAATACTAAAAGAGGATAGCCCTCATATCGCACTAATTGCTTATATTTAGTATCATCAGTAACAACAATAGCTTTACGCATAACTATAGCCTCTTTAACTCTTTAATACGTTTATCTAAATCCTTTTGTCCAAAAATATATGAACCTGCAACTAAAATATCTGCACCTGCCTCAATACATTTTCTTCCAGTCACATCATTTATTCCACCGTCAACTTCAATTAGAGTTGATAAATGTCTTCTATCAATTGTTTTACGAAGTTTGGATATTTTATCTAAAGCACTCTCCATAAAGGCTTGCCCACCAAATCCTGGCTCTACAGACATGATTAATACAACATCTAGTTTATCAAGATATGGATAAATCTTTTTAACATCAGTTTTTGGTTTTATTGATATACCAACTTTACAACTTTTGGACTTTATCATATCAATCACAGTTTCCACATTTTTTCTTTTAACTGCTTCAAAGTGGAAGGTAAGTAAATCTGCACCTGCTTCAATAAATTTAGGTGCATAAAACAAAGGATCAGAAATCATAATGTGAACATCATTTAACATGTGGTGTTTGTGAGCAATAGATTTTAAAACAGGCACGCCAAAGGAAATGTTTGGCACAAAATGTCCGTCCATTACATCAAAATGTAGCCACTCAGCACCCGCATTTTCTACTAGTTCGAGTTCTTCTTGAATTTTAGTAAAATCCGCCGATAGTAGAGATGGTGAAACTATAATATTTTTCATAGTTAATATCGATCCTTTCTAAGTATCAATTCCTCTGATACTTTTAAATAATTTTCATATGTATCTTTGGAAATTTTATCTTCTTCCACTGCTTTTTTAACTTCGCAATCTTTTTCATGAATATGAAGACAATTACCAAACTTACATTTATCATAATACTTTTCAAATCCAACAAAGCATTGTGCTAAATCTTCTTTATAAAATGGTAGTTCTAAGGAAGAGAATCCCGGAGTATCAGCAATAAAACCATTACCATAAGGAATAAGCACTACTTCTTTAGTTTTATGCTTCCCTCGCCCTAAAAACTTACTAAACTCTCCAACTTCGCATTGACTACTTGGAACAAGTTCATTTAATAAACTTGATTTTCCTACACCAGTTTGTCCCATTAAAGCGACTATTTTATTTTCAAATAACTTTTGAATCTTTTCTATTCCAAGTTTAGTCACTTTCGAATATTCAATTACTTGAACTCCGACTTTTTCTAACGCTTCAATTTTTTCTTTTAATTGTCGATCATCAAAATCTTTATCTACCTTACTAATTATAACATTAGCGTTTATTTTAAAGAAGCGTGCATAAGCAATAAACTTATCAATAAGTAAGGAAGAAAAATCTGGTTCAGTTACAGACATTACAATAGCAAGTTCATCTACATTTGCAATACTAGGGCGAATAAGAAAGTTTTTTCTTTCTTCAATGTCAGTAATAACCTTTTCCATTTCATCGATAACAACCTTATCTCCTACGACTAACTTTATTTGTTTATGACGAAATAATCCTCGTGGCTTACAAACAACAATTTCTTGTGACGAGGTTAGAACTTCATATGTGCCGTAGCGAGAAGAAAGTATGATTCCATTCATAACTATTTTTTACCTTTTTTATGAAATAAACGATAGAAAAACGAATGTTTTTCTTTAATAATTTCTGGATTTCTTAAAATACGTTCAATATCTTTTCGCATCTCAGCAACATTTTTATATCTTTCAGCAGGATTTTTTCTTGTTGCTTTTAAAATAATTCTTTCAATTTCTGTAGGTGTTGAAGGAATAATCTTACGAGGAGATGGAAATTTATCTTTAATATGTTTAATGGCGACTCCAACTGGTGTGTCTGCATCAAAAGGAACTTTACCCGTAATAAGTTCAAAGAAAGTTACACCTAATGAGTATATATCACTCGCAAACGATGCTTGTTGTCCTTTAGAAATTTCTGGCGCTAAATAATGGGCAGAACCAATAATTGTCTCACTTCTTGTTAGACGTGCAGAATTTTCAAAAGTCGCAATACCAAAGTCACCAAGTTTAATTGTACCATCCGCGGTTAAATAAACGTTTTGTGGCTTAATATCACGGTGGATAACACTATGTTCATGGGAATGAATGACTGCAGATGTCAATTGATACATAATGTCACAAGCCTCTAATGCGGTAAAATGACTACGCGTATCTAAAACATCACGTAAGTTTTTGCCATTTACAAATTCATTAGCCATATATGGGCGACCTTCGTAAGTGCCTAAACTTACTACTCTAACAATATTTGGATGACTTAAAGACGCAGCCGCACGTGCTTCGCGTTCAAAGCGCGATAAGTTAATAGCGTTTTCCATCATATCGCCTTTAATAATTTTTATTGCTACTTGTTTTTTATTAATAATGTCCGTTGCCTCATAGACAATTGACATTCCGCCTTCACCAAGTTTTCTTTCAATTCTATAGCGATCATCTATAATTTCATTTACATTCATTACTACTAACCTCCCATAAAGCTATGCCAATATTATCTTTTCCACCATTCTTATTAGCTTCATTAATTAACATTTGGCATTTTTCATCTATTGATTTTTTTGAAGTTAAAATCTTATGCATTTTTTCTTCGCTCACCATGGTATATAAACCATCGGAACAAAGTAAAATGCGACTATTATCATGACGATAAAAGGAAACTTCAAAACTAACGTTTGGAGTTAATCCCAAGGCATTCATTAAAATATGCCTTTTTGGATGAGTTTCCATATCTTCAAAACTAATTCTATTTAAACGATAAAGATAATTAACGTATGAATCATCATCAGTGATACGTAATATTTCATCTTCAACAATATAAGCTCTTGTGTCACCAATGCTAACTACGAATATTGTATTTTTTCGAATAATAACTGCTGTTATTGTTGTGCCCATCTTACTAGATAATCCATTTTCATGAGCGATTTTATAGATCTTTTGATTAGCTTTTTTTATATTACGAGATAAAAATTTTCTTACTTCTAGAGCACTAAAGAAATGGTCGATTTTTTCAAATTCATCTTTTAAAGTGTTAAGGGCAATACTTGCCGCAACATCACCTTTGGTATAGCCACCCATTCCATCGCATACAACCATTAAAACATCATTACTTTTATTTTTTATCGCAATTGAGACATCTTCATTGGTTGTACGAACTTTTCCAATGTCTGTTACATAAGTAAATGTGCCTATTCTAGTTCTCATGTTTTTCGACATGTTTAGCGCGTAATTGTCCGCATGCCGCGTCAATATCTGTGCCAAATTCCTTTCTTATTGTAGCTGTAACACCTAATTTTGTTAATTTATCTAAAAATGCATGAACATTGTTTGAGCGCTTATAACCATGTTCATCAACGGGATTATATGGAATTAAATTAACATACGCTAATGTACCTTTAATAAGGCGAGCCAACTCTTCCGCATGTTCCATTTTATCATTAATATCTTTAAGTAAAATATATTCAAAAGTCACTCTTCTTTTTGCAATACGTTCATATTCACGCACTGCAGGCATTAGTTTATCTAAAGGAAAAGCGCGATTAATAGGCATAATCTTACTTCTTATTTCATCGTTTGGAGCATGAAGAGAGATAGCTAAATTAATTTGTAATCCTTCATTCGCGTATCTTAAAATCTTATCTGGTATACCACAAGTCGAAACTGTAATATGACGAGCGCCAATGGCAAAAGCTTTAGGATGATTCATGATGCGAACAAAATCAATCACATTATCATAATTATCAAATGGTTCTCCTGTTCCCATAACAACAACATGCGTAACCCTTTGATTTTCTTCACTCAATAAGTCATTCATGACAAGAACTTGTCCAACCATTTCTTCAACATCTAAATTACGTTTTCTTTTAAGTAAGCCAGACGCACAAAAAGTACAAGCCATATTACAACCAACTTGGCTTGATACGCATATGACATTTCCATAGTTATAACGCATGATAACTGTTTCAACTTTATCATCATTTTTTACATTTAAAAGACACTTAATCGTACCATCACTACTAACTTGTTTAGTATATATAGTTGGTTTTTCTAAACAATATTTTTCTTTAAGGACTTCTCGAAACTTTAGTGAAATATCAGTCATTTCATCAAATGAAGTAGCTTTCTTTTCATAAATCCAAGTAAAAAGTTGTGTCGCGCGGAATTTCTTTTGTTCCTCGTTTAACATTAACTCCTCTAATTTACGAATTTCTACTCCATACAAATTGATCATGACTATCACTAACCTTTCTATTATTCTAACAAATAATAGAAAATAATAAAAGATAAAAACACTTTAAAAATGCAATAAAAAATGTCGTAGTCCATTAACTACGACCTTGAGAAAACTTTGTTCTCGACAATATTATTGTACACAATAATTTTAAAAAGTGAACAAAAATCAATGTTAATTAGGATTTTTACTTAATTAATGTTTGTGATGATGGTCATGGTCGCATCCGCAATCACAGTCGCAATCATCATCTTCACAGCATTCATGGTCATGAGCGTGGTGACAATTAGAGCATCTTTCACCACACGCACAGAACTTACCACATGCTGGAGATTTTCCATTGCAGCAAACGTGTTGATGGCCACATTCACACATTTTTTCTTCGTCACTTTCGCTTTGTCTTGCTTTTAATTTTTCTTCAAATCCTTCAAAAGCATTGCCTTCAAATAATTCTTCATCAGAAAAATCTTCATCTTCTTCATAGTCTTCTTCTACGTATTCTTCATCACTTTCTTCTCTTGGGAAGAATGGTGCGTATTCGTGATTTAATTTTTCATAACTATGGTGCTCATCAAAATAAGTAAATTCGATGTGAGCATTTAAAATATAGTCAGTCAAAGTATCTAAAAGATATTTTGCAACATTTTTTTCAAATGGTTCATATTTCTTTGGAGCATGAATTCTTACTAAAGTATGCCAAGATGTTTGGTCTACTCCATCATGAAATAATTTCAAATCTCCGGAATAAAAGAATATTTCATTTTCACTTGTTTCAAATAAATTAGCGATTTGCTTTGTATGCATATGTGAATAATCGCTTAACATATAATGGTTCATTCCAATAACTTCAATTGTAATCATAATCTCTTCTCCTTTAAATATCTAAGGCATCTATATCTATTTTAATGCTAATGCCATTTTTTTTCGATAAAATATTTATAATATTTTGCATTATTTCTTTAAATTTGTCTTGATCTTTGTATTTAAACATACAAACACGTCGATATCCTAATACATCTTTTTTAACATATGGACTACTTGGTCCAACACCAATTATTTTTCCTTCACCTTCTCTTAAAACAAGATCTAGAGTTGTATACGCTACTTGATTAACTAAATCTTCGTTTTTAGAAGTTATAGTTATCGTTGAAGCAAATGTATAAGGCGGATTTTGTTGAAGCTTTCTAATGCGTATTTCTTCTTTATAAAAGCCCATATAATCTTGCTTTGCTCCATAAACTATAGAGTAATGTGTTGGCATATATGTTTGAATAATCGCTCGCCCTTTCTTTTCTCCTCTTCCTGCTCTTCCAATAGCCTGGGTTATAAGCTGGAATGTCCTTTCACTTGATCTTGCAGAAGGAAGCGATAAGCCCAAATCCGCAAGTACTAAGCCAACAAGAGTAACATCAGGAAAATCATGGCCTTTAGCAATCATTTGCGTACCTATTAAAATATCTGCTTCATGATTTGCAAAAGCCTTTAAAGTCGTCGCAATATTGTTTTTAACTTTACCAACATCAGAATCAAGCCTTAAAACAGAGGCAGTTGGAAATAATTTACGAATTTCTTCTTCGATTTTTTCACTTCCAAAACCAATGCGACTTAAATATTTAGAGCCACATTCAGGGCATTGATGAGCTTGTTCCTCGACATGACCACAATTATGACATTTTAACATATGATCGAAAGAATGATAAACAAGTGGAATATCACAATCCGGACACTTAATGACATGACCACATTCGCGACATAAAACACTTGTCGAATATCCTCTTCGATTAAGTAGTAACACGACTTGTTCTTTTTTATCAAGAGTTTCCTTTATTGCCGCTCTTAATCTTTTGGAAAAAATTGAAGAGGCATAATCAATATTTCGATAATCTTGTAAATTAATTATTTCAGTCTCTGGAAGTTCTCTTTCATTAATTCTTTTTAATAGTTTTAAATGATGATAAACACCCTTTAACGCCCTCGCTTCTGACTCTAAAGTAGGTGTTGCACTTCCTAAAAGAACTTTACAATTTTCAAAATGTTTAGCACGCATAATAGCTACATCTTTTGCGTGATAACACGGAATATTTTCTTGTTTATAAGATTCAACATGTTCCTCATCTAAAATGATGATTCCAATATTATTTAAAGGTGCAAAAACCGCACTTCTTGTTCCAATTACAACTTGAATATCGCCATTTAATATTTTTCGATATTCATCGTATTTTTCGCCACTTGTTAATTCACTATGTAAAATTGCAACTTTATCTTTAAATAGATGATAAAATCTTTGCATCATGACCGGTGTAAGATTTATTTCTGGCACTAAAATTAACGCTGTTTTACCTTGACTAACAATTTCTTTAACAAGCGAAATATATACTTCTGTTTTTCCGCTACCAGTAACACCTTCAAGAAGATAAACTAAATCATTTGTATTTAAAAATTCATCTTTAACATTCCTTTGATCATTTGTTAAAGTCAATTCTTTAAATTCTTTAATATCAGTAAAACTATATCTTCTTTTTTCAACTTTATATTCTTCAACATTTTTATTAGCAATCAATTTTTTTAAAATTGATACTGATTTAATTTCATTCTTTTTAACTTCACTACTACCCTTTAAAAGACGCAACAATTCAATTTGTTTTGGTGTCAAATTACTTTCATCTTCGCTTATTACTCTTAAATAAATGTCATAGGCAATTTTTGCCTTTTTCATTGAGCTACTTGTCGGTTTTAAGCTAGGAGGAAGCATTGCTTGATAAACGCTAATTAAAGGTGCTAAATAGTATTTAGATATCTCATTAGCCACAAGTCGTAATTCACTTGTAAGTATAGGTTCATTATCTAATAAATTATTAGCTTCAAATAATTGATAACCTAGTTCTTCTTCATATTCACTTTTTGTTTTATCAACTTCAAGAACTTCGGTAATATATCCTACTACTTGTGAATTATGAAAAGTTACTTGAATTCTTTCTCCAACTTTAGGCGTTTCTTTACCTGTATAAACATAAGAAAAAGGACGATTAATCGCGTATATAACATGTTCAATTAAAACGTTTAATATTATCATGCCTATACCTCCACGTCCTTAATTATTTTTTTAAATTTTTACGGATAATAGATTTAATTTCTCCAGCCGCACGACCAACTTTGTCATTTAATACAACATAATCATATTGGTCTGTTAAAGACATTTCACGTTTGGCTTTATTAAGTCTTTGTTGAATAATGTCTTCTTCTTCACTACGGCGATGACGTATTCTACTTTCTAATTCTTCAATTGATGGGGGAACTAAAAATATGGAAATTCGGTCATCTTTATCTGTTTTAGATAATACTTGTTGAGCACCATTAACTTCAATTTCTAAAATCACGTTTTTGCCTTCATTACGTAATCTTTCCACATAATCACGTGGGGTGCCATATTTGTTTCCAACAAACTCTGCATATTCAAGTAAATTATTATTTTTAATGTTTTCATCAAAAACTTCTTTACTAACGAAGAAATAATCCTTACCTTCGACTTCTTTTTCTCTTGGTAATCTTGTCGTCATTGAAATGGAATATACTAAATTTAAACTTTTGTCACGCATGACAATTTTTCTAACTGTACCTTTTCCAACTCCACTTGGACCAGATAAGATAATTAGTAATCCTTTTTTATTTTCCATACTCGCACCAACTTTTCACTTCGTTTATTATAATAAACGAGTATTTTAATGTCAATCACATATTTTTTCGATTAATGTATTCAATAGTTAAGAATATTTTAAACTCAAAAAAAAGTCTCCATTTCGGAGACTAAATGAATTAATTATTGTGCAGCGTTTTTTGTATATGTTTTATAGTAATAATTCCATGAATCCGCACTATCTTCAAGGTTAAGTACGATAGAATCAATAACTATTTCACCATTTACTAAAGAAACCGAATAAGAGAACTTACCATTATCAAATGTTTTTTCACCTACGGTAAAAGGAAAATCAATAATTAGTTCTCCATTTTCCACATGCCATTCAAATGTATTTGATAAATTAGAGCCTAAATATAAAGTTCCTGTATGATCTGATTTAAATGTTAAAATGCATTCCATAATATCAGAATAACTATAATCATCGTATTTGTAATTATACTTAACTATTGCTTTTTCAATATCTTCATCTGAGCAAATTAAATCATTTTTAGTGAATGTCTTATTATAGTAACCATATCCACCATTTCCAACTTCTAAATCGAATTTTACAGAATTAATAACTAAATTATCATCCATTGAGAATGTAAAGGTAATTTTACCTTCGCTATAAGTTGTATTTTTAATATTGATTGGTAAATTTAACTTAATTTCACCATCAACAATATTCCATTCAAATTCAGCAATTACTTCTTTTTCTTCGCAAATTGTTCCACTATGATCGGATTTGAAAGTCAAATAGTAATACACATAATCATAAGTAAAGTAATCATATTCATAATAGCTATAATTATATTTTAATAATGCTTCTTCATATGCCTCATCTGAAATCTCTTCAATAACTGTGACGTTTAAATAATCACTTTTTGCATTGTTTTGATCACATACAACATCAAATCTTACTGTTCCAGCTTGATCTGAAGTGATGCTATAAATTCCAAATTCGTCAGGTGTTAAAACATGTTCAGATGAATCAGGTAATGTAGCCTTTACTGTAAATGTATCTTCAGTATTTGAAGGTGTGAAACTTAGTTCAACTTCAATTAATTCATTAACTTTATAAATTGAGTCATGACCATGAGCACGATTAATATAAACATAATTTACACTAGGTGCTTTGGCAGTGACATCTATTTCTTTTTCAATTCCACTAGCATTTACAAAAGTCAAATGAGATGTTCCAGAGGATAGAATATTTCCTTCTAAATCAACAACACTTTCATTTGAACTACTTTTAATAGTAAGTTCAACATCTAATGCAGTAGATGGAACGACATTTGTTGCAACACCACGAACATTACGTCCAACAATAAGAGCATTTGCCTCAACACTATTGTAGCCATCCCAAGAATATTCTCCACTCATTTCTAAAGCAAGGTCAAAATCTGATGCTTGGAAGAAACTTGGTTTAATAACTGATTCAGAACTTGCAAATTTTGCACCATAGCTATAAGTAAAACTACAAGATAAATCTTGAATTGCTTCATATTCGTCTGACCAATTCTTTTTTTCTTCTTTAATAGCAAATTCTAGATTTGTAATTTTCAAAGTATTATCAAGTGTCAATTCAAATGAGAATTGGAATCTATTAGACTCTTCTTCTTTAAAATAATTTTCTAATTCAAAATTGTATGTTGCGCCAGCAGGAGATTCAACTTTTGTTAATTCCACTCCTGTATCTTTAATAAAATATTCAAGGAAATCTTTGAATTCTTCAAAAGTATTAAATGAAATTAATTTTGAAATATCACTTTCAAGAACTTCAGATGAACTTGGATTTTCATTAACGACATTATATGTTTCAAATGTTGTTTTAGACGAATCATCTATATTACATAAAATGTCATAGAAAACATTTTCATTTTCACTTAAACCTAAATAGTGTTGATAATGAGCAGTTTTAGGATCAGACCAGTCTTCAGTTTTAGTACTTACGTATTCGCGAACTGAATGATTATCGTCGTAAGCTTTCCAAGTGCCTTCTTCAAGATATTTAGTGTGCCAATAATATGTTTCAGGATCAAGATATTCCATCGTAAATTCAATTTCATTGACAGACTCATACTCCGTTGAAGTATTAGCTTCCAAAAAAGCAATAAGTTCTTCTAGATTTTCTGGATATGTAATTGCTGGTTCTGGTGTTGAGTTTGGTTCAGATGTCGAATCTGGTTTTGGTGTGGAATCTGGTTTTGATGTTGAATCAACCATTGAAACAGAATCATCTAAAATAGAACCATGACTTGGTGTTTCTTGTGGTGAATTGCTTCCAGGAATAGAAACAGGTTCAGAATTAGGTGTAGACGTAGAATTTGATGTTTTTTCATTACATGAAACCATGACTGTTAAAAGTAACGCAGATAATACAATAAAATGTTTTTTCATAAAAATCATATCCTTTCTATTTTGTAAAAGTACCTTGGTACATAAAATACCAATAATCTTCATTAAGTAATTCTAATTTTAGTGAGAGCCCATCTAAAGTTAGATAAGCCATATTGTTTCCGTTATAACCAGTAATTGGAGAAATACGAATTCGTAGTTCATCACGATTTATACTAGATTCATCAACTTCCCATGTGAATTCGTATGGTTCATCGTAATAAAATGTACCGGTTTTATCTTCTTTAAATTCAACCCATTGACCATTATTACTTACATTATTCCAATGTCCAATAACTGCAAGTTTTAACTCATCTAGATTTAATTTTTCAGTTACAGTAATTGTTAAACTTGAGGTAATATTTGGATTCTTCTTTGAAGTAGCAGTAATTGTTGAAGTTCCTGCTTCAAGACATTCAATACTTGGGTCACCATATTTATCAAACACAAGATTTAATACACTTGTATCTGAAACTTCCCATTCTAACTCTTCACGAACGTTGTCTGGAGTAAAGAAAACATAAATATTATAAGATTGTCCTTTATAATAAGTCGAACTATATGCTTTAATTACCATCGATATTGTATCAGGAACTACGACTGTCGCATCAATTGTTTTTTCTAAACCTGATTCGCTACGAACAGTTAAAGTCGTTGTACCTCCTTGACGAGCACGAACAACACCATATGGAGAAACTTCAATAACTGAATTATCTGAACTAGCTATTATTTCAACCTTTGTATCTAATGCTTTTTCTGGAGTTGTAGATTTCATTCTTGCATCTACATAATAATCTACTGGTATTTCATCAGAATCCACAGGTAGATATGTATCAAGTTCAGCTGCGACAAGTTGAACTTCATAATCTTGTAGCCAATAATCAGTTGGAACAATTGGTAATGTAGAATGAGTAGCAGCACGGCTTCCACGTGTGATAGTAACTTCATCCTTAATTGAATAATCAATATCTTCTGTTTCTAAATCAATTTGATATCTTTGCTCATAAGATAATTTATAACCTTTTAAGAAACCATCTGATTCAAAGGAAACTTCAAAATTAATATCATAAGGGTAAACACCATATTCATCTGACTGTTGTCCACTAAATGAGAAACTATAGGAGAACGATTTGTCTGCTTCTACTTTTGGATTTAAGTCCGTCATCATACCAGAAATCATGTCTAAATAGTAAAGAACAAAATCGCAAGCTGTAGTTGTTGTCATAAAATCAATACTATCTTTTGAAATTTGAGTTTCCGGATTAGTAACATCTTCAACAACTTCATTGACTTCTGCAAAGTCATTTTCTTTTCCACCAGCATAATCAACAATTGTATAAAATTTGTTTTGATACATGCCACGGAATGTTTCATATTCCTCATGTTCATCTTCATATTGAGGCACCCATTCATCTGTCATTTCATAGGTTGTATCACTAGCGCCAACAATATAGACATATGGTCCTTCATGGGTTGTTAATTCTTCGTCACTAACTTTTGTAGAAATAGCCCACATCCCAAATTTTACTTCTTCTGTATGACGTAAAGATGATTTGGTCTCTTTAGCCTCTAATTTGTGGGATACTCCATCGACATTTAATAAAGATTGTAGTCCTAATAATGTAGTCGGTGCTTCTATAGTAGGTGTTGGTTGTTCGCCTGAATTAGGTAGGGTATTTTCAGAACCACCATTACCACAGGATGTAAGTCCTAATACTAAAAGAAGCGAAAAGCATAGTCTTTTTTTCATATTGCAATCCTCTTTCTCAATTTTTTTATTAAATAAAAAAAATATTGCTTATAATTTAATATAAAATATTACAAATGTGCAACATTTTTCTTAATGTAAACGCTTACTAATATATTTTTTTGTTTTTCCAAAAAAAAAGTTATTTATTAATGCTAGGTTATAAATATGTTATTATATAAAAGGTGATAAATATGCCATTATCAAACAAATTTATTGAAATTCTAGTTTTAAAATTAAAAGATAGTCTTATTGACTCGCATATTAACAAAGTTGTCATGTTAAGTGACACTGATTTTTTAATTTCTAAATCTAAGAATTGTAAAGAAAAGTTGTTTATTTCTTTAAATGCTCATGAACCATTTATTACTCTATGTGAAGAAACTAGACTTTTTAGTTCTCTCAGCAATAATTTTTTAATGATTTTAAAAAAAGAAATTGAAGATGGGAGAATTTTAGATGTTCAAAAAATTGCTTCTGACCGTTTAATTAAAATTACTATAAGCAACACTAGTGATGCATATAAAAAATATTTAAGATATTTATATATTGAGTTTATTCCTAACCAAACTAATATGATTTTAACAGATGAAAACAATATAATTATCACCACTCTTCGTCAAACTAGTTTCAATAAAAATGTTCGTCTTATTGTTAAAGGAAGCACCTACATACCACCTAATATTACTAGTGCAAGTGATTTTTCTAAATTTGAATTAGAGCAAAACAAAGATATTCAACAAAAAGTTTTCGATAAAATATATCTTGATTTAGGTTTTTATAGCGTAATTAATAGTAAAACAAGTAAAGAAATATCTTTAAATGATTTATATGTTAACTACCTATCAACAATGGAAAAAAATCATCGTTCTAATTTGCATTCTGAAGTAACAAATGTCGTTACTCATCATTTAAAATCGCTTAAGAAAAAATTAGTTAGCCTAAATAGCGAACTAAAAGCCACAGATAAGATGGACGAATATAAAATGTATGGTGACTTGCTTTTAACTTATAATGATGAGATAAAACTAATAAATAGCCAATTAGCAGAGATATTTGATTATAAAATTCCACTTGATCCAATGAAAAGCATTATTGAAAATGCAAATAGTTACTATCAAAAATACGCTAAAACAAAACGTAGTATTAGCCATTTAAAAGAGCAAATCGCTATAACTGAAGATAAAATTATCTATTTTGAAACTTTAAACAATCAATTGTCATCATCAAATGATGCAGATTTAAAAGGCATTGAATTTGAATTAATTGAAAATGGATATATAAAAAAGAAAATTTTAAAAAAACAAAATAATAAAAGTGGTGGAATGTCTCAACCATACTACTTCATCTATGAAAACGTAAAAATAGGTTTTGGAAAAAATAATTATCAAAATAATTACTTAACATTTACTTTAGCAAAGCCAGACCACTACTTCTTACACGTTAAAGATTATCCTGGATCGCACGTTATAATTTTTGATAATAATCCTTCTAAAAAAGTTATTGAAGCCGCTGCTTCAATTGCTTTAATTAATACAAAAATGAATGATGGTGAAGTGCAAATGACACAAAAGAAAAACGTAAAAAAAATCAATAGTTTTGGTAAGGTGTCATTAGGTCATTACGAATCTATCATTATTAAAAAAATTGATAGCGACCTTGAAAAGCAAATTAAAACTCTTAGAAAGTTATAAATCTAAGAGTTTTTCTTTATGATGATAGTGTCTTTTAATTGTTGCACAAAATTAGTTGTAACGTTATAGCCAATATATCCTTGGGAACTATACATAAGACAAGGTAAACCATCAAATACTGGAAGATTATTTTGATAAGTCAATTCTTTTAGTCCATTGTTATTATTAATTTTCATCATATTCACTAATTCAATGTAATCGTTAATGAAGTTTTTATTCTTAGTATCAAATTCGTAATAATAAATATTAAAGTGATTATCAATTGCGTATTGCCCAACATCTGTAAACGATACGTTTAAACAATCGCTACAATAACTACTATCTTTTAAAGTAAATAATGTCAATATGTTTTTAGATTCATTAAAAAGATTCATATATGTGCTTTTACTTACATTTACAAATCCACCGATAGGATCATAGTCAACTTCGACTTTTGTCATTGGTGTTCCACATGAACTAAGCATAAGCATCGGAAGCAAAAAGACAATTTTTTTATTCATCTTCTTTTACCTCCGTCATAAGAAAATCTTTTCCCTTAATGGCCTCATATGTTGATAAGCCATAATAATTTTGTTGTCTTAAAATTTCATATACTACAATCGCAACAGTATTTGATAAATTTAAGCTACGTGCAGAAGGCACCATTGGAAGTCTTAAACACTTATCTAAATTATCTCTTAATAAATCATGAGGTATCCCCGTAGATTCTCGACCAAACATAACATAAACATTCTCACTAACATTAGAAAAATCCACAAGGTCAGGACTTTTATTTCCGTAACGAGTAATAAAGTAAATATTGATATTTTTATTTAAAGAGAAAAATTCTTCTAAAGAATTATAATAAGTATATTTTAATTCCTGAATGTAATCCATCCCTGCTCTTTTTAGAGATTTTTCATCAAGTGTGAATGTCAAAGGACCGATAATATGCAAATGAACATTAGTAGCTACACAAGTTCGCATAATATTGCCGGTGTTTTGAGGTTTTTCAGGTTGATATAAAACTACATTAATCATTCAATCACCAAAAATATTGTAAATCATTTCATGATAAGATGATAGAATAATTTTTTTAATCAAACACCCAATCTAATCCAACAGCACTTAACATCTTTCTCGCTTTATACTTTTGCACATTTTTATTATTGATTTTTAAGCCAAACGCGTAAGCAAAAATGCGTGTAAAATCCTTTGGACTATTTATAAACATCGGCCCAACAAAAAGAAATTTAACTTCTAAGCTATCGTTCTTTTTAGCTATTTCAATTAAATTATCATATAAATCTTCTTCAATATACCGAAATATTTGCTCACGTATCTCTTCATCTAATATATCAAGACATGCAATGTATAATTGAAATCTTTTTCTAAAGAAAGATTTCTTTATTGTTTTAATGTTTATGACTACAACTTCACCAGCATACTCTTTGCCATCATCAATGCTTCGTTTTATTAACATATTTTGCCCTCATTTATAATACTACAGTACAGTGCCCAATAAATCGTTTAAGACACCACTTATAGATATAATATCATAAAATCTATTTTTGATATGATAAATAATTATCAAATCAAATGGATTGCCCCAATTTAAAGCAAACCCTGCCGAATTAAGTAAGCGCTCTGTCTCTTCAACATTCAACTCTAAAGCTAGTGCAAAGCGAAGTGCTGTTTTTTTAGATACATGGTGAAATTGATCTTTTCTAATACATGAATAAATGTTTCTATTCAGATCTGCCTTTTTATAAACGTAAAGTGCTGTTACTCCTTTTTTAGTTATAAAGTCTTCCAAAGTATCTTTGAACGTATTGGAAAAGTTTTCATAAATAAAGTCATAAATTTTTTGTCTTTTAATACCATCAGCAAAGTCAAAACCACTTTGTCTATCTTTTAAATAATCTTGTAATTCTCTTTTAGCCCTATCATCCATAACATTTCTCCTTAGCAAAAATGGTAGTCTACCTTACCCACTTGCAACTATAAATAATATAGTGCAAAAAAAGGCCCTTATGGTCACTTCCAAAAAGACATTACAAAAATTGAGATTTTTTTAAGAAAAAAATGCGATTTTGCGCGAAAAATCGGCAAAAAATTTTTTTAATTATTTATAATTTATTTTTTTTATTGCAATAATATTTGCTTATTGTTCTTATAAATTACACTTTGCGCTTGCATCTGCGTTATAAAAACAGTGGTTTTTAAATTTTCCCGCAAAGGTTCCCCAGAATCTATTCTTACATGGCTTACCTTTTCCAGGATTCTGATAATATAAAGCCGCGTATGCTGGATACGCTCTCCAATATTTAATTGTATCTAGCGCTAATCTTTTTTCAACACTAGTTGCATTGCCATAAAATAATTTTGTTTTTATACCATCAAATTGTCCCTTTTGATATATGGCTTGGGTGATTGTATTAATTTTTTTAAAATCTAAACATTTTGCTACAACACGATTAATGACAACATTACCAACTAATTTCATTCCAAAACGTCCCTCACCAATTGCCTCAGAACGCATTAATCTTCCTAATAGGTTCACTTCACTATTTGTGTACTTACATCTATTTGCCATATAAATCACCTAATTATTTATATGTCATGTATCATGTGTTTGTGCCTATTTGCTACAAAAAAGGATTGAGTTAATCTATATTAATAGATTTTCCCAATCCATTTAATCTACTATTAAATTAATTATTTAAATAACTTTCTCTTTTGTAAAAAATAATATCCAGACACTGTTATTAATGAAAGAGATGCAATAATTAAAATTGGCATGACATTTTTACTAATCAATATTTATTTTAAAAACATATTCAAAAAGGGAACAAAAAAAGAACGGAATATAGTTTCCCGTTCCTTTTAAATCAACAAAAAAGCAAGAAGGTTAAAATCCTATTTGGGTATGATATTTTTGAGGGCATATCAGACTCTAACCTTCTTGCCACATATATTATATTACAAAAAGTTAAAGATGTCTAAAAAAATTTTAATTTTTTTCATTTATTATTTTTTCTTTAGCTTCAATTAGTTCATTTTCTGAAATTAGACCTAAGTGATATTTACTATAAACGAGATCTAATTGACGCTGTTTTGCCTCATCCAATCGGTCTTTTTTGTGTTTTTGTATATCCGTTAAAAGATTATCAGAATCAAGTGCGATAACTGATTTATTACTTTTGGTTATTTTTTCCTTATCATCTGGTTTTACAATAACTAGGCCTTCAATAAAGGAAGAATCAATTGGAAGGTCTTTATATTTTTTAGAAACTTTAGCCAATTTTTCAAGATCAACATCACTCGCGGGAAGCATATTCTTCTTGTTAACTGCTAATTTTACAAAATAGTTATCGATATAAATGCAAAGAATAATATGTGGAATTAAAATTAAAACTAAAATTGTGAAAATATCAAAATTATTATGCGGATATGATAAAACATTAACGACGTTTTCATCATGAATAATTTTTTCAATTAAAGATATAAATATCGGTTTAGGTATCATTACTATATAATAAATAATGACGAGAATACTATAAATTATTTTCCCTCTAATAAGTGTATAGAGTGGTCCAAAAAACAAATACCAAAAAGAAAATCCCATTGGAAATTTATGCTTTTTTTTCTCACTATCCACTAATTTGACTCGCATAATATACCTCTATAAGTATTATATCATTTACAAGAATAAAAAAAAGTCGCTTATTTACTAAGCGACTAATCATTACTTACGTAATCCTAATTTAGCAATAAGAGCCAAATATCTTTCTTTATCTTTTCTTTGAAGATAGTCAAGAAGATTTCTTCTCTTACCAACTAACATTAATAAACCACGACGGCTGTGATGATCTTTTTTGTGAACTTTTAAGTGAGCTGTTAAAGCAACGATTTGTTCTGTTAAGATTGCTACTTGTACTTCAGTAGATCCTGTGTCTGTTTCATCACGTCCATAGAGTTTTACTAATTCAGCAATTCTCTCTTTTGAAACCATTTTATTTTCCTCCTTCTTTAAATTTTCAGCTTAATCCAAGAATGACGATGAGGATTCGTTAATCCTAGAATAAGTTACCTTAGTAATTCTATATTAAATCTAATCATATTTCAAGAAATATATATAACTTTATTAAAAAAGGTAGATAAGCCACGATTAACGCTATCTACCACCATGTCACTCGAAGTTGACTACTTTAGTATATATGATTAGAAACAAACGTCAATATTAATTTAAAATAATCCTCTTACACATTTGTAGATATTATCATTAATCTTTTCATAAACGGCGAGAGCGTTATTATATTCATCTACAAATAATACTTGTTGCTCATGATTTTTTAATTCAATAGTTTTTCCATTTTTTATATCATTGGCTGTTTTTTCATCTACTGAAACTATATCCATGTGTGATAAAGCATCAACACATCCAATAAGATGACTTACCATAATATTATTAGGGTTATGAGCATCTTTTAAATCGAAATTTCCAACTTTTGTACGTTTTAGCTGAATCAAATGTCCAACTGTGCCAAGTTTTTCAGCGATTTGTTCTCCAAATGTACGAATGTAAGTACCTTTTGAACAGCTTACACTAAAGCGTATCTCATCACCTTTAAAACTGATGAGTCTAACTTTATATATTTCAATTGTGCGAATTTTTCGTTCTACTTCGATATTATTTCTTGCTAATTTGTATAAAGGAACACCATTACATTTGATTGCTGAAAACATTGGTGGAACTTGCTCTAATTTCCCCACGAATGACTTTAAGACTGTTGTTATAGTCTCTTTATCTAATTCTGGTACATCATGCGTCTCAATAACTTTACCATCTAAATCAAGAGTGTCTGTCTTTACACCAAGCTTTAAAGTCGCAATATAATTTTTATCTACTTTTTCTAAAAATGGAGCAATTTTAGTTGCTTTACCAACTACCACTACTAAAAGACCGGTTGCAAAAGGATCTAGCGTTCCAACATGACCAATCTTTTTGACGCCAAGTTTTTTTGAAAGTTTATTTACAACATCCCGAGATGTTACTCCCGCCGGTTTATTAACTAACAAAATTCCATCCATTGTGACTTTCTCCTTTTTCATTATAGTACAAATTTATTTTTTTTAAATAAAAATTAAGCGCTTTATTTTACAAAATGAAAAAAGACCTCAAAAATGAGATCTTAAATTTTCTTTTTGTTTTCAATATGTTCTTTTTCTCTTGCTAAAGAATCTTCTAATTTTTTGGCGTTATCAAAAGTTTCATCTATGACAAAAGCAATTTCTGGAACTTTATATATATCTAATCTTTTTGCTAATTCACTACGAATAAATCCCTTGCATCTATTTAATGCTTCAAGACGTTTTTGTTTATCGCCTTTTCCAAGAAAAGAAACATAAATTTTTGCAAAAGAATTGTCTTTATTTACAATAGCTTCAGTAACACTTACAAATCCTACTGTCGAATTCTTTAATTCAAACTGAATAATTTCAGAAACATTCTTTTGAATAAGCGCATGGATTCTTTCATTACGATTTGCCATTATTTCTTCACCTCAACCATCTCATAGCCCTCAACAATATCTCCTTCTTTAATATCATTGAAATTTTCGATAGTAAGGCCACATTCAAAGTTTTCAGCAACTTCTTTTGCATCGTTTTGGAATCTCTTTAGTGAACTAATTTTACCTTCATAAATGACGACTCCATCACGAAGTAAGCGACATAATGAATCTCTTTTAATTACCCCATTAGTTACCATTGAACCGCCAATTTTACCGATTCTACTTGCTACAATGACTTTACGAATTTCTGCTTGTCCAGTCACTTGTTCGCGATATGTTGGCTTCAACATACCTTTCATAGCAGCTTCAACTTCTTCAGTAAGATGGTAAATGATGGTATGTAGTCTAATTTCAACTTTTTCTTCTTCCGCTTTCTTTCTAATTAAAGCATCAGGACGGATATTAAAGCCAAAGATAATAGCGCTAGAAGTTGATGCAAGTAAAACATCAGTTTCAGTAATTGCGCCTGCTGTAGCACGTAATACATTTATTCTTACGCCTTCAACTTGGATGTTTTGTAAAGCACCTTTTACTGCTTCTGCACTACCTTGGTTATCAGCACGAATAATAACATTAATTTCTTGAATTTCACCTTCGTGAATTCGGTTATATAAATCCTCTAAGGTACCAGGAGTCTTTTTGTTTAGTTCATCTTGAGCCTTAGCAAGTTTTCTTTTTTCCGCAATTTCACGTGCTTGTTTTTCTGTTGGGAAAGCCATAAACTTATCACCTGCAACTGGGACTTCTGTTAAACCAATAATTGCAACTGGTGTTGATGGTCCGGCAACTTTTAACTCAGCACGATATTCGTTAGTCATTTTTCTAACACGACCATAAGCCGCACCAACAACAACGAAATCACTAGCATTTAATGTTCCGTTTTGAACAAGTAATGTTGCTTTAGCACCTTCACCTTTATCAAGTTTAGCTTCTAAAACAGTACCCATAGCATAGCGATTTGGGTTTGCTTTTAATTCTTGCATTTCTGCTAATACTAAAACATTTTCTAATAATTCTTCAATACCAATGTTTTTCTTAGCTGAGATTTCACAGAAAATAGTATCGCCACCATATTCTTCAGCAACGATATTTAAAGTCATTAATTCTTGTTTGACACGATCTGTGTCTGCACCAGGTTTATCAATTTTATTAATAGCGATAATGATTGGGACTTTCGCAGCTTTTGCATGATCGATAGCCTCACGTGTTTGAGGCATAACCCCATCATCTGCCGCAACAACAATAATTACAATATCAGTTACTGACGCTCCACGAGATCTCATTTGTGTAAATGCTTCATGACCCGGAGTGTCAATGAAGGTGATTTTTTTGCCTTTAATTTCTTTTTGATATGCACCAATAGCTTGGGTAATTGCCCCAGCCTCTGTTGCAACAATATTAGAGTTTCTTATTGTATCAATAAGTGTTGTTTTACCATGGTCAACGTGTCCCATAATAGTAACAATAGGTGGTCGTTCCTTTAAATGTTTTGCATCATCAACAATTTCTAATTCTTCGAAATTTTCTTCACTAACGACTTTCTCTTTTTTAAAGTCATAACCATATTCAAGACAAATTTCACCAATTAATTCATCATCAAGATTTTGGTTAAGTGTAACCATTTTACCTTTCAAAAATAAGAATTTAATAATATTTGTTGCTGGTACATTTAATTCTTTTGATAGCTGAGAAACACTAATATTCCCCGTATAAACAAATACTCCGCCATTGACCTTGTTGTAGTCATTCTTATTAGCATTTTTGTTAACAGGAATGTTACTAACTCGATTGTTTTTGGAATTTTTATTTTTTCCGTTATATGCCATTTAAATCACCTGCTTTCTTCAAAGTTTAATATTTTATCTTTTAATTTGTTATCTAAGATTCCTATTGCAGATACATATCCTTTACCAAGAGCTTCTCCTAAATCACTCTTGGTAAAAGATTCAATTATATCTACGTCATAAAATTTTGCTTTATCATGGAATCTTTTTCTTGTGTTATCACTAACATCACTAGTTAAGATAATTAGTACAACTTTTTTTGTTTTTAAAGAAGTAATAATATCCTCACCTATTAATATACGTTTAGCTTTATAAGCTAAACCCAAAGTTTGAAGAATATTAATCATGTAATATTTTTTCTATTTCTTGATAGACACTATCATCAATAGAAGTCTCCAAAACTTTTTCTAATATTTTTTTCTTTTTAGCCGTAGCTAAAACTTCTAAATCTTTTTTAAGATATGCACCATGACCATTTAATTTACCTGTAACATCAACTTTAACTTCACCAGTTGGTGTCTTAACAATGCGAAGTAGTTCATTTTTAGGAAATGACATATTAGTAACGACACATCTTCTCATCGGTATTTTTTTCATAGCCACACATCCTTTCTTTTTAAATATTAATCATCGTAGTAAGAATCGAATTCATCATAATCGATGTCTTCATCATCTTCGTACTCTGTTTCTTCTTCCTCTTCGAAGGCTGCTAATTCTTCAGCAGTATAAATATCCATTTTTTCAGTTTTTGCTGCATTTGGAATAAGTGGAGCAACTTCCTCTTCTTCCTCTTTCTTAGTATTGTCAGTCTTCTTCCATCTACGTTG
>JAFLUZ010000005.1:51188-113394 GCA_022508535.1 Erysipelotrichales bacterium
CTCACGACGACGTTTTTCGTTTTCAAGTTCTTTTTCTAAGTCCGCAAGAGTCTTATTAGTTTTAACTGTTTGAATTTCAACTTTTGTTTCTTCTTTTGCAGGTTTAACTTCTTCGACCTCTTCAACAACTTCTTTAACTTGTTCAGGTTCTTCTTTAACTTCAACCTTAACTGTTTCAGTGACAACTGGTTCTTCTTCAATTACTTCTTCTACGTAATCTTCAACTTCTTCAATTGTCTCTTCAACAGGTGCGAAACGTTTCATTTCATCATCACGAATTAAGTCTTCTTGTGTCTTGTAGACAATACCTAAACTTAATGCATCATCAAGTTCTTTAATATCAATATTCCAACCTGTTAACTTAACAGCTAAACGAGCATTAACACCCATTTTACCAATAGCAACAGATAATTCATTGTTTTGAACAACTGCAATTGCTTTTTTAGCTTTTTCATCAAGAACAACACCACGAACATTCGCAGGTTTTAATGCTTCCATAATGAATAATCCAGCATTTTCATGATAGTTAATAATATCAATTTTTTCTTTTTCTTGACCATTACCTAATTGAGCAACGATTTTTTGAATGCGATTACCATTTGGTCCAATACATGCTCCAGTTGCAGGAACATTTGGATCAAGAGAGTAAACTGCAACTTTACTACGATAGCCAGCCTCACGAGCAATATTTTTAATAATGACTGTACCTTCGTAAATTTCATGAACTTCAGTTTCAAAGAGTCTCTTTAAGAATCCTGGATCAGTACGAGACACAATTACTTGAGCACCTTTAGTTGTGGAAATAACATCAGATACAAATAATTTTGTGATGTCTCCAACTCTAAATCTTTCACCTGGAATCATATGAGTACGAGGTAAGAAAACCGAAAGACGTCCAATATTAATGATTGCGCCTCTTTCATCAATTTTTTCAATTTGACCTTGAACCATTTCACCAATGCAATCTTTATATTGTTCGTATAAAGCAGATTTTTCAGCTTCGGCAATCTTTTGACGTAAAATAGAAGCAATTAATTGAACTGATCCTTTTGTCAAGAAATCTAGTGTATAAGGAATTGCGTATTCATCCCCGATTTTTATTTCAGGTATTTCCTTCTTAGCATCATCTAAACTTATTTCTAAAAAGTCGTCTTCTACTTCTTCAACGACATTTTTTAATTGATACATATGAATTGTTGATTGTTTATCATCAATATCAACACGTACCAATGCGTCCTCTAATTTTCCAAGTTGTTTTCTAAAAGCTTTTTCTAATGCTTCTTTTAAAGCTCCTAAGACAACTTCACGAGAAACACCACGATCATTTTCTAGTGCTTCTAATCCTTCTAAAAATACTTTAGCATCAATCATACTTATTTCTCCTTAAAACTTTATTGCTAATCTTGCGCGATCGATATTGCTCTTCTCAATCGTGATATTTTTTGTTCTTGTTTTGATTCTTATTGAAAGTAATATGCTTTCATCGCTTACTTCAAGTAACGTTCCTTCATAAGTGTTCTCACCATCAAGTGCATTAATAAGATGAAGGTTTACATATTTATTCTCGTATTTTGCTAATTCATCTAAATGAATTGGATGCTCTGCTCCGGCTGAAGCGACATCTAACATATAATTATCGTCGCTAATCAAATCTTTCTCATCTAAGAGAAGAGATATTTTTTCGGATACTTGAACAATCTCATCAAGACTAATATTTGTTTCATCCTTTTTTTCTACTAAGATACGCAACACCTTATCTTTTCCTTCTTTTCCATAAGTGATTTCAAATATTGATATATTCATTTCACTTAAAGATGGTTCGATTAATTCTCTTACTTCGTCAATTACTGGCATACTTCCTCCTTACTAAATCAAAGAGTGGGGAAGTTCCCCACTCTTAGAAAACGTCTTTGACCTAATGGTCATGCCTACTCTCATAAGCACAAAGTTATTATAATTATATTAAAATATAATTGCAACATTTTTTATAATGTTTTTTTAATTTATATTTTTATTTCTTCCTTTAATTCTGATTTTATTTTCGTCGTCGATACTTCTGGTGTTCGAGATACATACTTAACTTCAACGATATCTTTTAAATCATCAAATTTTCCAATCCAATCATCACCCATAACTAATGTATCAACTTGATATAATTTTATGTCTTCTCTTTTTTGCTCCCATGATCTTTCTTCAATTACTAAATCTACATATCTAATAGACTCTAAAAGCATTTTTCTTTTTTGAAAATCAAAATAAGATTTCTTTCCTTTCAAACTATTAAACTCATCAGTAGATAAAGCAACTATTAAATAATCACCACATTCTTTTGCACGACGAAGCAAATTAATGTGGCCATAATGTAACAAGTCAAATGTTCCATATGTTATAACTCTTTTCATACAATCACCACTTATAGATTAAAAACAATATTAATATTTTTCAATGTTATTTTTAAATAAATTATAAAAAATATTCCATTTACTGTAATTAATAGATAATATTTACTTATAGTTTTTTATTGAGGTATAAGTTATGAAAAAAATAAATGGACTATCAATTCTATTAATATCATATATTATTGCTTTTGCATTAGGATTTTTTGTCACTTATTTATTTAAAGATATCTTACACCTTTTGCTTGCTATTTTTATTGGAAATGTTGTCGCTACAATCATAATTTGGTTTGTAGGCGTCTTATTTCATACTGCTTCAACTTACGATCCTTATTGGTCAGTACAAACATTGCTAATAAGTGTGAGCCTATTAATATA
Source organism: Erysipelotrichales bacterium (assembly GCA_022508535.1). GTDB lineage: Bacteria > Bacillota_I > Bacilli_A > RFN20 > CAG-826 > RUG131. The sequence goes on from JAFLUZ010000005.1 coordinate 53,963, forward strand.
CACAAATAATTGGAATGTTGGAAATATCTTGTTTCTCATTATTCTAAGCTTATGGGCGATTAGATTAACATACAATTTTATCTTAAGTTTCAATGATATTTCTTATATTGACTGGAGATATAAACTAATTAAGCAAAAGACTGGAGTATTCTTTCAAATAGTTAATTTGCTAGGTATATGTATGGTTCCAACAATTATTGTTTATCTTGCCTCTATTCCAATGTTTCTCTATATTATTGAAAATCATCAATTTGAACTTTCAAATATTATTGGATTAGCCATTATGTTAGTTGGAACTGCATTAGAATTAATAGCTGATAACAACATGCAAGAATTTAAAAAAATTAGAAAAGATAATACTGAGATTATAAATATTGGTCTTTGGAAATATTCACGTCACCCAAACTATTTAGGTGAAATATTATTTTGGTATGGTGTCGCCCTTGTCTTTATTCTTTCTTCTACATTTGAATTAAAATATTGGTATGTAATAATTGGAACCTTATTAAATACATTGCTATTTATTTTTATCTCTATTCCTATGGCAGAAAATCATATGAAAAGTTATAAACCAGGATTTAATGAATACAAAAAGAAAACTAGAATGCTTTTACCAATTAAAAAATAGGAACTATAGTTTTATAGTCCCTAAATCTTTTTAATAATTTTCAATTATGTAGTTTACTAGTGAATTAGTGAGATTTTTCGCTATTGCTTTTTCATTATTAACGATGAATTTAGCTTCTTCTACATTATCGTGGAATAACAATTCAATTAAAGCTACATCTTTTGCTTTAGAATTTTTAATTTCATATATACTTGATCCATCTTTAATTCCACGTCTATTAAAGTTTCCTAATTCAAAGAATCCTTCATACATAGTATTAGAGAATTTTTTTGAATTTATCGTTAAGATTTCTAATCCTTTCCCTCCACCAGCATTTGAGTGAAGAGCAAAGTGAATGTCAGTGTTAAAAGTATTACTTTCTTTCACTGATTCTTTTAAAGGTAAATAAGATGAATTTACTTTTAAATCAATATATTCATATTTTTCTAATTCTTTTACCATGTAATTTGCAATGTTGTTCATATGTTCTGCTTCAGTACCTAAGTTATTAGCATAGCTATTCCAGGTTTGTACTGAAGGATTTAAATAAACTTTAACATTTCTAGTTGGTTTCTTAGAAACTTCTACTGTTTCTTCTTTATTACTTGATGTAGAAGAATTTGTAACATCACTATTAATAGATGTAGGTATGCTATTATTCTCGCTAATGCTATTTTCAATACTTACATTACTAATAGAATCTCCACTATTACATCCCACTAATAATAAACTTGATAAAATAAATAAAACATTCTTTTTCATAATACTTTTCCACCCTTTCCAACATGATATTAACATATAAAAAAGATGTTTTACTTGGGAGTAATTGGTAGTGTGAAACTCTTGATTTTTATTAATTAATCTAAATACAAAAAAAGTGGCATTTAATCGTATTTTTTTACCATCCGATTGTTTAATCCACTTTTTTATCTTTTATACAATTTAACAAGTTTTGGTATATGTTTTTTTATTTTTGTTTCATTTTTAAAGAATATATGTTTATTGAAATGATATAAACCACAATAGTGTATGCAAGAATAATTAGAATTGAGTTTAAAACACTTGCGCTACCTAGCATTATATTTTGCAAAATTAATACACAATTTTTAAATGGTAACACTTCCATAAATTTTATGAATCCCTCGCTTAGTCCTTCTTGTGGAAACCACATTCCTGATAATATAGATTGACCCATAACTAATATTGAGCATAATCCACCTACACTTTTTTCATTACAAATCGAGCCAAAAAATATTCCAAATCCAATAAATAGAATTGTTATTAATAAGCTTGCAAGTATAACTAAAAGCAAATTCCAACTGAGAATACTAGAATCTAATAAGACACTAACGAGGAAAAATAGACATGTTTGCATTAAACCAATTGGAAGCATCGCTAATGAATAACCTAAAATAAATTCATATGATCTAATTGGTGTTGTATATAAACGAGTAAGGAATGCACTTGATCTATCTGTCGCGATAAGTAACCCCATAAAAAGAGAAATAAAAGTGCCGCCAAATGCAACTATTCCTGGTGCAAAATACTTTATTTCAAATTGGCTAGTTAATCCACTAAAAACAAAGTAAAACAACACAAGCATTATAAGAGGTAAAGCAAATAAAAAGGTTAAACTCAATGGATCTCTTAAAATCTCTTTTAAATTTCTCTTTGTTAAAGATAAAACACGATTAAACGATTTCATTATTCATTTCCTCCTGTAGCAATTTTAACAAAAGCATCTTCGAAATTTTTTGAATTTGTTTTATGAATCAATTCTTCTGCTGAACCAATATCTTTAATTTTGCCATTTACCATAATTGCAATATTATCACATAGTGTTTCTGCCTCTTCCATGTAGTGCGTAGTTAAGACAATAGTTATTTTACCTTTTAATTCTTCAATTATTTTCCATAATTCTCTTCTAGCCAAAACATCTAAACCTAGTGTTGGTTCATCTAAAAACAATACCTTAGGACTTGAAATAAGAGAAAGGGCAATTGATAGTTTCCTTTGCCAACCACCTGATAAATTCTTTGCTTTTTTAGTCAAAACTTCATTTAAATTGAACTTAGAAATAATTTCATTAATTTTATTTGTTTTTTCTTCGTCTTTTAAAGCAAAAATTGAAGCATAAAATTCTAAATTTTCTTTCACTGTTAAGTTTCGAGCAATTGATGTTTCTTGTAGTGAGACAGAGATAAATTCTTTAACTATGCTTGAGTCTTTTATGATTGATTTATCAAGAATAAAAGCATCACCACTATCAGGTTTTACTAAACCACAAAGCATTTTAATTGTGGTAGATTTACCAGCACCATTGATACCTAAAAGTCCAAATAATTCTCCTTTTTTTATTTCTAAAGATAGGTTATCTACTGCGACTAAAGACTTATATTTTTTTGTTAAATTATCAATTTTTATTGCACTATTTTCCATAATTTCCATCCATCAATTTATAAAATTCTGTGTCTTTTACAATTGCAAGACCTTTATTTTTATCGCCAAGTATCATTAAAGTATCTCCCGGATTAATATTAAACATCTTTCTTGCCTCAACTGGCACAATTATTTGTCCCTTTGCACCAACTTTAACACTAACAATAAAACGATCTTCTAATACATTTTTCATATTGTCATACCTTTCTTACTTTTCATACTTATTATATTTTTGCATATCAATTAAGTCAACAAAAAACACCTATGTATTCTATTACATAAGTGGTATTTTAATATTATTTAATTAAGACTATTTTTTAGTGCTATCTTTTGCATTTGCAATGATATAAAATGGTGGAATTGTAATAAATAAAATCCAAGTCGGATGCCAAATACCTATTGTTAGACCCATAAACAAATATATAGTTGTTATAAATACTGGATAATTAAAATGATTAACTTTTTTATCTTCAATGGCGTTTATTAAACTTGTTACTACAATCCAGACCAAAATAGTAAGCCAAGACCAAGACCAAAAATCACCTAAAAATCCTAAAAGGAACATCGCGATAAGCGCCACAAATAATAAAGATGCATCGATCCATCCCAAATGATTTTTTCTTCCATCGCCATCTACTTCTTCATCAGGATCTTTTTCATCATTGTCATGATGATTATTATTTGTTTTTTCATCTAATACTTTCTTTTCATTTACTTCTTCTTTTCCAATTAATTCATCTAAAGATATATTATATAAATTCGCTAGTGCAATTAAATTGTCAGTGTCAGGAGAGGCTTCTGCTCTTTCCCATTTTGATACAGCTTGTCTTGACACTCCGATTTTATCCGCTAGTTCTTCTTGAGATAAGCCACTCTTCTTCCTTAATTCAAATAATTTGTTTGCTGTTACAATATTCATATTCTTTTTCCTCGCTTTTTAGTAACAATTTAATACTATTATTCTTGGTTGCACTACCTATTCTAGTTTTCAAATAACGCAACTATTGGTTGCAAATAATAAAAACACCTATAAAAAGCAGCATAATAGGTGTTTATTACTATAACTTATTAGCTTCTAAATAATTCTTCCATTAATCCACGAAGACCTTTTTCTTTGAAAATATTACGATAATATTCTAATTCTGCATTAATAATACTATCTAATGCTCTAATACTTCTAATTTCAACATCACAAGTATCATCATATAATCGTATTCCAGTATCTTCATATCTTATAATGCCATTCTTCATATTTGAGAACGTTCTTTGAAGACCATTATCGGTTGTTGTAACATTTTTTATCTTTTCAAATAAATCTTCACTACTATTTGAAGCAAAAACTTCCATTCCACTTCCACCCGGAACTTTAAAGGTATAAAGATTATCAAATACTGAATAGGCTGTGTCACATAATGCCACATTAATTGAATCTTTAGCTTCAGATACCATGTTAATGTTCATCATCATAATTCCTTCATCAGTTAGATGATTTTTAACCAAGGTAAAGAATTCTACTGTTGTCATTTGAAATGGAGCAGAAATTGATGAATATGCATCTACTAAAATAATATCGTATTTATCTTTAGATCTTGTTAAATAGTTTCTTCCATCATCACAAATTACATTAATATCTTCACTCATATGGAAATATTCATAAGACAAATCAATAATTTTTTGATCAATTTCAACTGCTGTTATATTGCAATCGATTTGCAAATAATTTTTCATTAATGTAGCGTATGTTCCAGTTCCATTTCCTAAGATTAAAATATTAGGATTTTCTTTTACAAGGAATGGACTTATTAATAAATAATCATAATACATACCTGTTAATGAATCATCTTCATTTATTGTAGATTGAACACCAAATAATACATTCGTGGAGAAATAATATCTATTGCCATCTTTATCAACTTTTAAATAATTATAGATTGATTCATCTTCTTTAAGTAATGTCGGATCATCCCAGAAAATAAATGAAGCATTGGAAGAAAAAATAACTCCTAAAATTAATAAAACACTATATACAGAAGCCAAAATTGTTGTTTTAATTTCAGTTTTCTTTTTGTTTTTTTCTTGTTCTTTTTCTAGATTGTCTTCTTTGTTTTTTCTAGTTTCAATAAACGAAATAATTATATAAATCAAGCCTAGAACACTAATCATTAAACCAAACAATACAAAAGAATTACTTGTTCCAATAAAAGGAATTGTTAAAAAAGTTGGTAAGAACGTTCCAATAATCGAGCCAATTGTGTTTAATGCTTCTAAACTTCCTATAACTTTGCCAGACACTTTTTCTCCCATCGAATATTTAACAAGTGATGGTGTAACTTTTCCTAAAAATAATAGTGGTGGGACAAATAAGATTAAGCAAGATATTAAACTTGCCCAAATAACCAAATTTTTAGTGACAATAAGTGCAAATAAAGCGGATACTCCTGCAATAATAAAGCGACCAAAGAATGGAATTAAAGCAATATAGGCTCCCGCAAACAACAGTTCTAAATATAATCTTGTGTATGAAGGTTTCTTATCTGCTTGTCTTCCACCCCAATAATTTCCAATTGCCATTGAAATCATAATGACTCCAATAATTAAAGTCCATACAACTTGACTTGAGGAAAAGTAGGTAGATATTAGTCTTGAAGCAGACATCTCTACTCCCATTAAAGCAATACCCACAAATAATTCAGTAATGAAGTAATATGCTTTGCTGTGAATAAAATACGGTTTATGTTCTTTCATAAATCATTTCTCCTTGACATATTAAAAATTCCATTTAATAGTTAATGTAGAGGATTGTCCTGATGGAGTTTCAAAAATAATTTCAGATTTTTCATCCATACATTTTCTCATAGCGTTACAAACTAAAGGTAGCCTATTTTTCAAACCAACATTTTTTTGAACATTACCAGAAATTAATGTAATACTATTCATTCCTTTTTTCTTGGCTGATTCTATTGAATTTTTGATATAATCTATAACTTCGCTTGTATAAGTTCCTCTTATAGGTTTAGCTTTTTTTTTCATATCTACTCCTATGTTTTCAAGAAATGTAACTCGTTCTTCCAATTCAGCCACTCTTTCCATTAATTCTAAAATAACTCTTTGATACTCCATTGTTTTCTCCTCCGGATATTGCAATTATATAAATGCTATTGCAATTTGTCAATAATGCAATTGCATTTATGATGCATGAATTTGCAATTTTATATTATAAAAAGTTAATACCATTTGTAATTAGTACTAACTTTGAAAATTTATTCTCAGCAATATATTTTTTAGACTTATTTGTTTTTAGTAATATCAAATTGTTTTACTATCAGAATTTTTTTAATTGTAATCTAAAAATGTCATTTATTCATATGGCACTAAGATACCACTATTTTGAATTATAAATTTGCTTTTAATAATAATTCTATCAACAGATGCAAATATAGTATCGGTCATTGTAAGATAAACTTGTAATTCAGATATTAGAGAATTGATTGATTTATTTAATCTCCGCTCCATGCCAATACTTTTTCGCAATGATTCAATGAATTTTTCAATTTGTGAGTTTGATTCATTAATTCCCACTTGCATTTCATATAGATATTTTATTGATTTTTTGAGTTCTTCTATATTTTGAGGTTGCTTAGCAAATTTGTTATCTAAAAGTTCTAGATAACTATTTTCTATATTATCCCAATATACCGAAATACGAGAATTATGTCCATGCAAATCTTTAGCGTATTGTCCAATTGGATCAGAAAGTCTTCTAAAAATATTTTTTGCAAAGACTATATCTACATTACCATTGCTTTCTTTCACTCTTTCAATTTCAGATACAGCATTATTAACCGATAGACTAATATCTTGTAATTCTGAACTCATCATATTTAATTCTTCGCACATATTCGCTGAATTATAATTTATATCTGTTATAAAATCAATAAATCCGCGATCATCATTTTCGACAATACCTTTGCTTTTCTCTTCACAATTATTTCTAGTCACTTGCGATATGGAATTTTTAAATTGCATTTTTTTAAAGTTCGGTGCATAATCCAAGACTGAATTATAATTTATATCTGTTATAAAATCAACAAATCCACGATCATCATTTTCAACAATACCTTCACTTTCCTCTTCACAATTATCCCTAGTCACTTGCGACATGGAATTTTCAAATTGTAGTTTTTGAAGGTTTGGTGCATAATCCAAGACTGGATTACCATATTTAACATTACCATCAATTGCACCTTTTAAAAGTTTTTGCAATTCATTCATTAAAGATGGCAATTTATTGAATTGTAAACTATATTGAATAGCTCTATATGATTTAATATCAAATGGCAATTCATCTATATTTTGTGTTATAATTATCACTTTTTTGTTCATTGCGTGTGCTAAACCAAGTTCATAAAAAACATTTGAATTAAGCCCTGTTAAATCAGCAATAATAACATCAGCATTTACAATCCCCTCAACAATATCTTTCAAAATGCATTGTTGATTATCCAAATCACCTGCATTTGTAAAATTATATGAATCTCCAAACTGATTTTTAAATTCATCAAATAGTGCTAAAAATTCCTCATTAAAAGGCGTAATAACGAATACAATTGGTTTTTCCATTTTTATCCCTCCATTATGTTTTTATACATACCCTCTGTTTCTGCTTTTGAGCAATTATATATTATCATAGTTTGTTTATAATTTGCTACTTGTTTAAATGATAAAATAAGGTTTACAATATGCATAATATGATTATTCGCATTTAAAACATGATTAAATCATTTATACACTTTTTAACACAATCATACAATTTTCAAATTTGCCAATTAAAAAAGTGGCTTACAATCGCCACTTTTTATATTACAAATAATTTCATGGTGCCTCCTGCCAGAATCGAACTAGCAATGGATCCTTACCATGGATCTGTTATACCACTTAACTAAGGAGGCACGTCTGCTAATAATATAGAGTTTTAGTGCCTATTTGTCAATATTAATTAATAATTATTCTTTTGGATTTAAGAATGCAACTTCTATAGCTTTTTCCACTAATTTTATATTTTCTTTACTAAGTGAAATTTTTCCATTTTCTCTTCCCGTCATTCTTGCAATTCTTCTTTTAGAAATAGATCTTATTGCGTCTAACTTAAGATATGAATGTTGTTCTTTATCTTCATCGTTTAATTCCGGAATTATTCCAATATCAAATGTCAAATTACTTCCAATTGCGTCTCTACTGGATAAAGGAATTACAACAATATTTCCTAAATCTACTGCCCAAACAAGTGCATAATGTCCTCTAGTGTTATAGTCTGATAATTCTGTTCCTACATTTATACCAAACTCCACCCAAACAATATCGCCACGCCCTAAATTATCAGGTTGAGTATTATATCCAGTTTTATTTACCGAATCTTTAAAGTAACTTGTTTTTTTATCAAGCCATGATAAATATTCTGAGGCAATTTCTGATTCAATATTACCTAACTTCTTATATATGTTCTTAAATGCTTTTTTGGCATCTTTTTGTCTTTTTTTATCAGAAGAAAAGCGCACTTATTAATCACCACTATTAATATATGCGCTTTTTTAAAAACTTCTCTAATTTAATACATCACCATATAAATCATAGGCAAATGCATCAGTTATTTTGACTTTAACTTTCTCACCTAACTCTAATGGTTTATCACTAGTAACAAATAATTTTCCATCTACATCATCTGGAGCGTTCCATCCTGATCTAAACTCATAGTTATGATTGTCCTTTTTAGCAACAATTAAACCTTCCATAATTTCTCCAATATGCGTTTTATTTAAATCATAAGATATTTTTCTTTGAACTTTCATTAAACGATTAAGTCGATCTTTTTTAACTTTCTCATCGATTTGATTATCCATATTATAAGCAACAGTATCCTCTTCTTGAGAATAAGTAAAAGCACCAAGATGATCAAAACGCACTTCTTTTATAAAATTTAGCAATTCGTTAAAATCATCTTCTGTCTCATCTGGAAATCCCACAATAATTGTAGTTCTTAAAACAGCATTTGGAATAAACTTGCGTGTCCTTTCAAATAATTCATATAAGAATTCTTTATCTCCTCTTCTATTCATTGCTTTAAGAATACGACTAGAAGCATGTTGAATTGGCATATCAAAATATGGAGTTAAGCGTTTTTCTTTTCCCATAAGCATTAATAATTCATCGGTAACTTCATTAGGATATAAGTAAAGCATGCGAATATATTCAAACTCTTTAATTTTTAATAATTCATTAAGTAAAGTAACAATTGTTGTCTTATCATCTATATCAGTGCCATATCTCGTTGTATCTTGAGAGATTACCACTAATTCTTTAACTCCGCGACTCGCTAGCATTTTTGCTTCTTCAATAAGTTCATCTAATGGGCGAGATCTAAATGATCCGCGAATAAGAGGAATTGCGCAATACGTACAACAGTTATTACATCCTTCAGATATTTTTAAATAAGCAGTAAATTTAGGAGTTGATAAAACTCTACTAGTTGGGCAAAGTCCTTTTTGTAAAGAGTTATCATTAAATAATTCATTTATTCTTTCGGCAATGTGTGGGTAGTCTCGAATTGAAACAAATAAATCTACCTCTGGTAATTCCTTTTTTAAATCCTCTTCATAACGTTCAGCAAGACATCCAACCACTATTAATTTTTTCTTATATTTTGTCATTTCTAAAATAGTGTCTATAGATTCTTGTTTGGCATCTAAAATAAATCCACATGTATTAACGATTATTCCATCTGCCTCACTTGGATCATTAACTATTTCATATCCACCATCTTTAAGCATGCCTAAAATCATTTCAGAGTCTACTAAATTTTTTGCGCATCCCAAAGAGACAATACCAATTTTTTTCATAACAACACCACCTAATCAATTAAAGTATCAATGCACTTTAAACTTTTAAATCTATAATCAGCGTATATTTCATTCACTTTCGCCATTTTCCATTGATCTTGAATGAATAACGTTTTGAATTTGCCACTTTTCGCGGCTTTTAAGCCGTTAAGTGAGTCTTCTGCCACTAAAATATCGTTTATTGGATAATTTAGTTTCTCAGCTGCTTTTAAGAATATTTCTGGATTCGGCTTTCCAAACTTAACATCATCATTTGAGACAATGCAGTCAAAATAATCTTTAATATTGGAATGTTTAAAATATAAATCAAGTAAATCATAGGAACTTGATGTTGCCAAAGCAATCTTAATACCTTTTACTTTCAAATAATCAAAAGTTTCTATTACATATTTTTTTAAAGGTAAACCATATCTTGAAATATATTCTTTAGTTTTTTCTCTTCGATACTTACTTAGGATTGGATATAAGGTATCGTTACCAACAAGATTTTTATAATATTCGACTGCTTCTAATTTCCCTAAACCAAGAGATTTTCTTATATCAGTTTTTGTTAAATTGTAACCTAACTTTTTGGCCATTGAGTATTTATATTTAACATTTAGTTTTTCAGTATCAATAAGAACACCATCTAAATCAAATATTACTGCTTTAAACATATCTATACTCCTTATCCATTAAATTACATAGTAATTTTAACTTATTATTTTTAAATATCAATTTTTTTCTTGTATGGCATGAAAGTTATTATTATAATAATAAGGCAAATTTAGGGAAGTGTTTAAAGATGAATATTAGAAATATTGCAATTATTGCCCATGTTGACCATGGTAAAACCACACTCGTCGACCAATTACTTCGTTGTTCAGGAACATTCCGCGATAATGAAGAAGTAGCCGAACGTGTTATGGATAGCAATGATATTGAAAGAGAACGTGGAATTACAATTTTAGCTAAAACAACCGCGCTTAATTATAAAGACTATCGCATAAATATTTTAGACACTCCTGGTCACGCTGATTTTGGTGGAGAAGTTGAACGTATCATGCACATGGTTGATGGCTGTCTTCTTCTTGTTGACGCTTTTGAAGGCACTATGCCACAGACAAGATTTGTTCTTAAAAAAGCTTTAGAAGCTGGCGTTAAACCAGTTGTAGTGGTAAACAAAGTTGATCGCCCAAATGCTGACCCACAAAGAGTCGTTGATGAAGTATTAGAATTATTTATTGAATTAGGTGCTAGTGAAGACTTACTTGATTTTAAAGTAGTGTACGCATCCGCATTAAAAGGAACATCTTCTTATTATCCAAATCCTGAAGATCAAAAGCCAGGTATGGATCCTATATTTGACACAATTATTGAAGAAATACCAGAACCTAATGTAGATGAGGAAGGTACTTTCCAATTCCAACCAGCACTTCTTGACTATAACGACTTCGTCGGAAGAATTGGAATTGGTTGTATTAAAAGAGGAACAGTTCATGTTAACGACATGGTAACTTGTTTAAGATTAGATGGCACTAGCGTGAATTTCCGTATTCAAAAATTGTATGGATTCTTAGGTTTAAAACGCTTAGAAGTAAATGAAGCTAATGCTGGAGATATTGTCGCAATTGCAGGACTACCAGATTTAAATGTCGGTGAAACAGTTGTTACGCCAGGTAGCAAAGACGCTCTTCCATTACTTAGAATTGATGAGCCAACATTACAAATGACTTTTGGAACAAATACTTCTCCTTTTGCAGGAAAAGATGGAAAACTGCTTACCGCAAGAAAAATTGAAGAAAGATTATATAAAGAAATTCAACGTGACGTATCACTTAAGTTTAAACGTGTCCCAAACAGTGAAACTTGGGTTGTATCAGGTCGTGGAGAATTACATTTGTCAATCTTAATTGAAAATATGCGCCGTGAAGGTTTTGAACTTCAAGTAAGTAAGCCAGAAGTAATTATTAAAGAAATCAATGGTGTGCAATGTGAACCATATGAAGATGTTCAAATTGATGTTCCAAATGATTACTTAGGAACAATTATGGAATCTATGGGATCACGCGATGCAGAATTAATAAATATGGATACCGATGATTTAAATACTCGCCTACAATACGTTATTCCTTCACGTGGATTACTTGGATTTATGACTAACTTTTTAACACTAACAAAAGGATACGGAATAATTAATCATACTTACTTAGAATATCGTCCACTCGAAAATAAAAAAGTAGGTGAAAGACCGATTGGTGTTCTTGTCGCAACAGAGTCAGGTCAAGTTACATCCTACGCATTACAAAAGCTTGAAGATCGTGGAACAATGTTTGTCGTACCAGGTGATGAAGTATACGAAGGCATGATTGTTGGAGAAAACAAATATGAAATGGATTTAGCAGTTAATGTTACAACAAGCAAAAACCTTACTAACATGCGTGCTGCCGGATCTGATCATACGGTTGTATTAAAAGCAGTAAGAAAGATGTCTCTTGAGGCATGTCTTGATTATATTAATTCTGATGAGTTAGTAGAAATTACACCATCGTCATATCGTTTAAGAAAGAAAATCTTAAATACTGTTGATCGAAAAAAATATGACGCACATCAAAAAGATTTAAATAACTAGATCACGGAAGTGATCTTTTTATTATGTCTTTTCGTTTGTAGCATCGTTGATATAATAATTCGAATAAAAAAGAGCCATACATTATGTATGACTCGATTTTTAATTATTTAAATTTTACTAACTATTTTTTTGCAGTACGAGCTTTTTTAGCTTTTAATTGTCTTGCATAGTTAACAGATTCAACTTCCCCTTGAGTTAAACCTCTTTCTGCCATTAAATCTGCAATCATCATTTTTGCACGTTTAACAGATAATGTTGATTTAACTTTAATCATTGTTGGAGTTTCAGCAAAACATTTTTTGCTTCCTTCATCACGAACTGGGAATGTTGTTCCATCATATTTCTTTGGATTTGTAGCAACATAGAGTTTTAAATTTTTACCAACAAGAGTAATCTTAGCATATTCTTGTTTTCTTAAACGGAATGTGTCAGATCCATGAGAAATACGTGATTTAACACCATAACTTAATAATTCGTTTTTAAGGACATTATATGTTTCCTTAATATCGCTACTAGCTTTTGCCATTTTTTCTGCAAATGGTTTTCTAATAACTTTCTTTTTAGGAGCGCCTGCAACTACAACTTCAGGTACTTCCTCTTCTTCAACTTCTTCAACGATTTCTTCTTCGATTTCTTCGACTGGTTCTTCAACAACTTCTTCGACAACTTCTTCAACAACTGGCACTTTTTCAACAATAACTACTGTTCTTTTTGCTGCTTTTCTTTTCTTTTTGCTTGAAACAAAAGAGAAAATTAATGCACAGATAGAAGCTAATACATAAATTGCTAAAGCAACTAAAGCTACGATAGTTAATACCTTATCATTGCCTGACCAAACGCCTAAAGAAATACCTCTATAAGCAGCAAGTACAATAAATGGCATCAAAAGTGTTGTAAATGGCGCAAGTAATTCATATGATTCGACATGTTCACTCTTGAATGCAATGATTAACCAATAAATAGCTCCAACAAATGCAAGTACTCCAACACAAATACCAATCCATGTTTTTAGATCGTATGGTCTTTCAGCTACAAAATAATAAACATAGTGGAAACCTCTTCCTACCCAAGAAAAGAATTCTCCTCCTAGCATAGCCATACCGCACATAACTAATAACACTAATGAAAGTATTGAAACTAGTACGCAGACACCAGCTTTTGACTTAACTTTAATATTCATTTTAAAAATTCCCCTTCCTTTATATACTAATTTTACATCTTTAACAAAAAATAACAACACATTTTTCAACTTTTTTTGAAAAAAACACAAAAAATGATGTGATTTTTAAATTTTCTATTGGTTAAAACGCGTTTTAGTTACATTTTTTATGCCAAGTATTTCCTTTTTACTTTAATTAAGAACAATTTTCGAATCGTTGTTTTTTTCGTAATAGCACTTATTTAATGCTATTTATAAGGCAAATTTAATATTTTATAGCATTTCACTATTAATATTTTGCCTATTTCTATCTTATGCAAGCATATTCCATTTGTTTTACTTTTTTTTGATACTAAATAATATTAAAATTTTTTTGTAATAATTCGTAAAATCAAATTGTTATATTTATATATTCTAAACATGCAAAATTTAATAAAAAAAGTTTTGATACATTGATCAAAACTTAATTAATAAGATGGTGGCTCAACCCAGAATCGAACTGGGGACACAGGGATTTTCAGTCCCTTGCTCTACCTACTGAGCTATCGAGCCAAGATGGCGGAACTGACGGGAATCGAACCCGCGGTCTTCTCCGTGACAGGGAGACATGTTAACCGCTACACCACAGTTCCATTTGGTTGCGGGGGGAGGATTTGAACCTCCGACCTCCGGGTTATGAGCCCGACGAGCTACCAGGCTGCTCTACCCCGCGATGTAATAAGTATTTTGTTTAAGATGGCGGAAGCTAAGAGATTCGAACTCTTGCGGGACTTGCATCCCCTATCGGTTTTCAAGACCGACCCCTTCAACCACTTGGGTAAGCTTCCAAAAATAATATTTGGTGGACCCTATAGGATTCGAACCTATAACCGACCGGTTATGAGCCGGCAGCTCTGACCGTTGAGCTAAGGGTCCTTATTGGTAGCTGCGGGGGGACTTGAACCCTCGACCTGCCGGGTATGAGCCGGCCGCTCTAACCAACTGAGCTACACAGCCGTGTGAATAAAATAAATGGTGGAGCCTAGGGGGATCGAACCCCTGACCTCCTGAATGCAAATCAGGCGCTCTCCCAGCTGAGCTAAGGCCCCACTTAAGCGTTGTCATAACGCATATATAATATTATATAATTACTAATCATAATGCAAGTGTTTTTTTCATTTTTTTAAAATATTTATATTTTATATATAAATAAAAGGGTATTAGCACATAGGCTATACCCTTTTACATTATTAATTAAGAGTTTGAAATTCTACTATGCCCAAATCCAAATGACTAAGAAGTTCATATCATATTGTGGAACATACATTAAATCAAGGCCAATCCAAACATTGCTTTCATTAGATAAGACGTATGTATATCCTAAATACTCTCCCAAAGTTTTATTTGTATTTACACCTTGTAAAAATTCAGCTGCTAATTCATCTGTGATATCATAATAATAACCAGTTGAACTTGTAAGTTCATCTACATAACTTTCAAATAATTCAGATGTAATGCCATCTTCACTAAAGTAATATAATAAAACTTGTTTATTAGAATATAAATAAGTATCATCCCAATCCGCAATTGTTAAGCCAAAGTCTTCAGGTTTAACAAGTTTTTCTATTCCTAAGTAACTTGCTATATCATCAATGAATGATCCAGCGTAGTATAAACGAATAGCCTCACCACCATCGATAGATAAATCAACATAGTAATATCCGCTTTCTAATTCTTGACCATATGAAGCAGTATATACTGTTGAGCCTATTTTACCAGTAACACTTGTTTGTGAAACAGATGTAATTTTAGCTCTTTCACCATTAATTTTGAGCATACCATAATCAATTTCTACTGAATATGTTTCTTCTTCATCCGCCCAAATGCCAAACATTTCTGAGTTTACTCTTGCAGCAGCAAAAGCAGCAACAGCTCCTTTAAAATCATCTAAGCCTTCAACATCAGTTACTTTATCTTCGTTTGGAGTAACTTTTACAACATAATTATGAGCTTCTACATCTGTTCTGGTTTCATCAACATAGAACCAAAGAACAAAACTAATGTTATCAAGGTTGCCTTCTTCATCTAAAGTTATTGTTAATTTATCTGTGTATGCAGCGTATCCATCAAAATCAACAAATAGCCATGGTGCAAGCACTTGAACATCTCTATAAGATCTTGAAACATATTTTCCATCTGTATATTCAAACATTTCTGGAGCAACACCTGAACCAACGTATTGCAATCCAGCAGTTTTTAAAGAATATCCAGTATATATGCCTTCTGCACTGATATCACCATCATTAACAGTAAAGCCTAATAAGTTAGAAGAGTATTCAACATATCCAAATGTTTCACTAAAATATCCATCATACATATAATCTGTATATGAAACATAGTATAAATCATCAAATAAGTAAGCTTTTCCTTCACCATAAACTTTGCCACTATCACTAGATATAGTTAATTCAACAGTAACATTACTTCCTAAGGCCTTAAATGCATCACCTAATGCTTTTGCTTCAGGATATGTAGCATATGGTTCTAGTTTACATTCTATCTCAGTTGTGCCATGCTTGGAAATTTCCAATTCATAATGGATGCTAGCTTCTGTAAGATTATCAACAGCTATTTTTTCAGTGTCAAATGTCACAGTAGTTACTTTGTCATTTTCAACAGTAAGTTCCATTGTTGCAATATCACCATAATAATCCGTGTAGTAATATGTAGCAGCTAATGTTGAGGCAATAAGATTTCTAACATTTTGATTTGTTACAGCATATGTGCCAGATTCAGTCATTTCAAAATAAGTTGTTTTAAATGCCGATTGATGATCTGCTAATAATGAGAATCCATATTCTATATAATTATAGTTTTGATCATAATAAGGAGCGTATTTAACAACATTATCAGCATCAAGAACATAATATCCTTGAACACCATCAATATTGAGAACTTGCGTAATCTCCTCATAATTTTCATCATAAGTTTCTAATCCTTCATCTGTCATAGCTAGATAAACATCATATATTTCAGGTAAAGTACCATCATTATAACTGATGATCATTGAACCTTTAGCAGTGAAAGAATTAAAAATGGACTTTAACCCAGCAACTGAAATATTTTCTCCAACGTGTGGGTTTGTTGATGTGCCATTACTTGCTTCACTACCCTTATCGCCACAGGCGGTCAAACCAAGTGCAGCTACACTAAGAAACATAAAGGCTAAGCTTTTCTTTTTCATAATTTTTCCTCCTAAAAATATTATTTTTAATCACTCAAAAGAATAATTGTTGTTATTATACTACTTTCTAACTCAATAATAAAGCACTTTTTTTTGTTAAATATTAACAAATTTATGTGAAAGTGCTTAACAGCATGAAAAAATAATACTTATTATTACTTTCCTTCTTTAAGTCTATATTCCACTTCATCCTCAAGTTTTTGAAGATAATTATCGTCTAAGCACATTGTTTTCCCTTTAACATCTGATAATTTTGCAACTGGTTTATCATTTATTTTTTGAAGCTTGATAACAATATTTAAAGTGGATTTATCTGTGTCGTTTGAACAATATGTTCCAATACCAAATGATACATTTATTCTACTTTTAAAATAATCAAATAGTTTTTGAGCTTTATCAAAATTTAGACTATCACTAAACAACAAAGTTTTAGTGTTTGGATCAATATTTAATTTTTTGTAATGTTTAATTAGTTGTTCTCCCCAAGCATATGGATCACCAGAGTCATGGCGAACACCATTATAGAGACTTGCCATTTCATAATTAAAATCTAATAAAAACAAATCGGTAGTCAAGGTGTCTGTTAGTGCTGTACCATTTTCTCCATGATATTCTTCATACCAATCTTTTAATGCATAATAATTTGTATGCACCAAATCAATTCCTTCAATGCCTTGATACATTTGCACAAATTCATGAGCAAATGTTCCAATTGGTTTTACGTTATATTTCATAGCCAAATATACATTTGATGTTCCAATGCAATTATTAGTTTTTGTTACAAATTCTTTGACCATAAAGTCTTGCCATTCACGGGAAAGGCGTCTTCTACAGCCGAATTCCGCAAATCTAAATGCGTAAACACCTTCATTCATTTTCTTTATTTTCTCATTTAAACGCAGTTCCGCTTCTTTTCGTAATTCATTATAGTCATATTTAAATCTAAAATATGTTTCATTAATTATTTCAAGTAAATATATTTCAAAAGGCATTGCCAAATAACAAGGTCCATTAACAATGCACACCAATTCACCAAATTCATTTTTATGAATATTTACATATTCTCGGTGCAATTTAAATTTTTTTAAAAATCTTAGATAATCTTCTTTTAAGAACTTAATTGAATGCAAATAATTTAGTTCATCTTTGGTAAATCCTAATGTACACAAATGATCAACTTGCTCATTAATTTCCTCAATCATTTCATCAGTAAATGTCACATTGTCATTACGGCATTTAAAATGATATTCGCCTGTTAAATCTTGATATTTATGAAAGACAACTTGATGCATATTAAATTTATAAAAATCAGTATCAAGTAAGCTAATAACAATTGGTTCTAATTTCATAACACGCACTCCTTATTTGTTAATAAACAAATTCAAAAGTATTATACACTATTTTAGTTTTTTGAACAAAAAAACATCCACATTAGTGGATGTTGTATACAATGGTCGGGAAAACAGGATTTGAACCTGCGACCCTCTGGTCCCAAACCAGATGCACTACCAAGCTGTGCTATTTCCCGATAATGGCGCGCCCGACAAGAATCGAACTCGTAACCTTTAGATTCGTAGTCTAACACTCTATCCAGTTGAGCTACGGGCGCATGTATATCGACGCCTATATAATATAGCAAACTAGACATAATAAATCAAGTGCTATTTTAAAGTTGATGGAGGTTCCTGACGGAGTTGAACCGACGCTCATTGAGTTGCAGTCAATTGCCTTACCACTTGGCTAAGGAACCATCGCAAGCAACGGAAATATATTAACACAACACATATATTTTCGCAACATATTTTATGAGATTTTTCCCTATTTGATTACAAAAAAAGAGGTAATTATTAATAACTACCTCAATTTTTTAATTATTTAATTGATTTACGACGGTTCCTCATCGATTTTTGTTTCTTAACAACATTATAAATGCCAAGTGCTAAAGCAGCGCCAACAACCGTAGCAAGAATGATATAGTATGGAGTCATATTTGTATAAGCACGAATTTGTCCCCACATAATTACAACATCATCATTTCTTCCTTCAAAATCTTTCATAACTGCACAACGTGCAAGAATTTCTTCGGATGGATATTGAGTTTCGAGTTCGTTAGCACTATCTTCATATGGATAAATTATATATTCATCACGATTAGAATCTTCGTTTTCAAAGATAAATGTTAAATCATAAGGATCAACTAAACCTAATTCATCTTCATCTACTTCTTCCCAATATTCTTCATCAGTAGGCAAGATTTCACTAAATTCGACTTTTTCATAATCATCATCGTTTACTATTTTTGAATATTCTAGAACATCTTCATCATCTTCTACTTTGATTGTATCGTCTGTTAAAACAATTGAACGATAAAATTTATCTTCATATTTGACAATACTTTCATCAACATATGCATATTTTCCATAATTATCTTCATCAATATAAGCATATGCTCCATGATAGGTTGTAAATTCACTATATTCAGAAACACCATACCATTCAGACACTAAATCAAAAACTTCATCACAAGCAATAAATGATGTATAACCAATGTAGTCCATATTTCTACTTGCATTATCTGGTCTTGATAAGAAATCAATAAACTTACAAGCCAAATCACGATTTCCGCCAACTGGAATGCTCCATCCATCATACCAAACGTTACTTCCTTCTTCAGGAACTGAATATTGAAGAACTTTATCTGCTTCTTCTAAGGCAGTATCGATAGAAAATATAGCATCACCCGACCAAGCAAGATTCATTTTAATTTTTCCAGTGATGATATCGTTTTTACCTGAGTCAACTTCAAAACCAAAGATATTATCTTTTAATGAGATTAACTCTTGTTTTATAACTTCAAGAATCGATTGATAATTATCTTCGCGAATAATTAGATCAAAGACATTTTGAACAACTTCAGTTTCATCATTTGCGTCGTTTTCAGCACGTTCAACAGCTTTTAAGAACGCAATTTCATCCTCATTAGGATTTTCTTTGTTTTTAAGATTTTTAAAAGCATGCATTACACCAACAACAATAGTATCGCGCATGGAATTTTTAATAGAAATTAAATCCTTATAATCTTCATCCCAAAAAATATCCCAAGACTTAACATCCTCTTCAATCGTATCAGAACATTCTGGATCATAAATAATACCCAATGTTCCCCACATATAACCTGCAGCATATTCATAAAGTGTTAAATCAGTGCCACTTTCATCTTTTCCTACTGGCATTGATTTTAACTTACTTGTAATAGATGGTGCAGCGTAAGTAAAGTAATCTTCACATTCTGTTTCAACATCAATTTTTTCTAAGAGTCCTTCTCTTGCCATCTTTTGAAGCATATATTCTGAGGCATTAATCAAATCATATGTTCCCTCTGGTTGCAATTTAAATTGGTTATATAAAGTCTCATTTGTGTCAAATGTATAATATTTGACAGTGCAACCATACTCTTCTTCAAATTCTGCAATTAAATCTTCATCGATGTAATCTTCCCAGTTAAAGATAACAAGTTCTTTATCATTTTTTGCTTTTTTAACTGTTGCTTTAGATTCTTCTACTTCTTTTATTGGTTCAAGGTTATAAGATGTATTAGAGCCAAGTAATGCCACAAAGGCAAACATAAGAGTAATTTTATTAATTGTTTTCATTATTAAAATCCTCCTTTTTTTCTATGTGACACCACATTTTTTGCACGACGATTGTTATAAATTGTATTACCAACAACTACTACTAAAACAACAGCAAATATGATAGTTGTTAACGCACGTACTTCTGGTGGTACTGGATGCTTAGCAATAATTTTTTGAATATAAGTTGAAATAGTTTCAAATGATGGTTCTTTCAAATATTGCGTAATGACAAAGTCATCAAGTGACAAAGTGAAAGAAATCATAAAACCAGATAAGATACCAGGTAAAATTTCTGGTAGGATAATTTTATATAATGCATAACGAGGTTTTGCTCCCAAATCAAGAGCGGCTTCATATGCGAATGGATCCATTTGTGTTAATTTAGGTTTAACATTCAAATATACAAAGGCAATTGTTAAAACAACATGACCTATAAGTAAAGTAAAGAATGAGAAAGTAACACCAACGGCAATAACCATTATGGCTAAAGATAAGGCAATAACGATTTCCGCATTAATGACAGGTAATTGATTGATAGTTTCAATTACTTTACGAGTTTTCTTTTTAGAATAAAATGCACCAACCGCGCCAAGTGTACCTAAAATTGTGGATACCACAGCACTTGCTAAAGCAATAAGGAGAGTATTCCAGACTGCAGACATTAATGCTTCATTTCTAAATAAGTCAACGTATAAGCCAAAAGAGAATCCAGTCCATTGACCAACGTTAGTACTTGTAGTAAAAGAATAGACTACTAAAACAAGTACGGGAAGATACATTAAGAAAAGCATGAAATAAATAAAACATTTCGCTAAAACTTTTTTTACCATATTGACTCCTTCCCCTCGTCATCTTTCGAGAATTTGCGTGTAATAAACACACTGATAAAGATAAGAAGCAACATAATGAATGCCATAAATGATCCAAAGTTCCAATCGCTTTGATTGAAATATAAATCAATATAGCTACCAAATAAAACAACATTATATTCTGAAAGAATATCAGAAATAACGTAAGAAGATAATGTAGGCATAAAGACCATAGTTGCCGCAGAAACAATTCCTGGCATAGTCATTGGAATAATGACTTTTACAAATGTTTGAAAGCCATTTGCGCCTAAGTCCCTACTTGCTTCAATTTGATTACGATCCATTTTTAACATCGTTGTATATAATGGTAAAATCGTAAATGGTATATAGTTATAAACTAAACCAATAACTGTTGCAACCTCTGGATATGATCCGCCAGATAGTCCTAACCAAGATAAAACATCACGAGTCGCACCAGTACGAATAACAAAGTTAATCCACATCGGCATAATAAATAAAGTTACTAGAACTGCTGATTTATTAATTTTTCTATCTGCCAAGAAATAGGCAATTGGATAACTTATTAATAGACATAAAATAGTATTAATTACCGCATATGTTAAAGATATTGCTAAAACATTTAAATTTGTGCTATCAGATACGAATTTCACTAAGTTTGATAGAGAAATATGTCCTGTAGCCTTATCTGTAAATGCATAGAATAAGATTAAGAATAAAGGTACGATAATAAATAGAATAAAGAAAAGAATATAAGGAATGGATAAATATTTTCTTTGGAATCTAAATTTCATATTTGCTAATATCTCCTTTAATTTTTAAAGAGATTTTATCTTTAGCAATATTTAAAGAGACACGATCAGTTTCGTTATAGGTATATTCAGTATCAACAACGAAATCTTCTTCATCATCTGTACGAATTGTAACTTGATAATGGTCTCCTTTATAAATGACAGAAACAATATTTCCTGGAACCATTCCGTCTTCTTCATTTTCACAAATTTCAATATCGTTTAAACCAACTGTTGCAATAACATCAGCATCGTTTAAATCATATTTTTTACCTTTTGCATCAATTAGATATCCATCTTCATCTAATGTGCCATTTGGTACTAATTGAGTCACATCACATTCAAATGGAGTCTTAGCAATGACGACTCTGTTTTTGTTATCAATATAAGCATCTTGGTAAACATTTTCTGATAATTCTTTCTTCATAATATGAATCATATCAGGATCAATAGAGATACTTGCATCTTTATCAACATCAAAATCTCTAGTATCTTGAATAATCACTTCGTTTTTACCGACCATAAAGACATATTGGTAGTGAATGCCTTTAAATACTTTATTAACAATTTTACCATCGACCATACCTTTTCCAACTCTTCCGAGTTTAATATCTTCAGGACGAACGACGATATCAACTTTTTCATTTAATTCAAAATTGTCATCGACACAATTAAAATTATGATTTAAGAAACGTACTGTCTTATCACCACGATATGTGCCGTTATATATGTTAGATTCACCAATAAAGTCCGCAACAAACGCATTAATAGGTTCATTATAAATTTGGGTTGGTGTACCAATTTGTTGAATTTGGCCATCTTTCATAACTACAATAACATCGGACATTGTAAGTGCTTCTTCTTGATCATGAGTAACATAGATAAATGTAATGCCTAATTTTTTATGCATTTGCTTTAATTCAAGTTGCATGTCTTTACGCATCTTTAAATCTAGTGCACCTAAAGGTTCATCAAGTAATAAAATTTCTGGTTCATTAACAATTGCACGTGCAATAGCAACACGTTGTTGTTGTCCACCACTTAAAGTAGTAACATCACGATCTTCATATTCCTCAAGATCAACAATCTTCAATGCGTTAAGTACTTTTTCGTCGATTTCCTTTGATGTTAATTTACGCAACTTGCCTGTTTTCTCATCTTTCACTCGTTTAAGTCTCAAACCAAAGGCGATGTTGTCATAAACATCTAAATGTTGGAACAAAGCATAACGTTGGAATACGGTATTAACCGGACGTTGATGCGGAGATATCAAAGTGATATCTTGACCATTAAGAGTAATACTACCAGAGGTAGGCAACTCAAAACCTGCGATCATTCTTAATGTAGTAGTTTTACCACATCCAGAAGGACCTAAGAATGTTACGAATTCCCCTTTATTAACATAAAGGTTGAAATTCTCAACTGCGTATGTATTTTCGAATTTCTTACATACATTTTCTAATCGAATAATAACATTGTCTTCCATAATCTCACCTCATTTAAAACTTTGCAAAAATCAATCACTAAATTAGATATTTTTTTAGGGTCAATTTTCACGAAAAAAATATTACAAAAAATAGCATCAAAAATCAACACTTTTTTTTATAAATTTTTTTGTGCATTTTTTTCAAAATCACAAAACTTAAAAAAACATTGATGCCATCGTGCTCATTACAAGCCTTTTTTTCAAGAAAAACGCTTAATTTTTTTAATGATTTTTTAATGATTTTTTTGTTAAAATTTTTCAACATATTTTTCGATATTTGTTTCGTTACTTTTTTTGTTTGATTTTTAACAACTTGTTTTCGTATTTTTTTTATATTATATTTTTTATTTATGTGTTATAATTTCGAATGAAAAAAGGAGCGAGAATTATGAAAAGGTTTTGTAAGTTTTTTATGCTTTTATCCCTTTTTAGTTGTTTAGGTTTATCATCATGTAACGATAACACTGATAATTCTAACAAAATTAATTTTTTAACTGGTAGCTTTGATGATAAATACAATTTAGGTGGATTTGAAGACATCAATCAAACACAATTAAATAATCTAAGAGAAGGAAACGCAGACTTTATAATCTACGCTCATACTCTTGGTTGCTCGACATGTGCTAGTGTTGAAAAGAAATTAGAGCACTATATTGATAATTATGGCCTAACTATATATCGCATTGTTTATAGTGAATTAGACTCAACCGATCCTCTTAGGTTAGCAAGTAAAACCGCTCCAATTATTGGATTTTATAAAGAAGGCAAGAAATTAGATATAATTCCTTATAGTTCTAATAGTGATAAATTTGATTCGCAATCAGCATTTAATAAAATGTTTGAAGAATATGTATCTTTGCCTTCATGTTTCTATATTACCCCAGAAGCATTAGATACCAAAATCAAAAACAAAGAATCATTTGTAGTTCACTTTACTCGTTCTACTTGCCCTGATTGTAGTTATTTAAATACTCATTTCTTAGATGAATATATGAGTAAAAACAAAAATAAAAAATTCTATATTATGGAATGTGATGTAATCGGTAGAAGATACTATGTCGATAATGATTCATCAACTCCTCAAGTTGATTCTGTAAAATGGCAAGAATTTAAAGATAAATATCAATTATCATCTACTACTTCTCATGAATTTGGATATGGCTTAGGTGTCGTTCCTACATTCCAATATTATAAAAATGGTGTCTTAAGTGCGAGCGATGTTTACGTCAATGATACATTTAGTGAAGAATTGATTTCAGGAATCGAACAAGAAGGAAATACTGTTAAATATAAATTTACAGTAACACAAAGCTTCTTTGAAGAATTAGTTAATAAGACATTTGAATTTGAAACAATTTATCATGAAGATTCTATTAAAAGTTTAAAATCTCAATTTAAAAAAGATTGTGTTACAAGTGTTCATGACACTAAATTAACTGAGTTCTTGAACAAGTACTGCTAAAAAAACAATTGAAATGCTTGGAAAATGTTTCTCCAAGCATTTTTTATTTCATTATGTTTATCTCAGATAATGTATATAAAAATGGCTGTAATTTTACAGCCATTTCACGTTATTCTTGTGTTGAAGGTGTTTCAGGTGCCTCAGATGTTTTCTTCTTTTTCATAACAAGATACATCCATGCTCCACAGCCACCAAGTCCTATTACATCAACTGCAATGACTACTGGAATATACCAACGGAAATTCAATTCAAGTTCAGCAGTGTGAATTGCAACGCCATCAGTAATCTCTCCACTTTCAATTTTTGCGTTGTAGTCAGCTTGTGTTGCAAGTGCATTTGCCCACATATAGATAAGATTTTTATTAGCACGTCTAATAGCCGCTTTGAATGCATTTGAATCAATACTACCATAATCAAACCATCCATCACTTTTCCATCCATCCATCCAAAGATCGCCACCAGCACGTACCATTTGTGAACCATTCATGAAGTCATGATAATCTGCGTAGTCAGTAAGGAATGCTCCTTTAAAGCCCCATTCTTCACGTACAAGATTAGTTAAGAGTGCTTCACTACCACCAGTCCATACGGCGCCAATACGTCCGTAAGATGTCATAATTCCTGTTGCACCACCATCTTTAACACAAATTTCAAATGGTTTTACATATACTTCACGAAGTGCTTGTTCAGTAAGCCATGTATACATACCATCACGATTACTTTCACTTTCGTATAGACATAAGTGTTTTAGATAACTAAATACACCACCATTTTTTGCTGCTTCAACAGTACGAGCACTCATTAATCCTGAAATCAATGTGTCTTCTGAGTAATATTCATAGTTTCTTCCTCCAAATGGAGAACGATGTAAGTTAATTGCAGGACCATACCAGCCACTTACACCATTAGAGGCACATTCAGAAGCAATTGCAAGTCCCATACTATAAGCAAGTTCAGTATTCCAGCTTTGAGCAAGTGTGATTGAACTAAAACCAGTTGTTCCGTTAATAGCATCATAGAAACTTCCGACTTGGTTAGGTCCATCGACGTCAAGTGTCTTAGGTTTATTAATTGAATCAAGTGCTCTAGTTTGAGTATAGCCATGTAAAACATGATTTTGCATTTCAGACATTGAAAGTTGATCTAAGACTGGATCCCATAAGTCATCATCATCAAAATTATTTGGATTTCCGAGTTTTATTCCGAGTTCCGTAATCTTTTTAGTATCATAATCATATACACTCTTACCATTATTAGCACCCGTTGTTATTGCATCAGTATCATGTAATGCGTCCCAATCATTTGCCATCTTATCAGTATATAGATTTATATCTCTAATTCTTTGATCCATTGAACGGTTTGCTAATTGTTGATATGGGAAAGTATTTACAAAATCAGCGCGGCTAAGATATTTAATACTTGCTGTTCCATCACTATTTCCATCTATTGCAACACCATCAATAGTGTTTTCACCTGTGAAAAGATTTCCTACAGTATTACCTGTTGTGCTATCGTTTTCAATTTTAATATCACTAGCAACACGTAAATTAATTTCAGCCTCACCTTCAACAATTTTGTCAGTTGCAACAGTATGTGAGTCTGTACGTAGTGTTAGTTTATAATTACCACTTTCTAATTCATATCCCTTGAAACCATTTTTATTACTATCATAGCAATCGTAAGATTTCATATCTTCAATTTTTGCTTTAAGTATTACATCTTCACTTTCACCAGGTTCAAGTACTTTTAAAGTTTTTGCAAAAGCCATTAAATTGACTGCTGACTTTTCTATACCATTATTTTTATATTCTGGTGTGTAATAGAGTTCCACTACATCTTGTCCTGGCCAATCACCAACATTTGTGACCTTTACTTTAATTTCAATTTGATCTTCTTCTGTAACAACAGCATTGTTTTCTAAAGAAGATTCAACAACTTCCCATTCGAAATCGGTATAGCTAAGACCATAGCCAAATGGATATTGAACAACATCTTCATAGCCATTAGAAATGCCCCATTGGCTTTTTGCTTTAGCGCTATCCCAGAAACCAACCGCGTCTGCTGTTTCATACCATTTATATCCAACATAAATACTTTCAGCATAATCGGTATAAGCAACGCCAGAGTATTTAACATCTGTACTACCATTTGTATGATTATGGTTAGTAGGATATAAACCAGAGTTTGCAGTTCCTGTATAGATATTGGTTGTATCAGAACCATTATTATTAGCTTTAATTCCCGAACCAGTATTAACATAGGTTGATGATGTTGATAAATCGTAGGCGTAAGTATCCGCTAATTTACCAGAAGGTGTATATTCACCATATAGTAATTTTGGAATCGCAAGAGCACCAGCAGTTCCCGTTGTAGCAACTACCATACATGCGTCAATTCCTTCAATTTTATCAAGGAACCCAAGTTCCATGACGTTTGTAGAGTTTATGAGAACGATAACGTTTTCATAGTTTCCAGCGACATATTCTAAAAGTGCTTCTTCCTCAGTTGAAATTTCTAGATATGTACGATCATTATCTGTTGTATCAATTGCATCAGGCTTTGTAGATTTGCTTGTCTTTTTATATTGAACCTTAGGTGAGTCATTACTTTCACCAGAAGTTCTTCCAATTACAACAATTGCTGTGTCAGAAAAATCTAGGGCATTTTCAAGAATATCATATCCATAATCTTCAATTTTTGGTTCATATAGTCTACTGAACTCATAGTTAAAACTGTGGAGTGTTCCACCACCGAAGTCATTAGCCGTATTATATCCAGTTGCCTTATATCTTCTCTCTTGGAATTCTTTATACATATCTATTAGTTCAGTATTGTATTCAATTCCATAAGCATCTAGTGAATTAAGAATATTCCAAAGTTTAGTTGCACCTTTAGAACCATCTAAATTACCACGAGCTTGTCCAGAACCTGATCCACTATAAACCCAATCAATGGATGCCCAACCAAAGACATTAACATTTGGTACATCATCAAAGTCAAGTGGGAGTACATTGTCTTCATTTTTGACAAGGACGGTACCTTCTTGTTGAATTTGCTCAACAAGTGCAGCACCTTTTTCACGGTTTATAGATCCACCTGGTTTGTAACCAATGACAAATTGATCAATTTGTTCATGCATCACGCCAACTGTAATGTTTAAAGCAAGTAAGATAGCAAAAATAACACCACTTACTGAAAAACAAGCAATTTTTTTCTTTTTCATTTTGTTACTCCTTTTTTGCATTAGTTAAAGTAAATAGACATATTGTTTTATCTTTTTGAATTACAATTATATATTATATTGTTAAACACATTTTCGCAATACTTGATTTTATAAATCAAAGTCGGCAAAATGAAGCCTATAAAATAATGCAATTATACAAAATTTTTATTAATATTTTTTAAACGAATTTGACAAGATAATTGAGAAATGCTAATGACATTTGTTGTTAAATGTTGTAACAACTCAATTGCAAATAAAAGTGTAATCTAAAAGGTGCATAAAAATGTAAATTCATGCACCTTTTTAATAAGATTAATTTTTTAACTATTTATTAATTCTTTAAAGCATTTCATTCGTTTTGTTCAATAATTTCTTTACGTTTCTTTGAATAAAACATAAATGTAATACATGTCACTATTCCACCAACAATTAAAACATTAGCCATGACCCAAATCACAATAAATAATGCAGATTTAGGAGCCGCTGTAACATTTGGTCCAATTGAGACATCATATTTGTCATCAATTTCCCCCTTATCGACTTTATCTTGATATTGTTTTGCAGAAACAATTGTATCTAAATATGTGTATAATAGGCTCTTTACTGATTCACGTGCGCCATAAGCTGCTCCCACATTTGTAAATGATATCTTTGCAGAACTATTTGTAGCTCTAAGATATAAATCGTTACCAGCTTTAATAGCTCTATTGTAATCTTCCATATAGCAATTAATATTACAATAGTCGGTAATTATACTGCCATGGAAGCCCCACTCTGTTCTTAAAATATCAGTAAGAAGAGCATGATTATAACCACACCATACAGCCCCTAGTTTATTGAACGCACTCATCATAGCATTTGCTCCGCCCTCTTTAACAACAAATTCAAAGGCTTTTAAATAAACTTCTCTTAATGTTTGCTCAGTCAACCATTCGTACCAGTCACCAGCGTTTTGTCCATTATCACTAATGACAAAATGCTTAACATAACAAATTAATCCTTTTTGTTTTGCACCACGCACTGTTTCAGATGCAAGCTTCCCAGATAAGATTGCATCTTCACTATAATACTCGAAATTTCTTTCATTATAAACTGAACGATGTAAGTTAACACCTGGAGCATACCAACCTTGAACGCCAGTAGCATTGCCAATTTGACCTTGAGATAGACCAATATTATAAGTTAAACGTTGACTCCAGGAACAACCAGTAAGTGCTTCTGCTGGGAATATTACCCAGTTAGAATTTCCACCCGATGTAGAATTGTTAAATCCTGCAGGGCCATCCGTTTCGAAATTACGAGTTTTACCCACACTTTCAATAGCTTCAGTTTGGAACCCACCCATACCGATAAGTCTTTGAATTTCTTCTTGAGTAAGTTGATTTAAGAAATCTTTCCAAAGTGGATTATCCCAATCTTGTAATTTTTCCATTAATTCATAATTATATTTAAGATTTGCGTTCTTATTAGAACCATCTAAATCATCAAAAAGCGGCTTGCTTCCATTGCTTGTTGTGAGATAGAGTTCGTTGTCTAATCCATATTCAAATCCGGATATATCTTCTTTGTCGTAGCCATCAAAATCATAATTGGCTGCTGCCATTGCATCATTTGTTGGGCCACTAACCTTTTTAAGATTAGAGTAATTAGCAAATCCCTTTTCTCTTGAAAGATAAGTCACACCACCATTTCTTGCACCTTTACTACCATCAATTGGCATATTTGCATATGCATTTTCTCCAGTAAAACGATTTTCTACTTTTTTACCTGTTACAGGGTCATTTTCAAATTTAAGACCATTACAATCTAAGAAATAATTATCATCGATTACTTCATGAGAATTTTGCATTAGCTTAATATCATATTGACCTTCGTCAAGTTCATAACCTTTAAATCCATTGCTATTTTTATCATAATCATCATATGACGCCATATCGTATGCTTTGAAAGATAGTGTAATATCTTGGTAACATTCTGTACTAGATTCAATCTCTGGTTTAAGAAGTTTAGTCTTATCGAAAGCAAGTAAATTGATGCTTGCTTTCTCAATTCCTCCATCGATATAAGGAGGTGTAAAATATAATTGAACAACATCTCTTCCGACTTTATCGCCTACATTTTTGACACGTACAGTAACTGAATAAGTTGTTTCTCCATCCATTTTTTCTCCATTATTCCAAGAAACATCAATAATTTCTTGTTCAAATTCTGTATAGCTTAAGCCATAACCAAATGGATATTGAACAACATCTTCATAAGTTACACCTCTAGAGGAGAAATAACCAGATACATCCGCTGTTTCATACCATTTATAGCCAAAGTAGATACCTTCGGAGTATGCAATAGTATTTGTATTACCAAAGCCAGTAGGGGTTGCATTAATATAGGTAGGGTTATGCTCTTGCCAACTATAAGCATAGATATCCGAAAGTCTTCCTGAAGGACTAATTGGCTCATATGTACGAGACTTTTCTTTACCATTATCATCGCGCTCAATAATAAGTTTTTCTCCATACATAATTTCTGGTATAGCACGAGCGCCAGATTGTCCAGGAATACCAACATACATACATGCTTTAATGCATTGATATTCTTCAAGGAATTTTAGTTCAATCGGATTACCTGTATTTAATAATACAACAACATTAAAACCATACTCTTCTAATTTATTAAATATAATTCTTTCTTGAGAGGTTAATTCGAGGAATTGTCCATTACGATAACCACCAATGTTAACAAGTTCATCTGATCCACCATTTTCTGTTCCATAGCGACTTAAAACTACGACTGCAGTTGTAGAAAAATCGTAAGCATTATTCATTGTACTTTCATCATAGAATGATTCTTCAGGGTTTTGTAATGCACCAATAACATTTTCCCAACTAAAACTATGCGCATCCGCATCATAATTTGAAAAAGTCTCATACTTTTGAGCAAGAGTTCTATTATACAAACCCGTTTCATATTCATTGAAAGCTTCTAAAAGTGTAATAGCGTTATCTTCGTTAAGTGAAGAGTTACCTACACCACCACTACCGCCACCAACGAGTAAAAATCCATTATTTGATGAACCCCATCCGAAGAAGTTAACTTTTTCGCTTGCCTCAAGTGGAAGGAAATTGTCTTCATTTTTCAAAAGAACAATACTTTCTTCAGCAATTTCTCCGACTAGTTCATCAGCAGTGCCAAGTGCATTCTTGGCTTCCGAAGATGATAGATCACCACTGCCACCAGAAAAGAAACTATGTAACATTGGTGAGAAATAATCAAGAACAATATTTCCTGCAACCATTACTCCAACAAGGAAGACAGAAACGCACATAAGAATAATACGTTTGACGCCTTTTTTGCCTTTAAAAAAATCTTTAAACATACTTTTCTCCTTTATAATTTACTTGTATTGCAGTAAACGAATTGCTTCGTTTATTACATAATATGTTTTATATAATTTAAACCGATAATACCGACACATCATTAGAAATATTAATTACTACCAATAGAGTTTCAGTACTATCGTAAATCAATATAATTTGTCTCCACAATTTAACGAATATTACTTTATCTTAATACTAATTCCAACACAGTTAAAGAAACGACCAGCACTATATGCTAATGTATATTGCCATATTTCGCCTTTTTCATTTGTAACTTCAATCGAGTAATCATCAAAATATTCCATATATGGTTTCAAATCGAATTCGCCACCTGCTCCTCCAAAGTGAGCAATGAATGCATATTCATATAAACTATGATTAATGATATATCTTACTTCGAAAGTAAGTGTTCCATCGTCTAATTTGCCACAAGTTGCTGAATAAGCACCAAACCATCTACTATCCCAGTCTTCCCACTCAGCATTTTCTACTTCATAAGGATCACCTTGTAAGACAAGTGGAAGTCCTATAAATAATCCTTCGTAATCTTCTTCGTTATAACCAACTTGAGTAAATGTGCCGCTCAAAACTAAAACAGGATTATTGTTATCTGCTAAAAGTGCGACATTTGTTACTTCGTAATCAAGTGAGAATTTATGAGATGTGATTGTGCAATCATGTGCCATGATTTTTAAACTATCCACATTAGCAGCAAATTTTCCTGCCCAGTCACCATGTGCTGTATCTCTATAATCATGTTCTTTAAATGTTAGTTTAATATCATTTCTACCTTCAACGACATTAATATTTGGGAATGCGACTTCTTCCCAGTTAAACCAAAGTGTTGGATCAGGTTCTCCGCCTGATTTTCCTCCACCTGGAAGAATTGCATCATCAGGGATATTATATTTAACACCATTGACTGTAAAATCACATAATCTATTAAATTGAACATCACCCATCCATACTGGAACCCATTCATTTTCAGGATCTGCTTCTTTAAAATATAAAGATGCAAGGCGGAACGCAATATCAACTACACCATTTGAATCAGAATCAAAGATAAAAGTAATTGAGTCTCCTGCGAATAAATTACCGACATATTTACCACCTGTTGCTAAATGCTTTTCATCAACATCTACAGCATCTTCAGGATAAGAAGGATTTGAAGCCTTAATAATTCCATCTTCTGCTTCAATAAATAAGCCATGTGCAATATTTAAATTTAAAGTAAATGTATGAGTCAAGTATTTTACTGTAAATACAGCATCTTCTTCAGTAAGTCCTTCTTTTTTGAAATCTGCGTTATCAACAGTAATACTAACATCTTTTTCATCGCCGTTTTCATAAGTAAGCGTAATGATCATACCAGTTGGATCAAATAATTCACCTGGAAAATAATCTAACTTATTAGGATCGGATTTTTTCACTGCACTAACAATGTTGTTATGAACTTTAATACTTTGTCTTGCAGTAAATGATTCCTCTTCTGTTTTGTAAGTGATAGTAATTCTTGTTGTGGTTGTGCTAAGTTTTCCACTTGGAGAATATGTATAATCGCTTGAATTTAGTGCCTCGGATTTCCCATCGCTATACATAACGCTAACAACCATACCAGTTGGATCGAATGTTTCCCCAATAACATAATCTGTTTTTGTTGGTGGTGTTGTTACTTCGATTCCATCAATTGTTGCCTTACTCCCACATGAAGAAAGAGCAATTGTCGAAATAAACATAAGCGCTGTTGTACATAGCGTAATAAATGTTTTCCTTAAACTTCTCATATTTTTCCTCCTAAAATATTTAGATATTTTAATTATGATATATACATTTTTTTATGTCAAGAAATCGGTTGCTTTTGTGAAAATACAATTAAAAAAGAGAGAATATGAACTCTCCCTAATATAGTTTTTTTAGTGTAATCTATAACTATCATTCTTCAACAACAAGTTTATAGTATTTAAATGTCATTTGCTGTTCTGAATCTTCCAGTGATACACATATATCAAATGTACCAGCACCATGAGGAGTTCCGCTCAACACACCCGAAGAATTTATTGAAAAGCCGTCTGGTAGTTCACTCCATTCTCTTACTCCATCAGGAGCGCTTGATGAGAATGTATATTTTTCACTACCACCACTACCTTTTAATTGCACACGATATCTTTCGCCAACTTTTCCTGTATTAAGTGTTGTGACTATTTCTAATGGAGTTGAAGACATTTGTGCTTTATACACTTCACCAGTTTCAGAAATCGTATCATCATTATTATAAAGATATGTATATTTTGCTTCTTTTAAACGAGATTCCGTTGGTGAATTAGTATTATCAATAAACCAAGCATATCTTTCTACAAATCCTAGTGACTCTAACATATCAGTCACGTTTTGTGTATAAGATAAAGCGGCATCAAGTGTACAAGCTGGATTACCACTATGTCCGCCCCATACCCAAATATCAATCGCGGCAAACTCAGTAATCCAAATTGGACGTCTGTACTTCTCATATATTCTTATAAGTTCATCACGAAGTTCAGCCACAGCATTTTCATCAGCAAAATTTTGATAGCAATGTAAGGCAATAAAATCAACTCGGTAATTGCGTTTTATTGCGCCTTCCATAAATTCGTCTAACCAACCAGTTGAATATGAAGTTGGTGCTGGCGAAGATAATGGGATGCCAATTTTTTCAAGTTGAGGCCATAAATCAAGTGCTCTTTGAACAGAAATCCCTGAAGAAACACCTTGTGTATCTGCATCCGGTTCATTAAATGTAAGTAAATATTTATACTTTCCTTGTTCATATCCTGTGCGAATAGAGTTAAGAGTACGTGTATTTACATTACCTTCGCCCCAAATCATTGGAACAAATTCTGCATTGATATTATTAGCGAAGTCATTTGCGCTCCAGTTATAATACCAACTAATACCAAGATCTTCTAAAAGCATTGCACTTTTATCAGAACCATCATCATAACGTGAAACTGATACACCTTTTTTAGCAATTTTGTTAGAGGAGACTACATTTGAGTAATTTTCACTAGTACTAGCAATATTTTCCCAATCGCAGGACACAACAAAAGTACAGCAAAGCATAAAAAACACTATTGAGAATATATGTATTATTCGTTTCATTACTATCTCCTTTTTTAGTTCATTTTATCTTTAATCTTTTGGGTTATATCATTCGCCTTACGATATATTTCTTCAATGTCTTCACCTAAATAAAAATTTCCGTTTTCATATAGAATCTTACCATTTATCATTGTCATTTTTATGTTTTGTTTAGAGCCGGAATATACAATGTTTTTTGCAATATTATTAATAGGTTGCATATTAGGTTGATGCATATCAATCATAATAATATCTGCTAATTTACCTTCTCTTAAAACATCAGCATTATCTAACCCCATTGCTCTTGCACCATTAACTGTTGCCATATATAAAACATCAAGTGCATCACAGCAACTAGCATCTTCGTGTTTTAGTTTTTGAAGACCAGTCACAAGAAACATTTCTCTAAACATATCAAGAGCATTGTTGCTAGCTGGTCCATCAGTTCCAATCGCAACTGGAATGTTACTATCTAAAAATTTCTTAATATCTGCTATACCACTTGCAAGTTTGGTATTAGATCCTGGACAAGTAACAGCATATAATTTACGTTTTTTAAATATTTCAATATCATGATCCGACATTTCAACTAAATGGTAACCACCGCCACCATAGTTATATAAACCTAATTTATCAAAGTATTCAGTAGGTGTTAATCCATTATGTCTAGTTTTACATCCTTCCACTTCATCTTTTGTTTCCGAAGAATGTGTGAATACCGGTTCATGGAGTTCATTAGCTAGTTTTGCTAATTCTACTAATATTTTTTCATCAGTCGTATATTCAGCATGAAAACCAAGTTTATAAGTTATTAACTCCGATATATTATTCAAGTAAGCATAGTTTTCACGCATAATTTGCACAGATTCAGTAAAGTTATTAACACAACCAAGCACCACTGTTCTAAAGCCTGTTTCAATACTAGCTTTTGCAAAAGCGCGTGGTTCCATGTACATATCAAAATTCGCAGTTATACCACTTGATACATATTCGGCAATTGCAAGTTTTGATAATTCATAAATATCATCGCTTGTAAGTTTTTCTTCCATTGGAAAAATTTTATTAAAAAGCCAATCATGAAGAGTTAAATCATCTGCATAGCTTCTTACGAATGTCATCGCAGAGTGTGTATGAGCATTTTTAAATCCAGGCATTAAGAGATTCTTGTTACAATCAATAATTCGGTCATAGTCATCAACTGGGGCTTTTTCTCCCACATACTCAATAAGATTATCTTTTACTACTAACTCACCTTCAAAAACATCAAAAGTATCATCTAGTGTTAAAATACGTGCGTTAATAAATTTGATTCTCATAAACAAATCACCTCTAATGCTTTTTTATATTATAAAAAAAATACTAAATACTTGCTAGATAATTATGCATTAAAAGGTAATAAAAAAAAACAAACCCTAATGTTTTTCAGTCTTTTTGCATGTTTTTTTTAATTTGCAATTTTCACAACTTATATTATTACTAGATCTAATTGAAAAAATGACTAACAAAAAAAGAATGCATATAATTAAAAAATCACTCATAAAAATAATCCTCCAACGAGACTTATCAAAGAGGCTAAAACATAGGCAAATAATGTCTGAAGAACAACGATAATTAACATCTTTTTAGTACTTCTTAATTCTTGTTTAATTGTTGCAATTGCACTAATACATGGAGCAGAGAATAAATTAAATACACAAAAACTAAATGCTGTTAAAGGAGTAAAGAAATTAAATGTGTCTGTTACAAACAAATTACTATTGCCACTTGCTAAAATCTCCATGCTCGCTACTACTTGTTCTTTAGCAATTATTCCTTGAATAGCACTTATTGAAGCCTCCCATGAGTTTACTCTTAAAATCGGATAAAAAATGAAAGAAATACTCTTACCTATAAAAGCCAAAACAGAATTAGATATATCATTTGTGAAACTAAATGATGTAGAGACATGTGCCAAGCACCAAATAATGATTGAACTAAATAAAATAACACTCCCCGCCCGTTTTATAAAATCCCAACATTTTTGCAAAGTATCTTTAAAAATATACTTAAAATCAGGTAGCTGATACTTTGGAAGCTCAGAAATAAAATAGGTCTCTTCATTTTTTCTTTTTTTCAACAATAATGCTAAAAAAATGATTAATAATATCGCAAGAAAATATAAAGACACAGAAACTAATCCTCGATAATTCGGAAAGAAAAAGCTAGAAATTAGCACAATTAAAGGTAGTTTTGCAGAGCACGGAATAAATGAGGTTAATGCAATTGTTTTTTCTCTTTCTTTTTTATTATCAATTGTTCGAGCAGTCATAATCGCCGGAACTGAACACCCAGATCCTACAATAAAAGGAATTAATGATTTTCCACTTAACCCTAACCAGTGAAATAATTTGTCTAGTAACATTGCAATACGACTCATATAACCAGTGTTTTCTAAAATATTAATACATAAAAACAAAACTAATAGTTGTGGTAAAAAAGTTAAAACAGAACCCACACCTACTAATATACCATCACATATTAGCGAAATTAGCCAATTTGAAGTTCCAAGTGTGACTAACACATTATTCGTTATAGATATTAAATTCGCTAGTATTGTTTCTACCAATATTGATAATGTGTTTCCCACAACGCTTGTTGATAAATAATATACAAAAGCCATGATAATTATAAAAAACGGTATTCCAAAATACTTATGCAAAAATATCTTGTCTAGCTTATTATTTGAATTTTCCTGTTCTTTTTTCAAAACTTTTTTACTGACTAAATCGATAAAGTTATATCGATTTGCAATCGTTTTTTCTATGTCTACATCATGTTTAATAAAAATTTTTTTGTTAATAAATTTATCTTTGTTTATTTCATTTATTAACTCAGTTATTCCAAAATTAGTCTTACTTGAGATTTTAACAACTTTTATTCCTAGTATTCTTTCTAGCTCATCTATATCAATTTTCAGATGTTCTTTATCCAGCAAGTCGCACATATTTAAAGCAAGAATCATAGGAATTCCCGTTTCTTTTAACTGGGTAGTTAAATATAAACTTCTCTCTAAAATCGTTACATCAATCACATTAATTATTAAATCAATTTTATTGTTTTGAATATAATTTGTCGTAATCTCTTCTTCTGAAGAATATGGGATTAGTGAATATGTTCCTGGAAGATCAATTAAATTGTGTTTTGTGTTTTTGATTACTCCCATCTTTGCTTCTATGGTGACGCCTGGCCAATTACCAATTTTTTGTTTTGTTACACACAATGAATTAAAAAGCGATGATTTGCCACTATTTTGATTTCCAACTAGAGCGATGTTCATGCATTTTCCTCGACAAGAATTAAATCTAATTCACTTTTTCTCATTGTAAGTTGATATCCCCTTAAAGAAATAGTTATTGGGTCATTTAGTGGTGATACTTTAATAATTTCAACCATAGTCCCAGGAATTATCCCCATTTCCATTTGACGAATTCGATATTTTCCAGTACTTTCTAATTTTAAAATTTTAACTTTTTTATTAATTTCAATCTCGCTTAATTTTTTCATATTAAAATATATGAATTAGCATTTAAAAAAATAGCGATATTACTCGCTATTTCACAATATTTCTTTCATCAATGTTATTTTCAAAATAACCAATGGCGTTTTCTAGTGTTGTCTTTGCAATCGCCTCTAATGCTTCTTCTGTTAAGAATGCTTGATGTGAAGTAATTATGACATTTGGGAATGATAATAATCTTGATGTTGTTGAATGTTCTAAAATATCATCTTCACGATTCTCAAAAACATTATCTCCTTCTTCTTCATAAACATCTAATCCTACTCCAGAAAATTTCTTATTTCGAATACCAGCGATAAGATCATCAGTATCCACTAATAAACCACGCGATGTGTTAATTAATATAACTCCATCTTTCATTTTACTTATTGTTTGTTTATTAATAAGATGATAATTTTCTAAAGTGGCTGGACAATGAAGTGAAATCAAATCACTTCTTTTAAATAATTCTTCTAGTGATACATATTCAACAAAATCTAAATCTTTATTAGGATATAAATCATAGGCTATAACTTTCATACCAAAGCCATGACATATTTTACACATGCATGCACCAATTTTCCCGACACCAATTATACCTGCAACTTTTCCATATAAATTAATTCCAGTTAAACCTGCCAAAGAAAAATTATTTTCTCTAACTTTTATATAGGCTTTATGAATATGACGATTTACCGCAAGTGCAAGCGCCATAGCGTGCTCAGCAATTGCTTCTGGCGAATAAGCTGGCACTCTTAAAACGGTTAATCCAACTTTTTTTGCATACTCAACATCGACATTATTAAATCCAGCACAACGAAGTAAAACAAGTCTAATATCATATTCTAAAAGTTTAT
Source organism: Erysipelotrichales bacterium (assembly GCA_022508535.1). Lineage (GTDB taxonomy): Bacteria > Bacillota_I > Bacilli_A > RFN20 > CAG-826 > RUG131. The sequence continues at coordinate 93,199 of JAFLUZ010000005.1, forward strand.
CAATTAACACTTTATCTAATTGGCAGTTAACAAATATACAAATAGCGTCATATCCTTTTGCTAATTCAATTGTTTGTGATGATAATTCTGTATCAAGGTATTCTAATGCAATATTTGAGTAATCATTTAGACACTTATTAAAGCTTTCCCTATCATAGTTTTTTGCATCATATACAAGAATTTTTATCATATCAATCACTCCTTTTAATTATTATAGCAGTTCTAAATATAAATATTTACTGATATGTTCATATATTTATTTCCAGTTTGAATTGGTAAGAAAATTCAGCTATATTATTCATATGGAAAGGTAATTATAAATAACATGTATCTAGATAAAAAGCTTATTAATTTAAAAGATATAAGTTTGGCAAGAAATTTCATTTATGGAATTTCAATTCTTTGGATTGTGTTTTATCATTGTGCATTAAATATTCCCGGTGGTTTTTTTCAAACTATTAAAGCATATGGTGATTGCGCAGTTGAAATTTTCTTTTTACTATCAGGGTGTTTCTTATATTTCTCTTATACTAAAAATCATAACGTGACATGTTTTTATAAGAAAAGACTTAAAAGAACACTTCCATATTATCTAATTTTCTATGGAATTGTATTTGTCAGCTTTAATTTGATAATTAATTTTAATCCTTTACAATTTTTCTTAAATTACACTATGCTTGATTTTTGGATTAATGGTTTAGGTAACTCTCCTTGGTTCTTGGCAGGAATAATTATTTTTTATCTTTCATATCCATTAATCTATAAAATATTTTTTGAAGATTGTAAGCACAAAAAAATATCTATCTCATTATTTTTAATTATTTTATCTGTATCTGGTACACTTTTAAGCATATATATACCGCATCTAAGAATTTTTATTTACCGCATTCCTATCTTTTTAATTGGTTGCTTAATAGGAAAGTTTATTTACGAAGAAAAGGAAATGAAGTTTTACCATCTTCTTATCTTAATTGGTTTCTTACTTGTCGGAAAGATATTATTCTCTTATTTTGCAAACATTTCTATATTTAGAAATATATATTACATACCTCTATCACTAATTATTGTATTCCTATTATCGCAACTTTATAAATTTAATGAAAAATATATAAAAATAATAAACACACCATTTGAGTATATTGGTATGTTTACGTTAGAAATTTATTTAACTCATGAAAAAGTTCAAGAAAATTTATTCCGTATTTTGGAGTTTTTCAAAATAAATGTCTCTTTTAATAACCAAATTTATCAATGCATCTGCATTTCTCTAGCAATTTTAATAAGCATCGGATTAGCAAGTTTGATTAAATTTGTAAGTGAATTATTACAAAAAAAGTCTTCTGCAGCGTCAGTATAATTATTTTAAAATATCATTTATTTCGTTTTGGATATCTTCGCTTAGATTATCTTTAGCGAAATCTTTTAGTAATTGTTTTGTGTGATGAATGCGTAAAGATTTATCACTTTCAAAAAGTGAAATTTCAATTCCTAGAGCGCCGTATTTTTCTATTTGTTCAACTGAGTAATACTCTAACATATCACGTGGATTTGCAACTTCATCATTTTTATAACCTAATACAGTTTTAGGAAACATTTTATATAGATCATCAAAGTTTTTACATGGAATCAATCGCAATACTTTTACATAAATCTTTTCATCTGTTTCAATATTTTGAAAACAAATCACATCATCCACTTTTATCTTTTTTCTTTTTTCATCGTTCAAACGCATTTCCACTGTCTTAACTTTTGATTTTATCATTTCAAATGCCTCGTTATATAATTTCATATCATGTTCCATAATGAATCCTCCAAAAGACATTTAGCTTTAAAGTTTTTTAATAACTCTACATGGATTTCCTACTGCTACTGTATTAGAAGGAATATCTTTATTAACTACACTTCCTGCACCAATTACAACATTATCGCCAATTGTTACGCCAGGGAGAACAACTACATTACCACCAAACCAAACATTGCTTCCGATAGTGATTGGCTTTGCATATTCTAAACCTTCATTTCTTGTTTTGGCATCAAGAGGATGTCCTGCAGTATAAAAGCCACAGTTAGGACCAACAAAAACATTATCGCCAAATTTAACTTTGTTTCCATCCAAAATAATTAAATTATGATTTGAATAAAAATTCTCACCAATTTCAATGTTATAGCCATAATCACAGTTAAATGGTTGTTCGATTATAAAATTGTTTTTCGTTTTTCCTAAGATCTTAAAAAGTAGTTCTTTTCTTTCTTCTATTTTTGAAGGAAGCAAATTGTTATACAAATAACATAAATCTTTTACTTTGATTCTTTCTTTAATTAATTCTTCATCATAATTGGCGTTATAAATTTCACCATTTAACATTTTGTCTTTTTCAGTCATAGACATTTTCCCCTAAATTTAATATAAAACTTTTTTGTAAACTTATTTTATCATACCATATATAAAAACACTTTCGAATGATAGACAAGTTATTACCAAACGAAAATGTTTCATTTGTTTTTAAACATCAACCAATATTTACAAATTGACTATTTGATTTTGTTATTACACAAATAATCTAAAATTTGTTAAGAATAATAAAAAAGATCGATTCATTATCGAGTAATACATCTATTTTTGCGATTGAATTTTTTTACAAATTTTATTAATTTTTTTACAAGCATGATTATAATTTGAAATATCCATTTTGCGTGTTGAATTAAAATAACTTAGACATTCTTTATCAAAATCATAAATCATAGGAATTAGACTTTTATAAGCACTAGCCGGCATAATAGTTTCTGACACATAAAGATTTCTACCAAATTCTTTAAGTTTTTTATAATCTTCCTCTTCTACTTTTGATTTTGTCAATATAACAATAGCGGCAATGTTAGAGCATTTTTCATTTAATCCATCTAGTTTTAAACATATATCATCAATATCTTTTTCAAAGTCCGTTAATGATGTAAACGCAACTAAATAACATATTCTATCCTTTGATAATGAAAATTCTTTCTTGCGATAAAAAGCATCAACAAGTTCAAATTCTTCTTCTAACTTTTGCTTTAAGCTTGTTAAATTAACATTTTCAATTTTGCATAAAGGTAATTTTGAATACTTATTTAATTGTTTTTCGACACCAATGTATATACTGTCTTTAAAAATGTAGATCAAAAGAATAAGGGCAATAATCATCAAGGAAAAAAATCCAATTAATCCTACTAGTGGCCACCAGAAATCTCCATATCCAGATTCTTTTAAAACGTTACAAATCGGTAGAATTGCAATTGACATAACCATCAATATACATGCAATAACCGTTATTAAATAAACTGTTTTTTTTGATTTTTGTTTCTTTTCCATATAAATTGCCTCTTTTCATTGTCTTTAAGATTGATTATGCACTAATATATTACCATATTTGTCATAATAAAAATATACCGTTGACAAATGTATACAAATGTAATATTATTCATATATAAACTTATAACGAAAGAAGGTACTTATTATGAAATGTCTTAATTACAATGAAAAAAGGATTGCTTTAATTGTTACATTTGTTTTTAGTGCAATATCAAGTATTGTGTCTTTAGTGGCAGGATTAATCAGTTGTTTACAATTATTAATCGATTTTCCATACATCACCGCTAAAGGAATTGGCGCAATATATATGGAAGAGCCCTACTATGAATTCTTAGATTTAGTTCAAATATTTTTTATCGTTTCAATTGCGATTAGTATTTTAGTAACATTATCTATGTTTATATTTAAAAAATTAAAATTAATTACTGTTGTTTTAACGGGAATAAACTTCGGTGTATTTATTGCTTTCGCCGTTATACTTAAAATCAACTTATCTAGTGTTAATTATAGTGGTGAATTCAATATTTACTTTTACGAATTGTTTAGTCAATACATTGCTACATTTATATCAATAACGATTCCTCTATTTATTGCAACTCTTGCAAAAATAGGATTAGAAAAACAAAAGCCAATTGAAGAGTAACAAAAAAGCGATTATCTCTAAAAAGGATAATCGTTTTTTTCTAGTCATTTAATACTTAAACTTAGATTTTATATTTATAATTTATGACTTTTTTTGAATTAACAAAGAAAGGACATCTTTCTTTTATACATTGTTTATTCCAATTGGTAAATTCACAAATCGTATTATTTCTTTCCATTTTTATACCATAATTTTCTTCAATAAATTTAACAGCGATATTAAGAGATAAAAAAGCATTACGTTTGCAACATCTTGGACCACCGATTTCACTCATTTTGCTAATAACTGCGGATGTATATTTCATATGCTCCTTATAAAAATCGTCATGCGATAGTGGTCCAGTGCCATGTATGACAGATAGCGCCGCACCAATAGATGTCGCAGATCCGCAAACTCCCCACAATCCACACATTGCTCCTGGCATTTTAATCGTTCTTTCTTTAAGGTCAAAAAGTGCCTTTTCTACATTAATATTTCCACCAGCATTATTGTACACAACTAAAAGAGCTGCACCATCTAAAAAATGATGTTCAGGACCATGAATATTTATATAATCTTTATGCATGATTTCTTTTACTATTTTTATCGGATCACGATATTTCTCTTTTATTACTTCATTAATGATTAAATCATATTTTTCATTTAGATTATATTCCATAATGAATCCTCCTAACTTGTGCTGTTAATGGCGTATAAGAAAACAAAAGGGCAAAATTAATTATTTAACTCTCATTTATAAATTCTAATATCTAATTGAAATACCCGATAAGTCATAACTAGACATATAACTTGCAAGATCTTCCATAAAAGCATCGGAAGCATCATACCAACCATAACTATCGCGAGCATTGCCAAGTGTTATTGTAATGTCTCCATGACTTCCGGTTACACTAATTACATCTATATTTAAGTTTGAAGCAACAGCACGTGCATATCTTTCTACTTCATTTCTAGTTGGAATTTTCGATCCTCCGCTTCTTGCTCTTCTACTACCATGAGAACTAGAAGATCCACTAGCACATGCAATAAGAGTAATAACCACAACAATAGCTACCATTATACCCGTTACGATAAGAGCAACTTCTAAGTATATGAACATTAAGTATTGAAGAACAAAGCAAGCAATTGGTAAAAATGCATTCATAATAAATTCATATTTTTCATTTAACCCTTTAAAAAACAATTCAAGCAATTGTACAATAGCACAAATTGCAATAGTTAAGAAAGAGAACATAATACATGTGAGATAGAACACATATAAACCATCAGTTTGAATTTTATATTCATTAAATCCAAGATAATTTAATGCCAAAACATTGATTACAATATCTACTCCAACAACGATATATGCAACAATTCTTTGATCATTACGCTTTAAAGCAGAATAAGCACTAGCAAGAAGCAAATTCATAAGTAACAGCGCGACATATCCAACTTTTAAATACATTCTTAAAATACCAAATATTAATGTAAATAATGAACAGCAAATTATAAATCCATAACATTCAAGAAAATTTTCTAATTTTCTATTTGAAATCGCATCACTTAGCCACAAAAGTAATATATTAGCTATTACTCCAAAAATAAATGCCAGTGAAAATGCACTTTCTAATTCTCTTAAATAGAAAATAAATAACGCGGCAAACACCACACAAACAGCAGCGCCCAAAAAACCAAAAACTGTAAGCAAGAATGAAACAAATCTATTATTGATGTCTTCATCATCCATTATAGTACCTATTCTTAAACACATAAATAATGCGGCACCAATATAGAAAAATGGAAGTTTTAAAAATGCATGTTCGCTTGAAGAACCAATATTAAATATAAACAATATTATCGCGGTCAATAATAATAAACCACTAAACGCTGCATTAACAATAAGTGCCTTTTTTGTTCTAGAGCCCATAAATTATAATTCCTCCTTATACTTATAGTTAAGTATAACAAGCACATCTATTAGTGTCAACGAACTCAAAAATCGCATGTTAATTCACTAACAATTTTTTTATTTTATTTGCTAAAAAAAGACAGAAATTACTGCCTTTTTTTGCATAATTTCATCAGTGAAACAATTATGCAAGTTAATAATGATAGTGGGGCTAAAACCACAAATAAAACAAATAATATAATGTTAATTATTAGATTTTTCCAAAAGTTGTGTTTATTAGCAAAATCTTTACGCGTTGTAACTTCTGTTGAAATGTAATCTTCTCCGCGTTCAAATTTATCTTGATCATATGTTGTTGTTATTACATCATGGTCATAATCGTTTTCTGTTTTCCACTTTTTTCGAACCACACCAGGACATAGAGTTAAATAAAATCCAAATACAAGTAATGCAATATAGGCAATAAAAATTTCATTTCCACAAACTACACCATATCCAAATATATCTGATTTCAAAAATATCCATGGATATTCAAACAATATTGCAAGAAAATATTTAAATGTGTTCCAAATTTTCGATAAGATTCCCTCATTATTATATTTTAACTCTGCCAAAACCATCCTATTAAATACTTCAGCAATGCCTTCTTTTTCTAATGAATAGCAATAGCATAAAAAGATTAAAAGAATAACTGCTATTATCAAATTAAATATATTTTTTTTCTTCATATAGTCCCTCCTTAATATTTATCATCTTTATTTGTTATTTTTCTAACAAAATTCAAAACTGTAGTGCGATATTTATCTTCATCTACTAATGCGCATTGTGCATGACTTGCATTTTCAATAATAAGTAATTCTTTATCAGAAACACAGCTATCATAATTTTCTTTTGAAAAACGTGTTGGCACAAATGTATCCTTTTCCCCATGAATAAATAAAATCGGTCTAATTGAATGTTTCAAATGCTCTTTTGTATCTTCTTCCTTTAGTTGATATCCACAAAACTTCTTACTAAAATAATTTGATGATTTTAATAGTAATCCACTAGGCAATTTTATCATTGTCTTTATAATGTGCTTAAATTGTTCATAAACTGATGTATAACCACAATCAGCAATTATTCCTTTAACTTCATCAAATTGATAATCACTTAATAGTAATGATGTATTCGCACCCATAGATACTCCGTGTATAATAATTTTTTTATTTGGAAATTTTTCTTTTAAATATTTTAACCACTCTTTTACATCACGATGATCTAAAGTCCCAAATCCTATATGAGTTCCTTCACTTTTTCCGTGTGATCGATGATCAACAGCAAACACATCAAAATCACTATCTTTGTAAATGTTATAAAATAGTGATAAATCGCTTAATCCTGAGCTACGATATCCATGAAGCAACAATATTAATATGTCGCTTTTATTTTTGCTTTTAATGTAATAGCCACATAAATTATATTTATCGTCATAACTTTTAATATGATGTTCAGTTAAATTTGGATTAGATAATATTAAAAGCTTTGCATCTTTTAATTTTTCTAAATATGGCGTCCAATCCTTTGGCATCAAGTTATTAGAATGTTGACGCTTAAAGGTACTTTTATATAGCACAATTGTAACTATAATAAAAAAGAGCATAGTAAGAATTACTAATCCAAGTAAAATTAATAAAATCCAAATATACTCTTTCATAATTAATCACCTATTAATTATTATACATGATTATTCACAAACTGGCACTCTAAGTATTAATCTATTTAATTTTTGATTTGCCGCAAAGATTATCATTTTCTTTCGCTAATTCAGTATATTTTTTTATAAACTCTCCTTTAGCTTCAGTATAGCCATCTCTATTATGTTCGAATTTTTTCCATAAACTAAGTTTAAGTGTTTCATATTCTTTAGCAATTTCTGGATGAGTAATTAAATAATCGCGAAAATATACTTCATCATTATCGCCAGTATATCGCAAATGCAGATGATACACTTTTTCTGCAAAGCCATTCTCAGTATAACCTTTATTAAATGAAACACGATTTTCTTGCTCGTTCATTTTTATCCATCCATTATTTTGAAGAATTAATGACACATCACATAGATTATCATTTATCTCTATAAGAATATCTACAATCGGTTTCGCCCAAATATCTTTAATTGCTGTACTTCCAATATGATTAATGATTGCATCTTTTGGTAATATATTTTTCAGCTTAGCAACCTCTTCTAAATAGTAATCATTCCAACAATCATTGTGTTCTTCTAAAATAATTGGAAAAAGTTCCCATAGTTCTTCAAGTGTCATTTCAAAAAGTTTTTTTTGCATATTTTACTACCTATGACATATCTACAATTATTTATTAAATAAATTAGAAAAAGCTGTTCTATCAGATTGAATTCTTTTTTTAACATTATACAAAGCTTGATCATGAGAAAGATAATTATTTTTCTTATCATCTTCCAAATTATCAAACCATTTTTTGCATTTAGATCTTTCAAATACCATAAGTGCAAGTAAACCGCCAAGTGCAATTACAACACCAGCATAAATTGCTCCTACTAATATTTTTATAAATTCAACCGAATTACTTAGTAAAGCTAAAATAAGTATCACTGTAGCAATAAAAATAATTATACTAAGATTACGTATGCGTGAAAAAATCACATGACCTTTTGCAAATTCTTCTTTTGAACATTTTGACATATAAAAAATATTATATATAGCATTATAGAAATATATTATTAATAATACTGGTATCAAAATAAGACCAAATAGCATTAAATATGCAATAATTATCATAATGGCAGGTATGGAAGATAAACCGAGCGTAAGAAGAAATGTCTGTGGATCAAATAGAACTTGGAATACTTCTCCTATATCTTTAAAAATTGATGTCTCTTTTATAAATTCAGTGTAAAGAAATACTGTACCCACAAGAACACCAGTAAGTAATATTGCAGCAATTATTGCAATTAGCAAAAATGCCATACGTGGTTTTTCAGGTTTTGTAAGTTCATAGTTAAGATATGGTACATCAATTCCGCGTTTTCTTCCTTTTTTGCGTAATCGTTGCACACGCCTATACACTACTTTTCCATAGCTATTTTTTTCAAAATCAATCGCGTCTTCCATTTAGTTTTCCTCCTTATATCTTTTTTTACACATAGAGAGTTATCACAAATATAAAGATATTATTTACATGTTCATTGTATATTATCCATAAATTGATGTCTATATTCTAAAATATCTACTATTACTTAAAACAAAAAAAATCCTATTCGTTTTGAATAGGATATATAAACTTTTTCTTTCGAGTTATAGAACTTTTTAAATATATAACAAAACAAAGAATAATACACTAAAAATAATATTTAAAGATAGCAAAACAAAAGAAATAATAAACTGGATTTTAGAACGATACTCTTTAAGTTTACCTTGTATAATAATTGAAATTATATTGAAAATCAGCGAAATAAATAAAGCAATCAAGAAAGGCACAAAAACTATAATCATTGCTATTTTATATAGTTGTTCTTCTTCTACAAAATAACTATGAAGAAATGGGATACTAAAATATCCTAAAAATACGCAGCCGATTGCAGCTATAACCAATAAAACGATACTTGATGTTTTTTTACGTCTGATGTTATTTTCCAAATTTTCCATATTTGTACCTCAAAAACAATCTACCACAAACAATATTATATGTAAATGTTCTGTTTATTATCAAAATCAAATATGCCATCCCTATATGGTAGTTATGCATTGTAAATGGTTTTAAATATGCTATAATGTTTGCACAATAAATAGTAATTCGACGGAGAATGAATTATGGAAGACAAAAAATGTTGTAAAAACTGTATTTATTATCATGTTGACGAAGAACATTGGCACGACCATTATCTGATTCGTGAACACCGTTATTGCATATATAAGTCAAAATATAGTAAAGAGGAAGTCGAACCGAATGGTTATTGTGAAAATTATCAAGGTGAAACCAAACAAGAATCCAATTAAGATAAAATAGCAGAATTGTAATATAAAATTTAATTTACCAAAATTATGATGGTTGGGTTATCTTACCATCTTTTTTCTTGGTTTTAATCTTTTGTTCAATTGTTAAATAAGATTAAAAACAAAAAGGAAACATCACTCATAATGCTTTGAAATATTTCAAGGATGAATAAAGAAAAATCGCCACTTTTTTTACAAAAAAAGGCTTGATCATCTACATCAAACCTACTATTTATCTATGCCTTACGTAAAATATTTTATTAGTTCATCGCTCAAATAATTTAATGATTGCAATACTCGAAACTTATTAGATTCAAGTGCTTTTTTGCATATTAGTGTGTCAACATATAATCATCTATAATATTTTTGCATCCATTACTACTTTTTTTAAATTATCATGTGTACATTTATTTATGAATTCATCAATATTCATCCATTGCACAGAGATTATTCTTTCTTCTTTCGATAATGGTGTTCCTTCATTACTTATTTTAAAAAGGAATGGAAAAATCGTTTTTCTTATTAATTGATTTGAATTATTTAAAAATTCATATGAATATGATGGTAATTCTTTAACTAAATTATTTGTTTCAATAACAATATTTGTTTCCTCAAAACATTCTCTAATTGCAGTATCAATAAGATCTTCGTTCTCTTCTTTATGACCTTTTGGTAGAGATAGTGTATCTTTTCCATAAATCAATTCATTCGTAGTAAGAATCTTATCTCTATACAAAACTATGGCCATAGCGCTTTCCTCATTATTTGCTTTTGTTGGATTAACAAATTCATCAATTTGATTTTTTAGTTCAGTAATACCTAAAATCGAATCACCAATTTTCAAATTATATTTATGTCTTTCTATTCCCAAAACATGATTTGAATATTCTGTACAATTAAACCACTTTTCAAAACAAGGAATAAAATCAGGTGTTTGTTCTTTACTACCATAAATACCTATAATGTATAAACGTTTTATAATACTCTCATATTCGTTTTCGTTATGCATAAAGTAATCTTGACATCTCTCATTAAAAATAAAATACAATGATGATGGATTCCCACAATACATTGGAACAATCAATATGACTTTTTGATATTTTTTCATTTCATCATATAAGTTATAAACGTCATCATTACGATATTTACATTTAGAGGAAAAACATTCGTAATTGCATGTTTTACAACTAATAACATTAAGATCCCTAAAGTAAATAATTTTATCATCTTCTAAAGACAAATACTTAGCAATCTCATCCGAATCCCCATTTTTTCTTGCTGAAAAACTTATAAATAAACGCATAAATCCTCCATTATTATTACTTACTTCTTTGACCAACTACCTTATGGCAACCACATTTATCAAATTAAAGTTTATTTTTATAGCAATTACATTTTCTCTTATGTCAACTGATTTTTTAATTTATCTTCTTGATTAATTTTGTTAATAATTATTCTTAAATATTTTTAGCAAACTCTATCGCAAGTTCCAAAAGTGCAGTTCTTTTATCCCAATTTTCTTGTTTGGTTTCTAGAGAAGCTGTCCACTCCCATGAACCATTTTTAATTGTATCACTAAAAAATAAAAACTGACAAAACTTCATTCCATAAAATTTGCATACTGACGCCAATGCAGAACATTCCATTTCCACAGCAACTGCACCTTGTGAAACACGCTTAGAGATTCTTTGTTTCGTTTCTCTAAAAAAGGCATCTGTTGTCCAAGTTATTGCTTTTGTGTTTTTAATTTTTTTGTCATTAAAAAAAGCAGTCAGCTTATTAGAGAGTTCTACATTTGAATCAACGAACAAAGTAGCTGGTAAATAGTGGTAACTTGTGCCTTCGTCTCTAATAGCCTTTTCAACAACTAGTAAATTCTTTGCATCAAATTCATCTAAAATACAACCAGCAGATCCAAATGCAACAACATTTTTAATTCCATAACAGTTAAAATATTCTATTGTTCCAGCCGCAACCGGTGCTCCTATAGTAATGACTTCAATCAATATTTTCTTGTTCCAAACCCAAGTTTGTCTAACATGATCATTGCCAACGAATTCACAATTGTCTAAAACTTGAAAGAGTTTTTTTGAATCAATCCAAGTTATTACAGCTGTTTTAATTTTATATTTTTTTACAATTTTAAAAATTTTTTCTCCAAACTCTCCCAAAATTTTTTCAGGTGTTAAATATGGAATATCGTCATAAAAATTATCCAATAGTGGGATTTTTTTATTCATACATTTCTCCTCTTGATAAAAACATCCAATTCTATTCAATTTATTTTGTTTTTGATATCTATCATTGCTATTTTAGCATATTCTCAATATAAAAACGAGATAAGTATAACAGAAAAAATGATTAACGAAACAACTATTTTAATGAAGTGATTAATCATAAAAAAATTGCAACAATCTAATTTGTTATAGTAATTACGAATAAAAAATAATATATCGCTCATTTTATAGGATTCATTTTGTGCTTGTGAGTTCGACACCCTATCACTCTTTGGGGCCGACACCTATAATACCCGAAACTTTCCCTTTACATATAAATTGAGTATTCGAACCTTAAAAAACATGACTTTTCGCTAAAATTAGTTAAATCTATAAAACAGTATAAGGTTCATAGAGTTAAACAACTCCCACGAAAGTTAATGAAAAATCAAAAAAAATTACTTATTTTATATAAAATAGGTAGTAACTCTATTACATGCGTGAACATCGAAATTTGAACTCGAAATCTATCGCTTAGGAGGCGATTGCGAATTGCGTTATGTCCACATATAATAAACATATTTAGTTTAGCAATTATTGACGTTTCTACAACAAAATTGCTATTAAATAGTTACTTATCAAATTTATATGTAGTTAACGTCGTTGAACTACTTAATATCAACATTTCTTATCAAAACAACAGTTATCAAAGAAAATAAATTTTTTTGTTGGATATTTCACACTGTATGGTGAACTAACAAAGAATAATGTCAAATCCACAAAGCTTGGGTAACGTTATGTTTAACAAAGCAACGCGAATGCTTGAAAAGTATATATAATTTACACTATAATCAAATTATGCTATTTAATATGCGCGTAAATGGTTCAAAAAAATTATGTTTTAACGCGCTTAACAAAAAAATAGTTATCATATAAAATCAATCAACGGAGGGATAATTTATGGCATATGTAACTGTAGCGTATACGAAAGAAATGGGCGACAATCCTCTTACTGAAGAGATGAAATCTGTTCTATCGGGATTGCCACTTGAAAAGCAAATTGACTATTTTGTAATAGAGGAGGAAACATTTCACGAAGAATCCGACTATGGCGAAGAAAGTCATTGGACGAACAGATCAACCTATCCGTTAAAAACACAGATGCAACATTCAGATTTCGATGTGAAAGTAGAAAAACTTATTGTGCACGATGGAATAATTGTTGGCGTATATTTTTACAACAAAAATTATTCCGTGCTGCTAAACAAGCGTGTATGCACTTATTCCGACAGTGAAGATGATGGACCTTGGTCGTCGTCCATAAGCGTAGTTAAAATGATTGTATTTGTAAACGAACCAAAGTGTTGACGAATTATCATTACGAATAATAACATAAATTCAAAGATAAATAATTTAATATCAAAAAATGACCTATTTTGATTAAAACATTTTATAAATCTCTTAAATGTCTCGTGCGGACTGCTTTTATACCAATAAAAATGAAAAACGGACTACTTTAATACTAATTTTGGAAAGTGGTGACTTACAAATCAAATTACTTATATGCTATACTAATTAAAAATAAACAGTAATTTAATAAAATGTAGCAATTTTTAAGGCGGATGGCGTATGAATATAAATGATACCAAACAATATATTAAAGGATTTCTTGAAGGAAAAATTACAATTTTTGAGTTTAAAGAAAAGTGTGAAACTGATCCGAGTATATATGATTTTCTTCAAAATATTGTTGATGAAAAGAAAAGAAAAAACGAGTCATTCGACCCTTATCCTTTTTTCATAAGAGAAGATTATACACTTTATAGCACTGAAGGTCTTAATTATTTTCTTAATCCTGATTCAGATCCAAGTTTAGAATATGGTTCACCCAGACGATATGACTCCGTTGAACAATGCCTAAATTATAATTGGCATCTTTGTACTCATAATGTAAAAAGTGCTTCAGGTGCCTCAAGATTCTTTAATGAAGTCTTAGTAATGTATTATCAAATAGATAAAGATATAATTCCTACAAGACATTATAGTGACGAGTATGTTTTTATGTTAGATGTCATTCCTGATTATTTGACAGGAGATCCTGAGTTATATATTCAAGAAAACATAATCTCATTGTTCCCAAGCACAATGAAGAAAACCAAACGAAAAAAGGCAATCAAAGCTAAAATAAGAGAAGAATTTAAATCCATCAAAGGTTATCCTTGTTGGTATCAATCCAGCGAATGGCCATTTGGGAAAGACGGCAAACCCGCAACTTACATTGGCAAAGGTAAATCTAAAGGTTCTATTGGCAGGTGGCTTTTCATGGATGAAAGCACTGGTGAGATAATTATTGTAGAACAATTCGATTGATAAATTTCAATTTAGTTAATACTATCTATTATATGTAAAAAGGCTCTCTGACAATTTCTGAGAGCTTTTTTAGTATTGCTTTTTTATGGATTTTTTTGTGCTTGTGAGTTCGACACCCCTATCACCCTCTGGGGCTCGACACCTGCAATACCCGAAACTTTCCCTTTACATATAAAATGAGTATTTGAACCTTAAAAAACATGACTTTTCACTAAAATTGGTTAAATCTATAAAAAAGTAAAAGGTTCATAGAGTTAAACAACTTCCACGAAAGTTAATGAAAAGTCAAAAAAAATAACCTATTTTATATAAAATAGGCTATAACTCCCTTAAATGTCTCATGCAGACTGCTTTTATACCAATAAAAATTAAAAACGGACTACTTTAATACCAATTTTGGAAAATGGCAGTTTGCAAGTTTTTTCTATTTCAAAGTCTTAGTTTATGTCTTTTTTGGCACTCGAAACTTATCATCTTTTTTACTTCTTTTGGCTCTGCATCCATTTTCATACTGCAATTATTAGATAAACATTTCCTACATTACTGTTCATTTTTTTGAAGTTTTGATAATCTTTTCCATACTTCAATCATAACTGGAATGGTAATTGCTATGGCAATAGCATCAGCAATTGGAGCAGCCCAAACTACTCCCATAACACCTAATCCAAGTGGCACGACAATTGCACATATGATAAGAAGAATATCTCTTAAGAAAGACAAAGGCGCTGCAACTTTTGCCATACCAATTGATTGCATAAAAATAGCACATACTTTTTGTAAACAAGTAAAGACAATAAACATTAAATATATTCTTAGACAAGGTATTGCAAACTGCATATATAAATTAACATCCAATCCTTTTCCATCCCCACTTGCAGCACCAAACATTGCAATAAATGCGTGAGGGAATATTTCAAAAATTAATGTAAAGAACAAGCATATTCCTGCGGTCCATAAAATAATTAGTTTCAACAATTGCTTAACTCTATCATATTTCTTTGCACCATAGTTATAACCAACAATAGGTTGAGCACCAGCTGCAATACCAATAGCGATATTGAGTACAATTTGGAAAAGTTTCATAATAACAACAAATGAAGCTAAAGGTATATTTCCACCATAAATACTTTCAACACCATACTTAACAAACAAAACATTGTTCACAATTGTTGTTGCAACAATGCATAATTGTGTTAAAAAACTAGATGAACCTAACGCCATAATATGTGGTAAAATTTTAAAATCAGGAATAAAACTAGACCACTGAATTTTAAATGTCTTACTTCTAAAGAAATAACATATGCAAATTACAAAACTTACAAATTGACCTAAAATTGTTGCCCATGCTGCACCTTGAATGCCCAAATCCATAGCGTAGATAGCTATTGGATCTCCAATAATATTTATTACTGCGCCGACAATCATTGCAATCATAGCATATTTAGGTGAGCCGTCGGCACGTATAATCGAAGCTAAGCAATTTTGTGCTAAAGCAAGTGGCATCATTGCAAATATTATTATTCCATAGTCATGGGCTAATCCAATGTTTTCTTCTGTTCCACCAAGTAACATGAGTAAGTTATCTCCCCATAAATATGCAATGAGTATAACTACACAACCAGATAAAAATGAGAACAATACTGCATTTCCAACTCCACGATGTATTTTATCTTTTTCTCCTTTTCCTAAAGAAACTGATAACCAAGCTGCCGCACCATCACCAAAGAATAAGGACAATCCCCATCCTATAACAGTTATAGGAAATATAACACCTGTCGCAGCATTTCCTAAATAACCCACAGTACTATTGCCGACAAAAATTTGATCAACAATGTTGTAGAGACAAGAGATGATAAGCGATAAAATGCATGGCACTGCAAATTTTAACAATAACTTACCTACTTTTTCATTACCAAAATAATTAGTTTGGTTCATAATATTTTTCCTCCTATAAAATAAAAGCACAGAAATATACTGTGCCATATTTTTTAGAAAAAAAGACACAGGTTTTGCTTGTGTACCGTAATCAGATTTACGTGCAAAGCACCACATGTGTCGTTAAGCTATTATTTCAAATGCAAAAATATTCTATCAAATAAGAGAAAATAAAGTCAAAATAATTTTTACATTTTTTTCGACTTTTATCTTTTGCATTGACCATTCTTCCATCTTAGTCTCGATTTTTCTTTCTGCTATCTTTAATACTTCAGAGTCATTTCTCCAATGAGCACTAAAGAACTTCTCTAAAATATAAGTTGTCAATTTCGTTCGTTTGAAAATAAAGTGTTGTTATGATAAAATATAATACAGTCTAGAAATTAAAGTTGAACAACTATCTCGTTAGAGAGATAAAAAAATTAATTAGGAGGCAGTAATAATGAAAAAAGAATTCAATAATTTTTCTATTCTTTCTTTTTTAGTAATAGTCATGTCATTAATTCTCTCATCATGTGGAAATAATAGTAAATACTTTTTCTCAAAATCTGTATTAGAAGATAATCTTGTGCCAGATTTACCAAGAATCAATAGTACTAAAGTAGAGAAAGAAAATAGCAAAACGTATAGGTTTCACACAACCGAAGAGGAATTTACTGATTATGTATCTAGTGTTTACGAATATCTCTGTTCATTAAATTTTAAATATTTTGGTTATCGAGGAGATGAACTTTTGAATTTTTTTGGTGGAGCCCCTGTTTATGAATTCCATTATGGCTCAGAGTTAGCTGACTTCAAACTGACAAATAATAAAGGTCACGAATTAGATAATAGTTATTTATTTGTCTGGTCGAATGAATTAGATACTAAAACAAATAATTTATCGCCTAAATATTATTTACAGATGAGTTACTTTGCAAATCGAGATACGAATGTCTATATAGATTTAAATTATGTCATATGTGCTTATAAACTACTAGAATCCTAATATGATTAGTTTAATTGAAAAAGAATGATTAATTCATTCTTTTTCATTTGCAAAAAAACACCTTTAATAAACGAATTATCGCCTATCGAAAGTGCTATGCTTATTATTTCCTATAAAAGACATATTCTGTTAAAAAAACTTACTCTTAAAGGTATCATTCGAACTCCATTAACGGCAGTTATCGGATATTAAATCTTACTTAATTTAATTATCAACATCAAACGGCTCTTTATTTGTAGTGTTAATTTTTATTGTACTCTGTCTCTTATTTACTTGAATGTCCACCAAAAACAGGAACTACACATTATAATTCCTGCTATTTTTTTATCTTATCATCTCCTATCCGATATGTACTTTACAATTTTGTACTTTTGTCATTCCATCTTCTTCAACGAATTTAATATTCATTTTTAACTTCCACCATGATTTTAATCCACCATAAACTTTAGCTAATAATCGAATCATTACAATGGCTTCATCATAATGAAAATCAAAGGAAATAATTTCATAATCATAGTAGTTAAGTGTTTCATTTAAAATATCTCTGATATACTCTTCCCTAGTTTCGACTAGTCCAGTCATATGGTGTAAATGCGAATCTATCGACATTGATTGAATTAGTTTTTCTTCGTTTTTTTCAATCATTCCAATAGTCATCAATTCAAATGCTTTATAACACTCTTCTTTTGTCATTATTCATTAATCCATCTTTCAATTTGTCGATTACTTGAATGTGCATTTGTTCCTTTAATAGCAAGCCCTGATTTGATAGTAGCATTTCTTAAAGTACTTCTTAGTTCTCTTTCAGAACTTCCCATTCCACTACCTTCATGTGTGCACATTGGTTTGATTATTTTTCCATCAAAGTTATACTTATCTAAAAATGTTGCAACAATTCTTGGATATGTTCCCCACCAATTTGGATAGCATAAATAAATAATGTCATATTCATCTATACTTGAAAGTGGATTTTTAAATTCTGGTCTAGATTGGGCACGAAGTTCTACCATTGCTTCTTCTGTGCAAACTGTGTAATCTTTCGAATAGTCTTTTACAGGTTCAATTTCATAAATATCTGCACCAATTAATTTTTGAATTATTTTTGCAATGTGTTCTGCATTTCCTTCTTTAATATTTCCAACGGAATAGTTTTCGCCTCTTCTTGAATAAAAAACAACTAATGATTTCATAAAATTCCCTCCTAATGTTCACTTATATTGTATTATCCGTTGAATAAAAAATCTAATTGATATATATTATTATCAATAGAATATTCTTATCATAGGAGAATTTATGAATACATCACAAATTGAAATTATTTTAAAGGTATCTGAAACTTTAAATTTTACTAAAGCCAGTGAGATATTACACATTTCTCAACCATCATTAACTTATCAAATTAAAATGGCTGAGTCTGAATTACGATTCAAGATATTTGATCGTACACAAAAATCAGTTTCGATTACTCCTGCTGGAAAAAGATTTATTGAATCTTTAAGAAAGTTAGATCAAGATTATAAAACTGCAGTTGAAATGGCACAAAATTACTCTGAAAAATACTCTGAAGACATTGTTATTTCGCTACCTTATCGTAGTGCTATCCATAAGCTTCCCGATGCCATAAAAGAAATGTCTAAAATAAATGAATCAGTTTTGATTACACCACACTTTGGATGGAGAGATAGAATTAATAGTTTTATTAACGGGACTGATGATATCATCTTTGAAGATTATGAAAACCTTAAAAACATTAAAGGAATAAAAATAATACCTTTTTATGAAAGTAGAATTTATTTTATATGTAAGAAAAATCATCCACTTGCAAACAAAAAATTAATTCATATGGATGATTTAAAAAAGGAGACTCTGATGGTAGGTGGCGGATCGCAATACTTACTTAAAGTCGTTCAACAAAGAGTTTTAGATACTCTTCATATTCCGTTTTTTAATTCTGATGATCATGATACAACTTTAACAAATATTGAAGCGGAAAGAGCAATCGTGTTAGCTCCTGGCTTTCTACATGATAGAAATGATAGCTTTGTTTGGATTCCATTTGATTGTCATGAAACAATTAAATGCTGTCTTGCAATTAGAGAAGATGATAATAGAAAAAGTATCAAAGAATTTATCGATATTATCCTCAAATTATATGAAACAGAAAATCCTTTAACATTATAGAATACCCCCCCCCCCATTCATATTTTGAGTGTATCTTTTAGTTCTTTTAATTTTGCCATTTTTCCTATGTTTCGAGTCTCTACATTGACAACGTTTTTCTCTCAAAATCTACCTTAAAAGAGACAAAATGTTACGTTTTTGTTGAACAACACTTTCTTGAAATCTGCATCCAAAGATAAAAATTGAACTAAAATAGACAACCCCCCCAAAAAAAAAATGAAAAAAACTTCAATACAAAGTGTATCAAAGTTTTGCTTTTAACATGTGTGAGAAGAGATAAAATGATACAAATAGCATAAAATACCATAGTGAGAAGAACTAAATTGATACACTTGGTGGAGTGCTAATTTAGACATCCAATCTCTGATTGTTGTTTAAACGATAATGATTAACTTTTCCCTCAATTATTTTATCTCCTTGTTGAATATGGCCAAGAATTAAAGGAGAGTTTGGATCATGTTTTTTATAATTAGCTCGACATTCATATGGCTTCTTATTTGCATAACAATACCTACATCCATTTAAGCAAGTGTTATATGCTCCGATGCTCTTTTGTTCAATGCAATGGCAACCTTTTCTTATGCCGTTATGCTTTAAATGTTTAAAA
>JAFLUZ010000051.1 GCA_022508535.1 Erysipelotrichales bacterium
CTTTAATAATGCTTTCGTGGCTATATTTAGGATTGATAATAGCGATAAAAATTGATGACCCCGGTCCTGCATTTTTCACTCAGAAGAGGATAGGAATTCACAAGAGCTATTTTAAATTACACAAATTCCGTTCAATGAAGATGTCAACTCCTCACGATATCCCTACACACCAACTCGACAATCCCGAGCAGTACATAACAAGAGTTGGTAGGTTCCTCAGAAAATCAAGTCTTGATGAGTTGCCGCAGATTTGGGATATTTTCATAGGGAAGATGAGTATTATCGGACCTCGTCCTGCGCTTTGGAATCAAGATGATCTGGTTGCCGAGCGTGACAAATACGGCGCAAATGATGTTAAACCCGGTCTGACCGGATGGGCGCAAATTAACGGCAGAGACGAGCTTGAAATTCCCGTTAAGGCAAAGCTTGACGGCGAGTATGTTAAAAAGTTGAGCTTTGGTTTCGATATAAAATGCTTCTTTGGCTCGATTGTCAGTGTATTTAAGAGCGATGGCGTTGTCGAAG
>JAFLUZ010000052.1 GCA_022508535.1 Erysipelotrichales bacterium
AAGAGTATGGCTTCAATGACTGCCCTATCGTTCAGGGTTCTGCACTGAAGGCTCTTGAGGATCCTAACTGCGATTGGGCTGACAAGATCCTTGAGCTGATGAGCACTGTTGACGATTATATCCCTGATCCTCAGCGTGATACAGACAAGCCTTTCCTTATGCCTGTCGAGGACGTATTCACCATTACCGGACGTGGTACCGTTGCTACCGGCCGTGTGGAGCGTGGCGTTCTGAAGCTGAATGACGAAGTTGAAATCGTTGGTATTAAGGAAGACACCAAGAAGACCGTTGTTACCGGTATCGAGATGTTCCGTAAGATGCTGGATGATGCTCAGGCTGGTGATAACATCGGTGCACTGCTGCGTGGCGTTCAGAGAACCGAGATCGAGAGAGGTCAGGTTTTGGCTAAGCCCGGCACCGTTACCTGCCACAAGAAGTTTACCGCTCAGGTTTACGTTCTGACCAAGGACGAGGGTGGTCGTCATACACCTTTCTTCAACAACTATCGTC
>JAFLUZ010000053.1 GCA_022508535.1 Erysipelotrichales bacterium
GGCATTGCAACATATACTTTTCCTTGTTCAATTAAACCACGCATAAATCTAAAAAAGAATGTTAAAAGTAACACTTGAATATGTGCACCATCAGTATCAGCATCGGTCATGATAACGATTTTGTCATAGTTTGAATGATTTGCATCAAAATCTTCACCAACGCCAGCTCCTACTGTATAAATAATTGTATTTATTTCTTCATTTTTTAACAAATCAGCAAGTTTTTGCTTTTCAGAGTTAATAACCTTACCTCTTAAAGGTAATATTGCTTGATATTTTGAATTTCTTCCCTGTTTTGCACTACCGCCAGCAGAATCACCTTCGACTAAAAATAATTCGGTCATTCTTGAATCTTTGGATTGTGCTGGGGCTAATTTATCAGAAATAATTCTTTCTTGCTTTACTGCTTTTTTTCCATTTCTTGCTTCATCACGAGCTTTTCTAACTGCTTCTCTTACTTGTTGTGCTTTAATAAACTTATTAACAAGAGTAATAGCAACATCTT
>JAFLUZ010000054.1 GCA_022508535.1 Erysipelotrichales bacterium
CCCAGGTGGGATACTTATTGTGTTAACTGCGGCACAGAAGGGGTCGATACCTCCTACACCTAGCATTCATCGTTTACAGTGTGGACTACCAGGGTATCTAATCCTGTTTGCTCCCCACACTTTCGCGCCTCAGCGTCAGTTACAGTCCAGTTAGTCGCCTTCGCCACTGGTGTTCCTCCCAATCTCTACGCATTTCACCGCTACACTGGGAATTCCACTAACCTCTCCTGCACTCAAGCCGCCCAGTATCCAAAGCAATTCCCACCTTGAAGGCAGGACTTTCACTCCAGACTTAAGTAGCCGCCTACGCGCCCTTTACGCCCAATCATTCCGGACAACGCTTGCCCCCTACGTATTACCGCGGCTGCTGGCACGTAGTTAGCCGGGGCTTCCTCCTTGGCTACCGTCTTCTCTCTTCACCAAAGACAGAGGTTTACAATCCGAAAACCGTCTTCCCTCACGCGGCGTTGCTGCATCAGGCTTTCGCCCATTGCCCAATATTC
>JAFLUZ010000055.1 GCA_022508535.1 Erysipelotrichales bacterium
CGTTTAACACCGCATTTGAAAATTGCGATTTAATCGTATGCCCAACGTCCAGTGGCACGGCATTACCGTTGGATTCTGATTTAACGCCATTGGAATACTATGCGTTGGATTTGTTCACGGTTGCAATGAACCTGGCCGGTGTTCCGGCGGTCAGTGTGCCGGCCGGCATCGCCGCAAACGGATTACCCCTGGGTCTTCAGGTTGTGGGCCGCATGTTTGATGATATGCGGGTGCTGCAACTGGCCAAGCAAATCGAGCAGTTCGCAAACCTGGATAACAAACCGACAAAAGTTATGGGGAAATAAGAAAGGTAAAAAAAATGGTGGCTAGGAACGGAATCGAACCGCTGACACAGGGATTTTCAGTCCCTTGCTCTACCAACTGAGCTACCTAGCCAATCCGGCGCATATAATAAGATACGAAAAAACAAAAAGCAAGGAAAAATAAAATGTACACGATAAAGGGCAAAACAGGCGAATGGGAATTGGTCATCGGACTGGAA
>JAFLUZ010000006.1 GCA_022508535.1 Erysipelotrichales bacterium
TAAATTATTAGGAATAATTTGTTGTGTCATAATAACTTGCCCTCTACGTTATCTTAAAACAATAATAAATAGTTATTTTAACAATATTGTAACATATATGCTACAATTTTCAAGTAGAGGGCATGAAAGGAATGCAAAATGAATTGCAACAATATAGAAACTTTTTTAACAGAAATAAAAAATACAAAAAATTTATCGCAAAAATCTTTGCTAGCATACAACTACGACTTAACAAACTTCAAACAATATCTAATTGATTGCCGAATAACAAAAATTAAATCTAACAATATAGTAGAATATATTAATTATTTAAAAGATGTAAAGCATCTTAAGGAAACTTCAATAAGAAGAAAAATTATTTCTCTAAAGTTATATTTTAACTTCCTATATGAAAAAAAATTAATAAAATCAAATCCCTTTGCAAATTTAAAATTCAAACTTAAAAAAGAGCATCGATTACCTAAAACTTTACAAGTCAACGATATTAGGAGTTTGTTATCAACAGTATCGTCTGAAAAAATAACCAGTGAATTTTCTAAATTTCAAAAAATTAGAAACCTAGCCATTTTAGATATTCTAATTTCCACTGGTATTAGAATAGGGGAATTATCATTGATAAAACTTAATGATATCAATTTGGAAAATAGAACATTATTAATACATGGAAAGGGCAAAAAAGAAAGATTATTATTCTTTTCCAGTGACGATACTATTAATAACATTAATAATTGGTTAGTTATACGAAACAAATATAATGTTCAAAATACCAATCTATTTATTAATAGATATGGAAGCACATTATCCATTCATAGTATAGAAGAAATATATGAAAAATATAGAAAAAAAGCAAACATAAATAATTCAACTCCTCATTATTTAAGGCATACGTTTGCAACTAATCTATTAAGTAATGGTGCAGATATAAGATCGGTTCAAGAAATACTTGGACATGCTAGCATATCCACTACAGAAATTTATACAGAAGTATCAATCAATAGGAAAATTGAAGTACTAAAAAGATTTAATTATAGAAACAACTTATGAATATCATTATTCAAAAAAATTCATCATAGTAGTATGTTGTATTTCAAAAACATATCTAAATTAACTTTATCATCACGATAAAAGGTAAATGTATTGCTCATCTTTCTCAAATAATTAATATAGTCATATACTCTTTCAACATCATATTTTTGAGTGTTGTCCAATGTATCTTCTTTACTAGTTAAAATAGATAGCAAAATTGAGTATTCAGTAAATAAATTACTTGCAAACACACCAGAATCATCTGTATTAAGGCATACTTGTATATTATCATTTTTCGCATCATTCAAAATATATTGGTTAAAATTATATAATGTTGAATGCTTATACCCTCTATAGGATCCTATTAAATAATTTGATGTTAGATTGACTTCTACAATTAATCTATTGTCATTTACATAACGACGCTTGCATAAATCTTGAAGATCTATTACAGCTTTAATATAGTCACTTGAAATATCGACTTTAATTACTTTTTTTCCTTCTTTTCGTGTTTTAACACAATAATGATATTTATAATATAACTCTGCTGCCCTTAAATTTTTTCTTGATTTACTAACTGCGTCATGTTCGCATAGAGCATAATAATCATAATTGTCCGATGCGAAGAAATAGGCTTTTGAATAAAAGTGTTCAATTGCATTGCTTCTATCTTCTGTGTACCACTTTTTATAAAGTTCTGGATCATCACCACGCAACTTCATAGAATCATAGTAATCGGATAATGTATAGTTGCAATCCGCATCATAGCAATATAATTCGTTTAATAATCGCATTGCTTCATATTGTAAGCAATCACATAAAGCACCATGATTGCCAATTAAACGAAGTTTATAAATCATCCAAACATAATCATCTAACGCTACTTGTTTTTCCTTGTAAATTGCATAATTTTTAAAATTATAATACTCTTCTGCATTAATACCCAATGCAATTGCATGTCCAAGTCTATCTCCTGGATGCAAGTTTAAAAATAGTGCCGCATCTGCAATCGCACGTAAGCCACTTGGAATATCAATAAAATCTTCTCCCACATGATATGTCAACCCATTTAAACTATTTTTAATTTCGTCAGTAAAAAAATCTCTATATTTCGCTTGTGATAAAAATCTAAAGCATTGACCAAATACTTCCGGTCCGCATTTAATTTCTTTATTTGCGGCATCTATACCTGAAATAAACCTAGCCAAATTACTATATGAAGTAATGTAAATATATAGCCTATTTGCTTTTGTTCTTAATGATTGTCTTAACATGTGATTTCTTGCTTCGGCAATTTCATCATCATGTATTATTAATTTTTCATTTTCTTTTATAAAATGTACAACTAAATGATTATTAGAAATTAATTTTTTTAATTTTTCTTTGTCTCCATAATAATAATTGCCTATCCATTTCTTATCGCCACAATTAAAACTTTGAGCTTTTATAATTTCTTTCATTATATTTGTAATGCTTTTCACACGTGATGGAGTAATTCTTAATTCGTAATTTTCTATACGACAATCTTTTGTCGCTCTTACGGCATAATTTATTAAAAGATTATCATCCTTTTCATCTAACAACATAGTCTTGTTGTCATCATACAAAGTAAAATTTCTAAAGCCAGGAATATGCCTTTTCTCTACAAAATTAGAATAAAAATCATTTCTATAAATTAAATATAGATACATTAATATTTTATCTTTATTAGTGAATTTTTCTTTGTTTTTATAATTTAAAAACATGTCATATAATAATGCTCTTTCGCCTTCCCAAATTTCTTCTCCATTACATAACGCCATCGCATAATCTTCATATGGCTTCAAATTTTTGTAATTAAATGTTATAGGTATAATATTTAGTTCAGAAAAAAAACATAACATAGTATAATAATCATCAATTTTTAAAAAATCTTTTAGTTCTTTACTTAATTTTTTTAGATATTTTTCATTTTTTTTATAATAAAATTTTGCAAAAAAATATTTTCTGATAAGAACTGCTCTCATCATACGCATTTTAAATAAAACAGTAGATCTTGTATCTGTTTTATCCAAACTTATTAGTCTATCTATTGAGCTTTTTCTATTGTGTAAAATATACCAATTGCAATCACAAGATGGAGCGGCGCCATATATATGATTATGGTTTTCAGATACTCCTCTTGATAAAATATTGGCCAATCTTCGATCATCAGAAGTAACAATTGGTGTCCAATCAAATTTGATTTTCGACAACCCAGACTTAGCCAATTTAGCAACAATGAAAATATCTTCCCCACAATGATGCACTAAATTTCTCCAATCTATAATTTTGCTTTGATCTACATGTGGTTCTGGAAAAAGTCTAACATAATCAGATGCTATATCATTTATATAATCAAAAAAATTATGTTTTGTGTTTGACAAAAATGTTTCATTACTATTTGTATATTTCATGTAATTTTCAATTTCATCAATTGTATAGTGCTTATTTGAGTAATTATCTAATAGTATATTGCTCAATTTTTTCGTGTATTTGCTCTCATTATCTTTTACAAGATTTACATCTATATCATAAAAATTATTAGCATATAATTGAATAATATATCTTTCATGAGAAGAATCAAATATGGCATGTATTCTTTCAAAATCACGCATATACTAAAACCCTTGATATTGTCTCAAAATAATTCTAATTATTTTAATGTAAATTTCAGCATTTTCTCTATTTGATGAATTAGATAAAATTTTACTATCTAAATTTTTTATTGTTTCGTACTGTCTTCCTGATGCTATTTTATTTGAAGTAATTAGTTTTTTAATTGTGGCATTTGTCGCACTCTTATCGGATTTTTTCAATTCAGCAATTACATCATTAAGTTTCGTATAATTCATTTCAGCATTTTTTAAGATATTTAATATTCTATGAAAATCCTGCGCTTTTAGATCTTCGCCTAATACCACTATATTTTTTTGTAGCGAATCAATGTACTCACGCATTAGTTTGTCAGTTTCAATTTTTCCATGCAAATCTGTTATTATTTTATCTTTAAGAGACATAGTATAATTAATAATGCTATTTGATTTTTGAACATTAAGAGAAATGTAGTATTGTAAATACATAAGAATAATTATCAAAAAAGCTTTATCACTTAAATCACTTTCTTGAATAAAATCCCAAAAATATTTATCTCCTAAAACAAATGTAGAACCTTCTAATTTTTTATAAATTTCTTTAATACCAGACGACTCTTTACAACTGTTAACATAGTCTGCAAATCTTACTCCAAAAAGTATTACATTATTTGGGATAATATTATTTGAATTTGTATTAAAAATATATTGTAAAGTTTTATAATTTATCTCAGAAAAATCAAAATCATAAGGCACACCACAAATGCGTATAAGTCTATCAATAAATAAATTTTTGATACATGAACTCTTTTCATCCTCGTCAATGCTATCATCTTTAATATATTCATCACATCTATAAAAAAACTGTATTTGCTCCCTAAGATTTTTACCTAATATTGAAGAAAAAATATCCTTCTTAAAAACTTCTTCAAAAATTTCAATATCAATATATGCATAACTGAAGATTTGTTTTTTAATTGTGCTATCTAATATATTTGATGCATTATTTCTTAATTCAATACGAAATACTTCTGGTAAAATTTTCACTAAATAGTTATTAGTCATTTCAATTATTTTTTGATAATCCATTAATACACTTGATGGACGATATCTATAATAATCATCATTTGGCAACAACGACTTATAATTTTTAACATATTCATTTCTTACAGAATATTCAAAATCATCTTTATTTCCAGCTAATACAATAATAACATTATGTATAGATAGATATTTTCTAATTTGTTCTAGCATTTCATAGCAGTCTTTACTATTTAAATCCATATCATCAATCATTATAGTTACTACTTCAACACCTTTGCGCTCACTACATTCATTTACTTCATTGATAAATAATTCAAATAATTTATAAAATTCTTCCTTTATTTTAAAAATATGCCTCAATGCGAAAAGATCATCAGAATCATCAATTGATTCATTGTTTTTTGTTAACCTAGTCACATATTTACTCAATTTTACAAATTGCTCTAATAATGTTGGGTTTCTATTTTTATCACTGTCTTCAACCAAATTTATATAGCTATTAAATAGAGCAGATAATATTAATTTAAGAATGTTATTAGAATCAGATATTCCACTTGGTTCAATTAATTCATTCACAACATAATATACTGAATAATTTTTCCTTATATACTCTTTTACCGATAGTAAAAATGATGTTTTACCTGAGCCACGACCGCCTAAAACTGTAATAATATTTGAATGCCCAGCACCACTATTGTCATATTTAGTGTTTTTTCTACATTTATCTCTATCTAAATGCATACCATCTTTTATTTCCGACAAATATCTTAAAAAATCCTTGTAAATTTTTTGTTTAGCGTCTATTTCGTAAGGACGCGGATCAATATAAAAACTATTTTTCATAAAAATGCCCCCAATAATTAATATGATTTTAACACATGACTTTTTATTTTTCAAATAGTTAAACTAAAATATACTAAATACAAATAATTTATATTTATAATAAATCAAATGGCAACAAATGCATTTTCTCGAACAATTAGTATCACTATTACCGCATTATATTATTATGTCTTTAATAAATTGCAAATCTATATATTAAACTAAAATTTGAAGCACGAAATAGAGCATAATCAATCATAGTTTAGAAAAAAGGGATGTTAAGAAACAAACGCTTTTATATTATTCAACTCACATTTCTTCATAATTTAATAGAAGAAAATTGTCAATGTTTTATCGTATAAACAAAAAGCAAGAAGAATTTATTGACTCTCCTTGCTATTTTCTCATTTTAGAAAGCTATTAAAATATTTTAGTTTCTTAACAAGTCACTAATAACAATCTAATTTTTTATAGTTTCGGTGTTTTCTTCATGCTCTTGTTTTCCTTCTACAACACCATCATGCTTGAACACTTTTATCACAGTCATGAATATCATTTTAATATCAAACCATAAAGACATTTTTTTAATATATTCACCATCAAATTTAGCTTTAACTGGTATTTCTAATTCATCACGTCCTGATACCTGTGCTAAGCCAGACAAACCTGGTCTAACATCATTTGCGCCATACTTATCTCTTTCTTCAACTAAATCATCTTGATTCCAAAGCGCAGGACGAGGTCCAATAATTGACATATCTCCTTTTAAAATATTAAACAATTGAGGTAATTCATCAATTGAGGTTTTTCTAAGGAATTTGCCAATTTTAGTAATATGCGCATCAGGGTTGTCTAGTTGATGTGTAGGAGCATTAGGATCAGTATCAATATACATTGATCTAAATTTCAAAATTTTGAACAATTTCTTATTCTTTCCTACTCGATTTTGTTTAAAGAAAACTGGACCTTTAGAACCAATTTTTATCAACAATGCAACAATTAATAATGGTAATGATAAAACAATGATTGCTAAAAACGACAAAACAATATCGAATAATCTTTTCCAAAACAAATAAAACTTCTGTCTTTTAGTCATAAAAATTACACCTTCACTTTATCTCGCTCTGGTTGACGATATGTAGTAATTACTTTTGCTAATAAGTCTTTTACTTCTTGAACGTTTTCAATTTCAAATACTTGTGAAATAAATTGAATTTCTTCTAACACTGGTTGAACTTCACTTGGTCTTTCAATGTATATTTTTTCGTTTTCAGTTTTAATTTGTGTAGTTACATCTAAAAGTAATTCCTCATAGATTTTTTCTCCAGGTCTTAATCCAATAATTTCGATAGGTATTTCTGTATATGGTTCATAACCAGCTTGTCTAATCATTTTTCTTGCTAAATGAGCAATTTTAACAGGTTTACCCATATCAAGAATAAATATTTCTCCACCTTTTGCATAAACAGCAGATTGCAAAATTAATCCAACTGCTTCAGGAATAGTCATAAAGAAACGAGTGATTTCTTCATGTGTTACTGTAACAGGTCCGCCTTCCTCTATTTGCTTCTTAAATAAAGGTATTACTGATCCATTACTTCCTAAAACATTTCCGAATCTAACTGCACTATAAGCAGTGCTTTTTGATTCACTTGCAAAGTATTGGATAATCATTTCAGCAAAACGCTTAGTTGCCCCCATAACGTTTGTAGGTCTAACAGCTTTATCTGTAGATACTAAAACCATTTTTTCAACTTTGTATTTATCAGCTAGTTTTGCAACATTATAAGTACCTATAACATTAGATCTAATAGCTTCAGCTGGAGAATCTTCCATTAACGGAACATGTTTATAAGCTGCAGCATGGAAAACCAATTGCGGTTCATAAGCTTTAAAAATGTTTTCCATTCTTGCTTCATTATATGTTGCACCAATTAAAGTTACTAATTTCACTTTACTTTCATCACGTTTAATCTGTCTAATCAATGATTGTTGAACATCATAAACTGCATTTTCATAAATATCAAATAATATAATAGTGTCTGGGTTATGAGAATATATTTGTCTTACTAATTCTGAACCAATAGACCCTCCAGCACCAGTTACTAATACTTTTTTTCCATTTATGAAATCATGCAATCCTTCGTTATCAAGTTGAATAGGCTTTCTTGATAATAATTCGTTAATATCAACATTGACAATCTTATTCTTTTTATCATCCAATGACATTTCAGACATTAATGGTAATCTCTTGATTCTTACATCACAATCACGCATATATTCTAAAATTTCATGCATTTTTCTACGATCTAAATCTGCAATGGCAATGATAACTTCTTCAACTTGATATTTCTCAATCCATTCTTTTGCATTAGAAATAGGCCCATAAACAGGAACATCTGAAAACAACTTACCAATCTTGTTATTATCATCATCAATGAACGCAACCACTTTATTATCTAAAGCATCATTAGTTTTGCATTCATCATACACTAATTTTCCACCAAATCCCGCTCCAATAATAATAGTTCTTTTTGTTTTAACTCTTTGACTTTTCTTTGCTAATCTAATTACACGTTTAACAAGTCGCATTCCTACTATCAAAACACATTCTGCCATAATCAAAAGCGCAACGTCTACAAAAATAAAAGGCAAAAACGGCAAACATATAAATAAAGTAGCAAAGCATACAATATTTGACACAACCGATACCGTGGCTAATTTTAATGAATCAAGTAATCCGAAAGATGATAGCATCACTCTATATTGTTTAAATAAAGCAAAAATTAATAGTTTAAAAATTGTAAATATTACTAACGCAATCGCAATACTATTAATCTCGTTAGGATTAAATTCTGAAAAATACCCAGAAAACACTAGAATATTCAAACCATATATAATAAGTAAATCGTATAAAACCAACATTACAGTTTTAGATATTGCTTTTAAATCAAATTTCATATAAATCTAAACTCCTCTATACTGCACTTGTATTATAGTTTAAATATATATTATTTTCAATAATATAAAATAGCAGTTTTTGGCTGCAATAATTAAATAAACGTAAAGCAAACAAATTCAAAAAACACTCCTTATCATTTTATACTTTACATGATAAAGAGTTAGATAATCATTTTTAGCATATTAATATGTTTTGAAAAATAAATGAAGCACTGTAAAAAATTACCAAATATTGCAACAATAATCATTTATTTATTTTTTATTTTTTTGAAATATATCAATTTCTTTAAAGCTCCATAAAATAAGTTTTTGCAGGTAAAATAAAACGCACTAATAAAATTCATTTTTTCACTAATTCTAAATAAACGATAATGATGTTTTATTAATTTTAGTCTGCCTTGATGTGAAATAGAATTTGAACGCACACGATAAGAAGCCAAATTATCATCTAAATAATATGCAACAGATTTTTTAGCTACTTTAAGCCATATTGCATAATCATTTCTCTTCACAATTTGATCATCTATTTGAATCATTCCAGAAACTTCTGCATCATACATTACAGTTAAGCATCCCATATAGTTGCAACTAAACATTTTATGCTTTGTAACTTTTTTAGGACCAGTAACAATAGTGCCAGTAAATTGTGAAGTTTTTTCATCAATTAATCCATATTTTGTAAATGAAAAATGGTAATTGTTTGTTTTCATAAAATCCAGTTGTTTTTCCAATTTGTTATTAATCCATAAGTCATCACTATCTAAGAAAGCAATCCACTTACCTTTTGCTTCACGCAAAGCCTTGTTTCTACAAAATGCCGCACCTTTATTTGTCGAATTAAAAAAATACTTAATACGATTATCTTTTTCGCTATATTTTTTAATTATTTCTTGAGAAGAATCTTTGGAACAATCATCAACTATAATCAATTCCCAATTTTGATATGTCTGTGCTAAAACAGAGTCTATAGATGAACCAATATAATTTTCACAATTATAGTTAGGCATTATTATAGACACTTTTTCATTCATATATAGTCCTCCTCTCAATGTCAAAAAAATCAGTTATTAACTGTATTATAAATATTATTCTTAAATACTCGCCTTTTTACCAATAGGGTAGTACTCACAGATTCCTTTTGTAATTTTCAAGCAATTACGACCATCAAATACCTTTTTGCCTTGCAAAGCACTCAAATTAATTTGAGAAATTTCATTCCATTCTGTCAAAACGAAAACAATTGGGCAATCGCTTACTGCTTCTTCTGGAGTGTCAAAGTACATAATTTCATCAGGGTAATGTCTTTTCATATTATTCATACCAACAGGATCATAAGCATGAATTTTTGCACCATCTTTTAAAAGCAAGTCAATCATATCAAATGAAGGGGAGTCTCTCACATCATCTGTACCTGGTTTAAAAGTCAAACCTAAAATTGCAACATTTACGCCACTAAAATCACCAATAATTCTTTTAGCCATATAAAACAATTTGGTTTTTTGCATAGCATTTACATCTATCGCTGCTTTGATAGTTTTTAGTTCATAATTGTATGTGTTTTTTGCTAGATAGTATAATGCATTAGTATCTTTTGGAAAACAAGATCCACCATAACCTATTCCGGCATTTAGAAATTTATCCCCAATTCTTGGATCATAGCTCATTCCTAATTTTACATCATCAATATCTGCTCCAACAAGTTCACAGAGATTTGCGATATCATTCATATATGAAATTTTTAACGCCAAAAAGTCATTAGATGCATATTTAATCATTTCTGCACTTCGACGATTAGTATATACCATCGGCAAGTTAAATGGTTTGTAGACATTTTCCATTACTTTACGTGCTTCTTCACATTCTGTACCAACAACAATTCTTTTTGCTTGTAATGTATCACGAACCGCAGTTCCTTGAGATAAAAATTCAGGATTTGAAGCGATATAAACATTTACAGGATGTGCAAGATTATTTTTTATAAATTCTTCTATTTCATCATTTGTCCCAATTGGTACTGTAGATTTAATGACAATTACACAATCTCTTTCTATGGATTGAGCGATTTGTTTTGCGACAATGCGAACATATGATAGATTTGCAGTGCCATCTTCTTGTTGAGGAGTTCCCACACCAATAAAAATAGCCTCAGCATCGCGATAAGCGCTTTGATAATCTGTTGTATAAGTCATTTTGTCTTTATTTTTATTCATTAATTCTTCAAGGTCTTGTTCATAAATTGGACTTTTACCAGACTTCATGTAATCAATCTTTTTTTGATCAACATCAACACATGAAACTGTATGACCTCTTTCTGCCAAACATACGGCCGTTACTAAACCAACATAACCTGTTCCTGCAACTGCTAACTTCATTTTTTTATCCTCCTGTTTAATACATCATATATAATTCAAAACTTTTCAACACAAAACTTGCGTATTAACAAAATCCGACTGATAAAGATTATACCATAAGTTTTATCTAAAGATAAAGACTTTTATCTTTTTAGTAAGCACAAGTCCATACTGTAAAAAGAATAGGAATATACTTTTTATATGAATAAGAAACAACTATTTCTTCAAAGTATGGATACAGTTTTTAAAAACTTACATTCCATAGACAAAAAAGTAAATATTTATTTAAACATATAGATTAATCATACGTTATTCTATTTTTTCTTTTTTATTCACTTACTTCTTATTGTTACTTCCATCATTTTCGCATTGTTTGCCACTATTTTTTTGTGTTTTGCCGTATCTTTTATCTCTGTATTTTGAATAGATTTTTTCATTATTTTTCAATAAATTTAATAATGGTTTTAAAACTGTTTTTTTGCATCTTTTCCAAAGATAAGTATGACTAGGTTCTACAAGGATTTTATTAGAAAGTTCAATTTTGTTCTTTTTTGCAAAGCGATACATTTTGCGTGTCCATTTTCCACCTTGTATAGCACCTTCATCACCAATATCACAATATACTTCTTTTGCAAATTTGTGATCTAATACAAAAGTTCTTTCACCTTTTGGATAATTTCTACTTCCTAATATTTCTACATACCATGCAGATTCATAGTTTTTGAATATTTCAACAATTTTATATTTGTTCCATATGGAAGCTTGCAAACTAATGCTATATGGTTTTTTATAATCAATTTCACCCATTTTGACACCATTTACAACTAAATTGGAGTGTTTCGCTCGTGGGTGTGGTGATAATCTTACGCAAAAGGCATCTTCTTTTTCCATAAAAGAAAGAATTGTATTGATATGTTTTACATTTGGTTTTCGCACCAAGAAAAAATCGTCCATTAAAATCAAAACATATTTTTCCTGTATTTGATTTAAAGCATAGACTGCTCTTTCACACCATGTTTTGTATTTTCCACATTTTATAGTTATAAATTTATTTGTTGGTGCCTCTGAATATTCAGTCGAAAAATATACGTTGTATGGACAATCTGACCAAAATTTATCGAACAAAAATGCATTTGTCTTCCAAATTTCTTTATACCCATCATACCCACAAATTAAAACAGCAAAATTATTCATAAATATCTCCTACAATTTAATAATTGAGTCACTAAACTTTAAACAAACTCACTAAAAAATTATACAGCATTTTGCTTATTTAGTAAAATATTACTAATGATTTATTGTTTGTAATTTAGTCAAGCACGCTTTATGTAATAAAACTTATTATGCTTAAAAGTATTTTATTATATACATAATACAAACAATTAGTGTAAAATATATACATACGTATATATGCTAGTATTGCAATGTTTTATTAAAGGGAGGCAAAATTATGAAAGGTATTATTCTTGCTGGAGGTTCAGGAACAAGATTGTATCCATTAACAATGGTAACGAGTAAACAATTATTACCTGTATATGATAAGCCAATGATTTACTATCCTTTGAGTGTTTTAATGATGGCAGGTATTCAAGATATATTAATTATTTCTACTCCTGAAGATTTACCAAGATTTGAGCAACTTTTAGGTGATGGCTCTAAATTTGGCATTCGATTATCATATCAAGTTCAACCTTCTCCGGATGGATTAGCGCAAGCATTTACCATTGGAGAATCTTTTATTGGAAATGAACCATGTGCGATGATCTTAGGAGATAATATCTTTTATGGTGCCGGTTTAATTCAACATCTAAAACGAAGTGTTATTCGCGCAGAAAATGGAGAAGCAACTATTTATGGGTATTTTGTAAAAGATCCAGAACGTTTTGGAATTGTGGAACTTGATGAAAATCATCAAGCAATATCAATTGAAGAAAAACCACAAAATCCAAAATCCAACTACTGTGTTACTGGGCTTTATTTTTATCCTCGTGGCGTTAGTGAGTTAGCAAAACAAGTTAAACCTAGTATTAGAGGAGAGTTAGAAATAACCACACTAAATAATTTTTATTTAGATATGAAAAAACTTCACGTTACTACTTTAGGAAGAGGATATTCTTGGTTAGATACTGGCACTCACGAATCTTTAGTAGATGCCTCAAATTACATAAAAATTCTTGAAGAACATCAAGGAATTAAAATATGTTGTCCAGAAGAAATAGCGTACCATAACGAATGGATTTCTAAAGAGCAATTAATAAAAGCCGGTATGTCAATGATTAAAAATCAATACGGAAAGCATCTTTTAAATGTCGCAGAAGGAAAGATAATTTATTAATATGAGAGATATAATAAAAAAATTAGTAGAATCATGGAACCATAAGGATGGTATATTTTCCATTAATCAAATCCTCGATTGGGTATCAGAAAAAAATCAATCTTTAAAGGTTAAAATTAAAAAACAATCTTTAGATGATTGCGCTTCTTGGTATTATAACGAAGATAGTGGTCAAATAGAAAATCATAATGGTGGTTTTTTTACTATTTCTGGAATTCAACAATACGAAAATGGCGAATTTGTTAAAGAACAACCTATTATAATTCAAAATGAAATTGGTTACTTGGGTATAATTTGTAAAGAGATTGATGGAATAATTCATTTTTTGATGCAAGCAAAAATAGAACCTGGAAATGTAAATAAGATTCAATTGTCTCCAACTATTCAAGCAACAAAATCGAATTTCACGCAAAAACATGGTGGTAAAAAACCAATGTATTTGGATTATTTTGTTAACGCTACACAAGAACAAATAATTGTAGACCAAATTCAGTCAGAACAATCTTCAAGATTCCTAAAAAAACGAAATCGCAATATTATCATTTATACAAATGATGACATTGAACTGTTCCCATCTCATAAGTGGATGACTTTAGGGCAAATAAAAGAACTAATGAAAATTGATAATCTAGTCAATATGGATACACGCACTGTATTATCTTGTATTCCATTTTCTCTTTATCTTCATGAATATGACGAAATGAAAGATTTATTTAGCGACCAATATTTATGTCATTCGATTTTTAATTCACACCCTTTAAATGATATCCCTCATATATTTCATGAAATTAATCAATTTAAAATGTTTCATAACATTGAACGATGCTTGGTTCCACTATACACTTTAAAAAATTGGTCAATGCAAAATAATGAATTTGTATGCAACACCTTTTATCCATTTAAAGTCGTATTTTGTGATATTGCAATAGAAGGTCGCGAAGTCAAGCATTGGACTCAACCACTTTTTGAAGCAACTGAAATGGCCACATTTGGTTTATTTATGGCAAATGTAGATGGCAGGAAGAAATTTTTAGTTCATATAACACCGGAAATTGGATGTTTTGATAATATAGAAATTGGGCCTACAGTTCAACTAGATACTTCAACACAAATTCAAGATGAAATAGTAAAACTCTTTTTAAATAAACTTTCTTCTCAAGATAATATCCGTTACCAAGTAATTTTATCTGAAGAAGGTGGCAGATTTTATCAAGAACAAAATAAAAATATCATTATCGAACTTTCTTCTAATGAACTTCCAATTCTACCAAAAGGATACTTTTGGGTTGATTATAAAACTCTTAACTTTTTACAACAAGTTCATAACGTCTTAAATATTCAACTAAGAAATTTGTTGTCTCTATTGGAGGTATAAAAATGAAAAAAATAAAAATTGCTGTATTATGTCCATCAGAAATTGCTTTTCGAAGATTTATGCCGGCTTTGCAAAAAATTGGTGAAATAGAATATGTCGGTATTGCTATTGCAAATGAGATGGAGTGGTTTGGTAACATTGATCCTACTCGGAACTTAGAAATATTAAAACAGGAAAAAGAAAAAGCTGAAAAATTCCAAGAGACATTCGGTGGAAAAATTTTTGAAA
This sequence comes from Erysipelotrichales bacterium, assembly GCA_022508535.1. Taxonomy (GTDB): domain Bacteria; phylum Bacillota_I; class Bacilli_A; order RFN20; family CAG-826; genus RUG131. The sequence goes on from JAFLUZ010000006.1 coordinate 14,755, forward strand.
GTTATAATGATTTATTAACTTCTTCTGATGTCGATGCAGTGTATATACCTTTACCACCCGCTCTTCATTTTAAATGGGCAAAATTCGCCTTAGAACAAAATAAACATGTTTTTGTAGAAAAACCTTCAACAACAAGTTTAAAAGATTTAGAGACTCTTGTTGAATTAGCAAAAGAAAAAGGATTAGCACTTCATGAGAATTATATGTTTAATTTTCATTCGCAAATTGATAAAATTGAAGAATTAATTAACAATAATGAAATTGGTGATGTACGTCTATATCGTATTGCGTTCGGTTTCCCATTTAGAGGATCAAACGATTTTCGTTACAATAAAAAAATGGGCGGTGGTGCATTGCTCGACTGTGGTGGTTATACTTTAAAATTAGCAACTAGACTTTTAAAAAATAATGTTCGATTAGTTGCACACCAATTAAACTATCGTGATGATTTTGAAGTTGATATTTACGGTTCGGGGACATTGATAAATGATTTTGGTCAAGTTGCACAAATATCTTTTGGAATGGATAATTCATATAAATGTGAATTAGAAGTGTGGGGAGCACATGGTACAATTTATACTAATCGTATCTTTACTGCTCCGTGTGATTATATACCTACAATAACTATTATAAAAAACAACGAAAAAATTGATATTTCTTTAGATAAAGATGATTCATTTAAAAAATCAATACAACATTTTATTCGTTGTTTGCAAGATGATACAATTAGAAAAGAAAATTATCAAAATTTATTAGAACAAGAAAAATTACTCAGTGAATTTATGGAGGATAAATAATATGGGAGCAAAGAAAACAGATATTGGTTTAGGAGTTATAGTCATTGAACCAGATTATTTTGAAGATTATCGTGGATACTATTGTGAAGTATATTCAAAACGCACTTTAGAAAGTTTAGGAATAAATCTCGAATTCGTTCAAGATAATCATTCATATTCAATAAAAAAAGGAACAATACGAGGAATTCATTTTCAAAACAACCCTGTCCCACAAGCAAAATTAGTCAGATGCACAAATGGAAGGGTAATGGATTTTGCCGTTGACTTAAGAAAAGATTCCCCAACATTTAAAAAATGGGTGTGTGTAGAATTAAGCAAAGAAAATCGAAAACAAATCTTGATACCAGCTGGTTTTGGTCATGCTTTCATCACTTTAACAGATGAATGCGAGGTTTTATATAAAGTAGATGGTTTATATGAGCCAAAATTAGATCGCGCAATTAGATGGGATGACCCTGAAATAAATATTCCATGGGGATGTGACAATCCTATTGTTTCACAAAAAGATATAAATGCTCCTTATTTAAAAGACAGTGACGTAAATTTTTCTGTAAAGGACTAAAGAATTTGTATGGAAAAAGTCGTAGTAACTGGTGCTGATGGTTTTATTGGCCGTTTCCTTGTAAAACATTTATTAGAAAAAAATATTGAAGTATACGCAATAGGTTTAGATAAATCAAAACTAGATGATATTGCTTGCGAAAAATTGCATTTTATTCATGCGCTTTTTGAAGATTATTCATCGTTAGATAAACAATTACCAAAAGATTTAGATTGCTTTTTTCACTTTGCATGGAATGGGGTATTTGGAAAATCATTTGAAAATTACAATTTGCAATTGTCAAATGCTAAATACGCTTGTGATGCATTAATGTTAGCAATAAAAATTAATTGTAAAAAATTCGTTTTAGCATCTACTATTAATACTTTAGAAACACGGCATTATATGTCTCTTGATGAATTTCAACCACGATATACTAATATATATGCAATGAGCAAACTCGCTGCTGAAATGATGTGTAAAACCATTGCGTACCAGCACAAAATTGATTTCAATTGCGGAATTATTGCAATGGTTTATGGGGAATACAATCAATCAAAAATGATTCCAAATATAGTAATTGGAAATCTACTACAAAATAAAGAGACGAATCTTGTACCAGCTTCAACACCTTATGATCTTATATATGTAGGGGATGTTGCAAATGCTTTTATTGCAATTGGAGAAAAAGGTAAAAATCAAAAAACATATTATGTTGGTCATTCTAACTTATCGACATTTGGAGAACTTTTTAGTACAATACAAAAGATAATAAACCCTAATGTTCCATTAAATTTTGGGGTTTATCCAGATACAAACGCAATTAATTACCAATTAATTGATTTAGATGCTTTAGAAAAAGACACTAATTTTAAGCCATCTTGCAATTTTGAAGAATCTATTCTCAAAACAGCAAAATGGTTAAAAGAAACTATGGAGGAATAATTATGGCAAAATTTTTAGTTACAGGTGGAGCAGGATTTATTGGTGGGAATTTTTTACACCGAATGGTTAAACAATATCCTCAAGATGAGTATGTGTGTCTTGATGCTTTGACATATGCAGGAAATATGGAAACCTTGCAGCCAATTATGAATTGTTCAAATTTCAAATTTGTTCATGGAAATATTTGTGATCGTGATTTTATTTTTAAACTATTTGAAGAAGAACGTTTCGATTATGTCATAAATTTTGCGGCTGAGACGCATGTAGACCGCAGTATTAAGAATCCGGAAATATTTTTAAAAACAAATATATTGGGAACACAAACATTAATGGACGCATCTTTAAAATATAATGTACGCAGATACCATCAAGTATCCACAGACGAGGTTTATGGTGATCTCCCATTAGATCGTCCTGACTTATTTTTTAAAGAGGATACTCCAATCCATACATCAAGTCCTTATAGTGCTTCAAAAGCTGCTGCTGATTTACTAGTTTTGGCTTATCATCGCACATATCACTTACCTATAACAATTTCTAGATGTAGTAACAATTATGGTCCATATCATTTTCCAGAAAAATTAATCCCATTAATGATTCAAAAAGCTTTAAGAAATGAACCATTACCAGTATACGGAAAAGGTGAAAATGTGCGTGACTGGCTTTATGTCGATGATCACTGTATTGCTATTGATTTAATTGTACGAAATGGAAACGATGGAGAAATTTATAACGTTGGTGGCCATAATGAAAAAACAAATATTGAAGTCGTTAAAACAATATTAAATATCTTAAATAAACCTGAATCTTTAATTTCTTTTGTCCAAGATCGTTTAGGTCACGATTTACGATATGCAATTGATCCAAGCAAAATTGAAAAAGAACTAGGTTGGAAACCACTCCATAATTTCAATAGTGGCATTCAAGAAACTGTTAAGTGGAATTTAGAAAATCAAGAATGGCTTTCTCATGTTGAATCAGGTGAGTATTTAAAATGGATAGAAGAACACTATAATTCTTGATGCCAATAAATAGACTTACTGTTTAATCCAAATTTATAAAATATTTTTATAAATGATATAGTATAAGTAGACAAGGTGAAAAAAATCACAAGTCTACTTTTTTTGCCATTAAATTGATTATATCCAATATTCTAATCGTAATTGAACCACTTATTCTTTAAATTAAAACCCCAATTCAGTTAAAAACCGAATTAGGGCTTAATGATATTTTTTTACTATATACTTTTTTCGACGAGCTAATACACTACTTTTTAATGAGTGATCTTATTTTTTTCTTTATAACATCTATAGTTCTTGGTTTCTGCAAATGACATATTTTCCACACTATTTTATTAGATGGTAATCTATCTTTTTTAATGTATTTATGGAAAAGTTTTAACATACCTCTTTCTTTTTCGTTTGGTACATGTAAGACTGTTATAGGATTATATTGAAAACTTGTAGAAACTAGATAAAATTCACCAGTCCAAAATCTAAAAATATAAGGGGAAGCATTTTTAACTAATCCTCCTAAGTAATATGCCGCTATGGAGATTATAAATTCATCACCATGAGTAGTAATAATATGATTATTTTTCATTTCATGATAGACAATAGAACATTTTTCAATAAAGTTTTTAGCATTCTCATGACTTGCAGCAAAAAACTCTCCACCATAATGAGTAATCATTTTTAATTCGCCAAAAAATTTATTGAATTCTTCTATCATTTCTCCATAATGAGTCACCTGTAAACCATGACTGATATCATACATCATGATATGCTGATCGCATTCTTTCCAAATGTTATCAAAAGAATTTTGAACATAAACATCACTATCCAAATAGGCGTAATATTCATAGTTATATTTTTTTAGCACTTTTGATAATGTGCACAATTTATAAAATGCTAATGACCAATTATAGTCATCACCAAAAACAAATTCATCATAATTTTCATATATCACTAAAACCGAATTTTTATTAAGAATATTTAAATAATCTTGCGGTATTTCAGTGTTAGTTACTAGAGCAACATCGCTATTGGCATTATATTTTTTTGCAGATATTGCTGCAACACAACAATTCTTTAAATATATTTCCTTCCTATTTGTATTGTCATGGATATTCACTCCACTTTTTTTCTTCGGGTCTTCGGCATAGGGGATTAAAATAATACTTTTTTCCATTTTTATTTACCAATCCTTTGAATTTTTTAATTAATTACTTTTATGCTTCATTATTTTTTTAATTTGTCGCGGAGTATCGTAGAAGATATACCATCCGTATGAGAAAGATATACAACATCAACACCAATTTTGCTAAATTCTTTCTCGTATTTAATCCAAGCATCAGTGTTTTGCCAATCACTTCCTACAAAAACCACATCACAACCAAGTTCTTTTACTTTTGTAAATTTGTCCATGTTTTCTTGTGGAACAACTTCATCAACATACTTTATTGCTGCCACAATTTCCTTTCTTTCACCAAAAGGAATAATAGGTAATTTGTTTTTTCTGCTATAGCATAATTCATCTGTAGTAACACCTACAACTAAATAGTCACATTTTTCTTTTGCCCTTCGAAAAATATTTAAATGACCAATATGAAACAAATCATAAACGCCAGAAGTGTATCCTTTTTTATACTTCTTAATCATATTGGATAACCTACCTTTTTAGCCAAGTTGTGATATTAACAATCTTCGCATAACTTTGAATAATTTTCACCACTTTTAATGATACATTATAATCTGCGTAATCTTCCGCTAAAACATATGGTTCTTTGTTTTTGAACATTGCAATTGCCATTTCGGTTGCAGAAACAACATCTTTTTCTTTAATTCCTCCAACAATAATACTGCCTTTGTCCAATACTTCTGGGCGTTCTGTAGAGGTACGAATTAAAACTGCAGGGAAATTAAGAATGGCAGATTCTTCTGATAGTGTTCCAGAATCTGATAAAACACACAATGCATTCTCTTGTAATTTGCAATAATCATTAATTCCAAATGGTTTAAGATTTTTTACTAATGGATGGAAGACAAAATTTCTTTTTTCAATCCACTTTTTTGAGCGAGGATGTGTAGAATAAATTACTGGTACTTGGTATTTTTCTGCAATGACATTAATAGAGTTCATCAATTCCATGAAATTCTCTTCAATATCAATATTCTCCTCACGATGAGCAGAAACAATCAAATATTTTCCTTTTTCTAAACCTAATGTTTCTAAAACCTTTGATTTTTCAATATCTTCTTTTTGTGCTAATAAAACTTCAGGCATCGGAGATCCAGTAACAAAAATTGTTTTTCCATCAATACCTTCTGAAAGAAGATAACGACGTGAATGCTCAGTATATGGTAAGTTAATATCAGAAATGTGATCGACTATTGTTCTATTTACCATTTCAGAAACATTCCAGTCCCAACAACGATTTCCTGCTTCCATATGGAAAATTGGGCACTTTAAACGTTTTGCTGCAATTGCAGATAAAGCAGAATTTGTGTCGCCTAAAATCAATATTGCATCTGGTTTTTCTTTTTGAATAACATCATATGATTTAGAAATTATTTGGCCCATTGTTTCACCCAAATCTTTTCCAACAGCGTCTAAATAATAGTCTGGTTTCTTAAGTCCTAATTCTTCAAAAAAGATATCATTTAATTCGTAATTGTAATTTTGACCAGTATGAACAAGAATATGATCAAAATATTTATCACATGCTTTAATTACTGCACTTAATCTTATAATTTCAGGGCGAGTCCCTAAAATAGTCATTACTTTCAATTTGCTCATTTTTGTTTTACCTCCATTGCAATTGTATCTGGATTTTCAGGATCAAATGGTTCATTTGACCACATAAATGTAATTAGCTCATCTGTACCAATATTAGTGATGCTATGCGTGTAGCCCACTGGTATATCAATAACTTCTAAGCAATCTCCTGAAACTTTATATTCTATTATTTCATCCGTGTCAACTCTTCTTAACAAAACAGAAGCAGTACCAGAAACAACAAGATACTTTTCATGCTTTGTATGATGAAAATGGTTGCCTTTGGTAATACCCGGATGTGTGATGTTTACTGAAAATTGTCCTTGACCAACAGTACGGATAATTTCTGTGAAAGACCCACGATTATCTTCATGTTTTATTAATGGATAAGACATTTTAGTGGCAGGTATATATGACAAATATGTCGCATATAAGTCTCTTTCTAAAAGAGAATTATTATTTGGCACTTTCAATTCATCGCGGTATTTTTTAAAAGAATATAAAATGTCAGCAATTTCTCCTAATGTAGTTTTAATCGTTGGTTCTACATAACAAAATTGATCTTCTTTACGATTCTCTTTACCATAAATTGCACGAATAATTTCCTTAATTACATCGTCTATATAAACAAGCGTCATTTGATGATTTGGATCGTTAATTTGAATTGGCAAACCATTAGCAATATTATGAGCAAAAGTAGCTACTGCCGAATTATAATTAGGCTTACACCATTTACCAAAAACATTAGGTAATCGATAAACACAAACCCTTACATTCTCTTCTTTACCATATTCAAAAATTAAATCTTCTCCGGCTTTTTTTGATTTACCATATTGATTATCTAACAAAGACTGTATGGAAGAAGTAACTAGAATAGGACAATTATTATTATGTTTTTTTAATGTATTAATAAGGTACGAGGTGAAGCCAAAATTCCCTTCCATATATTCATCATTGTTTTTTGGTCGATTAATACCAGCCAAATGAACAACAAAATCACATTCTTTACAATATGTTTCAAATAAGGTTGGATCTGTGTCTCGATCAAAACACATAGGAACAATATCACTATATTTATTATTTTTTAACTCAGCCTGGAGATTTTTTCCAATAAACCCGCTGGAACCTGTTATTAAGATTTTCATAACAAAATTCCTTTTATAAAAGATTATCTTTCATTAATTCATCACGAATATAAGAAAGCTTAAGTAATTTCTCTTTAACTTCTTCTACTGATAACAATTTTGTGTTGCTTGAATTAAATTCAGTTAAAGGATTAATTTTTACATCGTTTCCTTTAAAATACTTATCATAATTTAAATCACGTTTATCACAAGGGACACGATAGAATTCTCCCATATCTATTGCATGAGCGCATTCTTCATTAGTTAAAAGTGTTTCATACATTTTTTCACCATGGCGAATACCTATAACTTTTATTTCAGAATCCGAATGCCATAGTTCTTTTACGGCTTGAGCTAATACAAGAATAGTAGATGCTGGTGCCTTTTGAACAAGTATGTCGCCAGAAGATCCATTTTCAAAAGCATATATAACTAAATCAACCGCTTCATCTAGTGACATAATAAAACGCGTCATATCTGGTTCAGTAATAGTTAGTGGGTCTCCAGATCTAATTTGCGAAATCCATAAAGGTATAACTGATCCACGTGAACATAAAACGTTTCCGTAACGAGTACAACATATTGTTGTATTTTCAGGATTTACTGTTCTAGATTTAGCAACAACCACTTTTTCCATCATTGCTTTAGATGTACCCATAGCATTAACAGGGTACGCAGCTTTGTCAGTAGACAAACAAATAATACGTTTAACACCATACTCTATGGCCACTGTCAATACATTATCTGTACCTAGTACATTTGTTTTTACGGCCTCGATTGGAAAAAATTCGCAAGATGGTACTTGTTTTAAAGCTGCTGCATGGAATAAGTAATCAACACCATGCATAGCATTACGTATACTATTTGGATCACGGACATCACCAATAAAAAATTTCAATTTTTGAAAATAGTCAGGATATTTTTCTTGGTATTCGTGGCGCATATTATCTTGTTTTAATTCATCGCGCGAAAAAATACGAATTTCTTTAATATCGCTAGTCAAAAAGCGATTTAAAACTGCGTTACCGAACGAACCAGTTCCTCCTGTAATTAATAGTGTTTTTCCTTCAAAACTACTCATTCATTTATCCTCCTCACAAGTTTTTATCACTTAATATATTATCTTACCATACAATAAGTAAAAGTAGTTAAATAATTATAATTCAATACGGAGTATTGAATGTCCTGGTTTTTGATGTTCTAGTGGTGGCAATTTTTTCCAATCACCATAACGTCTAGTTAACCAAGTTTCATACTCCATTGGTATGAAAAATTCACAATCTTCAAATTTATGTTTAATTGTGTCAGTATAGTACTTTCTTGAATGTGGTTCCTTCCCTTTCCCATAATGACATATTTTACAAACATTCCTTGTTGGAAAAATGTTAAACATTCTCATAGCTAATTCTGCATTAAAATTAACTAATTTAAGAGGCAAAATTTTAGACATTAAATTAACAATTTTTGGGTGCTTGGTCTCAAATTCTCTTCCGATTTTTTTCCAACGAACCACTTCCCAAAAATAAGATAATTTATGTTGTAATTTAATTGACCATTTGCAAGTATTATCTAATGGAAAAATATCTATATATAAACCTTTATGCTCTTTAACATTTTCACTACAATACTCAACCCAAATTGTATTTTTTAACTTTAATTTTCCAAAATTAAAAGAATAAGATTTGCAAGATTTAGTGGTTTCCATTACAAATAGATCATGATTCAAATCCTTTTTACAAGCACGTATAAATCTTTTATAATCTTTTCGTAACATTACGACATCAGCGTCATCATCCCATGGAATAAATCCATCATGACGAACAGCACCTAAAAGCGTTCCACCATCCAAAGAATATCGAATGTTGTTTTTTTTACAAATTCTATCAAATTCTAATAAAAGCAACATTAATTTCTCTTGAACTTGCTTCAGTGTATATTTTTCATTAACCATAAAATTGGAATTATCCATAACTACCCCTCTTTTAACATTTCCATGTAAAGTTTTAAATATGCTTCAAGCATGAGATTCTTATCAAATCTCTTAGCATAATCATAGCATTTATCTTTTGATATAGGATTTTCATATATTTTATAAATCGACTCTTTCAATCCGTCATAATCATCTTGTGGAACAACAACTCCTACATCACTAACTACTATTTCTTTTGTGCCACCAGTATCAAATGAAATCACAGGCGTTCCACACGCTAATGATTCCATATCTACTGTTGGATAATTATCTCCTTTTGTTGGAGTTAAAAATACATCAGCCATAGAATAAAATTCTGCTAATTCGTTTTGATTTGAAACGCGTGGATGTCTTATGATATTTTCATTTGTTTCCACATCATCCGTCACTCCGACCATTACAATAGCAAATTTACTAGAATCCAATTCTGCTGCCAATTTATTTATATAAGATAGACCTTTTCTTTCAGTCCAAGGATAGGCAGCGCATAAAATGACAAATCTATCACTAACGCCCATTGCAACTTTTTTTTCATTAGATTGTCGAGGATAAAAAGCAGTCAAATCAATACCATTATTAATAACTTCTACTCTAGCTTGAGCAAGAAGACTTTCCTTTGCTAAATCTTTATTCCATTGCGATGGAGAAACAAAAACTATATTTTTATTTTCAAATAAATTTTTCTTAATTCCATAATATTTATGTGCTTTATCAAAAAATGTTTTAGGATACGATTTTAAATGAGAGCATGACTTGCACTGATTTTTAAAATTTGGGCAATCAGTTGGAACAAAAGCACATCTCCCTGTAAAGACCCAGTTATCATGCAATGTCCAAATAACTGGAATATTATTTTTTTGTGTAAAGTCAAGTAACATCGGCATATTAATATAATAGCCATGTAAATTATGAATATGAATCAAATCCGGCATACTATTTTTTAAAATTTTTAATAACTTTTTAGTGTTTGCCTTATTACGAAAACCATCATCACCAAAGATTTTAACTGCTATCCTATTTATCTGTTTTAGAAACTTATTTTTGTTAATATCTACAACTTTTTCATTATTTGTTCTTTTATCAGAGACGTAGATTGTAAAATCTAATGGCATTTTATTTGAAATATAATTTATAATTTGGGATGAAATAGTTCCTGTAGATCCGAAATCGCAACCATTAATAACGGCAATATTTTTTACATGATTTTCCATTTTATTCCTCCTGCGCCAATTTTTTATACTCTGTCTTTTTAATTATCTCTTCAATTTTATTAACTGTAGAAATAACAATCTTCTTTTCTTCATTATTCATTACAAAGAACCAAACTAGAATACCATAAACTAGTACAATAAGAACAACTTTTAGACCAAAATATAATAGTCCACTATTTGGAATCACATAATCAAAACCTAATCCACATAAAAGAGTTATAACTAAGAATGGCATGATTTTCAAATGACATGAAATGAAGAATCTTTTTATGTTTATTCCTAATACCTTTTTATAAAAATAATTTAGTACAACTACCATACCCACAAACTTTCCTATACATACTGCTAATGCAGCACCAATAGCAGCATATTCTCCAAACAAATAACTAAATAAGAAAGAAAGACCAACTGTAATTACCGCTGTGATAACAATTGCAATACCGCGATATTTAATCTTATTTTTTACAATTAAAGTTGAATTGCCTATTTGTTGAGTAAAAGTCACTAAACATGGAAGTAATAGTAAGACACCGACAAAATAAGAATGATCGTACGAGACTCCTTCTTCATTCAATTTCCAAACATTATCAATGAATCCTCTTCCTACTGCAATGAATCCGATTATTATTAATCCCATAAATAGCAATTGAAGTCTTCCAATTTTAATCATCAATGACGTGTATTCTTCTGGTGTGGCATTCTTATTATTCATTTTCGAAAGGCGTGGAATAAACATGCCATCCAATCCTTGAGAAAATTGCCAGGCGTATCCTTCAATTGTTGAACCGACAGTGAATATAGCAATTTGTGCTGACCCTGCAAAAATACCCAAAATAGTAGGATTAATTGCAATGATATATCTAGATGCAAACGAAGCAATTGCCGCCCAAAAAGAGAATTTTACAAGCGTTTGAAACATATCTTTACTTTTGTACGATAAATCTGGTTTATTACCATAAACACATTGTTTTTTGATATATATCCACTTAATAAGTATTTCAAGTAATCCTATAAATACAATAATCAAAACAAAAAGATAAAGATTACTATTCAATAACAACGTTATTACGACAAGTATAATATTCAATATTCTACCAGCAAGCGTAATAATTTTATATTGTGGGAATTTGTCATTTCCCATTAAAATACCATTTAAAGGTGTAAAAGCAAACGATACTGTAGAATATAATCCAACAATAATAAATACAATGCGCAATGAAGAAATTTCATCTGGAGTTAATTTTACATATATTTGTGGTAGGAACAAATATATGCCTAATAGAATAACAAATAAAATTGCATCAATTATTATAAAGCACTTAAAAATTAGTCCAATCATTTTATTAGAATTATCAACATCTTTTTCAGCTCTATATTTTGCAATAAAACGAGAAACTGCCGTACCTAATCCTAAATCAATAGCAACTAGAGAAGTAATTGATGTAGCCAATGAATAAATTGCGTAATTTGATTGCCCTAATTCCTTTACGAGCCACGGAGTATAAAATAAACCTGCAATAATATTTAAAAATATTGCCAAATAAGAAGTAAGGGCTCCAATTTTTAAATTACTATTCTTGTCTTTTATTTTATTGTTTTCTTTTGGTTTGGAATCAGTAATGGTATTGCAATATGTTTTAGCAGGCCCATATTGTCCATGAACTTGCGACTTATAATAATCAGTGTCGTGTTCAATTGCTGGACTTAACGCTCCCTTTTCTTGTATTACTAAATTGCCGTCAATCAATCCTTTAATAAATAAGTCTAATTTGGAAACCAATTTATCAATATCATAATCTTCTTTCATAGTCTTAAAGGCAGCTTCGCCTAAAGTTTGTCTCAAATTATCATTTTGACATAAAAGGAGTACTTTATTGAATAAATCTTGATCATCATCAAAATCATATATAAATCCGTTATAACCATTTTCAATCAACACTGGTGCAGAGCCTGTAGTATGGCTTGCTACAACAGCACAGCCACTAACCATACCTTCATTTACGCAGACACCCCATCCTTCATTTTGATCTGATGTGCTTATTAAGATGTGTGATTTTTCAATATAATCACGAACTTCTTCGTTAGGCATAGCTCCAAGCAAAGTAACATTACCAATCAAATCGGCTTTTTCAATCATTTCTTGAAGTTGTGATTTCATATCCCCAACACCAATTACATTTATGTGGAAATTAATATTTTTCTTTTTTAAGAAAGAGCCAAGATTTATAACTTTCTCTGGATGTTTCCAATCTATTAATCTATTAACATAAATAATTTGTGTCATCGAATTAGAGTTTTCAATTTTTTTGTTTTCTAATTCAGAATAATCATTGTATTGATTATCTTTTATCCAATATCCCCAATTATAGCATTTGCCAACAGCATGATTTAAAAGTTCAAAATCAAATGATGCATAAGCTGAGTACGTCAAACAAAATGTTTGGTATTTTGATTCATATGGGACAACGTGCTTTAATTGACTTAATATTGAACGTATTTTCCATCTTTGATATTTTGATTTCTTATATGGTCTTTCAGAGCAGTGAATTAAAATTTTATTCTTTTGTCTAGCCATTTTTAATATACTATCTGGAGCATTGCCATATATAACTACATTAGCATTTTTGATGAGAGTATCTGCTCTCATTTGCTCTTCATCTGATGCATAACGTCTAACTTCATTATTTAATGACACATCAAAATCCGGATTATAAACTTTATGCTCGCTCATTGTTTTTTCTAAAGAAATAAAATGATATCGATTTCCATATTTTTTAATCAGAGCATTATGTGTTGCCATCTGATGTATTGATAAAAAGTTAGAAACCATAACAATTTGAAAATTATTAGAATCTATATTTTTATAATTTGCAAAATTTATTTTTCTCAAAGAATAATTCCTACATATTCTTTCAATCATACCATAACAAATGAAAAGTAAATTGAAGAAGTAAATATTTGATTGAATGACTGGCTCTAAAAAACAAAGTCCTAAAATACCAATGAGGAAATAGGTCATATAAGCACTAAAGAAATAATCTTTAGAATAAATTAAATGGTCTATAACTTTTTTCACAAGATGCAAAGTAAGTAAAACAAAGAAAATAAATGGTATCATTCCACCAAGTTTATAAACATCTAACCACGTATTATGGAAATAATATGATACTGCATTTCCTTCGGCATCCAAAATTGGTGAATGTGCAGTCATTCCGCCAAAAGGATATTTTAAAAAATATTTAAAAAATAAATTATAAAGAGAACTTCTATCAGAATATGATTCATCATTAGGATTGAATAGACGTGCAAAAAACGGCAAAGAATTTAGTTTAATTCTAAATTGAGGAACAAATTGATATAGTAGTAAAAATAGAGCGATTAATACAAAAACAGATGCAAAAAATATAATAGATAGCTTCTTGTATTTTTTAAAATCAATCATCGCTAATAGCAATGGGAAAAGTAATGGGCACAAAACGATCATTAAAATATAAATTCTGTTTTGTAAAAACAATGAAAGGTAAATTGAAATTAATAATCCAAAAACCGCAGTTACAACATGATACCATTTTTTATAATTGCTTTTTAATAGTAAAACAGGGAAGACAGTAGTACTAATTAAAATAACAAATACATTAACGCCTGTTGCAGCAGTATAGGTTTTACCAAACCCCCAAATGTCTAAAAACCATCGTTCTTTTTGAAAAAATCCATATTGAGTTATGGTTAAACATAAGCCCATAAACGCTCTTACAACATAGCCTAAAGAAATTACAAATAAAAAATTAAAAATATATTTTTGAACGCACAAGTCTTGTTTATAAGTTGCTAAAGATGAGCCAACTAAATAGCAGCCTATTGGAAATAACAAGTAATAAAATATCGTGCTGACTGAAAATCCATAATTTATTGTATAAAACAAATATAGAAAAGAAGCAAATCCTACAACAAATAATAATCCTTTATGTAACCTAATACGATTGCAAAAGAATTGTCTAATTAAAACAAGGATAATTAATGCACTAAGCAAAAAATTGCTCATGCCAAAAAATCCTAATCCAAATAAGAAGGCAAGCAAATAAAACCCAAATAAAGTAATATTTCTTATTGTAAAAAAGTTTTTAAACTTCATTTTTAATGAACTTATCATAGTACTCACCACCTATTTCCTAGTGAATTCACGATGCATTTTAAATTCATTGTTATTGCGATATTCAAGTAAAGTATCACCAATTATAAAAAATTGTATAACTATTTTTTTATCGCCTTCGTAATAAGTCAAATTTACAACTTCATCACGTACAGTTTTTCCATTTTCATCAAGAATATTTTCGCCTTGATTATCTCGTTGAATTTTTGATGTATGCTGCCATTCTACAGTTAATTCATTGCTAGATGTCATTTTCCCATCTTCATAATAAAATGTAGTAAGAACTGCTTTATTAAAAACATTAAAATGAAGTGTTTGACGAACAACTCCATCGAGTCTAAAGTAAAAGTCTCCTAGCATTCCTACTGAACACGAAGAAAGTGATAAACACGAAAATGCAAGGTATATAAATACAAGGAATTTTTTAAAAGTTTTTTTCATAAGTGCCTCCTATCATTAAAACTATTTTGTTTTTTTAGTTATTACTCAATTGATTTTAGAATTTTTATGTAATGATACGAATTCGTCATAAGCATCACAAACAATTTTTTCAAATAAAGCGTTGCTATTTGACAAAGTATGATTTGAAGCAACTATTTTTTTTGCATTCATCAAATACTCTTTTTGCATATCAATATTATCGATAAATTCTTTAAGTTTAATAACCAATTCTTCTTTTTTTGTAATAACACAAACCGCGTTTGATTTCATCATATAAGAAATCATACCGCATTCTATAGATCCATATGATATTGTTGGTATTCCAGATGTCAAACAATCTGCAACTTTTGTTGATAAAGAATATTTAGTTGTAACAATATCTTTCTTTTTCATTCCTTCAACAGCTAATAGAAAACTACTATTTGCAGTCTCCTTTACAACTTGCGAATACGGGATATTTCCTTTCAAGTTTATACCTTGATGGTTTTTAAGGACTTTTAAGAATTTATTATCTCTTTCTGAAGTATAGATATTTATTCTATAATTCGTATCAATCTTTTGAAGAGCATCAGCGATATCTTTTAAAGATTCATTGCGCCCATTTCTAATATTTCCAAAATAAGAAAACACTGGCGGATTGTTATTCGGCACTTGATTGGCTGTGTTCAATTCTGAAGACAAATAAATAGTTTCGCCATGACGATTATAGTAATCATTATACTTATCACGAATTTTATCGCTTATATATATTACGTCTCCTGGATATTTCATTATCTTATCAATCAATTTCTTATACTTTCTTCGGTAAATGTAATATAACGGCGATAAGCTAAATTTATTATTAAATATGTAATCATCAGAAATTGATGAAATAATAGGTATATTAAATTTATTAGCCATAAATAATGCTATTTCAGGGATAAAAAAATCATCAGAGAAACTTAGAAAAATTACTTGAGGATTAAATGTTTCAACCCAATCTTGTAATTCTTTTGTATACCAATATTTTTTCTTCCATAGCCATTTACGCATCAAAAAAATAAAAGGAGTCTTTTTTCTTCCTCTTTTGTAAAGTTGATTATAAAGTGTATTTTGTGTTTCTAATGAATTATCTTTCCATTCATTTTCTAATTCATCATCGTCAAAGGTTTTTCCTGTTTTAATTTTTTTTGAAAAACGCCTTTTTAACAATCTTTGATCGGTAACTTGAAAAAAATATTTACAATGTCCCTTAGTTGGTGTTTTGTTTATTGAAAATATTTGGGCCAATTTTTCTTTAGGCCAATTATGAAAATAAGCATCAAAAGCTCTTGAGGTAGAGTTTTTGTTATATGGTACGGTTCCAACAATTAATACACGCGGTAAATCATTACTATCCATTAACTGTGACACCGCCTTTCGTTTTGATTTTTTTGAGATAAAATGAAAAATCTAATATATATTTATATTAGTCATACAAATTATATAGTTTTTTTGTCCTAATTTCAAGTGCAATAAGGCTTGTCAAAAAATAATTATATGACTTAAAAAAATGTGTAAAAAATGTTATTGTTTAAATCAAATTTTACACATTATTTTTTAAGTTCATTGTAAATATGTTTTCTAGCAAAAAATGTTGTGTTTAACAACTCATTTTTTTATATATTATGAACATTTCTAAACGCTTAATACACAAATTTGCGCAAAACAAATATAAAATAGGCAAACCACGAATGGTTTGCCTATTATAATTAATAAATGAAATATTCTTAAATTAGTCTTTCTTTTCTAACGAACCTTTTAATGCTGCTAACAAACCTGTAACATTTGAAATCTCTGTTGGGATAACAATTTTAGTAGATTGTCCATCCGCAACTTTTTCTAGTGATTCAAAACCCTTTAATGTAACATAAGCGGCACTTGGGTTTGCTTCGTTAATTCTTCTAATTCCTTCGGCTTCAGCCTCAGCAAGTTTAATAATTGCTTCTGCTTTACCTTCAGCTTCTTTAACAGCTTGAATTCTAATTGCTTCTGCATTTAAAATAGCGGCTTCTTTTCTACCTTCTGCAGTTAAAATAGCGGCTTGCTTTTCACCTTCAGCAGTAAGAATAGCTTCACGTTTTTGTCTTTCAGCACGCATTTGCTTTTCCATTGCTTCTTGGATATCTTTTGGTGGAAGAATATTCTTTAATTCAACACGATTAACTTTAATTCCCCATGGGTCTGTAGCCTCATCAAGAATAATTCTCATCTTTTGGTTGATGGTGTCTCTACTTGTTAATGTTTGGTCTAATTCAAGATCACCAATGAGGTTACGTAAAGTTGTTGCAGATAAATTTTCAATAGCGTTAATTGGGTTATCAACACCATATGCATATAATTTTGGATCTGTGATTTGATAATAAACAACAGTATCAATTTGCATTGTAACGTTATCTTTTGTAATAACTGGTTGTGGTTTAAAGTCTGCAACTATTTCCTTTAAAGTTATAGTTTTAGCCTTTGAATCGATGAAAGGTGCTAAAACATGGAAACCAGCATCTAAAGTTTTATGATATTTTCCTAATCTTTGAATAATCACTGTATGTGCTTGAGGAACAATGACAATGCATTTTGCAAACATTATAATAAGCACAATAACAATTATTGCTAATGCAATAATCAATAAAATTAATAATGGGCTTGTACTTGCTAAAAACATAATTATTTACTCTCCTTTTTAATAACAATTAATTTGTTTCCTTTAATTTCTTTTACTATTGCAAATTCACCACTTGCAATAAAATCATTACTTGCAACTGTCCATACAACATCGCGGACTTTGCCTTCTCCATTTTCGGTCGGAGTTACTTTACTAATAATTAGAATGTCTGTTCCAATTAATGAATCCGCATTAGTTGCACTTGGATTTACTTTAAGCCGTTTTCTAATAAAGAACTTGCTAAACATAAATGCCACAGCCGCCACAACAGCATAAGCTAAAATTTGATACCATATGCCAACACTAAGAGCTGCTAAAATCAAGGCTGGTATTGCTGCAACAGCAAACCAAATACTCACAAGTTCCATAGTGGAAAATTCTATAGCAAGCATAGCAATAAAAATAACAACCCAAATTATAATGTGTACAGCATTAATATCTTCTGCAAACATAGTAAGCATATCTCATCCTCCTTATCATTAATATTGTATCACTTTAAAAATAACTATTGTATGATTTTGTTCAAATTATTCTAACTTTGAACAAAACACAATATTTTATGATGCATCTTATATTTTTATTAATTTACGGCAAAATGATTTAAATTCGCATAATTTCATTTCTCTTTTAAACTTTTTATAAAAAACATTAATATCAAATCTTTTAATATATTTTTCATACCATTTTTTATATCGTTTAGGCAAATTATCACAATCAGTTATGAATGGCATAAATAAATTGTAACAATAACTTATTCTTTGTTTTAAAAAAGTTTCATTTACGTTATTTGTGTTTGAAAAACGTGTAAAATAATGCCTCATAGAAATCTTAAACCCATGTATAGCACGTTCATTTATAAATTCCTTTTTTCGCTGTTCAGATACACCTATCTCATCGCATAAACTTTCTAAAGCATTAAGCTTTTTTATGAAATAATATGCAAAATCAATATAACCTTTTTTAGATAAACTATTTGGATTATTAGTGTTATATAAATAAACAATTTCACTCGTCAAATAAATCTTCTCAATATATTTAAAATATACTCTATTAAACAATGCATCTTCAGAACATTTTAAGTTTTCGTCAAATCTAATTTTATTATTTTGAATTATTGTTAAATTATATAATTTTTTGTGTACACCATAAGCAGAAGAATGTATATATTTTAAAAACTTCTCTGTCTCATGACGTATATCTATTGTTTCCATTCCTAATGATTTTACTTTTTCATCACTACTAACGAATTGGCAATTATTTTTTTCCATTAAATTAACCAATAATTCTATGGCTTTTGGCAATAATTTGTCATCACTATCAACAAACATACAATAATCACAATTAGAATGATCTAAACCAAAATTTCTCGCCGATGATACACCCTCATGACTTTTATGAAACAAACGGATTCTACTATCTTTTTCACTATATTTTTCACATATTTTTAAAGTATTATCGGTCGATCCATCATCGATTAAAATAATTTCGAAACCTTGATAAGTTTGCGACAATATTGATTCAATACAATCCCCAACATAATTTTCAACATTCCACATAGGAACAATTACACTTATTTTTTTAGACATTCATTGATCACCTCCGATTATTGTACCTAAAATAAATATACCAATTGTACAATACTTATGTAATGTAAAAGCAATTATACACTACAATCAAGAGTAATTTAATCTTGCTCTTTAATTTTATCTATATACTTTACTGCAGACAATGCGGCGACATTGCCTTCACCAGCTGATTTTATATATTGATAAGGCAAACCAACAATATCACCACATGCAAAAAGACCTGGAAGATTGGTTTGCATTAGGCGATCAACAATAACATGAGGTCCATCAACATCAAGTCCTGGAACTAAAGTCTTTGCACTAACTGCTTCACGAAGAACAAATACCCCGTTTGAAACGTAACTATTTAAATTTGTAATTAATTCCATACCTGCATCAACTTTTTTAATTTCCAATGGTTTTTCTTTTATAATTTTTATGTTTGTAGGTAAATCTATGTCATCGTTATACATTGGGAAGTAAAGCACTTCGTCTGCAATTTCTGATAAAAACCTAGCTTCATCTTCTTCTTTTTTTGAATATCCAATGACTATAGCTGTCTTATTTTTATAAAGTGGTGCATCACATGTTGCGCAATAACTGACACCACGTCCTAAAAATTCTTCTTCACCTTTTATTTGTGAGGAAGATACTACGCCCGTAGCTAAGATAACTGCTCTAGCCTCATACATTACTTCTTTACCTTGCAATGCATAATAATCACCCATGTTATAAACACTTTGTATTTTATCTTCTGTAATTTCAATATTAAATTCATCGATATGTTTTTGAAATTCTTTAGCCAAATCCTCTCCACTAATAGTGCCAAAGCCCAAATAATTGCTTATAGAGTTTGTTTTTGTTAACTTAGAAGATAATTCTTTACTACCAAGAAGAAGCACTTTTTTATTTCGAATACGCGCCACAATACTTGCCTGAAGCCCTGCTGGGCCAGTGCCAATAATTGCTATATCAAATCTTTCCATAGATTATTACCTCCTTGGTATTTAGTTTTTTTAAATTCTACTTATTATTATACTCTTAAAATGAAGAGAGCTTTCAAACATCACGAAAGCATTTAATGCATTTTTCTATATTAATTTTCATCTTTTTTCGAATATTTTACTTTTGTTCAATAAAATTAAGTCCGGTTTTCGTAAAGCGATATGTACCAAATTTATTTGTGGCAATTACATAATATAATTTTAATCCAAAATCAATTTCTGATTCTTCTTCTACGATATAGAACTTTTCAAGAGATGATTTAATAGATTCATTTAAAGAACATGATTTGCAAACTAATATCAGATTATCTCTTTTAACAGCTTCAACAACAAATTTTGTCACATCTGAAGAAATACAAACTACCACGTCTGGTTTCCAATTATCAAGATATTTATTAATCCATTCCTTATGGTTAATATTAATCTTTACGCACAAATAATTTGAGTAATCTCTTCGATAAAGTTCTTTTACAAACTCTTGACTCGATTTTTCTTCAGCATTAATAATTAAAATTTTCAATTTATCATTCATAGTATTAATAATTATACTTTATTTTCCTTGCTTTTAATAGAAAAACTTCTACTTGTATATTAAAAAACTAATCGTATAAGTTCATAAGAATCCAATTAAAGAGGTAATCCCATTAAATGCAAATACAATTAAAATAACTATATTAGAAAATCACATTAGAATCTCTATAAACTATCAATATATTTTTTCAATCTTTGGCACCCATCCTCAACATTTATTCTTGATGTTGCCAAATTAATCCTAAAAAAAGATTTAGAATTTTTTCCATACTCTTCGCCATCTGAAACATATAATCCTGTCTTTTCTCTTAAACTTTTACAAAACTCAATAGAGTCATTTGAATAGTATGAAATATCAACAAAAACAAGATATGTTGCATGATCTTCAATAGCATGTAAATTAGGAAGATTTTCTTTAACAAACTTATAAAAATATTGCTTATTTGCATGGATATATTCTTTTAATTCATCAACCCATATATCACCATTAGTGAAGGCTGCAATATTTGCTTCCATAGAAAAAAAGTTTGGTTCTGCTACTTCATCATTATTTAATCCACGATCAACATTCTTTCTTAAACTTTCATTTGGAATGATTAAACACGCTGATTGAAGCCCAGCAATATTAAAAGTTTTTGATGCCGCAATACAAGTAATAGAAATTTCTTTATTAATGTCATTTACCGAAGCGAAAGGAACATATTCGTATCCAGGATCAGTTAAATCGCAATGTATCTCATCAGAAATAACAGTAACATTATATTTTTTCGCCAGTTTTCCGATTTTTTCTAATTCATCTTTGCTCCATATTTTTCCAATTGGATTATGAGGATTACATAAAATCATAAGTGTAGTTTTTTTATCACTCATTTTCTTCTCTAAATCAATAAAATCTACGGCAAAAACACCATTTTCATATTTTAAATCATTAGATAACACTGCACGTTTATTATTGATAATAGAATTATAAAAAATATTATATGTTGGTGCTTGAACAATAACATTATCTCCTACATTAGTGAGACGTCTTACCATTGAAGATATCGCCGCAACAACGCCAGACGAATAAATCATCCATTCACGCTTAAACTCAATATTATGTCTTCTTTTATACCAACCAATAATGGAAGCAAAAAAATCTTCTGGAATGAGAGAGTATCCATAAGCTTCAATATCCATTCGTCTTTTTATTGCACTTTTAATAAATGGGGCGACTTTGAAGTCCATATCCGCCACCCACATAGGTAGCTCATTTTCTTTCACATCCCATTTAAGAGAATACGTATTTTTTCTATTTGCAAGTTCATCAAAATTATACATAGCTATTCTTCCGTTTCAATTTTAACTTTTTTAGGATCAATATATTTTTCATCAAGAATAATTTCATCAATCTTTTTGGCCTTAATTGTTCCACTATAAGGATTTTTTACTGAATCGATGTTTGAATTAATTTCTGCTTCAACATTTTCACAAAATTCAAAGCATAAATTAGTGTTTAAAAGTTTACAGTTTATCATTTTAATATTTTGCATGTAACACATGCCTTGCATGGAATCTATTGTACAATTGATGAATGTAAGATTTTTAGAATTCCATCCTAAATATTCTCCTACAATAATCGAATCATATACAGTTACATTTTCACAATTCCAAAATGAATCTTTTGAATCCATTTTTGCGTTGTGAATTACAATGTTTTTTCCACCATCAAAGGCATAATTGCCAATTAAATTAAAACCATCAATATAAACATTCTCGGCATTTAATCCAAAATAATCACCATTTGCAGAAACGTTTCGAATCTCAATATCTTTGCAGTTCCAAAGCGTTTCAATAGCGTTTGGCATATTAGAGTTAATAATATGGATTCCACTTGCTCTTCTAAAAGTTTTAGGCGCAGAAATATTGCAGTTTTTCATTGTAATATTATGTGTATACCAAATACCACTCCTTGCAGTTTCTAGAAGTGTAGTATTTTCTACTTCAACATTTTTACAATACCATAAAGGATATTTCCATTTAAAAATAGAATGATATATTTTAAGATCAGAACTTTCTTTTAATGGTGATTCTCCATCACAAAAAGTAGAATCCTCTATTATTGCATCATGCGTATCATATAACGCTCTTTCACCTGTAAAAAAACCTTGTTTAAACTTTTCCATATTTATCAGCCTATTGATTAATAAATCAATACTCCTTTTTCTAAACCATCTAATTTTATAATATGATAGCAAAAAAGTTTAGTTATATCAAACGATTATAAAAGCATTTTTAAAACACATAATTAAATATGCAAAACAAAGTAAAAAATCTATAATTATATGTTCTGATATTTTTTAATACATAAATTTCAATAAACTCTTTAATATCATCAAAAGTATCAAAATATATTGTAATGACACCAATATTTAGAGAAAAACCACTAATATAATTATCATTATCTCTATTGCAGCTTTTTCTTTTTAGTGCAAAATGAAATTGATTATTATTCTTATAAGAGTGTCTAAAAACTTTTCTTTCTTCGTAATCACTCATACTATTCCCCACTATAGCAAAATCTTAAATTTGTTATAAAAAAGAGAATTGTATTTATCAATTCTCTCATATAGTGTTTATTTTATTTCAGCATAATATTTAATCTTCGCGATATTCTAATATATCAGCAGGTTGACAATTTAACTCCTTACATAGAGCATTCAAAGTTGAAAATCGGATAGCAGAAATCTTGCCTGTTTTAATATTAGATAAATTTGCATCTGTTAACCCAATTTTAAGTGCGAGGTCTTTTAACTTAATGCCTCGATCTTTCATAACATTGCTTAAATTTAAAACAATCATAAAGTTTCATCATCTTTCTTTTGCAATTCATTTCCATAATTGAAACACATGCCAATTAAGAAAAGTACAACACCAGCAATTATTCCACCTAATTCAATCGGAAATACAATGTCTGTTGCAGGACAAACCAATTTCATAATAATAGAGCCAACAAGTGCAGGAATAGTTGACACTAATACAATAAAGATAGCAATTTTCCATAAATAATGGCTAACTGTCTCACTAAATGGTGCTTTTTCCATTGCAATACTTTTGAAAATACTTTCGACATTCCAAAGTAATCCTATATGCATAAATGCATAAAGAGACAAAGTACCAAAGAACACAGCAGTCTCAGCAGACGTAAATGATTCGATTGAATTATTTAAAGATAACACAATTGCTAAAACAATAAATGTCAAACACGCTACAAACGATAAGAAATATAGAACCTTTGATACTATATAACTCACTTTTGCAATTTTAATAATTTTATTTTTTGTTTCCATAATTTTATTCCCTTCACTAAAAGAATATTCAAAAAATTATCGTTTGTCAATAATTTTTTTGCTATTTTTTTATTGTTTGTCGATAATAAAAATAATTGTATATTTATAACAAATCTTTAGCCATTTATCTTATAACGAACTTATTGGCCACAAATTAATTGAGATGATTCAAATTTATTTGGATATTGATCACAAGAATACAATTAAAAATAGTTATTATTCACCTTTAAATGATTTCCGACCCACTGAATAATCAAATACAAGTGTCAGTTGATAAGAAAAAAAGAGAATTGTCCCTACACAACTCTCTTTAAAACAGCGATTACATGCCGATTTTCGCAATGGTGCCGGCTAGAGGATTCGAACCCCCGACCCACTGATTACGATTCAGTTGCTCTACCAACTGAGCTAAGCCGGCTTCTTGTTTATAATATTAAATATTATGTAGTTTTTCAAGACAAATTAGGTAAAACACCAAAAAAATTGTACTGTTTTTGGGCTATTTAATTATGTCAACAAAACATAGGTGAATATCTTGAAATGTGGGAGGAATACAAAATGTATTATCAATCATTTTATCCATATCAACCATTCCAATCGTTTCAAGATGAATCAGAATTATCAAGAGCTACAAAAAGTATGGATTCTAGATTCTTTGGTGTGGAGGAAGGATTTTTAGCAGGTAATATTGTTCGAAGTGAATATTTACCATATAAAAATTATAGAGTTCCAAAATTAAACCCTAAAAACGATCGCGAATCTAAACTTTATAACTTATTGGCTTTATACGATTATAGTCATGATTTAAATCTCATTCTTGATGTTTATCCAACTGATAAAGAAGCTCTTGCTTTATTTACAGAAATAAACAACCAATATAAAAAAGCCAGGGAAGAATATGTAAAACAATATGGCCCACTTATGGCAGAAGATGCCAGAGATGAAAACGGCATGTTTAATTACATAACAACACCAAGCCCTTGGATAGCTAGATAGGAGTGTAAATTATGTGGAAATATAGTAAAAGTCTTTTATATCCAATTGATGTCAAAACCAAAGATTTGAAAATGGCTAACTACATCTTGACACAATATGGTGGTCCATATGGTGAATTAGGTGCAGCATTGCGTTATTTAAATCAAAGATATACCATGCCTGATGAAAGAGGCCGTACTCTCTTAACAGATATCGGTACTGAAGAATTAGGACATGTCGAAATGATTTGTACATTATTATATCAATTAATGAAAGGTGCAACACTTCACGAATTAGCTGCAGTCGGTTTAGATAAACACTATGCTCAACATGGTATGGGGTTATTTCCAACTGATGTAAATGGTGTTCCATTCTCTATGGCAAATGTCGGTTCAACTGGAAATTACGATGCTGATTTAGAAGAAGATTTAGCGGCGGAAGCCAAAGCACGTTTAACATATGAACATATTATTGATCTTGCCAAAGATCCAGATGTCATTAATCCTCTTCTTTATTTAAGACAACGCGAAGTTGTACATTATGATAGATTTAATGATTTATTAAAAGTCTATCGAAAAGAATTTGGTATTTAATGAAAAATTAGTCCAATTGTGAAGTGATATAGTAAAAGTAGACAAAGTGAAAAAAAGTCACTGTCTACTTTTTTATTACACTTAATTAGGTGGGTAAGAAATATAAGCATTGAAAGACTGCGTATTTTTTAAATTATAACCCAAATTCAGTTTAAATCCGAATTATGGTTTAATTAGTTTTAAATCATATACTTTTTCCTGATAGGTCAACTGTGAACTATTTTTAATATTGATTATTATCAACACAGTTTTCAATTTCAGATGGATTTACATGAACCATAACATGTTTTACTTTAGGAAATGTTGTTTCAATTGCATCATGAACCTTATTAGCAATATCATGACTTTCTGCAAGAGTAATGTCCCTATTAGCACATATTTCAATATCAACATAAATTCTATTTCCAAACATGCGTGTATTAATTAAATCGACCTTAATAACTCCAACTTGTTTTTCGGCACATTCTATAATTTGTTGCTCCGTTTCTGCACTACATGAACGATCAACCATCTTGTTAATCGCATCTTTAAAGATGTCGTAAGCTGCTTTAATTATGAATAAACATATTACAAAACTTGCAATAGTATCCACTATTGGATAACCCATTCGTGCAAATACAATTCCAATTAAGGCGCCAATGGAAGATAGGGCATCACTTCGATGGTGCCATGCATCTGCCATCAAGGCCCCAGAATCTAATCTTTTAGCATAGAATCTTGTGTACCAAAACATTGCTTCTTTTGCCACAATTGACGCTATTGCTGCAATTAAAGCTAAACGGCCAGGAATTACAAGAGAATTCGTATTTCCTGAAACAATCCTCTCAATAGCATTATAGCCAATAAACAAACCAGAAATTAGCAAAATGATAGATAAAACGATCGCAGAAACACATTCAAAACGTTCATGTCCATATGGATGATCTTTATCAGAGGCCTTAGAAGAAATTTTCACTCCAATAATAACAATAATACTACTAAATACATCAGACATTGAGTGAATTGCATCACTTACCATCGCACTAGAGTGAGCAATAATTCCTGCAAGCATTTTAAAAAGTGATAATAAAGCATTACCAATAATACTAACTAAAGATACTTTTAAGGCTGTTTTTCCAAATTTTTCTTGTGGCATTTGTTTTAAATAATTACTTTTTTTAAAATGTTTTCTCATAATTTCACCTTTATTTTACTAAAATATTTATATGCATTTATGTCTTATTATGATAAATAAAACACCCACAAGACAAGTATTTGTAACTACTGTCCCGTGGGTGATAAATCCACTGTTACTAAGTAACCCGGCTCCGAGCTTTCGCTATGGCCTGATCAGTTTGTACTGTAATTGTATGCAGTGCAATAATATTTTATTACTTTTAACTTACAATATATTAGTTATTATGTCAAGAATTTGACTTGATGGAATTTTCTCTATCTAACAATCCTTTTATGTATGCCACTGTCAAAAGATTAACTGTTTTGAATTTTCCTTTATAAAACATAGCCCAGTTATTAAAAGCACAAGGTAAATTTTTAGCTTTTTCTAATGTATCAACCTCAATTAAATTAAGTGGCACATTATTTTCATTGCAATATGCTTTTATTTTTTCTACAGCTTCATAAATAAATGGACATTGCATATCATAATAAATTGTTAAATCTTGTTCTTCTATTACTTCTTTTTTTGCAGATTCAGTAAACTTTGGTATTGTACCATCAAAAGAAAGAGCAAGTAATTGATAACCATTTTTAGTTGTATCCACTACTTCGAAGCCAAATTTCTTAGCAAAGGCTTGATCAGAAAACCATGACTTTTGTTTTTTAGCTCCTAACATACATATACCAGATTTACCATTTTTCTTTGCATCTTCAATGCAATACTTCATTAATTCAGTTCCATAACCTTTTCTTCGGTTATGATTTATAATCCACAAACAATAGATATAGTAATAGTTTTTTCCTTCAACTGGCACCCAAGCCGATTCTAGTGGAGCATATTCAATATACACTGTTGAATTTGTATCTAATTTTCTTAAAACATGACCTTCTTTTAATCTTTGAGAAAGCCACTTCTTTTTTGCTTCAATTCCAGGGTGTATTTTTCTTGTTCTAATAATACAACATACATGTTCATCTTTTATATTGCCTTCAACTAGATTTATATATTTATTCATTAAATCCACCTCTCATTTTTGCTCTACTAAAAATTCTATCACAACTCAAATATTTACTTTTTATGCGACAAATAATATTTAATTGCTTTACCATTTCCGTCTGCTGAAATTATTCCCTTCTCAATTATTTTTTTTAGTCTAATATTTGAATTTCTTGGTGAAATATCTAAAAACTTATCAACCATATGTCTTGTAAAATTCTCGTGATTTTGAGCAAGTTGTATTATTTCATAGTCTATAACATCTAAATCAGGATAAAATTTATTTATATTTTCATTATATAAAATTTTTATGGTTGTCTTATCTTTTTTTATACTTTGCTCAACATAAAACTTATTTTTCTTGAAATATTCGCATATATTATTTATTTGTTGTGAACTAAAAAAATTGTTATATACTTTTTTCCAAATTATAGAATTTGTTTCTCTGAAAGAAATGGATATAGATACTGGCAATAGTTTTATTTCAATAGGATAATTTTTCGTATAATCATTCATACATAAGCAGTAATATATTAAATCGTTTAATTGTGTTTTATTGATTGGTTTATAACTTTTTGATTTCAGATGTATTCGTTCTTGAAAAAATGGCATTTTATCGTACAAATAATTTACAATATTTTTTGCTGATAAAGTGATAGGTCCAGAAAAGTGATGCTCCAATGTATATGACAAAGCATTATTGAAATATAGATTTTCAACAATGATATCTCTATCAAATTCATAATTAGATGAAAATAATATATTTCCAATATTTGATAATCGTATATCACTTTTATTTCCTTGCAAAATATAATATTTTTTTAATTTTTTAATAATTTCCTCTTCTTTTTGGCTTTGAAAATTTTCATTAAAAAATATCTCAAAAGCTTTTTCTGTTTCCAATATGTTATTAATATCATTCGGCTTTAAAAAATTTTCTTCGTATTTTATCCATTCAAGATTATATTGATTTATTGGCGAAATATGTATAGTAGCATCTATAAGTCTATGTATACTTATCAATGTGTCCAGTGATAACTTATTAGATATATA
This sequence comes from Erysipelotrichales bacterium, assembly GCA_022508535.1. Lineage (GTDB taxonomy): Bacteria > Bacillota_I > Bacilli_A > RFN20 > CAG-826 > RUG131. The sequence continues at coordinate 43,595 of JAFLUZ010000006.1, forward strand.
TATATCAGTCAAATTTGTTTGATTATAATAATAATATAGCATAGAACACAATTCAATTTCATCCTTCGCATTGATGATTGCGCATTTACCATTAATAATTAATAAAACACTAAACTCAGTACTATTTCTTTTTAAATCACACAAAGCAAAATAATAATTCTTTAATTTATCCATAATTTATTCAAAGGAATTTTTACTTTTAAAATATTGCAAATGATTTCATATGGCTTGTCATTTACACTAAAAACATTTTTAAAAGTTTCTCCTCCTCTACCTTGCCCCTCCATAAATCCAATTTCTACTGCAATTTCTTTTAAACATCCATTTACCGGATTTGTTGGCATTTCAAATCTATTTAAGTAGTCTAAATCAACAAATTCTCTAATGCATGGATTATAAATTTCTATATATTTTTTATAAATTTTAACAACGATTGGAGAATACGAATTATAATCTTTATGAAAAACTGCATTTGCCAATAATTCCCTCACAATAAGATATTCATTATCATTAAAACTTGCTCCAAGTTTTTTTATAATATTCACAATACAGTTTGTCGCTTTAGAATAAGCAATTATTATTGGGCCATCAAATTTATCTGGAACTTTTTCATCACCAGTATTGTCAATTACCAAAATATATGCTCCTTTAAATAATGTCGCAGGACAATTATAAAATGCCAACTTGAATCCGATATCCGCTGTAACAACTCTTTTCCCTTCTTTTATATTATGGGATATATAATTATTATTATTACATTCTTTATAAAATTGTTCTAACAAATTTTCATTTTCTTTTATATAATTCGTTATCACTTTTTCATTGTAATCAAACTCACTTTTTTTAGAAAGCAAATAAAATGCGATTGCTTCTTTTGATAATAGACTATTATACATCAAGATAAATCTTCTGGAGTTTTCATCATTATAAATTTTATCTTTGAAAAAAAGCCAATTTTCATCAATTAATTCTTTTTGAAATTGTTCATCAAACAGTTTGACATCTACTCCATTTTCTTTTAAATAAGCATAACCATTCCCACGCACTAAAATATCCGGATCGAAAGTGCCCATGTATACTTTTTTTATACCCGCTTTAACAATAAGTTCGCTGCATGATATTTCATTAATTCTACTATCATGACTACAAGGCTCCAATGAAACATATAAAGTATCTTTAGAATGATTATTACCACCTAGTTTATTAACAAACAAATTATATTCTGCATGATCCCCTTCTAACATCTCAGATCGATATGAAAAAATATTTTCTTCACCGGATTCACTAACTAGTAATGCAACAACATATGGATTTACTTTTTCAGGATGATCATTATCTTTGTTTTCCCATTTTTTCGTTTTGTCTTTTTTTCGTAATTCCTTTATCTTATCTACAACCTTTTTTTGATTATCTAAAATCGTACTCATATTAAATACCCTCCCACAACGATTTATGTTATTATACCATATTCTTTTAAATTTTCAAACATTTGCGCGAAAAAATGCGCGCAAATATACGCGCACAAATGCGCCAAGATTTTCTTTATACGGTATACGGTAATAAACACCAAATATCAGACGCAAAAACTAGACAATCTCACAAATAATCATCACAACGCCCAATAAAAGAAGCGAAACCGTATATAAATGAAATATTGTTTTCAAATCTTTAATTAAACTCATAGCGCAAATGTTATTTTTTGGCACCCAAATTAAGCCAATAGCAACTACAGCTGTAGTAATATTAAAAATGAATACAAGTGCCATACTTTTTGTAACAACTCCTAAAAAGTCGGCATATAGCGGTAGTAAAAAAGCAATAATAGCTAGTAACATTTGTGTGTTTTTTTCAGCCACTACAGTTCTTTTTTCAAGCCAATTAAATGTCTCGTCTAATGATGAGATAGTGTGTGCTTCTTGTTTTCTGGAAAACCATAAATTTATAATAAAGAAGATATTTCCAACAACCCATGGGAAAAGATACAAGATTTCATTATGGTTTATCCATTTTAACAAATGCATTATATAAAAAAGCATATTCCAAAACAATGTCGCAATATAAAATAAAACAGTGGAAAATTTCAAATTAATATTAAAAGTATGTTTAATATTCGTTCCTATTATTTTATCAAATATATTAATATGTTTTTGTAAGAAACTCAAAAGAAGATATCCAAAAGTACTGAACAAAATGGTATTAGCAAAAAGCCATGTAGAAAAAATATTGTACCAATTAGAAAAAGTTTTTATCCCATATATAATTGCAAATATCGAATTGATTGTGCTACCTACAAAACTAGGCAGTAGAGAAACAAGTAAAAAAAATCTAAATTTAGACATACTTTTTTCTCTCATTGAAAAAAAAGCAATATCAATTATTAGTACAGCTATAAAAATATAAAAAATTATTTTTCGATTAAAAATGAAACTGAATATCACATATAAAATCCCCAATATCAATAATGACAACTTATAATTAGTTAATAATTCTTCTTTTGCTAATATTTTACTAGTTTTCGTCTTTTTTAAAATAGCCCATACTACAAGTGCTTGAAATACATTTCCGCATACATTAAAAATAGATTCAACAATCGATGCTTTCGTCGACATACAAAAAAACACAGATGAAATCAGCGCAACAAACACCCCAAGCATACCATAGCGATATATGGCATACATAATAATTAATATTCCGATAAAAACTATAAACACAGTGGTTGTACTAGAATTATTTAAATATGTCGTCGATAATATATTTATTATCGTGGTTATAAAAGAAAGAAGCAAACAAGCCCAAATATTAGCATCTCTATTATTAAACTTTATCGACAATTCGTGATTTAATATGTTCTTTTTATCCATAATTTTTTACCCTCGTGTTTTTTAGTATTTCACAATACGAAAACTAAATCAAGCACTATTCAATTTTGAATCAAAACAAATCAAAATATTGGAGACTTTATTAACAAAATATTAACATCCATACTATGGCATATTTATAAGAAAGGCATAGATTTATTTTCTATTATTTTATAAAATATGCAACAGCAAATGCTTATGATCCAGTTTGAGCACCAATTATACTTCCTATTAAAAACACTAGATAATCCTCTAATTTTGCCACTTACTAATAAGGCAAAATATAAATAGGCAAAAGCCTACTCATATTTTCCAAGGCAATTAAAAAAACTAACAATATCAATAGTTGACATCACATTGTCTATTGCTTTGTTTGAATTTTTTATTTTCATGTTAATATATTTTATAAATAACTAAGACAAAAAATTAACTACTATTCTACTGACTAAAAGCATTAATAAAAAAGAGTATAAAATATGGAAAATCGTATATATAATACTTCCTTTATATGGTCTATCTTTTTTTCTATCATAAAACAATCCAGATGTTTTGTAAGATAAATTATTTAATAATGATTTTGTGACATTGTTGGCACACTTGTTTGATACTTTCCTCACTAATCCATAATTATTTAATTTATTGAATGGATCTGGCGTTATAATATTTCGAAAGAATTTATTGGTTTTTTTGAACATATCAAAATGCCTTTTATTATATCGCTTTTTCAACTTTTATCACCTCTTTAATCAATCACTATTTCATATTTTTCTTTTAAGTTATTTAAACAACTATATTGTATTTTTCTTTCTTTTTGTAATCTTCCAACAACTATACCTGGATGAATACTAATTTGCGTAGCAAATTCTTGGATATAATATGTTGTATATGTTTTTAATAATTTTAGTTTTTCTGATGGAATTAAGGTTTCTCGTGCAAATTCGTCCGCTTCCCTTTCTAACTCGTCTTCAACATTATCCGTATCTTCTCCAATAATCATTTTTCTTTTAATTTTTTGCAATACATGTTTTAATTCATGAAAAAAACTAAACCAAAATTTATCATTATACGTACCTCTAGTATTTAAAGCCATCATAACCTTATCACTATCAATCCATTTTACAACTCCATTTATGTTAGAATTTTTTAATGATGGCAAAATCACAAGCGCAACGCCACAATCTGATAAAATTCGTTTTAACTTAGGATAAAAAATATCAGGATCTTCAAGAGTCATTTTTCTAAAATTCTTTATGTTATCATTTAGCATTTTCTCATTAAAGGGCTTAGTATTTTCTTTTTTCGCAATTTGAAATGCAAGTGAAACCCATACGTTTTTGCAAACGAGATTCTCAATTTTTTCTGCTTTTGTCACTGAAGTTCTGTAAAAAGAATAAATATCATTTTTTGCAAACAAAGTTAAAGATGCTATTGGCAATGCTATTCTAAGTTTATTCATTCCCTCTTCAATGCTATCTGTATCATTGATAATATTTAATTGCTTTAAAAATTTTTTATCAATCATTTTGTAAATGTTTTTTTCTTCATCTTTGACTTTAGCGTCTGCCAACATTGCAATATATGCATCATATTTTGATTGTAAATTCAACCAAAATTCAACACTAGTTCCAATAAGTTTTGACAATTTTATTGCAATATCTGAAGTAATGTTTGCCTCTTGTGATAGTAATAAACTTACTTGTTTACCAGTTATTCCTAATCTCTTTGAAAATTCATCTTGAGTCATTTGAAGTTCTTCAATATATTCACTTATATAAAAACTTGGATGAAAAGCTCTTCTAATATTTTTAATCATAATGTTTACTTACCTCTCCTATTTCAACACACACGGCCATTGTATAACTACTAAAATCATCACATATAACTGGTTCTTCGTTTTCATCTAGTGGAGTCAATAACAAACGATATCCTGTAGTTTTACCTAAATACATAGAATGAATATTTTTCAGGTCACCTTTTAGTTTATGCAAGTTATATTGTTTTAAAGCAAATATGTCATTTAAATTAGATGCACTTTCGATGGCATTTAATGCTGCGAACAATTTATTAGCAACATTTTCGCCAAACTTAATTTTTGCCTTTTTTTCATCTGTACATATTTTTTCTATTTTAGTGTTTTTATACAACATCTTCATTGATTATTATATGCCACATTTTGACCCTCCTTTACATATTCATTTTACCATTTTGGTAAACCCAAATATATTATAGGCTTCGGATTTTAAAAAAACAATATATAAATTAATTTTTTTTAAACTTATAGACAAATAAATAAAAACAAAACAGGCAAATCGCCTGTTTGATTCATTATATAAATAATAGAAACAACTGCCCTATTCCAATTCCAAGTAATGTTCCTATTGCTAAACCTAATGCACCACAAATAACACCTGGTGCAATAAGATCTTGGCGACCTGCAGCTTTCGCAACTGGAGCAATAAATGGGGGACCATATACGCCAGCAGTTGATGTAATAATTGCCGTATCACCATCAACACCAAAGATTTTACAAAGAATAATATGCAAAATAATAACGCTGATTTGAGCACAAGCAAAAAACGCAAATGTTGGTAAAATATCCGTTAAAAATACTGACCAGTCAATACTCATTGATAAAGCTAAGGAAAACATTAATATGAGATACATACCAAGTGTGTATTGCCCTTTGATCTCTCGTATTGGCTTAATAAAGGAAAACGCAACACCAAGTACGGAAACAGATAAAAGAATATATAACAAATTTTCTCCCACTGTGTTTTCAAAGATCAATTCAAGTAATACTCCAACACCAACACAACCAATTGCTAAAGCAAAAGATCCAAGTAATCGAAGTATACTCTTTTTATCTTTAAATCCAAAGGTAAAATCATCTTTCTTTTCTTCCTCTATATTTTCATGAGTTGTTTCTTTTTCATTATTTTCTTTTAAATATTCTTTTTTATTACGACGATTTAAAACTAGACGATAAAACTTTGGGGCAATAGAAATTAATAATAAGAAATAAATTCCACCAATAATAGTATCTGCAACATTTGCAGCACTTAAAACATTACTTTCTGCGCCCATTGCCGCACCAATTGCATTCATATTTGGTGTTCCACCAGTATATAAACCAACAATCATGGCAGACAATTCTGTACTTGGGAAAAATTTATAAGTAATAAAGAAAATTGCAAATGCAATTGCGATGACAGAAACAATGCAAAGCGAATAACCTACAATCGTTCCTTTAGTTAGTTTTTTAACAGAACGAAGATCAATACTAAATAAAATTAATGGAATGGATAGTGCAACTAATACATAGGTAATTGTTGTCGTTAATCCCTTATCATAAGATATACCAGTTAATCCAAGGGTAGAAAAAATAAAACCAACAATATAGCAACATGCAATTGCACCAATCGCGCCTAATATTTTATTTTTCCTAGTTAAATAAACAATTGGAATTGGTAAACCCAATATACAAATAATTGCTAATATAGTTAATGCAGTTGTCATAATTCCCTCCCATATATGCGGAATACTTTATTAAGTTTTCCACCAGCCTTTTCTACGTTAAAACGAGAAGCTTCGTTATTTTCCATAATTGTCCCTGCTTCAACATAACTAATTCCATGTTTTTGGCAAGTCAAATAAAATGAATGATACAAAGCAAAATTAACACCACAATTTTGATATTCAGGTATGACGTATTGTAAGATAGTCCTAACTGAACGAATACGTTTTTTATAGTAAAGAGCTTTAATTAAAGCAAAGATATTACTTTTTCCTTTCATTTTTCTAAAGACTGTATAAAAGTTCGGAACACTCATCAAAATTCCAACAGGCTTATCATCTTCTTTTCTTCGGCAAATAAATATAAAATCAGGCCAAAGAAAACTTTTCCAACCCGCAACAATTCTTACTAAATCATCTCTTGTTGGTGCAGTATCAAAAATAATATCATTTGTTGCCGACTCAATAACAGCGTGTACATCATCAATTTCGCGGTCTAATCTAGAAAAATCCGCAGGCGCAATATATAAATTAAAACGTCTCATCAATTTATTAGACATTGTTTCAATTCGTTTCAAATCATAAGTATCAATAGACATTTTATAAGACACAGTATCAAAATCTTTATGAAAACCATTACTTTCTAATAACATTTGATAATATGGTTTATTGTAAGAAGTTAAAATCATCGGCTCATCTTCAAATCCAGTAATTTGTATTCCCCGTCTATTATCTTGATCAAATGGAAAGTATGTACCTTCAACGTAATTTACACATTGTTCTTTTAAAATCTTTGCCATTTCATTTAATAATAAATTCGCAACACTTTGTTCATTAATGCACTCAAAATGTGAGAAGAATCCACAGCGCTCTAAATTTTTTTGTTTAGATGCATCAATGGTGAATAAAATTCGTGCGATATAAATGCCATTTCGGACAACCGCAAGTGCTGTATATGTTTTCTCTTCAATAACAAGTTTTTGTAATGTTTTAAGGAGATCTTTTTTCATATATGGAACATAAAAAGCATCATCAACATAAAGACTATCCGCCATATTAATGAATTTCTTTAACTGTTTTTTCGTAGTTAAACGAATGACTTCCATTAAATTTCTCCTCCATTTTTCTTTTGACATTATGGCAAAATTTTTGCGATTTTTCAATCTTCCACTACCTATTTTTTCTATATTTATTTAGAATATAATTAAGTGTTACTTAATTAAAAGGAGACATTTGATTAATATGGATGAATTTAATATGAGTGAAACAGAATTAGAATTTGGTGAAGTGTTATATGAAAAAAGCAATGCAAAATCTATGTATGATGCGCCATCAGGTAAAGTAGGTGCAAAAGGAATAGCTCAAAGAATTTATATGATTCTTCTCGGTCTAGTATTATTCACATGGTTTTTGTATAGCTTTACTAAGTCTATAAGTGAAAACGGATTTGTTATCGCACTAATTAATCATTTAGCACCATTTTTCGTGCTTTTTGTATGTGAATTTATTCTTATACTTACTGCGTTCAATGCATGGGGGAAGTTCCTTCGTCATGCATTACAACACAAATCTTTAAAACGCAAACATGGGATAGAAGGATTAGAAACAAAAATGCTTGAAGAAGAATTAAAAGCTGCTGATGAAAACAAATCAAAAGAGTGTGCATTACGTATTTATCGTGACCACATTATTGTTATCAATAATGGAGAAAAAATCATATTAAATCGTTCTTCTTTAAAAAGTGTTAATTGTGAGAATATAAATTCATCATATCAACTAACTTTTATGTTTTATGATGGAACGCAAGTGAAAGCAAGCGTCCTTCTTCCTCTAGCAGATTTACCATTTATAAAAAAACATTTTGATAATTTTATTTACACACCAGCAAAACACGAAAAAGGTTATTTTATAAAAAAACTGCCATTTCTTGCTTTTTTACTTATTCCAATTCTAATTGGAATCGCCATTATTATAGTACATTGCTTAGTTATTCCTGATATGCCAATTATTTTTGGAATCGTATTCCTAACAATAGGTATATTAATTGGCTTAGGTCAATTTGATGATATTCCTATTGTGTCACATAGTATTATGCCAATTGGCGGTGGTATTGTCTTTATTATGTTACCAGTAGGTATTTTACTCACAATAGTTGATTTAGTCAAAATATCACTTGTATCTTTGTTGGCAGATTTCACTGTTATTCATTCTGCTTTTGCGATATTTTTCGGGTTTGGACCAATGTTAATTATCATAGGAATCTCGGGATTTTTTAATTGCATTAGAATGAAAAAAAATTAATAAATTACATGCTTTATTTAATGTTTATATAAATGAAATGCTCTAAAAAATACAGGACAAATTTCACTATTTAAAAAACCATTCATCAAAGAATGGTTTTTTTCAACTATTATTAATTACTCTACAAATTTTATATTAACAGATCCGTTACCTGTGCGAACTTTCAAATATTTCACACCATCTTCTTTATTATTGAGATTATTTGATCCTAATCCTGTTTTTGCATCTATTCGATAATCACTTCTATTTCCAACAATTGTTCCACTGACTGAACCATTACCAGATGTCAAATCAATATCATCTACTTCTATGCGATAAATATATATTGCTCCATTATCTGTTTCTGCAAATAATTTATTACCTTTGCAATCATCAAATCTTACCATACCATTATTTGATTCTCCTTGTAATGAAAAAGCGTTAACACTTTTCATTTTTACTGCACCATTTTGTGTTTTTGCACTTGCTAAATTTGAAATTGTAAGATTTTCGAAACTAATTGCACCATTATCTGCTGAAGCACTAATATTATATAATTCACTATTTTTGATACTTATTGCACCATTGGATGTAGAAATTTTTACATCATTTGCGTGCAAATTATTAAGTTCAATTGCGCCATTATCTGTTGATAATTTAAAATCATTAAATGTCATATTATTAGCAGCAATTCGTCCATTATCCAATTCGATTGTGACATTTAATGTACTTGTACTTGGCAAATATAATTTTGCATTATAATACTTTGAAGAACTCCATTTAAAAAATACTCCACGTTCCCAAATTAATCCCCAATCCCCAATTTTATATTTAGAAGATAATTCTGCCTTACCATTAGCATAGGTAAATGTTTTTGGATTTTTTTCAAAGTCATAATACTCTAATTTAATCTCTGTTTCATCGGTATAGCAAATTTCTAATCCAAGATTATCAGAAATAAGTGTGAAAGATTCTTCTGGCATTTCCATTGTTTCTTGCATGAGTTTCATTTCGTCAGCGCACGAGAGTTTCGCAATACTAAACCCCAATGCACCAAAAGCTGCAATAAAAATTGTAATACCTGCAACAAAATTAATTCCAAATCCTAAAAAATATTTATTCTTGAACTTAGGCTTTTCAAATTTTGTATCTTTTAAACTCAATATTTTGATAATAAAGATATAGAGTTTTCTAATATATGGGAAAATATATCCTAAAACAAATCCGGCACTTCCTAAAATCATTGCATAGCCAATTTGAGCAAAAGCAACCGCAGGATGAGAGAACATCAAAACAATGGCTGCAACAAAAAGATATACACTATATATTACAAGTGAGAATGTTGTAACTCCCAAAATAAATAGGCCAATTGCACCCCAGAACGCAAATGCTACACATATTATCATAAGCAAAATGCGAATAACGCTAGGTGTTTTTGCTTTTTTATTTGATTCTTCATTCTTTTCTTTAATAATAGTTTTTTCTTCACTAGTAAAGTTTGTATTATTTGAATTTATTTCTTTACGATAGTTCTCCGCAACAAGTTCTGGTGGTTCTAATTTTGAAATAAAAGTTTCTTCATCTACATTTTCGCTTCCATCATCAATTAACTCACGATAATATTCAATAAGTCTAACCGCATCTTCGTGGCTAACACCATATAAAGCCTTATCTAAGCGTTCTAAGTATTCTTTCTTTTTCATTATTTATCCTCCCCATGCACGAATGCATTTATTCTTTGCATTTCTTGCCATTCTTCATCAAAATCCTTTAATCTTCGTTTTCCCTCAGGAGTTATACGATAGTATCTCCTTAATCTACCATTATATTCTCGAGAATATGTAACTAGTTGCCCAACACCCTCTAAGCGCTTTAAAATTGGATAGAGCGTCGATTCTGACACATCTATAACTGTTGATATCTTACTAATTAATTCATATCCATATGAATCACCATGATTCAATAAGGCAAGAACACAAACATCTAGCAGCCCTTTTTTCATTTGAGCATCCATACAATCACCTCGGTTATATATAATATTATACATTACATAGTATTATATGCAACTAGATTTTGTTTTTATTTATAAATCATTAAAGTACTTTCAATATTAAGATTTAAATTGTGTTATAATTATTTATATTAAGGAGAATAGGAATGTATAAAAATATTGATAAGAATAAAATATTAGAATTAAAAAAAGAAATCAATTATCAAGTTGGTCAAGTAGTTAGCAAAACACTAGTCCAAAATGATGTATTTAGTATGACCTTATTTGCGTTTGATGAAAATGAAGAAATTGCAACTCATAAAACTTCAGGTGATGCGATGGTTATGGTATTAGATGGCGAAGGAAGATTTACAATTGGTGATGATATTCATTTTGTTAAACAAGGTGAAACATTAATAATGCCAAAAGATATACCACACGCAGTATTTGCATCTAAATCATTTAAAATGTTATTAATTATTTCATATTAATTATTTTCAATTTCACAACAGTTAAAAAACGAACTTTTTTATGGTTCGTTTTTTCTTTGCTTAAATACTACAAGTTTCTTATTAGTTGTTTTACTCTGAACTTGCTAATAAATTGAATAGGATTTTCTATTGCCACATTCATAATAACAAGATAATACCTTAGAATTTGCTGATATTTTTATTGATAAGCTTTCTCTAACACCCGAATACATATGTGAATCAATGAAATAATCATATATACAACCACCATTTTGCGGTGGGTATGTATCGAATGCAATTTTCTCTATTTCATCTGGTTTTCCTAATAAATCAGTTAGTTTATCTGTTGTATAACCTCTTAAATCATATTTTGATGCTAAACTATCAAGCATTTGATATCTTTCATAAGGATTGTTAGCCATCTTCCATCTTTCCGATGAAAATTCCAATTTGTTAGTTTCGCTATTTTTCGTTCCATTTTCAATCGAATTGACTATACCAATGGTTGAAACTGTTATTATTCCAACCATAAAAAACAAACCACAAGCTATCAATGTCCACTTAATTTTTTTCCTTTTGTTATTTTCACTTTTAATAACCACATCGCTTTTTAATTTAGATTCTTCCACACCAAAATAAAACGCTAATGCTTTTAAAGTTTCTTCAGAAGGATTTCCATTTCCATTTTCGTATTTTGCTATTGCACTTCTTGATATGTGAACATTATCTGCAAGTGCTTCTTGTGATAATCCCGCTTCTAATCTAAGTTTTCTTAGTTTATCTTTAAATTCCATAACGAAAACTCCTTTCGCTTATATTTTAGCATTTAAAAGACAAAGATAGTTGTTACTTAGTGTTACTTTGAATTTCGAATATTGTTACAATAAAATAAAGTACATTTAACTAGATCAAAAACGAATAGAAAAATAGACATAATTTTCTAGTGTGAAAGTTGCACGCATACAAATATAAATTAATATAGTCTAATATTTTTTTAATCAACTTAATTTATCATTTAAAATCACAAGTATATTATTACCTTCATTATAGGCAAAATAATAATATTCGTGCGAACTATGTGATTCATTAAAGGTATTATATTTTGAACAATTTACATCATAAAACAAAAAATAATTATAGTCGCTTGTGATTGTAGTATAAAAAACTGGAATAGTATTTGTAGGAATAAAACTTTGATCTGTTTGCCATTGAGTATTAGATTGTATCAAAGTAACTATTTCTTTTTTATTATCAAATTTTACCATTGAGAATATCTCATTCCTTTTCGTACGAGAAAAATATCCTGTTTTAGGAAAGTTAATTTTTGTTATAGCTGAGACTTCTATAATATAATTAAAATCATGATCTATCTCTTCAAGTGTAGAAAAAGATCCATATACGAAAAGTAAAAATGTCATAATAATTCCTGCGACAATATTCTTTTTACACTTATATTTTCTTCTCAAAAACATAAATCCTAAAATTATTGAAGAAACCGGAATTGGAATAAAAACATAAAATATCCACATATATTCCGTCATAGAAAACATAAATTCAGGTATTTTCGATGTTTGTAATGATAAAGCCACAGAAATAAGTGCTAAGAAAATTGAAGCAATGCTTAAAATGAAAAAAACTAATAATAGAATTTTAATCATAGGATTATTTTTCGTAGAATTATTAGACGTTTTATCTATCTTTCCCAACAATTTTAGTAGCTTTTCATAATCATTTTTAGAAAAAGACTCTTTATCTATTGGCACGATAATACCATCAAAAACTAAATATAGATATTTATAATCAATAAATACATTTTTTAACTCATAATACCTCTTTGAATACATTGAAGATGAACAATCAGATTTTGAATTAATCTCAAAATGATCATCAAAAAACCAATAACGCAAAATTGCATTAGGTCTGCATCCAACTTGGTTATTTGCATTAATCCGTACTACTTTTTTGAATCTAATATAGAGCGCTAGAACTATTACTCCAATGAAAAACGGAACTAAAATAAACATTTTAATTATGCTAAAAATGATCAATATGAGTGCGCTTAGTATAACACCACTACAAATATATGCCTTACGGAGAGAAAATTTTAATGCTCTTTCATAAATATCTTTTGTATATATAATTTCTCCACTAGAAAAAAAACCAGTTTTAATTTCTTTTGATTCATTTAGTGACTTTGATTTATTATCACAACCACACAACTCATCTAAAGTCACATTAAATAAATTTGAAATTTCCATTAAATTATCCAAGGATGGCACTGTTTGATTTGTTTCCCATAGACTAATGCTTTGTCTCGTCACATTAAGAGAGTTCGCTAATTCTTCTTGGGAAATGCCTCTACTTTTTCGAAGTTCAAATATTTTTTCTCCAAGAGTCATACTAATCACCACCGTAATAATATTATTGAATACATCATATTGTTTGTCTACTAATTGCATTTGGAAATGTGTCAAGCATCACTTGCTACATTTACGTTATCTATATATTTTACATATCCAGTTGCACACAAATATTACATTTTGTCGACAAATAACTCAAAAAATTATATATCTATTTTTATTGGAAAACAGTTTCTTCTAATATATAGTTTTTTATGCATTATTGTCACTTTTGTTTTTGTTATTCTTATTTCTCCAAACATTCCTAACTCACTTGCTGGAGCCAGTTCCACTCTTTTAATTACATCGCCATTACCATTAGAAATAATAATGATTGGTATAAATTTACAATTGTCAAGAAGTCGATATTTTAGATTTACACAAATATCACCATTACTCTTACATTTATATCCAATCTCAATATTTTCACCATATTCTATTAATAAATTAATTGATGATTCTATAATGTCTTTACTTGAAGGGAAAATATATGAAAGTGTTTTGTTTAGTAGTTCATAAAATTCAATTACATTATTTCCATTATCTAGATTAGAAAATTTTTCTTTTGATATTTCAACATAAAATCCTTTTATCCAGTTTAGTTCTTTTTCTAATTTTTCAGTACTCTCTAAAACATTAAATCCATCTTTACTTTCGCGAAAAATCAAATAAATATGGTCGTAATCACCATTAGTATATAGTCCTTGCGTCGCTAAAAACTTAGCTAATCTAGTAGAAATAAGGTTAAAATTTTTTTGTATTAAATGCCTCGAACTAAAAAAACTACTTGAACATTCATCATAAATAAAAATTCTTATATCTTTTAGTAGTTTCATTTTTTCTCCCTTCTATTATTTCATTATATCTCAACAATATTTATAGTTTCTAAGACTTATTTCTCAATTCCCACTTTTAACTTAACAAATCTAAATTTTCTATATAATTCATCAAAGTTTTTATCATAATCATCGACAGATCGTCCGACTTCTATCCTATAAAAACATTCATCAAAATATAGATTCTTTTCACTCATTTCTAACAAAGCCTGGGTATCATATAAATACACTACTTCTAAAAAATATCCTTTATTAATGAAATGATTTATCATTTTAATTCCATCTTTTTGTGAAAACAATGAGTTACTATTCATTTTCATCATTATGTCTTTGATTTTTGATTCTTTTGCTTTAACAATTAAAACGGAACTCCATTCATATTTAGGACAAATTTTTAGATTCAACAATTCGTTTTTTATCTCACAGTTATTATTAATTATTCCATTAATTTGTTCTATCTTACTTTTTCTTGGAAAAATGATTAAACTATCGGTAATCACTTGAGCCTTAGATAATTTAAATTCCAATTTACTATTAAATACTTTTCTGACATAAAAGTAATTATCATCACCTGATTTTGTTTTTATAGTTTTAATAAAATCAAGCACTTGATAATATCCTTCTGATAAATCAACTCTAATGATTTGTCCTTTTTGTAATGTCCCTCTTAATACTTTGTATTCATCCATTTTTTCTATGCCTTTCTTTATAATTTTTATTTATGCAAACTTAAAATACACTAATCAATTTGTTCTAGAGTTATTTTTATAATAAAAGCCACATCTTATTGTACCAATTTTTCGGTCCAAATTAAGGTGGCATTTTCAATCTAAAATGGTCGGAGCGGCGGGAATCGAACCCACGACCTCTTGCTCCCGAAGCAAGCGCGCTACCAACTGTGCCACGCCCCGATAAAAAAGGCCAAATTGGCCTTATTTTTAAATATTAAAGAATGAGAATAAATCCATTTGGTTTGTTTCGGCTAGGCCCTCTAAAGAACCTAATTCTTGTAATTTTGCAACATGGGTTTGAGATAATCTACTTCTTTGTAATAAATCTTCTTTTGATAAGAATTTTCCATCTTTTCTAGCTTCAATTACTGAATCCCCTGCCGCATCACCCAAGCCATCAATTGCCACAAAAGGTGGAATCAATAATTTATTTTCATAGTCAACTACGAATTTAGTTGAATCTGATTTATAGAGATCTATTTTAGCAAATTTATATCCACGTTCTGCCATTTCTAAGCATATAGTCAAAGTTTTTATAATTTCAGTTTCTTTTGCTGATGCATCAAAACCTTTTGCTTTAAGCTCTTCTAATCTTCGTATAATTTCTTTTTCGCCACTAAGCATTGTTTCTAATTCGAATTGCTTACAGCGGACAGATAAGTATACCGCATAATAATCTAATGGACGATGTACTTTGAACCATCCAACACGAATAGCCATCATAACATAGGCAGTCGCGTGAGCTTTTGGGAACATGTACTCAATCTTATTACATGAATCAATATAATATTGTGGAATATTATTATCATGCATGATTTGCTCATATTCTGGTTTAACTTTTCTACCTTTACGAACATCTTCCATAATCTTGAAAGCTGTTAATGGTTCAACACCATGCGCGGATAAATAAGTCATAATATCATCACGACATCCAATAACTTCTCGTAAAGTACACGTACCATTCCTAATTAATTCTTGAGCATTTCCAGCCCAAACACCAGTACCATGTGATAAACCAGAAAGAATTAATAAGTCAGAGAACAATTTAGGAGATGTTTCTTTTAACATATCACGGCCTAAATTAGTACCGAATTCTGGAATACCTAGAGCACCTGTTGATTCATTCAAATAGTTTGAGTGACAATGAAGCGCCTCTCGACTTGAAAAAATAGAAAGTGTTTCAGGATCATTTAATGGAATCTTTTTAACATCAATTCCCGTATTATCAGACATCATTTTTAACGCCATTGGATCGACGTGACCAAGTAAATCAAGTTTTAAAATGTTATCATGAATTGCATGGAAATCGAAGTGAGTAGTTCTCCACTCTGCTTCTTTATCATCAGCAGGATATTGAATAGGTGTAAAATCATTAACTTCATATCCCGTAGGAATAACAACAATTCCACCAGGATGTTGGCCTGTTGTTCTTTTAACACCAGTACAGCCTGCCGCAAGATACTCAATTTGAGCTTTATTAACTTTGTCTAGGTCTCTTCCAATTTTAGGACCAATTCTTTCAAAATATCCTTTCGCATAACCATAAGCATTCTTTTCTGCTACAGTTTCAATTGTGCCTGCTTTATAAACATTATCTGGTCCTAATAAATCTTTCGTATATAAGAATGCTCTACCTTGATAATCACCTGGGAAGTTCAAGTCAATATCAGGAACCTTATCTGCGTTAAACCCTAAGAATGTCGCAAATGGAATGTTTTGTCCATCATGAATCATTCTTGTTCCGCAAATTGGGCAATCTTTGTCTGGCAAATCAAAACCAGATGACACTTTAGGAATACCTTCAAATTCACTATGTTTACAATGTGGGCAAACGTAATGAGGAGGTAATGGATTAACTTCAGTAATCTTTGCCATGGTTGCGACAAATGAAGAACCAACAGATCCACGAGAACCAACCATATATCCATCTTCATTAGATTTTTTTATAATTTTATGAGCAATATAATAAATAACAGAATATCCGTTATTAATAATACCATCTAACTCTTTTTCTAAGCGTTCTTTAACAATAGTAGGTAGAGTTTCACCATACGTTTCATGTGCTGTGTTATAACATAATTCACGTAGTAAATTTTCACAGTTTTCAATAGTAGGTGTATATAATTTATCCTTTAAAGGTTTAACAGATTCAATGACATCTGCAATTAAATTAGTATTTTTAACAACAATTTCATATGCCCTTTCTTTTCCTAAATATTCAAATGCTTCAAGCATTTCTTTAGTTGAGCGATAATGTTGATCTGGGTTTTCAAAATAATCCATATCTTCTCTTGAATAAGGCATTAATGGGTGATTTGCATTACCAATTGCTTTTGCACTTATAAATACATCGCGATAAATCTTATCAGAAGGGTTTAAATAGTGCACATCTCCTGTTGCAACAACTAGTTTATGCTCTTCATCAGCAGCTTCAATAATATCTTTAACTAATTGATGAACAAATTCGAAATCTTCAAAATCCCCCATGTTTACCAAATATGAATAGTTAGAATCAGGTTGAACTTCAATATAGTCATAGAAAGATACGACTTTTTTCAATACATCTTTAGTGCGAGTTCTTGCTGTATCAAATACTTCTCCATTAAAACAAGCACTACCAAGTAGTAAGTGTTCACGTAATTGAATTAATAAGCTTCGTGGAACTTTAGGAACGTTGGCAAAATATTTAATATGCGATTCAGATACTAATTTAAATAAGTTTTTAATACCCACACTATCTTGTGCTAGTGCCACTACATGATATGGTCTTAAATGTTTATAATGTTCTTCTTTTAATTTTAAATCTCCTAAATCAGCGTGAGTTAAATGTGGATTATCTTTAGTTAAGACCGCAATCATCGCTTGCCAAACATCATTTAAAACTTCTGCGTCATAATCAGCGCGGTGTGCTTCGTCCTCATCATATACAACATCCATATTGCGGCACAAAGCACCTAAACTATGTTTCTTTGATTCTGGGAAAATATAGCGAGCAAGAGCTAAAGTATCTATAACAGGATTTGGAACAATCTCTTCTCCAACTTTTTTACATGCTTCATTTAAAAATCCAACATCAAAGTCTGCATTATGTGATACTAATATTGCATCGCCAATAAATTTTTTCATTTTATGAACAGCATCAACCAACGTGTTTTGACCAACTAACATACTGTCAGTAATTCCAGTAATTTGTGTGATCTTTTTTGGTATTGGACGATTTATTTGCACGAATAAATCAATTCTTTCTCTAACCATCCCTTGTGAGAATTTAACTGCACCAAATTCAATAATATCATCATATCTTGCTGATAAACCTGTTGTTTCAAAGTCGAATACAACATATTCTGCCGTAGCAAGTTCGCGATTAATTGGATTTTTTATTGCATTTACTACATCATCAACAACATATAATTCTGAACCATAAAGAATTTTAATATTATTATCTTTGCCTGCTTTTTGTGCAGCTGGGAAAGCTTGAACTACTCCATGATCAGTAACCGCTAAAGCTTTATGGCCCATTTGCGCAGCAAGACGTGCATAATCTTCAATATTAGTCACGCCATCCATCGTGGACATTTTGGTATGTAGGTGTAGTTCAACACGTTTATTTTCTTCTTCATCAAGTCTTAATTCATCAGGTGGAAGAATGTCAATAAATCTTGCCATAACTACTAATTCTTTGGAAAATTGGTCATACGCCGCATTACCACGTATTCTTACATTCATGCCAATTTTGATACTATGAAGTTTCTCTGGTGTAAAATATTTTCCACCTTCGAATGCTTTGACGTGAATAGCATCTCCTCTTTGATCTGCTACACCATACACTACAATAAGTTTTCCTTTTCTAGTTGATGTTTCAGAGCAACTAAAAATTTTCGCGTCAAAATCAACATTTTCTGAATTAGTGTCAATGGCGCCTATTCTTATATGCTTAAATGTTCCACTATTAAAACCATTTTTCTTATCATCATATGGCACATATTCTTCAATAGCGTGTTCTGCTGCTTCATATTGTTCAACTTTTCTTTGCTCTTGATAATTTTGAAAATATTCTTCTTCATCAAAATCATCATATTCTTCATCTTCAATATTATCTTCAACAAGCTCAATTATATCTTCCGAAACATTTTGCTTTTCCTTTTTTTGTACAATAATTTCAAAGTCATAATTTATTTGTTTAAGTAACTCTATAAATCCAGCTAATTCGTTTTTAATTTTATTATCATCATCGACATCAAGAAAAATCTTATTGGCCTCAAAATGATAATCTTCTAAAAAAGCAACATTCGTATTATCATAATACCACTCACTTAATAAACGATAGACATCTTCTTCATTAGGGGCAATATTATAGTGATAATTTATTTCATACTTATAATCTTTAATTGTGCTTATAGCGCCTAGAAAAGTCTTAAGTAGATCATATCTCCATGGAATATCTTTTCTGATTTCCATTAACAAAACTTTTTCTAAACGTCTTAAAGGATCCCATTGACATACATCAAAAGCCATATCAAAGTCTTCAACATTTTCAACATTTAGTTTTTTTAAGAATCTTTCAAATACACTTCGATCCATGTTACTTCACCTAGCCTAATTAAAACAGTCCAATTATATCTCGGCCAGTAACAAATATCATCAAACCAAAGAGTAAAATCATACCAATTGCAGAAACAATATTTTTAACTTTTTCTGGTACTTCTTTCTTAGTTATACCCTCAATTGCAACAACTAAAAGATGCCATCCATCTAAACCAGGGAAAGGTAGTAAATTAAATATAGCTAAATTTACAGAGATAGTAGCCCATAAGAAAATATACATTCCAAAATTATAATTTTCTAAAACCATACTTGATGTAGATAAAATTGCAACTGGACCACCTATTTGATCCCAGTTTTTACCGATAAATAATCCACCAAGAGTTTTAGCAATCAATACTGTACTTTCTCCAAAATCCGATGCAGTTGTAGACATTACTTTGCCAAAACTTCCTAGACGCGCAAAATATCTACTAACACCAATAGTTTCCCAGGCTAATTCTCCATCTCTCATAACTGGCTTTAATGTAAGACTTTCTACTTTTGGATTAGAACCTGATGCATCTTTAGAATAAGTAAAGGTAAGAATCATTACATCGTCTGTAGTTTTAGGCATAGTATCTGCTGTATAGGTTAAACCATACTCACTTGCCCATAAATCATTAACATCTTTTATGTCGCCTTTCTTTAAAGCAGAACATGCATTTGCCCCATCTATAGTGCATTCTTTCTCTAATTTAATTATGTAATCGCCAGTTTCAATACTAGTCTTATTAGCAATGTTTGAATCCGCAGCAATAGTTATTTGATTCGTATTTGTGGCTTGTGGGAAAAATGCGTTATTTACAAAAAATAATAAAAATCCAAGAAGAAAGTTTAAAGTAATACCTGCGACCATAATAATCGCACGCTTCCATTTTTTAATACCTAATAAACTTCTTTCTTGTGGTATAGAGTTATCTTCAACTTCCATACCTTCACCAAACATTGAGACATATCCACCTAATGGGATAGCACGTAATGAATATGTTGTCTCACCTTTTTTCTTTTTGAAAAGTTGAGGGCCAAATCCAATAGAAAACTCATTTACGTAAACATTAAAAAGTTTTGCCATGGAAAAATGGCCAAGTTCATGAATGGTAATTAATAAGCCAATACTTACAATAAAAAGTAAAATTGACCAAATGCTAATTGACGCTAATATCATAATTTATTCTCCTTTATAATTTTATTAACTTCTTGTCTAGCCCACTTATCGGAAGAGACAAGATCACTTACAGTTGGATTTTGAATTACTTTATGACTATTCATAACTAATTCAATTATTTTTTCAATGCTTAAAAACTTAATTTCTTTTCTTAAGAAAGCATACACTGCTTCTTCATTTGCAGCGTTAAGTACTGCTGGCATTGTGCCACCTATTGTCATTGCTTTTTTTGCATATCCAACACACGGGTATCTATCACTATCGAACTTTCTAAAATGGAATGTTCCAAATTCTTCAAGTGGCAAACTTGCAAAGTCATTTTTTATTCTTTTATTTCTAAACAAAGCATGGCTAATTGGAATTCGCATATCGGCAGGTCCAATATCAGCTAAATATGAACCATCTTCAAACTCAATTAAAGAGTGGATTTTGGATTCATCATGTAGTAATACATCAATCTTGTCAATTGGGAAGTCAAACAAATGATATGCTTCTATAATTTCAAAGCCTTTATTCATCATAGTTGCACAATCAATAGTGATTTTTTGTCCCATATTCCATGATGGATGTTTTAAAGCATCTTCTACTGTAACATTTTCTAATTCTTCTCGTTTTAAATCTCTAAAACTTCCACCTGATGCAGTTAAAACCAATCGCTTAACTTTCTTATTTCCTTTTAGGCATTTAGCAAGCGCAACGTGTTCACTATCAATAGGATACAATTTAGTATTAGTCTTTTTTAGTAATTGGTTTACTAAATCTCCTCCAACAACTAATGATTCTTTATTAGCAAGCGCTATATCTCTTTTATTTTCTAAAGCGCAAATTGTTGGTAAGAACCCTACAAAACCAACTAATGCATTAACAACTAAATCACATTCAACATTTTTAATTAACTCTAGTAATCCATCATCACCGAAAGAAAAGTGAATATGAGGATACTTCTTTTCTAATATTTCTTTATCTTTTTCATTTTTTACAACTACAAAAGATACTGTTTTGAATTCTTTTAAAATATCATCAACACAATTAATGCGATTCCCAACAGAAAAACCACGTAGTTCAAATTTACGTCTATGTCTTTTAATAATATCAAGTGTTTGAGATCCAATTGATCCAGAAATACCAAGTACAATTAAACGTGTCATACTATGCTAAAAGGCTCCATTCGTTTCCCATAAATATTATGATAATTGCAACAATTAAAGAAGTTACTAAAAGAGAATCTATTCTATCTAAAACTCCTCCATGTCCTTTTAATATAGTGCCAAAATCTTTGATTCCATAATTTCTCTTAATTGATGAGAATATAAAATCACCTAAATTTGCAGTTAATGGCATAACAAGCGATAAAATTATAATGTAATAGAAATGATCAACATCTAAGAATGGTAACATTGGATATCCATTTTTAGCTAAGATAAAAGCAAAAAGGAAACTTAAAACTGCAGATGTAAATACTCCTCCAACAAAACCTTCCCAAGTCTTTTTCGGAGAAATACGCGCATTCATCTTATTTCTTCCAAATAAGAGACCAAAGAAATACGCTCCTGCATCCGATAAGAATGTTCCCAATATAACATAAATTAATAAAGTTGAATTTTTAATATCTAATAATGTTTCATTACTATATTTGTATGATGGGAAAAATCTTAAAAATAAAACCGATTGTATTGATAAACCGATAAATACCATCATTGTACATAAATAAGTAGCATCGGAAACATTAAATTTTTCTTGATTTAACGTCATAAAAAACAGTGTTAAGAATCCGACAGCAATACCAATAATAGACATATTTATAGTACTAAAGCCTTGTGCAAATGACCAATTTTCAATTTTCCACCCATAGGCATTTAAATTATTTTTTATAAAAATCCAATAAATGAACGAGTAAGTTAATATATGCATGAAAATATGTAAGAACAAATTGTATGATTTATTCTTAGGTGCATTGATAAATTCGTGGCAAGCAAAAAATGAGGCCACTAGAGAAAGTGAAGCAAAAAACCAATTGCCAAAAAGTACACAAGGTGCACAAATAGCAATTAAAATGACTGCAGTAATAATGCGTTCTCCCATCGACTTTTTTGTATCATCACTTAATTTATTCATTTTTTAAGCCTCCGAACCTGCGGTTACGACCTTCATAAATCTCTAGACACTTAATTAATTCTTTTTTTGTAAAACTAGGCCATGGTGTATGCGGGAATATCATTTCAGCATATGCAAGTTCCCAAAGCATATAATTTGAAATTCTTTGTTCGCCAGATGTTCTAACCATCAAATCTACTGGTGGTAATCCACTACACATCATATAACTTTCAAAAGTTGATTCATCTATTTTGTCTAAATCAAATTTATTATTTTTTACATCACTAGCTATTTTTTTAGCAGCGCGTACAATTTCATCTTTACCACCATAGTTAAGACAAATATTAAACACACGCTTTGTTAGGTGTTCTGTTAAATCCATAGATTTTCTAATTGTATCTTGAGTGTGTTTAGGTAATTTATTTATATCACCCATTAAATGCACTCTAATACCGCGTTCAATTAATTCGGCAATATTATCATTAAAGAAATCATCAAGATAATTAAAGAGATGATCAATTTCATCTTGAGGTCTTTTCCAGTTCTCTGTAGAAAAAGCATATAGGCTTACACAATAAATACCTAAGTCATCGCAAGCACGTAAAATTTCAATGACCCTTTTACATCCTTCTTTATGACCTAGATGACGAGGCAAAAGTCTTTTTTTCGCCCATCTACCATTACCATCCATAATAAAAGCAATATGATCTAATTTCTTTGTTAATTTAAATTCTTCTTTGCTCATATTTGCCACCAGCCTAACATATTTATATTATACATTTAATGTATTAATATAAATAGTGAAAATTTTAAAAGTTTTAGTAGTGCGCACATTAAAGCATTCACAACTTTGCATTCAATACTATCTATTATAAAAAAAGAAACCAAATTTCGGTTTCTCATTTTTATGTACTTTATTTTTACTCTCTTATTTGTTAAATTCCATTATATCTAAATATGATTTAAATTTATCATATTGCTCTTCTTCATAAATTTCCAAACTAATAATAGGGTATTTTTTGTCGTCAATTTTTAAAATGACAGTTCCTTTTTCAAATACTATTTCAGTCGAAGAGGAAGTCCTTCCACTTCCAAATCCTACTCCACCTCTTGAATGGCCAAGCAGATTTGCAGATCCAACAGACGATGAAGAAGTATGTGCATTTTCCTTTTTCTTACAATCGCAACCAATTAATTTTGAGAACGGGAAATCTGGTGTTTCAATAACGTTAAATCGCTCGTCAAACATAATTAATTTGAACGTTTTATTTTCGTCGTTACTGAAAAAATATGTATTAAACACTATGCTGTCATACGAATTGTGCACTTTAACAAACTTTTCTCTTATATTAGACTGAATAAAAAGCGGCAATCTCATTCTTTTGCTCCGTCTACATAGGAATTTATTAGTCGACATTTTCAAAGTAAATGTATTATTTGATTTAGCCGATTCAATCAAATTTTCTAGTGTCCTTACTTTATTATCGTATTCTTCAATATCTTTTAAAACTTCTTCAGGAATTTCTTTTTCTTCTGATTGTGATAGTTTAATCTCGCTAAAGTCCACTTCTTTATATGCCATAAAAACATCCATAATCCATCCGATTCCAAAAAGTCCTAGAGTAAACAAATACAGAATGCCTAAAACATATTGCTTTTTGTGGAATCTATATATTCCTAAAAAACCAAATAAAATTGTCAAAACAAAAATAGCCATAAAAATTCTCCTTTTAAATTAATACATTAAAATTATACCCCCCCCCCCGCATATTTTTGTCAACAATGAATTGCTATTAATAAAGTAGATGGTCTGCTGCTTGTTATGGATACAAAACAATCATATTTGTATAAAAAAAGTCAGCACATTGGCTGACTTAATTAGATTTCCATGATTTCTTTTTCTTTTTTTGCAACCGATGCATCAATTGCCTTTACCGCATCATCAGTTTCTTTTTGAATATCATTTTCTAAAGATTTTGCAACATCTTCAGGCAAATCCTTATCCTTTTTAACTTTATCCATAAAGTCACGGCGAACATTTCTTACTGCAACTTTAGCTTCTTCGCCATATTTTTTTGCAGTTTTAACTAAATCACGTCTTCTATCCTCTGTTAATGTTGGGAATACTAAACGGATAGAGTCTCCATCGTTAATTGGGTTAACACCTAAATTTGCTTCGTTAATTGCAGTGATTATTGCTTTTAAATCATTACGATCAAATGGTTTAATTACTAAGACATTTGCTTGTAAATTTGTAATAGACGCAATATAAGTAACAGGAGTTTTCTCTCCATAATAATCTGCTTTAACATCTGCAATTGTTGCTGCAGAAACTCTTCCAGCGCGTAGAGTGCTAAGTGCTTTTTCAAAGTTTTCATGTGCCGCAGCCATTTTTTCTGCGCATTCTAATATTAATTCATCTTGTTCCATATTTATTCTCCTTTTCTGATGGTTGTACCAACATCTTCACCATCAACTAATTTACGAATGTTATCAATGTCATTCATGTTAAATACACGAACTTCAATATCTTGTTCTTTAAGTAATGCTACAGCAGTATTATCCATAACTTTTAGATCTCTACTTAGCATTTCATTAAATGTTAGAGTTTTAATAAACTCTGCTGATTTATCAGTTCTTGGATCAGCAGAATAAACACCATCAACACCATTTTTAGCCATAAGTATTGCATCAGCTTCAATTTCCATTGCACGAAGAGTTGCACATGTATCTGTTGTGAAGTATGGATTACCTGTTCCACCTGCAAATACTACGACTCGACCTTTTTCTAAATGTCTAATAGCTCTTCTTCTAATGTAATATTCTGCAACAGAACGAACCTCAATTGCGCTACAAACGCGACATTCAAGTCCAACGTGTTCAAGTGCACTTTGCAATGCCAAAGCATTAATTATAGTGCCAAGCATCCCCATGTAGTCAGCAGTGCTTCTTTCAATACCAATTTGTTCAGCAAGTTTACCACGCCAGATATTTCCAGCGCCAACAACAACTGAAACTTGAATTCCTTTTTCTTTCATCATTTTAATTGCTTCTGCAACTTTATCTAAACTATGTGCCTCAAGGATTACTTTATTATCTTTATCTGCTAAAGCTTCTCCACTTAGTTTCAATACAACACGTTTATATGTGCTCATAGTGTTTCCTCCTTAGTATGAAAAGAACACTCAAAAAGAGTGTTCTATAAATTAATTATTAATTTGACTCATTACTTCTTGAGCAAAGTCATCTTTACGTTTTTCGATACCTTCGCCAACCATGTAACGAATGAATCTAACAACTTTCATATCACGTTGTTTTAAGAAATTACCAACAGTGCATCCTGGTTCTAACAAATATTCTTGTTCAGCTAAAGTTGTTTCTGCTAATTGTTTATTGACTTTACCTTCAATAATCTTTTCAACAACTGCTTCTGGTTTATTTGCTAATTTTTCATCAGTTTTTGCAGCTTCCATTTGGATAGCTTTTTCATGAGCTAAAACTTCTGCTGGAATATCTTCTTTTGAAATGTATGATGGGTTATTAGCAGCAATATGCATTGCTAATCCTTTTGCATCATCACAAGATTTATTTACAACAACTAAAACAGAGATTTTGCCACCCATATGAATATATGTGCCAAATCCTTCGCCTTCGTTTAATTTAACAATTTCAAAACGTCTTAAATCTAATTTTTCACCAATTTTAACTGTTGCATTAGTGAATAATTCTTTGATTTGAGCATTTTCTTTTGCTTCTTCAACAGTAGGAATTTCATCGTGTAAAATAATACGAGCAACTTCTTCAACTAATTCTTTGAAAGCATCTGATTTAGCAACAAAGTCTGTTTCAGAGTTAACTTCAATAATAATTGCTTTACCGCAATGATCACATGATTTAACATATGTTAAACCTTCAGCAGCAATGCGACTTGCTTTTTTAGCTGCTTTAGCAATACCTTTTTCTCTTAACCAGTCACAAGCTTTTTCGATGTCGCAATCGCATTCTTCTAATGCTTTTTTGCAATCCATCATACCAGCACCAGTACGTTCACGTAATACTTTAATTAATTCGATAATAGGTTTTGCCATTTTATATTACTCCTTATCTTCTGAAGCTTCTTTAGCAGCAGGTTTTCTTCTTGGTTTACGAGCAGGTTTTTCTCCTTCTTCAGCCTTTTCTTCTGCTTTTTCTTCTTCAGCTGCTTCTTCAGCTTTTTCTTCAGCCTTTAAAGCATCTGTCATAGTTACTTCTTTTTCATCTTCATCTTTTGTATATGCGACAAGGGTTTGTCCACCTTTAGCTTCAACAATAGCATCTGCTAATACAGCTAAAATTAAGTGAACTGAACGAATTGCGTCATCGTTTGCAGGAATTGGATAGTCGACTTCTTCTGGATCAGCATTTGTATCACAAATACCAAAGACAGGGATTCCTAATTTGCGTCCTTCTGCAACTGCATTGTGTTCCATGCGTGGATCAACAACAATAATTGCGTTAGGTACTTTACGCATTTCTTTAATACCCTCTAGGTTTTTAATTAATTTGTCTTGTTCTTTTCTTAAAAGAGCAACTTCTTTTTTAGGCATTACATCAAATGAGCCATCATCAGCCATTTTCTCTAATTCTTTTAAATGACGAATTGAGTTTGTAATTGTCTTAAAGTTTGTTAATGTACCACCTAACCAGCGGTTTGTAATGTAGAAAGAACCAGAACGGTTTGCTTCTTCGATAACTTCTTCTTGGACTTGTTTTCTTGTTCCAACGAATAAAACTTTTCCGCCTTCTTCTACAATTTTCTTTAATGCTGCATAAGCTTCTTCAATCTTTGCAACAGTCTTTTGGAGATCAATAATGTATACTCCGTTTCTTGAACCGTAAATGTATTTTTTCATTTTTGGGTTCCATCTTCTTGTTGGGTGACCAAAGTGTGCACCAGCTTCAAGAAGTTTTTTCATTGTAATGACAGGTGTTGCTTCATCAGGCATAACATCAGCCATTGTTTGTTCTTCTACAAGAACTTCCTTTTCTTCACTCATTTTCGAGTCCTCCCTTTTGTTTGTTCCTCCACCACTTCGAACATCATCCCTCAAACATAAAGCACCCGTGTGCGTTTGAGACGTGGACTATGAATCCATGGTGTGTGTAGTCCTGAATGCTCAGGCTTTAAATATTGTATCATAGTAAGTATTACTATGCAATTGTTTTTTAGTGGCAAAAATAAAAATGCAACTGACCACAATTGCATCTTATTTTTTGGATTAAATTTATTAATTTTTTTGTCTTCGTATATAACTTCCTAAAGAAATACCTGAAAGAATCATACCAATAACAATGTTTATAAGCAAAGAACGAACATAAGCATCACTATTTAAAGCTGCTGCAAAAGTATATCCTTCTATTGCGGCATAAATTGCGGTACAAATAAGCTCCGCTATTACAATATCAACGATAGTAATGATTCCTGCCATGACATATTTATAACTTGAAAAATCATCATAGTTTATTTTTGTATAAACGATGATAAATAATATCCCCATACCTGCTCCAGCTATACCAGCAATAAAGCCGACAAAATTAAGTAAAATCCAGCCGACCACTCCTCCAAATGAAGCTAAGAATCCTAAAAAAGTCCCTTTTATTCTATTTGACATTTCTATTTCCTCCAACAAAATAATACTCTCTATAAATGTTTTTTTCAATTAAACACTTTTTACAAATTCAAAAAAAGCACAGTGCATACTGTGCTCCGTAAAAATACTATTTCCTTTTCTTTCTATCTTTCAAAGCTTTAAATGTTCTTTTTATTGCTTCTTTTTGTTTTAATGGATGATATTTATTGCTGAAAACAACTCGCAAAGAAGTTTTTTGTTTAGTTAAAATATATATCTCTTTCGTTATAAAGGTTGATATTCCAATTCTTTTAATATCAGTAAATGGTATTTCAATAACTGTACCTAAATATTTTGCATTAAAAACATCAATATCAAACAGATAGATGGTGTCATTTTCAAACGCTAACACAAAATGACTTGTGCTAGATAAATCTTCACTAATCGCAGCCCCAATTAATCCACCCCAATAATAAGCACTAGGATTTGGTGCCTCGTGGCAAATTAATAAATCACTGTCTTTAACTAAATTTGTTGCTTTGATTTGTTCAAAAAGTTTAGTAAAATCCGCCATTATTCTGCCTTGTCTTCTTTTACTTCTTCATCAGCTGATTTTTCTTCAGCAGTACCAGTTTTTACTCTTTTGTGAGATGTGTTAATTGTCTTTCTATTCTTAGAAAAGATATATCCACCTAAACCGATAGCAGCAAATACGACACCAAAGATAACATCTTGAGCTATACCTGCCATAACTTCATTATTTTCTAATGCTGCACTTAAACTAAGATTATATTCAGCACAAAGAATGGCAACGCAAATAAGTTCTGCTACAACGATTTCAACAATACTAGCGACTCCTGCAATAATGTATTTGAATTTTGATGTATCAGCTGGGTTTATTTTTGAGTACACGATAATGAATAAAACTCCCATAAGAATAGCAGCAATACCAGCAACTACCCCTAATCCAACATAGAGTAAAATCCATAATGCTACACCGCCAAGTGAAGCAGCTAGTCCCAATAAAGTTCCTTTTAATTTATTTGACATTTTTTATTTCCTCCTTGAAATATAATACCCCCCCCCCGAGATTTTTGTCAATTGAGTGGGGCTATTATTCTTATTGTCTATATTTATTTTAAAACGACATAACTATTTACTCAAGTTAATTATTTTTTCTTTTTTCTAGCTCTTGGATGAGCTTCCATATATTCATATTTCATTGCTTCCGTTGTGACATGAGTATAAACTTGTGTCGTTGAAATTGATGAGTGACCAAGCATTGATTGAATAGTTCTTAAATCTGCGCCACGTTCTAAGAGATGCGTTGCAAAAGTATGTCTTAACATATGAGGATGTAAATCAAGAAAGACACCAGTTTTCATTTCAATTTGTTTTAAAATGTATTCTAAACCTCTTGTAGTCAATTTTTCTCCTTTGTTATTTAAAAAGAAAGTTGCAGGCAACTCCTCTTTGTTAGATTGCATGAGTAAAGTTGCTCTCAAATTTTTTAAATATTTTGTCATTGCATCTTTTGCAACTTGTGAAAATGGCACTAATCGTTCCTTAGAGCCTTTACCTAAAACCTTAATAATACGATTAGTAAAATCAATGTCTCCGACTTCTAAATTAATTAATTCAGAGGCACGTAACCCTGAAGCATAGAGCAACTCCAATATTGCTTGATCTCTTTGCTGCAAATTATCTGTTCTTTTCATATTGGCTTTTAATAATTTTTCAATTTCATCTTCATACAAAACTTTAGGATAAGCAATATCCGGTTTAGGCGAATTGATGGCCAAAAACGGATTATATTTGATATATTTGTTTTCTTCTAAAAAACCATAAAAACTTCGTAAGCCACTAAGTCTTCGTTTTATCGTTCTTTTAGAAACATTAGTTCCTCTTTCATAACTCAAAAATGAACGAATAAAGAAAGTATTTATTTTCAAAGGATTAACTTTTTTATCATAAGCAAAATTATAAAATTTTTTGATATCACGTAAATAGCTATCGATAGTTTTCTCTGAATATCTTTTTTCTAAGCGTAAATAATTGGTGTAAGATGAAATTTCATCAGTCTCTGGTAAGGCCTTAATCATTAATATCACCTAACCATTTATCAAGAGCCTCCAAAGCCTCGTATGATAGTTCAATTTTTTCCTTCTTCTCTTCGCGTTTTAGTATCCCATAATTAGCGTTCATTGGAGCAAAACTAGATGGTGCGCAAATAGACAAATAATTCAAAAGAGCTCCAATCATTGTATTGATTGGTGGAACATTCTCTTCTAAATCGTTAATGCGCCGCAAAACATTCATACCAGCAATAATACCCGTCGCAGCAGATTCAACATATCCTTCGACGCCTGATAATTGTCCTGCTATAAAAATGTTATTACATTTCTTTAATGACAAATCTTTATTTAAATGTTTAGGTGCACAAATATAAGTGTTGCGATGCATTAAACCATATCTTACAAATTTAGCATTTTCTAAACCTGGTATTAAAGAAAAAACACGTTTTTGCTCTTTATATGTTAAGTTAGTTTGAAAACCTACCATATTATATAAACTTCCAATAACGTTATCTTGGCGAAGTTGCACTACAGCAAAAGGACGATCTTCTGGTGTTCTTCTTAAACCCATTGGTTTTAGAGGCCCATAACGCAAAGTTTTTTCTCCTCTTTTCGCCATTGCTTCAATTGGCATACAACCTTCAAAATATTTTTTATCAAAATCATGCAATTTTGCTAATTCGGCGTTAATTAATTCATTGTAAAATATTTTATATTCTTCTTCATTCATTGCGCAATTAATGTAACTATTATCACCTTGCTCATATCTTGATTTAAAATATGCTTTATTAAAATCAATGCTATCTTTTTCAATTATTGGAGCGCAAGCATCAAAAAATGAAAACATTTGGTCATTAGTCATTTCTTGAAGTTTATCAATAATGCTCTGACTTGATAATGGTCCAGTAGCGACAATGATGTAAGCATCTTCATCAAGCGAAGAAAATTCTTCATTATGAAAATGTACTAGTGGTGATTCTAAAAGTTTATCGGTGATTTGTTTAGCAAATAAATCGCGATCAACTGATAAGGCATTACCAGCTGGAACTTGTGTTTTTGAAGCTATCTCCATTGTAAGGCTTCCCATATGACGCATTTCTTCTTTTAAAAGGCCACATGCATTATCTAAGTTGTTTGACTTTAAGGAATTAGAGCATACGAGTTCAGCAAAGAAACTAGTGTGATGTGCGCCAGTTGTTTTATTAGGGCGTTGTTCATATAACTCAACTTCTATTCCATGTCTTATAAGATAATATGTTGCCTCTACCCCAGCAAGACCTGCTCCGACAACAATAACTTTTTTCTTCATAAAATCACCAAAAACATTATAGCATAACTTCGCATAATCTAAAGTTAAAACAAAGAAAAAGAGAACTATTTCGAAGTTCTCTTTCCTTTTGTGTATTTTTCCATATGATGA
This sequence comes from Erysipelotrichales bacterium, assembly GCA_022508535.1. GTDB lineage: Bacteria > Bacillota_I > Bacilli_A > RFN20 > CAG-826 > RUG131. Next base: position 75,619 of record JAFLUZ010000006.1, read on the forward strand.
CAGTTTGGATAATTGCTACAACCAATAAATTTCGAAAATTTACCTCTTTTAACAATTAAGTCTCCACCGCAATCAGGACATTTTCCTACTACTTCCACTTTAACTTCCTTCTTGTTTGAGTCATCGCTCATTATATAAGTACACTTTGGGAAATTGCTACAACCGTAGAACGATTGTCCTTTTTTATTTTTTCTTAACACTAATGGTGCTCCACATTCTGGACAAATTGGTGCATCACTTGGTATCTCAACTTTTTCTTTTGGTACAACATAATGACAATGTGGATAATTTGAACAAGCTTCAAACTTTCCATATTTTGAATTTTTATACACTAGTGGAGAACCACACTTAGGACATATATTTCCACTTGGTTCATCTTTTACTTTTTCAATATGTGTTTTAGCGTATTCTAGTTGCTTCATGAAATTCTCATAAAATGTTTGAAGAAGTTCAAGTCGAGATTCACTACCAGCAACAATTTCATCCAAATTCTTTTCCATTTGAGCAGTGAAAGATGGATTAACTAAATTTACGAAGTATTCTTCTAGTAATTCATCTGTTTTTATTCCTTGCTCTGTTGGAATAAGCGTACCTGATTCAACATTAACGTATTTTCTAGCTTTTAGAATTTCAATTGTAGACGCATATGTTGAAGGTCTTCCAATTCCAACTTCTTCCATGGTTTTAACAAGTTTAGCTTCGCTAAATCTAGCAGGTGCTTTAGTGAAATGTTGTTCTTTTTCTATCTTTTTAACATCAAAAACATCTTTTTCATTAATAATCGGTAGACTCTTTTCATCTTCATCGTTATTGTTGACTAATACACTATAGCCATTGAAGACATTTACTGCTCCACTTGTTTTCATCTTTATTCCATTTGAAACAAATCTTACAGTAGTTACTTCATCTACTTTCGCAGACATTAAAGATGCTAAAGCACGATTATATATCAATGAATATAACTTATATTCATCATTTGATAAGTATTGTTTAATAGCGTCTGGTGAACGAGTTAAAGAAGTTGGTCTTATTGCTTCATGAGCATCTTGAATAACTGCTTTAGATTTTCTGGCTTTCGCTTTACCAATATAATCATCACCAAAGTTTTCTACAATAAATCTTTTGGCTCTTTCTTCAAAAACTGGAGAAAGTCGTGTCGAGTCAGTACGCATATAAGTAATTAAACCTACTGTCTCTTGTCCAACTTGGACGCCCTCATAAAGTTTTTGCGCAATTAATGCTGTTTTCTTTGTTGAGAATTTATAACGATTAAATGCTTCTTGTTGCATTGTGGATGTAGTAAGCGCAGCTTTAGATTCTGTTACACGACGTTTTTTCTCAATTGAGGACACTATTGCCGTATCACCTATTGTATTTTCAATTTCAAGAGCTTCAGCTTCGCTAGTAATTTTTTCTTTATCAACAGAAACAACTAATTTTGTTTTTCCTGATGCTAAATTAACATTGATTGTCCAATATTCTTCCGGAATAAATTTTGCTATTTCCTTTTCTTGATCGACAAGTAATTTTAATGAAGAAGATTGCACTCTTCCCGCTGAACGAGATTTAATTTTGCTTTGGAGTAAACTTGATAGCTTAAATCCAATTATTCGATCTAAGATTCTTCTTGTCTCTTGTGAGGCAACTAAGTTCATATCAAGGGTACGAGGATTATTCAATGCCTCAGCAATAGATGGACGAGTAATTTCATGGAATTCTAGTCTTTTAGTAGTATTAACATCTAAGCCAAGTATTTCCATCAAATGCCAAGCAATAGCTTCACCTTCGCGGTCAGGGTCGGTTGCAATAATTACTTCTTCAGCTTCCTTAGCGCTCTTTTTTAGTTCCTTAACAACAGGCATTTGTTTAGCTTGAATTTCATAAGTAGGTCTAAATCCGTCATCAATATCTATTCCTAGACCACTTTTTCCTTTAATAGATAAATCACGAACATGTCCTAAAGAAGCGACTACTTTATATTCATCACCAAGATACTTCCCAATTGTATGACACTTTGTTGGGGATTCCACAATAACTAGTTTCATCAATATCGCTCCTTCCAAGTATCAATTATCAAGTTATTATATGCCATTTGTCAAACCTTTTTTTCTTTATATATATATTTATTTATACTAAATAAAATTTTTTCTTAAATCGACTAATTTTTATTCTCTATTTCAAAAATTATGTCGTTTGCGTTTTCAACCAATATTGCTCCATCTTTAATCAAACTGTTGTTCGCAGTCCCATTATCAATAGGGTGTGGAGTACAAAATATGGGCTTACCCAAATTAAGTGCCATCGATACAGTTATTCCAGTTCCTGAATTAACTTTAAACTCAGGCACAAATACTCCATCACATATAGAAGCTAAAATACGATTTCTCTTCGGAAAATTTTCTTTTATTATAGTTGTATCAGTTGGATATTCGCTAATTATAAGTCCTGATTCTTTTATTTTATTATACATCGCTAAATTTTGTTTTGGGTAACATAGATCAATTCCTGTTCCTAAAACCGCTATTGTTTGTCCACCATTATCAAGAGCTATTTGATGAGCGAAGGAATCTAATCCTTTCGCCATACCAGAAACAACTACATATCCATTATGCACTAGTTCTTTAGTTATATTCAAAACACATAATTCACCATATTGACTGCAATTTCTTGAACCTACAATAGTTATTTTCTTTTTTGCTTTTAAAAGATTAATGTTTCCATAATAAAAAAGTACAAATGGTGGTTTAAAGCAATCTTTAAGAGCAGTAGGATAATTATCATTTAATATAGTTATATAATTACTTTTATGTTTGTTTTTTAGCAACAAAAATTCTTGCTCAGAAAAATCTTTTTTTAGCTTTATTGCTTCATAAATCTTATCCCAATCTCCTTCATACTTTAAAGAAAGATACAACAATATTTCGTCTGCAGTTATCAAAAAAATCACCTTCTATAATACATATAGTCAGTGATTTTTAAAAAAGCGTTAATTGTTTTTGTTTTAATTTCTTTACTGGTCCATAAGTTTGACGATGAACATGCGGGATAGCACCATATTTATCCAAAGCTTCTAGATGTTCTTTTGTTCCATAACCTTTATGCTTTTTAAAGCCATATTCGGGATATTGTTTATCAAGTTCAATTAATAAATTGTCTCTAGTAACTTTTGCAAGAATTGATGCACAAGCGATATTAAATGATTTAGCGTCACCTTTTACTATTGCTTCAACTGGCACTACTTCATGCAAAAGCGGCATACAATCTGTTAAAACCATTTCATAGTGATGTTTTAATTCTCTTAAAGCCTTTTCCATACCAAGTCTAGATGCTTCGTATATGTTTATTTCATCTATTTCATCTGCACTTATTTCTACAATCGCATACGCTATTGCTTCTTTTTTGATAATTTCAAAAAGTTCTCTTCTTTTTTTATCTGTCAATTGTTTTGAATCATTTACATCTTCATTTTGAAAAAAACGAGGCATAATGACTGCCGCACATACAACTGGTCCCGCTAATGGGCCGCGTCCTGCTTCATCACATCCCGCAATATAAGTTAGACCTTGTTCATAATACTTTAATTCGTAATCTAACATATTAAATACGCTCCAAAGAAATCTTACCTATTAGACCATCTTTAAATTCTTTTAATAGGAGAATTATTGCTTTATTTATATCGCCATTACCTTTATTTAATAAACCACGTTTAAGAGCGATCTTATTGAGAACATCATAATTATTATCACTATCATCAATTGTTATTTTAAAACGTGTTTCTAGGTCATTTTGATAGTAATTTCTTAAATAGTTAAGAAGAATATCCGCCAAATCATCGACAGGCAAAATGTTTTCTTTAATTGATCCAATAAGCGCAAGATTAATAGCCTTATTTTTATCTTCATAGTTTGCAGGTAAAATGCCTGGAGTATCAAGTAGCTCAAAAGAATTATCTACTTTAATCCACTGTTGTGCTCTTGTATGTCCTGGAGTATTTTGAACGGAAGCAGCATTTCTTTTAGATATACGATTTATCAAGGTTGATTTTCCAACATTAGGTATTCCAATTATCATTGCACGAATTGGTTGAGGTTTCATTCCTCGTTTTAATTCTCTTTTATGCTTCTCTTCACCTAATATATTTATTTTACTTTCAATAACATTTATTAATTTTTTTTCATTAAGATTTAAACACACTACTAAATGACCTAGACTTGTGAAATATTTTTCCCATTCCTTAGTTATTTTTTCATCTGCTAAATCTGCTTTAGTTAAAATTAAAAGTCTTTTTTTATCTTTGGTTATCTTATATAGTTTTTCATTTCTACTTGAAAGAGGTGCACGCGCATCTAAAAGTTCAATAATTACATCAACAATTTTGACTCGCTCTTCAATTTGAATAGTGGCCTTTTTCATATGGCCAGGAAACCAATGTACATTTTTTTCTTGCATATCAGTCACCTTTAAAACCATTTAGGCTTTATTGATCTACAAGCACTACTATCCTTTTCAGAGCAATTTTCTTTATAGATAACTTTTAATACGCCTTCAATATCCTTTTTAGATAAAGCCCCTCTATTTCTTGAATCAGATGAAACTCCTCTATTGTCACCCAAACAAAAATAAGAATCATCTGGGATTTTATATTCTTTTAGACTTGCATATCCATTAACTCTAAAGGTAGTAGATTTATCAACTGTCAAAAATGTTTCTTCAATAATTTCACCATTAATTTTTATATCACCATTTGCCTCTATTTTGATTTGTTCGCCCGGCATACCAATTACTCTTTTAATTATGTCATGCTCATTAGAAGTCTCACTATCAACTTTAACAATGACAATATCAAATCTCTTAATATTATTTATGGCGGAGTTTGTTGTTTTCATTAAACCAAAATCACCATCATGTAATGTTGTTTCCATTGATGTTCCTGACACTAATATTTCATCATAACAAACATTGCGGTAGAGCAAAACACCTGTCACACAAGCACATAAAATAATTGCGACAGTTAGAATAACATCCACTATTTTAGAAGTCTTTTTTTTCATACTTTTTCTCTACCTTTCTTAATAATTATAATCAAAGTTATAATTATTTACAAACACTAATATTTATAGGCAAATTTTGGAATTGCAAATATTACTAGTTTTTATTAAACAAACAAAAAATGCTTCCGGATTGGAAGCATTTTGAGTCACTATTTTTAAATTAAAGAACTGTCTTAATACGAGCAGCCTTACCAGAACGTTCACGGATGTAGAAGATTTTGTTACGGCGAACTTTACCTCTTTTTACAACTTCAATTCTATTGATAGTTGGTGAATGTAGAGGGAATGTTCTTTCAACGCCGACACCACTGCTCATTTTTCTAACAATGAATGTTTCGCTGACTCCACCGCCACGGCGTGCAATAACAACACCTTGGAATAATTGTAATCTTTCTTTTCCGTTTTCAATAATTCTTACATAAACGTTGATTGTATCACCAGTTTTGAAATCTGGCAAATCTTTTCTGAGTTGGGACTTTGAAATCTCATTAACTAAATTATTATTCATAATTTCCACTCTCCTTTTCGTTATCTTAGGATGTTCATTCGAGTAGTGAGCTCCAGCGGACCATCTGCAACGCTTTTTTAAAACGCTTTGTTATTCTAACAAATAATAAATAATTATTCAAGTATAGTTTTATATAAAACTACATTATTTCCTATTCTATAGACTTTTTTTCAAAAAAACATATAATACTTATGGCATGTAGCCAGACACATTAACTTAGGATGTGTCACCCCTCGTCTGCGGATGGAGGGATTTTTTTGTTTGTTACTTGTATCATTAATTGTTAGCGAAAAATTATATAAACTTTTTTGAGCATTTTAATATTTTTTTAATTAGTTTTGTTATATTATTGTTAATAGTTGAAAGAAGGTATAGCCATGAATATAAGAGATAGATTTATTGAGTATGTTAAAATTGACACTCAAAGTGATGAAAGTTCTAATACTTATCCATCAACTGCAAAGCAACTTGATTTAGCTAAAAAGCTTGTAGAGGAATTACAACAATTAGGCATTAGTAATGCGTATTTAGACAAATATGGTATTGTATATGCAAAAATACCTAAAAATACAGATGAAATCGTGGACAAAATTGGTTTAATCGCACACATGGATACTTCTCCTGATTGTTCAGGAAAAGATGTTGAACCACGTATAATTGAAAAATATAATGGTGAGGACATTGTTTTAAATAAAGATGAGAACATTATTTTGGATACTAAAACATTTCCAAGTCTTTTAAAAAATGTAGGTGAAACTCTTGTTGTTACAAATGGTAAAACATTATTAGGCGCAGATGATAAAGCAGGAATTGCTATTATTATGACTTTTATTGAAAAATTACTTGCGTCAGACATAAAACACGGACAAATTAGTATTGCATTTACTCCTGATGAAGAAATCGGACGCGGCACTGATAATTTTAATATTGAAGAATTTGATGCCGACTATGCTTATACTCTTGATGGTGGAGATATTCATTATATTGAATACGAAAACTTCAATGCTGCTTCTGCCATAGTTAAAATTCATGGAGTAAGTATCCATCCAGGATCTGCTAAAGACAAAATGATTAATTCGATTTTAGTTGCAGAGGAATTTAATGACTTATTGCCAAGCGATATGATTCCAAGCAAAACTGAAGGTTATCAAGGTTTTAATCATCTATGTGATATAAAAGGAAATTGTGAATACACTGAAATGGAATATATTATCCGTAATCACACCAAATCAATTTTTGAAAAGCAGAAAAAAGATTTTGAAATTGCCAAAAATATTTTAAATCATAAATATGGCTATGAAATTGTTGAGGTAATAATTGAAGACTCTTACGAAAATATGCGCACATATATTGAAAAAGATCCACGTTCATTAGATCGCATCGTAAATGTCTATAAAAGATTAAACATTGACCACGAATTTGAGCCAATTCGTGGTGGCACGGATGGGGCTAGATTAACCGTTATGGGATTACCTACACCAAATCTTGGCACAGGTGGATATAACTATCACGGAAGATTTGAATACGCCTCCCTTACTCAAATGAGTAAAATGGTAGATATTCTTTTAGAACTTGTTAAATAAATTTATTAACTATAAGGCTTTTGCTTTATAGTTTTTATATTACTATGTATATGTTATAATCAAATTACAAATAAACTGGGGTGATTATATGGACGGCTTTAAATCAATGGCAGTGTTAATTGATGCAGATAACGTTTCTCATAAGAGCATTAATGCCATTTTAGATGAATTAAAATCCAAAGGAAATATTGTCATAAAAAGGGCATACGGAAGCATCAATAAATTAAAAGAATGGGAAGATGAATGTGTAAAAAATGCAATAAACATCTCAAGTCATTTTAATAATGTCAAAGGCAAAAATGTATCAGACTTTAATTTAATCATTGAAGCTATGGACATTTTATATACTAGAAATGTTGATACTTTTGTAATTGTTTCTTCTGATTCTGATTTTACTGGATTAATTGCAAGACTAAAAGAATCAAATAAAAAAGTTATTGGCGTCGGAAAATCAGACGCCCCACAATCACTAAAAAATGCTTGTAATGACTTTATATTTATTGAAAACCTAAACAAAAAAGGCATTGAAACAAATTTAGAAACTATTAAAGATAACATTACGAAATTAACAAAAATTAATAAGTACATTTTAGATATTATCTCTTCTAGTGATGAACCATTAGTGTTATCAAGAATTCGAGATATGATAAAAGCCCATCATCCAGATTTTGATGTTAGATCTTATGGCTCAAAAAATTTCAGCAATTTCATGAAAAATGTCCCTGGAGTAACAGTTAAAACTCTCAACGACAATACAACTATGATTGCCGAATTAAAAACATCTAGCAAAAAAGATAATAATGCACCTACTTTGGATGAATTAAAGGAATTTGTTGCGAAAGAATTAAGTGATTCAAAGGAACACAATCTAAGTGAATTACGAACAAAGATTAAGCAAGAATTCCCAACACTAAACATTAAAACATATGCTTCAAAATTTACTAAACTACTTTCTATGTTAGATTTAAATTTGGAATTTACACCTAAGAAAAAGCCTGTTAGTGTAAAAATTCCACATTAACAACAAAAATAATTGATAGCAATAAAATAATCTAAGCCGAGAATTTGATTTTCTCGGCTTTTTTGAGTCCAAACTTACATTAAGGGATTAGGTAATTGCACATTATAAATTTAAAATTACCAATCTCAAATTCTTTTTGTGTGATTTTTTCGGAAAGTCGTCTACTTTCAATAAACTCATCTGTCACAACTACAAAAAATTGTTTATCTGCATCATTTACTAAATAAAACTCTTTATCAGTATTTTTTAAACCATTTATAAAATCTGGAATTCCAAAAGGTCCACAAAAAATAAATCCAAGTGCATTGCCTGTGATTTTCTCACCACGTGTCAATTTTTGTTTTCCGATAAGCGCATGTATTTCTGCATTAGGAAATTTTTCTCTAACAATCATGTCCTTTTTTCCAACTTTTTTTACCCATCGTCCACCTTTTGTTCGATTATAATTATATGTATCGAGATTTATCTCTTCCCTTAAAACGGAAAGTCCAGTTCCTTTACCATCATTAAGAAGGAAATCAATACTCACACCAAGTAATTTGGATAAACGATTTAGATTATCAATATCGGGTATTCCTTTATCAGATTCCCATTTTGTAATAGCCTGCCTCGAAACAGATAATTTGCTTGCAAGCTGTTCTTGTGTTAGTCCTGCATTCTTTCTAGCTAATTTAATTTTTTCTCCTAGTGTCATCTTTTCATCTTCCATTTTTATTTTACCTCCACAATGTATTAGTAATATTTCATCCTTAGTATATATAGAAAAAACATAAAATATAAGAAACATTCGCTAGCGAAATGGCAACGATTCGTAGCATAAATTGTTTAAATTTAATTCATTAAAAAATTTTAAAAAAACATATAAAAAATGATGAGGAATTTTCTCATCATTTTTGCTCTACTGAGTTATAAAAGATATTTGTGAAATGAAATATTTTAATATACTTTCTTATAATAACGGCATTATAGCTGATAAAACAAACGACACAACGAACAATGCAGAAACAACATAAATTGGTGTGCTAATTTCTTTTCCTCTTCTTGCTATTAGCATCATTAAGACATAACTTATTAAACCTAAACCAATTCCAGAGGCTATAGAATACGTTAAGAGAGAGAATATTACAGTAATAAATCCTGTAAATGCCACAATGCGATCTTTAAAATCAATATCTTTAAAATTACCAACGAAGATCATTGCACCTACGCATACTAGAGCTGGTGCAGTAACAGATCCTGCTGTAAATATTGAAAACACCGGGTAAATAAATGCTGATAATAAAAACATAAGCCCTGCAATTACAGCAGCAAATCCTGTTTTAGCACCCATTTCAACACCAACATTACTCTCGGCAAATGAAGTAACCGTTGATGTTCCTAAAGGCCCACAAATACCTGCACCAATTGCATCTGCAAGCACTGCTTTTTGATAATTTTTCATTTTACCATTTTCATCAATAATACCAGTATTTCTTCCAACAGCAAGTAATGTTGCTGTTGTGTCAAATAAGTTAACAAACATTAGTGAAAATATTGCAACATATGAAGTTGGTGATGTTAAAACCTTTGCAATATCCGCACCAAATTGTTTTCCATTATAAGAATCTGTAAATAATCCATACATAAATACATCTTTAACACCATTCATACCCCATTTAACACTTGAATCAAGCCATGGAGCGATAGGTAATTTACATTCGAAATTCTTTAAAATATCACTTGTATACACCCATATACCATTTTGCGATACAATTGTACCTGTTTTAATCATGATTGAAGATGTGATAACGCCTGCAACTGCTGCAATTAAAATACAAATTGGAATTGCCAATGTCGATATAATTTTATTTTTAGAAAACATTAATGCAAAACAAAGGAATACAGTTATTAAAGCAATAATTGTAGATGGATTTAATAAACTACTTAATTCTACTAATGTGGCACCTTCGACAATAATGCCTGAGTTTCTTAATCCAACAAAGCAAATAAATGCTCCTAAAGCACTTGAAATGATAAGCTTAATATCTTTAGGAATTGATTCAATAATAATTTTTCTTACTGGAGTTAAAGAGAATGCAAAGAATAATAAACCTGAGATTGTTAGTAGTATCATTCCTTGTTGCCATGTATATCCACTTCCAAGACATATTGTATAGGCAAGATATGCATTAAGCCCCATACCAGCACTTAAAACAACTGGATAATTTGCCACAAATCCCATGATGAAAGTCACTAACGCTCCAACAATCGCGGTCATAGCAAATACACCAAGCGTATTCATCCCCATAGCAGATAATATGGAAGCATTAACAGGTAGGATATAACACATTGCCACAAATGTAATTAGTCCACCAATTATTTCGCTTTTCAAAGATGACTTTTTCTCTGAGATATGGAAGAATTTATCAATAAAATTTTTCATATAAATTTACCTCTTTCTCAACTAACTAATATTACCATATAAAGCGCTTACTTTCAAAGGAAAATATTTATTAGTGTTAAGTAAAAATACTTGACACGCACATTTTATTTGTTTATAATTACTTACGTAATTTATAAAAAAGGAGATTATTAAAATGGCTGTAAAAATTAGATTAACAAGAACTGGTCGTCATAAGGATCCATCTTATAGAATCGTTGCTGCAGATAGCAGATTCCCACGTGATGGTCGTTATATCGAATTATTAGGAACATTCGATCCATTAGCAAAAGAAAACCAAGCTAAAATCGATGAAGAAAAAGCACTTAAATGGTTAAAAGAAGGTGCACAACTTTCTGATACTGTTCGCGCTTTATTCTCAAAAGCAGGTATTATCGCCAAAGCAAATAAAAAAGGAGAATAATCGTCATGGATTACGAAAAAATCATCCATGCCTTTGTCGATCCATTCATCGATAATCCTGAATCTTTAATGGTAAGAGAGATGCCAAATGATTCTGAAAAGGATATTTTAATCTTAGTTGTCGCAAATCAAACAGACACAGCTAAGCTTATCGGTAGAAAAGGAATCGTTGCTGATGCATTACGCGAAGTTATTTCGATTGCAGGCAAATTAGAAAGTAAAAGAGTTCATTTAAAATTTGAATCTTTTGATGAAGAAAGTAATGAGGACTAGTTTCCTCATTTTTTCAAATTTAGGAGTGTTATGGAATATATTACATTAGGAAGAATTGTTGGAGTATTTGGAATCAAAGGGGAAGTTAAAGTTTACTCTTCTTCGCATTTTTCTTCTACTCGTTATAAGAAAAATAAAAAAGTATACTTACTTAACGAAAAAAATGGAATTCGTGAAGAAGTAACTATTTCTTCTTTTAAGCAAAATAAAAGTCTTGATATTGTTGCCTTTAATGAATATAAAGATGCCAATGATGTTGAAAAGTTTAAAAACTATTTAGTTCAAATTGTAGCTGAAGATGCTACTCTTCCTAAAAACTATTATCATTATCATGAATTAATGTCATGCGATGTTTACGATGAAGATAATAGTTTACTAGGTCACGTAAAAGCTGTCGAAGAATATGCTTCCTACCAAACTTTGAGAGTTGAAAGAGACGGACAAAAAGATTTCTTAGTGCCTTTTGTTAAAGCATTTATAAAAAGTGTCGATATTGAATCTCACAAAATTACTATTCATGTCATCGAGGGATTATTATGAAAATAACTTTCTTAACTTTATTTCCAGAGATGTATGAAGGATTTATAAATACTTCAATAATTAAAAGAGCTATAGCCAAAAACGCTATTGAATTAGAATGTGTCAATATTCGTGATTTTACTAAAGATAAATATGGACGTGTTGACTCCGCCCCAATTGGAGGGGGTGCAGGTCTTATTATGAAGTGTCAACCAATTATTGATGCTTTAAATAGTGTTAAAACTGAAAATTCTCATGTAATTCTCATGTCTCCAACTGGAACTACATTCTCTCAATATATTGCGCATCAATACACTCATTATGAGCACTTAATTATTATTTGTGGTCATTATGAAGGAGTAGATTCACGCATTGAAAAATATGTTGATGAGTGCGTATCAATCGGGGATTATATTCTCACAGGTGGAGAACTTAGCTCAATGGTCATTGCTGATGCGGTTATAAGATTAATTGATGGAGCAATATCTGAAGGATCCATTGTGGAAGAAACTTTTGAAAATGGATTACTTGAATATCCACAATTTACTGAACCATATGACTATAATGGCGACACTGTTCCTGATATCTTATTCTCTGGTAATCATGAAGCAATTGCTAAATGGAGACAAAAACAAAGTCTAAAATTAACAAGAGAAAAAAGACCTGATTTATTTAATAAATATACTTTGACTAAAAAAGATCAAAAATTGCTCAATGAAATTGATAATAATGAAACTGGAAAATGGGAAATAGACGCCATTTCTAAAGGTCATAAATTTATTAAAAGAAATTAAAACATTGCAAATTGCAATGTTTTTTTATTTTTTGGGATTATTTACATTTCCAACGAATATTGGTAAGTCATTGCTATCATAAATAATATATATAAATGGTCTATTTAAATTTACTTCAATAGTGTCTGCAGTCATTGGTGCAGTAGCCGTAGCCTTATCCCCTCCCATTGCAAAACTTATACTTTTTATAGTCGTACCATCTTCATCAAAAGAAATTTGGTTCTTTTGCTTCACATAATCTAGGCAAATACTATGATCAATTGGTAAATTATCAAATGCATAATTAAAACTTTTACCCATCTCATCAAACAAATATTCAAGACCGTTATCTTTTAAAATAGGAGAGAAATCTATCATACACTCGCTTTCAAACTTCGGAACTTTCAACTTCACTATTGGGTTGTCATTCCACGAATGACCAGTTTCTGATTTGATTCTTCTTGTTTCATCATCTTTAAATATATTCACATTTTGTATCAATTCAAAAACAGAATTAGAAACATCAGTCTTAGGAATTAAATATTTTATTTTTAGCCCATTTTCATAATAATCATAGCAACTTATATAGTCTTCATAATCATAACAATCACCATAATAACTATGGAACAAATAAGAAACATTAATTTTACTTCCATTTTCTAAATAAAAAACATCATCGCTTGTATCTTGAGCATTAAATGTATTTCTCCAAGAATTTTTAAAATACAATGTCGACATTAATAAAAATGCCGTATCTTCTTTTATATCTAAATTTTTCTTATTTAAGAAATTTTTATCTTGTACTTTTTGATCCACCCACTTTAAAATCTTATTGACAGATTGATCAGAATTAAAATCAACTTGATATGCTTCAGTATAGTGTCTTGTTAGGCTAGAAATAAAATCAGTGTTTGATTCATATTTATTCGTAGCAAAATATCCGTTGTACATTTGAATTGTACCATTATTATTATAAAAATAATCATTAATATAGGCATTTATAAAATCTTGTTCTCTTGAAATCTTATTCATACCTAACAAATTGTCTAACGCCTGTAAAGTTATTTCGTTATCGGACGCCAAAGATAAGACACTTAAATTCATATGCAAATTTAACGGAGAAAACGAGATGTTTTCCTTATTCATTGATGAATAAATTCTATTAGAAAACTCAATAACTGAATCATGATACTCATCACTGACTTTGCGCTTTTCATTGCTTTCTGGATAATTAATTTCATTTAATTTTTTAAAGGAGTCTAATTCAATTTGTTTCAATTCGCTTTGTGTATATTGCTTTTTAAATTGTTTAAATGTTTCTTTTGACTCCATTGATTTAATAATTGGAATGGATACCAAACATATTGCGCCTACACTTAGGGTTGCAAGTATTGTACGACGAATAATTACATTTTTTCTAACACTTGGTTTAGAATTAGGTTCAAGATTTGATGTATCAAAATGTAAATCTACATCAATTTGAGATTCAAATTCTTTTTTTACTTTATCTTTTAAGTTTTTCATATTTAAATCTCCTTAAAATGTTTTCTTACTTTTATTATGGCTCTTTGATATTTTGAAGAAACTGAACTTGTAGTGGTATTGTTTTTTAACGCAATTTCTTTGAAACTAAAATCATATAGTAAATGATACACAATTAAATCAATCTCTTCTTCATCTAAATATTCTTTAAATTTAGAAATATAGTTCTCAAAATCATCATATCTTTGTTCTTCTATTATCTCTTCATCAAAAGAAACTCTTCTTTCTTGATCTTTCAAATGATTAAGCGACAGATTTTTACTTATAGAAGTTAAATATGATTTAACTTTCTTAATATCTTTTATAGTGTTTTTACTTTCAAAAAACTTTAAAAAAGTTTCATTTGTTATATCTTTGGCTGCATCCTTATCTTTAACAATTTTTAAAGATACATAATAGACCAAATATGAGTATTCATCATAAATCGCATTAAAAGCATTCTCCATCACTGAATGTGATGTAGATTTTAATTTCTTCAAAGTTCTAGATGTAATTTTGGCCATAATTTCACCTTTAACATTTAATAAGACAATTTAAAATCTAAATTTTGTCGTTTTTTTATAAAAAATTAAAACCTCTCTTTTTAGAGAGGCATAATTATTAAAATGGCTTACCGCCCAAACCACCCATTGGAGGAAGTTTTCCACCTTTGGTATAGTTTTTCATTTGTTTCATCATATCTTTCATTTGCTCAAATTTCTTTAGCATACGATTAATTTCGGCGTTTGTTAAGCCACAGCCTTTGGCAATACGCATTTTACGCGAATTCTTTAAGACTTCTGGATGCTTTCTTTCATATGGAGTCATAGAATTGATGATAGATTCCGTTTGTTTCATTTCTTTTGTTGCTCTTGCTTTATCTTCTTCAGATATTTTTGGCATTCCAGGAATAAGTTTTAAGATGCCACCAAGAGAACCCATTTTTTGAATTTGTTTCATTTGTTGAAGCATATCATTTAAATCAAATGTTCCATCCATCATTTTATTGACTGATTTTCTTGCACTAGCTTCATCGATATTTTCTTGAGCCTTTTCGATTAAAGACATGACGTCTCCCATGCCTAAAATTCGATCTGCCATACGATCTGGGTAGAACAATTCTAAATCATCAAGCTTTTCACCAACACCAGTTAACTTAATTGGAACACCAGTTAGATGTCTAATAGATAAAGCCGCACCACCACGTGCATCACCATCTAATTTAGACATAATTGCACCAGTTAAGGCTAATCTATCATTAAAACTATTTGCAACGTTAACTGCATCTTGTCCAGACATTGCATCAACAAGTAATAATATTTCATCTGGCGATACTAAATCTTTAATCTTATTTAATTCTTCCATTAAAGCTTCATCAATATGTAAACGACCAGCTGTATCAATAATTAATACATCGTATCTCTCATCATATGCTTTTTGTTTTGCTTTATTAGCGATATCAACTGGATTAGCTTGAGTCCCCATATTAACAACATCAACACCAACTTGACCAGCAATAGTTACTAATTGATCAATAGCAGCAGGACGATAAACGTCACAAGCAGCAAGAAGCACTTTTTTATGCAACTTATTTTTCATTAATTTTGCTAACTTACCAGCAGTTGTAGTTTTACCAGAACCTTGTAAACCACAAAGCATAATTATTGTAGGTTTATTAGAGTTGTATTTAATTTCGCTTTGATCAGCACCTAAAAGTTCTACAAGTTCTTCATGAACAATTTTAACAACCATTTGACTTGGGTTAAGTTTTTTGAGAACTTCTTGACCAAGTGCTTTTTCTTTAACCTTATTAACAAATTCTTTGGCAACCAAAAAATTAACATCTGCTTCAAGAAGGGCGATACGAATTTCTCGTAACATTTCTTGCATATTCGATTCGGTTAAAGTTGAATTACCTTTTAATTTTTTTATAATGCCACTTAATCTATCAGTTAAGGATTCAAATGCCATCTTTTATCATCCTTTCTAATTCTTCTAATTCTTGAATTGTCATTTTATTTTTAATTGTATCAATTTTTTTAATCAACATATCATTTAATTTAATTAAATTTAGTTTTTCTTCATATTCGTTTAACTTACGAATTGCAGATTTTACACAATCAGATACTGCAGTACGGGAGATATTTTCATTCTCAGCAATTTCCGCCAAAGAAAGATTGTAACAATAATATTGTTCAGTAATTCTAAGCTGCGTATCTGTTAATAGTTTTCCATATTTTTCTAATAGACGATTGTTATAGGTGAATTCTTCAATCTTATCCATTATTTTTCCTCATTACCTAAGCATAAGCCATAAAGGTATTGATCAAGATCAAATTCTTGTAAATCATCCATTTGTTCACCTAAACCAATAAAGCGTACAGGAACACCTAATTCATCTCGGATAGCAAGAATAATTCCGCCTTTAGAAGTGCCATCCATTTTAGTAATAATTACACCAGTAAGACTAGTTACTTCTCCAAATGCTTTAGCTTGAATTACACCGTTTTGCCCTGTTGTAGCGTCAATAATTAAAAATACTTCATGTGGTGCATCTTCTATTTCTTTTCCAATGACACGACGAATTTTTGATAATTCCGCCATTAAGTTTGCCTTATTTTGAAGTCTACCAGCTGTATCAATAATAATTAAATCAGAACCATTATTTTTACCAAGTCTAACTCCTTCAAATGCAACTGAAGCAGGATCGGCGTTTTCTTTACCAACACAAATTTCACATTTAAGTCTTTGAGCCCAAACGGAAAGTTGTTCAATTGCTCCTGCTCTAAATGTATCAGCAGCGACAAGAGTAACTTTCTTACCTTTATCAATATATCTTTTAGCGAGTTTAGCAATTGTTGTTGTTTTTCCAACACCATTAACACCAACAACTAATAAAACAGTTGGTTTATTTTTAAAGTCAATTTCATTTACGATATCTGAACCTTGATTAACATAGCTAACAAACATTTTATCCACTAACAATTCATTGATTGCTTGTGGGTCTAAAATATTCTTCTCTCTTGATTCTTTTTTAGTTGCGTCAATAATATCAAAAGCAAGAGTAACACCGACATCAGCTTCGATTAATATTTCTTCTAATTCATCAAAATATTCTTCATTAACTTGTTTATATCGCGATGTTAAACCTTTTAAACGGTCAGCAAAATTTCGTCTTGATTTATCTAAACCAACGACATATTTATCTTTTTGTTTATTTGATTTTCCTAAAATCTTTTCCTTTAAGTATGAAAATAAACCCATTATCCCGCCTTCTTTCTCAATGCATCGCACGCTGCCATTTGCTCAGCATCTTTTTTTGATTTACCTTTACCTATTCCAAGAGTAACATCATTATATGTGACTTTTACGATAAAGGTTTTATCATGTGCCGGGCCATGTTCTTCAACTACTATATATTTCACAGCCTCACGATGTTCAGCTTGCATTTCTTCTTGTAATTCTGATTTATAGTCTTTAATTTGTTTCATTTCAAATTGTTTAACATCATCGACAAACAATTTTTTTACAAATTCATAAGTATATTCTCGTCCTTGATCAAAATACATTGCACCCACAAACGCTTCAAAAACATCTTCTAAGATTCTTTTTGATAAGCGTGTATTTTCTGGTAAGCTATGTCCTAAACGAATATACTCATTAAAGTTAAAATTTAAAGCTTTAGCGGCCAAAGACTTACTTTGTACAATTGCTGCACGAAGTTTAGATAATTCCCCTTGCGTCATTTCTTTATGAAGAGAAAAAGCAAGATCTGCAACCACAAAATTTATCACACTATCTCCCATGAACTCTAGTCTCTCATAATCTTGATGTTTAGTATTAGCATCAACATTATAAGAAGAATGCGTAAATGCAAGTTCATAAAGTGTGATATCGTTTGGTTGAATATGAAATTTTTCTAATAAGTCTAAGACTCTATTTTGCATTTTCTTTGATACCTTCTTTTATTTGTTCAACAATATTGGCTTTTGCCATTTTATAAGCAACATTCATAGCACAAGAGAAAGAGTAAGCATCACTACTACCGTGACCTTTGACAACTACGCCATTAACTCCTAATAACATTGCGCCACCTGTTGATTTGTATTCCATAGTTTCGGAAATTTCTTTGAAACCTTTATTAGCAAATAAATATCCAATCATGGAGAATATATTGCGCTTAAAGGCACTCTTTATCATTTTCCCCATCATAGAGGCAACACCTTCAACGCCTTTTAAGAAAATATTTCCTTCAAATCCTCCAGTAACAATAACATCTGCTTCACCATCAAGAGCGTATCTTGCCTCAATGTTACCTTTGAATCCTTCCATATTCTCTTGCTTGAGTAATTTATGAGCAGCCTTTACTGTTGGACTACCTTTTCCATCTTCTGCTCCATTACTTAATAAATAAATATTAGGTTTTTCAATACCAAATACTTTATTAGCGTATATTTTTCCTAATTTTGCAAATTGTACGAGTTGCTCAGGTGTATTTTCGTTATTTGCTCCTATATCAAGAACAGTAACTTTTTTACCTTTAATTTTTGTTGGGAAAGGAGAAATTAAAGCTGCTCTTTCTACCCCTTCAATTAGTTTTAATTTTAAAGTTGTTGAAGATAAAAATCCTCCTGTTGAACCCGCAGAAACGATTGCATCTGCTCCAACTTCTAAAAATTTATTAATAGCAACAAGCATTGAAGAATCTTTAGCACGCATTACATCTAGTGCGCCTGCTTCCATAGGAACAACTTGACGTGCATCAATTAAAGTAACATTAGGATAGTCTTTCAAAGCTTCTAATTCTTCAATCTTACCAACAGCATATATTTCTACGTCGTTATGATTTTTTAAGAAAGTGATAATACCTGGAACTGTTGCACTTGTTCCATTGTCACTTCCCATTGTATCTACAACCATTTTTAACATGTAATTCACCTCATTAAATCATTTTATCATAAATTTAATATTTATAATATTAAAACTACTTCACCTTAGACATTTCGGAATTTGTTTTCTTTAGTATAATCATAAGCAAGATTTAAAATATTTTTAAATTCGCTACTATTACTATGATTTAAAATGTAATTTGCATCATCTCTTGCAACTTCAAACATTTTAAAATCCGAAATAATATTAGCGTAAGCAAAATTCGGCATTCCAGATTGCTTTAAACCATTCATGTCTCCTGGTCCTCGCATTGCCAAATCCTCTTCAGCGATTTTAAATCCATCTAAGGTGTTTTCTAATATTTTAAGTTTTTCAACATCTTCTTCCTCTTCGTTTTTATAAAGGAGAAGACAGGTTGATTCACTTCCATCTCTTCCAATTCTTCCTCTAATTTGATGAAGAGAAGCAAGTCCAAAATTCGAAGCACTATATATTACCATTAAATCGGCATTTTTAATGTCGATTCCTACCTCAATAACAGTTGTGGAAATAAGAATTGGCGTCTCACCATTTTTAAAACTTTCTAACGCCGCATCTTTTTCTTCTTGCTCTAATTTTCCGTGTAACATTACAACTTTATCTTGGTATTTATTAAAAAATCTTTGATATAGTTCTTCTACAGAATTATCTCTCACACCCATTTCAATTAGTGGTGCAACCACAAAAACACGATTATTTCTTTTTAAAGATTCATCAACATATTTAAAGACTTTTTTATCATCTTCTTTGATGACTTTTGTTTCAATATTTCGATTTAGGACTGGATATTCTGTTAAAGTTGAAACATCTAAATCTCCATAAAGAGTTAAAGCAAGTGTGCGCGGAATTGGTGTCGCAGACATAAGTAGTAAATCTGTATTTTCACCTTTCGACGCTAAGAGCAAACGTTGGTTTACTCCAAATTTATGTTGTTCATCAATAACGACTAATCCAAGTCGCGCATATTGAACATCATTAGAGAAAAGTGCATGAGTTCCAACTACAATATCAATCTCTTTATTGATAAGTTGTTCTTTTATTATCTTCTTTTCAGCATTAGTCATTGAACCAACGAGCAATCCAACTTTTAATTTATCTTTAAATAGTTTGGTTAATGTTTCAAAGTGTTGATGCGCTAAGGCATCTGTTGGAGCCATAAGCGCGCCTTGATCTCCTCTTAAGTACGCACCAAAAAGAGCGATATTTGCGACCAACGTTTTACCTGTTCCCACGTCACCTTGAAGTAAACGATACATAAGGCTTGGTTCATTCATATCTAAAATAATCTCACGAACTGCTAAAACTTGATCATGAGTTAGTTTATAATCTAAACCTTTAATAAACTCATTAATCTTTAAAGTATCTATTTTATTCTTTTCATTATTTTGCAAAGATTTGTTTTCTCTTCTAATTATTTGTGTCTGAAGTGTGAAAAGAAGGCATTCTTCGTATTTTAAGACGCGTAAACCTAAATGTACATCATTTGGTCCACTTGGCACATGAACACGCTCTAAGGCCTCTTTATGGCTTAATAATTGATATTTTTGTTTGAAGTATGAAGGTACAACATCAGGAAAATTGATATTTTCATCGAAAAGATACTTTTTGACCATATTCGCAAATTGATAATTTTCAATAACGCTTGGTAAAGAATAAATAGCTTTATATTTTTCATTATCAGGAATTGGACCTTTTACTAAATTGATTACATTTATAGTTGCAGTGTCCTTATCATATGATCCTACGATTGTATAATGACTCGATAAATTAAGTGTCTTATAAAGATAAGGACGATTAAATACAACAACTTTAAAATAATTAAAGCTTTCAGTTATAAAAGAAAATCTAATAATTGTTAGTTTGCCTTTTTTTACTATTGTTGGATTAGACACCAATCGTCCATAAAGAACTACTCTTTCTTTGTTTTCTAAGTTTGTTTCACGAGTTAAAGAAAAATCATTATAAGTGCGTGGTAAATGATGAACTAGAGCATCAATACTTGTGATGCCCATTTGATCTAATGCCAAATTAATTCTTTCAGATTTAGAAAATTTCATATTTTACCCTCCTTACTTATAATATAGTTTTTCTTTTAACAAAAAAGGGAAATTAAATTCCCTTATTTATTTAATTATTATTCAACACCAACGATGAATGAATAGACTGGTTGATTACCTTTTTTCAAATCAACATCTAAATCTTCATGTTCTTTCATAAGATCTTCTGCAAATTTGTTTGCTTCTTCATCATTTACATCTTCACCATAAATGATTGTAACAATTGAAGACATTTCATCTAACATTGATTCAATCAACTCTTTAGCAGCGACAAATTTATCTTCATGGCAACAAATAATTTCTTTATTATTTTTCATGCCCATAAATTGGTCTTTCTTAATGTCAACACCATCAATATTTGTATCTTTAATTGCAAATGTTACTTGTCCAGTTACAACATTCCCTAAAGCTTCACTCATTTCAGCAAAGTTATCATCAGAACTTGCTTCAGGATTAAACATCATACATGCCACTAAACCTTGTGGAATGGACTTAGAAGGAATAACCTTAACATTTACTCCTTCGCATACATCAGCAGCCTGAGAAGCCGCTAAAATGATGTTTGAGTTATTAGGTAAAATATAAACATTTTTCGCGTTAGATTCTTTAATAACTTTAACGAAATCTTCTGTAGCAGGGTTCATAGTTTGACCACCGCTAACGATGTAGTCAGCGCGGAGTTCTTTAAACATATTCTCAATGCCATCACCAACTGCAACTGCGATAATTGCGTATTCTTTTTGTTCTACTGGAACATTTCCTGCTTTTTCTTCTGTTAACTTTGTATGTTGCTCAGTCATGTTTTCAATTTTAATCTTGACGAACTCACCGAATTGTTGAGCAAAGCTAAGAATTTCACCAGGTTTTAAAGTATGAACATGTACCTTAACTAAATCTTCATCACGAACAACAACAAGAGAATTACCATGAGCACTTAACCAGTTTGAGAATCTTGATTCTGTAAAACTCTTTTTTGATTCATCTTCTTTTTTTGCTAAACGCATAATGAATTCCGTACAATATCCAAATTCATCTGCAGCAACACTAGCTCCTGCCATTTCTGGTTTATCATCTTCAAAAGCAGATGCAGTTTCTTTTTCGATCATTTTGCCCTTTAGAGCAGCTTGGAAACCTTCTAATATTTTAATTAATCCTGCTGCACCAGAGTCGACAACGCCAACTTGTTTTAAGACAGGCAATAATTCAGGGGTTCTCTCTAAAGATGCATGTGCCTCTTCAATTAATAGCTCGAAAGCTTTTTCAATAGAAGAAATAGATGCAATATTATCATGAAGCGCTGTAGCAGCTTCACGAATTACAGTTAAAATTGTACCTTCTACTGGGCGCATAACTGCTTTATACGCGACATCTTTACCATTCATAAAAGCATCTGATAACTCTTGAACATTAATTGTTACTTTACCATCAAGAGCTTGAGCAAATCCTCTAAAAATCTGCGATAATATAACACCTGAGTTTCCTCTCGCACCCATAAGCAATCCTCTAGAGAATGCTTTAGCGATTGAGTAAACATCATCATCATTTCTATTTTGAACTTCTTTTGCACCTGAAGCCATTGTTAAATTCATATTAGTACCTGTATCACCATCAGGGACAGGGAAAACATTTAACGCATCGATTTCAGGATAGTGATTATACAAATTATTTGTGCCTGAAATAATCATTTGTTTCATTTTGGCACCATTAATTGTTTTCATGCGAAACTTCTCCTTACTTATTACAATATTTTTATTCCTTGGACATAAACATTAATAGCTTTAAATTTAATATCAAAAGTTTTTTCTAAAACATATTTAACCTTTTTTTGAACTTCTGTCACAATTTCGGTGATTTTCACACCATATGCAACAACAATATATAAATCTACGGCATAACCATTTTTTAATTTTTTAGGGATTACGCCTTTATAATATTCTTTTTTTAAAAGTAAATTATCAATAACGGATGAAGATCTTTGTGCAAGACCCAATACTCCGTAACAATCAGTAGCTGCATTACCTGCAACACTTCCAATTGCTTGAATTGAAATATTAATACCACCATACGGAGTTTGCTTATCTATACTCATAATTAGCCTCCTAAAATATTCATTGGTATATAATACCAATGTATTCTAACACATTTATAAAAAAAATAAAAGTATGTATATTCTACACTAAAACAATAAAATGGTAATAAATACATCATTTAATTAAATAAAAAAAAATCATCAGTGACAATTTAGAGCAAAAAAAAAGCCCGGCAGCTCGCTACTCTGTCTCCGAAGAGATACAATCGCCACTACGGTGCTTAACTTCTGTGTTCGGGATGGGAACAGGTGTGTCCACCGCGCCATCACCACCAGACTTTTTTTCTTGAGAGATTTGTTCTCTCAAAACTAGATACTATATATTATAATATTCCTTCTTTTTATATCAAGCGTTATCTTAAAACTTAAATGATTTTACGTATTTAAGTCCTCGACCTATTAGTATCACTCGACTCAATGCATCACTGCACTTACATCTATGACCTATCAACCTAGTAACTTTCTAGGGGTCTTACTTCTTGCGAATGGGAAGTCTCATCTTGAGGTTAGCTTCGCACTTAGATGCTTTCAGCGTTTATCTATTCCATAGGTAGCTACCCAGCTGTGCCACTGGCGTGACAACTGGTGTACCATTGCTATGTCCATCCCGGTCCTCTCGTACTAAGGACAGGTCCTCTCAAACTTCCTACGCCCACGACAGATAGGGACCAAACTGTCTCACGACGTTTTGAACCCAGCTCGCGTACCACTTTAATTGGCGAACAGCCAAACCCTTGGAAGGTACTACCCCTCCAGGATGTGATGAGCCGACATCGAGGTGCCAAACCGCGTCGTCGATGTGAACTCTTGGACGCGATCAGCCTGTTATCCCCAGGGTAGCTTTTATCCGTTGAGCGACGGCCCTTCCACGCGGAACCGCCGGATCACTAAGCCCGACTTTCGTCCCTGCTCGACTTGTAGGTCTCGCAGTCAAGCACCCTTATGCCTTTGCACTCGAAATATGATTTCCAACCATATTGAGGGTACCTTTGGGCGCCTCCGTTACACTTTAGGAGGCGACCGCCCCAGTCAAACTACCCACCTAACACTGTCCTCCACCCCGTGTAGGGCG
>JAFLUZ010000007.1 GCA_022508535.1 Erysipelotrichales bacterium
GCCACTCTTTTATTAGGGAGGAGCAATAAAGTGAAAATGCTCTTAAAAGATACTAATGAATTCACCTCGGAGTATACGTTAGTCGACGTTAAGACAAATTAAGTGCGCGCTATTTAATGTGCGAATTAGGATGGTACCACGGCTTGTTCAGTCGTTCCTTATATTAGGAGCGACTTTTTATTTTGTTTATGGAGGAAAAATATGGAAGATCTAGAATTAAATGAACTCTATGAAGAGGCCTTAAAGGCAATTGATGAAGTAGATTCAATAGAGAAAGTAAATGAAGTTAGAAACGATTATTTATCGAAAAAGTCTAAATTTATGGGCTTAATGTCTAAGATGAAAGAATTATCAATAGAAGGTAAAAAAGTTTTTGGTGAAGCAATCAATAAAGCAAAAGATGAAATTACAAGAAAGCTTGAAGAAAAAAGAGCAATGCTAGAAAAAAGAATGCTTGATGAAAAACTAAAAAGAGAAGAAATAGATGTAACTCTTCCTGGCATTAACTATGATGCTGGAGGGAAAAATCCTTTTTACATTATTCAAGATGAAATGATTGATATCTTCCTTGGTATGGGTTATGAAATTGCCGAAGGCCCAGAAGTAGAACTAGATCATTTTAACTTTGAGTTATTAAATATTCCAAAAGATCATCCTGCTCGTGATATGCAAGATACATTCTATATTGATGATAATACTTTAATGCGTACACATACTTCTCCAGTTCAAGCACGTGTCATGCAAGAAAAACAAGGAAAACCAATTAAAATTATTTGTCCTGGTAAAGTGTATCGTCGTGATGATGATGACGCAACTCATTCACATCAATTTGGACAAATTGAAGGACTTGTCGTTGATAAAAATATTACTTTAAGTAATTTGAAAGCAACATTGGAATTATTTATTAAAAAGATGTATGGCGAAAAAAGAGAAATTCGTCTTCGCTCATCTTACTTCCCATTCACTGAGCCATCAGTAGAAGTTGATGTTTCCTGTGACTGCGGAGGAAAAGGAACATGTTCTAAATGTAAAGGAACTGGCTGGATTGAAATTTTAGGTGGTGGAATGGTTCACCCTAATGTTTTAAGTATGTCAGGTTATGATCCTAAAGAGTATCAAGGCTTTGCATTTGGTGTAGGTATTGAAAGAGTCGCTATGCTTAGATATGGCGTTGATGATATTCGAAGATTCTATCAAAACGATGTTAGATTCTTGAATCAATTTAAAAGAAAGTAGGTGTGAGCAATGAAAGTTAGTTTAAAATGGTTAAATAATTATGTTAATTTAGATGGTTTGACTCCTGAATGTATTGCTCAAAAGCTTACTTTTGCGGGTATTGAAGTTGAAGATATTGTGCATCTAGCAAGTGGAACTAATCTTGTGATTGGTGAAATTATTGAGTGTGTTAATCACCCAGATTCTAATCACTTACATATCTTAAAAGTTGATGAAGGAAAATATGGAATTGAACAAATCGTTTGTGGTGCACCTAACGCTCGTGTTGGTTTGAAAGTAATTGTCGCTCGTGTTGGAGCGATATTACCAAAAATCACAATTGTTAAGTCTAGTATTCGTGGTGTCGAATCAAATGGTATGTGTTGCTCACTTTTAGAATTAGGTGTTGACCAAAAGTATTTAACTGAAGCACAAATTAATGGTATTGAAGAATTACCAAGTGATGCTGAAGTTGGAAATGATAAAGTCCTTGAATATTTAGGATTAGATGACACGATTTTAGATTTAAAACTTTTAGCTAATCGTAGTGATTGTCTCGCTATGCAAAATGTTGCCAAAGAAGTAGCAGCGCTCTTTGAAAGAGAAGTTAGACTACCAGAAATCAAAGAATTAGACGTCAAGAAATCTGATTTTAAAGTTAATTCTCAAACTGAATTATGCAAACAGTTTGCCATTAGAGAAGTAAAAAATATTAAAGTTAAAGAATCACCAAAATGGTTAAAAGAAAAATTAATAGCAAGTGGTGTAAGACCAATCAATAATATCGTTGATATTGGAAATTTTGTAATGCTTTTAACTGGTCAACCACTTCATATGTATGATTTAGATAAATTAAGTTCTAAATCTTTATGTGCTCGCTCAGATTTTAGTGGTGAGTTTGTAGCACTAGATGAAAAGACCTATAAACTCCAAGAAGGAGATTTAGTCATTATGAACGAAGATAAAGTCATGTGTCTTGGTGGTGTGATGGGATCTCTTAGTTGCGCCGTTGACGAAAATACGAAAAATATCGCTATTGAAGCGGCAAATTTCGATGCGAAAACAATTAGACATACATCAACTCGTTTGAATTTAATTTCTGAATCTTCACAAAGATTTGTTAAAGGAATTAACAAAGATCAATATGAATATGTTTTAGACTTAACTGCAAATTTATTAATTGATTTAGCAGAAGCAAAAGAAGTATATGAAATTAAATCATTTGATGAACTTGATCATAATCAATTAATTATTGAAAGTTCATGTAGTGAGATTAATAATCGCTTAGGTAGTGAATTTGATCATGATTTAATTAAACACACACTTGAAAGAGTGGGTATTGTGATTTCTGATTTTGATGGAGATAGCTTTAAAGCATATATTCCAAATCACCGCATTGATATTAAATTAAGTGCAGATTTATCAGAAGAAGTTATTAGGCTTCTTGGCTTTGAACATATTAAATCTAGCCTTCCTAAACAAGAAGTATCAGTGGGTGCTTTAAAAGAAGGACAACTACGTAAACGTCAAATTAGAGATTTATTAATCTCTAACGGCTTCTATGAAACACTTAACTATACTTTAGTAGATGATAAGTTAAGTAAGTATTTTTCGTCTTTAAATGATTTTGAGCAATATCAATTGCTTCATCCAATGACTGAAGATCATAAGATTGTTCGCTCAACTTTATTGCCTTCACTTTTAAACACTTTAAGATATAACTTATCACGTCAAAATAAGAATTTAAAAATGTTCGAGTTAAGTGATGTTTATACAAAAGTTGGCTTTGAGTCGCATCTTGCTGTTATTATGCAAGGAGAAGATGAATACCGCCATTTAATGCAAAAGATTCCATTTAGCTTTGCACACGCAAAAGGTGTATTTGAGGCTATTATGGGTCTTCTTGCAATTGAACCAATGCGCTATAAAATGGTAAGAGTGAGTGATAAATTTAGTGAACTTCATCCAGGACGTGCGGTTGAAATTTATATTGGAAAAGATTTAGTAGGTATAATTGGTGAAGCTCATCCTAATTTGATGAAAGAATTTGATTTAGGAAAAATGCCAGTTGTAATGTTAGAACTCAATTTAAGTAAATTCCTTGATATGAGAGTAAGTCCAATTAAAGTAGTACCACCATCTCGTTATCAATCTGTAGAAAGAGATTTAGCGCTTGTCGTTAAGAAAGAAGTAACTGCACAAGAAATTATTAAAGTAATTAAACAAAGTGGACATAACCTCATTCGTCAAGTCGATATATTTGATGTATATGAAGGAGAACATGTTTCACTAGGATTTAAATCAGTTGCTTTAAAAATGATTTATGAAGATTACACTAAAGGATTCACTAGTGAAGAAATTACTTCAATTGAAAAAGATGTAATTAATGCACTTGAGACTAAGTTAAGCATTAAATTAAGAGGTTGATATGAAAGTATTAGTATCTGATATTAAAAAAGAAAAATCTCCGATTATTCTAAAAGAAGAAATTAAATATTTACCTGAACAATATTCTCATGTCTTTTCATTAAATAAAATAAAAAAGGTAGAAGTTGAAGCAAAGTGTTCTAACTTTGGTGATATCATTGAAATTTATTTTGAAATCAAAGCAGATTTAGTTCTTCAATGTTCCTATACTTTAGAAGATGTTGATTATTTAATGGATGTTAATGAGACTTTAGAATTCTCATTTGAGCCAATTAACGAAGAGATAATTGAAATTGAGGGAAATGAAATTGATTTAGATGAATATGTTTTATCAATAATAATTGCAAATATTCCTTTACGAGTAATAAAGAAAGGCGCAAAACTTCCTAGTGTTGATGGTGTAAGAGTCTTATCACAAGATGAATTTGAAGAAGAAAAGAAAAATACACTAGATCCTAGACTTGCCGCTCTTGATGATTGGGAAGAGTAATTAATACTAATTTATAAGCACTTCAGTTCGAAGTGCTTTTTTTAATATTTATAAAGTTTTTTGAAAAACACTTTACACTAAAACAATTATTTAATATAATTGTGGTAGAAAGTGGGAGAAAGTGTATGTTCTTTGGAAGTTATCAACACACTCTAGATGCCAAAGGCAGAATGACCATTCCTTCAAAAATGAAGGATCAAGTGGGTTCTGTGCTTTTCATCATGAAAGGTTTTGATGGCTGTATAAGTGTGTACAAAGAAGAAGATTTCCAAAACAAAATGAATGAACTCCGTAAACTCCCATTTAATGAGCTTGATTCACGTGATTATATGAGAGCTGAATTAAGTAGTGTTGTCGATTTAGAAGTTGATGATGCAGGAAGAATTTTGCTTCCTAAAAGAGTCCTCCAAAGTTATAACATTGGGAAGCAAATTATGATTGTTGGTATGCTCGATCACTTTGAAATTTGGGACTTAGATGCTTGGACGAATTATATTAACGAAAAAAATAAGTTGTATGAAGAAAAAGCAAATAAATTACCAAAGGTAAATTAATTATGGATAAACATATTCCAGTTATGCTAAATGAAGTGATCGACAACCTATGCATCAAAAATGATGGAATTTATGTCGATTGTACTTTAGGAAGAGCAGGTCATTCTAGTGAGATATTAAAAAGAATACCTAATGGTCATTTATATGGCTTTGATCAAGATCAAAAGGCTATTGACGAATCTAAAAGTTTTCTTTCAACAATTGCTAATAACTTCACATTAATTCATGAAAACTTTGTTAATGTCAAAGATAAGCTAAATGAATTAGGTGTCAATAGCGTTGATGGAATCTTAATGGATTTAGGTGTATCTTCCCCGCAATTTGACGATGGTGAAAGAGGATTCTCATATCGCTATGACGCACGTCTTGACATGAGAATGAATCAAAGTGATGAACTAGATGCACATTATATTATTAACAACTATTCACTAAATGAATTAACAAGAATTTTTAGAGAATATGGTGAAGAAAAATATGCTTATAACATCGCTAAAAATATTGTAAAAGTCAGAGAAAGTAAGACTATTAATACAACATTTGAATTAGTGGACATTATTAAAAGTAGTCTTCCTAAAAAAGAATTAATGAAAAAAGGGCATCCTGCAAAACAAGTGTTTCAAGCCTTACGAATTGAAACAAACCATGAATTAGATTATTTAACTAAAGTGCTAGATGATGTCTTAAGTCTACTAAAAGTTGGTGGAAGACTTGCAATTATTACCTTCCATTCCTTAGAAGATCGTATTGTAAAAAAGGCTTTTAAAAGAGTAAGTGAAATTGAAGGTAGTAGACATGCACCAGTCATGTTACCAAATGAAGAAAATAAACCAAATTATCGATTAGTAAATCGACAAGTAATTGTAGCGAGTGAAGAAGAATTAAAAAATAATCCTCGCTCACAAAGCGCGAAATTAAGAATTATAGAAAGGATATGAGGAAAATGAAAGACAAGTTAACTAAAAACACTGATACAAGATTTGACCGTATTTGCAATAAAATGCGAAAATTTTCTGTCGCGTTTTTATGTCTAGCTTTCATTTCATTTGTCCCTTTAAATCAAAAATTAAATACAAAAGAAAGAGTAATTGAAACTCAAATTGTTGCCTTACAAGAAGAACAAGATGATTTATTACTAGCAAAGAATAATATAGTTCGAGATAGGCATAACAAAATTACTCACATTCGCATTTTAAAACAATAAGACCATCAAGTTGCTTGATGGTTTTTTTAATAAATAAGCTTCCATCATCATACGATTTATTGGTGATAGTATGATTGAAGCAATTTCCTTAAAAAAAATAAAAATTATCGAAATAATAAGTATTGTAGCTCTAGTATTGGTTGGTACAAAACTTAGTTATGAAACAATTATAAGAAATAAAATTCTTGAATCTAAGGCTAATGATTTGTGGGAAAGATCATTCCCATTAGTTGCACCGCGTGGATTAATTTTAGACCGTAATGATAACGCTGTTGCAATTAATAATCCCACGTATTCAGTAGCGGTAATTCCCTTTCAAATAACTGATAAAGAAAATGCTGCTCGATTAATTGCCCCAATATTAGATGCCGATGAAAAAACAGTTCTTGAAAAAATATCAAAGAAAGCTTCAATTATTCGACTTCACCCAGAAGGAAGAAGAATAAGTATTGCTGAGGCTACAAAAATAAATGACCTTCATTTAGAAGGTGTATATTTAATAAATGATAATGAAAGATTTTATCCGTATGGTGAATCAATGGCATCACTTTTAGGATTTGTTGGAATTGATAATCAAGGTTTGGCGGGAATTGAAAGTTACTACGATAAATATTTAACAGGTGTAGACGGAACACTTAATTATTTAACAGATGCAAAAGGTGGACTATTTGAAAATAAATCTTCACGAATTGTCGCACCACTTGATGGACTTAATCTCAATTTAACTCTTGACATTGATATACAAAATGTTTTGGAGCGCGAAATGACTAATGCATGGATTAAATATAATCCTAAAGAAATAATTGCCCTTGCTTTAGATCCAAATAATGGAGAAATATTAGGCATTGGAAATCGCCCAACATATAACAATAATAATTATCAAGACTACGATCAAGAAGTATATAACCGCACATTAGCAGTTTTCTCATCTTTTGAACCAGGATCAACTTTTAAAGCAGTAACGTTTGCTTCTGCACTTGATGCCGGTGTTATTGATATGGATAATGACTATTACTATGATAAAGGTTTTGAAATAGTAGGTGGAGTAAGAATTAAATCTTGGAAAAAAGGTGGACATGGTTTACAAACATTTTTAGAAGTATTACAAAATTCATCTAACCCAGGATTTGTTGAAATTGCAAGGCGTTTAGGAAAAGATCGGCTGTATAGTTATTATAAAAAATTTGGTGTAGGAGAAAAAACTGGTGTTGATATAAGTGGCGAAAATAAAGGAATCATGTTTAATTATGATAAATATGGACCACTTGAGCAAGCAACGAGTAGTTTTGGACAAGGAGTGTCAGTCACTGCAATTCAATTAGCAAGTATGTTTTCTGCTACGATTAATGGAGGATATTTATATACACCTCACATTGCAAAATCAATATCTACAAATCAAACCAATGAAGTTGTTTATACCTTTCCAACTCAACCAAAAAGGCAAGTAATAAGTAAAGAAGCAAGCGATAAAATGCGAAGAGCCTTAGAGTGTGTTGTTGCTCTTGGCTCAGGAAGAAAAGCGTATGTCGATGGATATCGAGTAGGAGGAAAGACTGGAACTGCTCAAATTGCCGAAAATGGGGTATATCAAGATGGACGATATGTCTTATCATTTATTTCTGCTGCCCCAATGGATGATCCTAAAGTAGTGGTGTATTTTGCAATGCGCGAACCCAAAAACACTATTCAATATGGTGGAACGACAATTGGACCAATCATGGGAAGTATTTTGCAAGAAGTATTACCTATCTTAAATGTTGAAAAACGTGAATCACCAATTAAAAGAGAGTACAACTGGGATGATGTAAAATCTTATGAAGTAGAAAACTACATTGGTTTAGAAAAGAATAAAGTTAAATCAAAGTATTTTAAATTTGCTTATTTTGGTGAAGGAAATAAAGTTATTGATCAACTACCAAAAAGTGGTGAACTCTTAAAAGAAGGATCCACAATTATGATCATGCTAGGTGAATAGTATGCGTATAGATAAAGCACTAAGATTTTTTAATATCACAGTAAAAGACAAACGAGTTGCAAAACATTTGATTTGTGATTCAAGAAAAATAAAGGAACAATCAATATTTATAGCAATTGATAATGGTATTAATTATATTAATGACTTGAAAATAAAGCCATTAATTATACTTTCAAATGTAAAGAGAAATGATGTTATTTATATTCCGAATTTGAAAGATGTATTAAGCGAGTTTGGTATTTATTTCTATAAACTCAAAAAGAAACATCCTACACTCATTGGCATAGTAGGAACAAATGGTAAAACAAGTACCGCGAATATATTGCATAATTTACTACCTAAATCATTACTTATAACAACAATTTCTAATGTCAATGATTCAATAATTTCTGATAATACAACACCAAATGCAATTGAACTGGTTAATGATATAGTTTATGCAAGAGAAAACAAATATCAATATGTTATTTTAGAAGTGTCATCAATTGGTATAAAAGAAAAAAGAGTAGAGGGATTAGATTTTTCTTATCTAGTATTTTTGAATTTATCTAAAGATCATTTAGATTATCATAAGACTTTAAAAGACTATCAAGAAACAAAGGTTAATTTCATTTTAAAAAGTAATGCAACTACAGTTATAAATGCAAATGATAAATTTGGTAGATTTTTATTAAATCAAAAAGAGAATAGTTATCCTTATAAATTTGAATCTTCAATAATAAAGGAAAAAAGTCTAAAAGGAACTTTATTTAGTTTTGAAAATCATATGATTTATACAAATCTAATAGGTGATTTTAATATTGAAAATTTAATAAGTGTATTAACTTTATTAAAAGTAATGAAAAAAAGAATAAACTATTCCGAAGTTTCTAGTATCAAGCCTATAAAAGGACGGATGGATGTTATATCTTATTCACCAAATATAATTATTGATTATGCTCATACAAGCCCGGCCTTTGAGATGGCTTTAAAAGAGTTAAAAAATATAACAAAAGGAAAGCTTGTTGTCGTCTTTGGGGCAGGCGGGAATCGCGATAAAACTAAAAGAAAAGAATATGGTGATTCAGCGAGACAATATGCGGATGAAATAATACTCACTAACGATAATCCAAGGAATGAAAATCAAGAAGAAATAATTAGCGATATCAACGCTTTAAAAGATGAAAAAGTGACGATAATATTGGACCGTCATGAAGCAATAAAAGAAGGAGTAAAAAGATTAACTAAAAACGATACATTAGCGATAATTGGAAAAGGACATGAAGAATATCAAATAATTGGTAATAAGAAGTATCATTTTTCAGATTATGAGGAGGTAAGGAAATGGCTATAAATATTGAAGTATTTATTAGAGTAATAATTACATTCATTTTAAGTATTATCATATCTTCATCCATCAATAAATTTATCATAAAAAAAGAGAAAGAAAAGCATGTTGGACAAGCAGTACGCGATGATATAATTTCTACTCATTTTCAAAAGAGTGGCACTCCTACAATGGGAGGAGTAGGAATAGTACTAGCAACTATTATAACTTCGCTCCTTAACTTTTCTTTTATAGATTATAAAATTATTATTGTTTTATTATTGATGTTTATGTTTTTTATAATTGGATTTGTTGACGATTACATTAAGGTAAAATATAAGAATTCTAAAGGTTTAAGTGCATCTTTAAGATTTTCTTTAGAAATAATGTTTACGCTTATTGCTTTGGTGTTATTAAATTATGACCAACAGAGCATGTGGCATTTGCATCTTCCTAATAACTTTATTTATTTAGGTCCTTTATTTGTTTTATTAATCGTTTTTATGGTTGTTGGTAGTGCAAATGCTGTAAACATGTCAGATGGACTAGATGGTCTTGCAGGTGGGCTTATAATTTTAGCTTATTTACCTTTTTTACTTATCGCACTTAAAGAACAAAACTATGCTGCTAGTATCCTTATAAGTGGAGTAATTGGAGGAAATATTGGCTTTTTAATTCATAATGCTCATCCTGCCAAAATTTTTATGGGAGATTCGGGAAGTTTAGCTAATGGAGCGTTAATTTCCCTACTTGCGTTTTTATTGAATTCAGAATATTTGTTAATTGTAAGTGGTGGAATATTTGTTATTGAAACAGTTTCGGTGATTTTACAAGTTGGTTACTTCAAAATGACACATAAAAGAATATTCAAAATGGCACCAATTCACCATCACTTTGAAGCATTGGGAATGAAAGAATACCAAGTCGTAAATATGTTTTATCTTGTTGGCTTTATTTTGGCCTTTTTATCTCTAATAATGGGAGGAATATTATGAAAAAAGCCTTAATACTTGGCTATGGAATAAGTGGTAAAGCATGCTATGATGTCTTAAAAGAAGACTATTCCGTATATGTTTACGATGATAAAAAAATTGATGGTATAAAACAAATTAGTAAGGGCGAACTTGAAAATGAATTACCCTTATTTGATCTTACTATTAGAAGTCCTGGATTTAATATTCATAGTGAGATTTTTTCACTTGTTTCACTATTATCAAAAGAAGTTATATCAGAGATTGAACTTGGATATCGTTATTTAAAAAATAGAAATGTCGATATTATTGCAGTAACTGGAAGTAATGGAAAAACAACAGTAGTTACTTTAATTGGCGAATTACTTAAAAGTATTAATAAAAAATATTACCTTTTAGGTAATATTGGTACACC
Organism: Erysipelotrichales bacterium; assembly: GCA_022508535.1. Classification (GTDB taxonomy): domain Bacteria; phylum Bacillota_I; class Bacilli_A; order RFN20; family CAG-826; genus RUG131. Next base: position 10,555 of record JAFLUZ010000007.1, read on the forward strand.
TTTAATTAGTAAAGTTAAAGATATTGAAGAAGGGAGCACAGTTGTTTTAGAACTTTCTAGTTTTCAACTTGAAAACATTAAAGAGTTTACTTTTAATATTGCAATAATTACTAATATTACTCCAAATCATTTGGATCATGTACCGAATTATTCATATTATGTCGGTTCGAAAAAGAAGTTATTACAAAATATTAATAATCAAATTGTTTTGACAAATGGTAATAGTTATTTAAAAGAGTACAAGAGAAATACTATTAATATCTACGATAATAAAATTGTTTATTACAAAAAAGATAAACTATATTACATTGATAAGATTATTGTCAAAAAAGAAGAACTAACTAATCAAAGTGGATATATATTAGAAGACATTAGCTATGCCTTACTTGGAGTGGTGCTATTATATGGTTTTAATAAAAACTATATTTCGGCGATTAAAAACTTTTCGGGTGTTAAATATCGTCAAGAAGTCTTAAAAGTCGGAAACACTATATTTATAAATGATGGAAAATCAACGACTGTCGATTCATTAAATAATGCAATGCAACTTTATAAAAGAAATAAAAGAATAATTATTCTAGGTGGAATTTATAAAAGTGAAGGAATTGAAAACACAAAGTTTAAAAGAGATGATTTATTGCTTATTTATGGAAGAGATAGTAATATCATTAAAGACAAAACTAAGCGTGGTTTAATATTTAATACTTTAAATGAGGCATTAAGTTATTTAATTACACTTGATTTGGAACAAAAAGTAATTATATACTCGCCAAGTTGTTCGTCACTTGATCAATATAGTAGTTATATTGAAAGATCAAAGGAATTTGAGAACTTCATTAAGGAGCATTTTTATGTATCAAAATAAACGCTACGCAATTAACATAACAATTATTACATTTATTCTCGTTGTATTCGGTGTTTTTATGGTATATAGTGCATCAAGTATTTGGGCATTAGCAAAGTTTAATGATTCGTTTTATTACTTAAAAAGGCAAAGTTTATTTGCTTTACTTGGCGCAATTGGCTTTTTTATTACCACAAAAATATCAAGTGATTTTCTTTATAAACATGCAAATAAAATTATGATTATATCACTTGTTTTGCTCGGATTAGTTTTAATACCAGGAATTGGTATAGAAAGAAATGGCTCAAGATCTTGGTTTGGAATAGGACCTTTTGCAATTCAGCCTTCAGAACTTTTTAAAATAGCAATAGTGATATATGCAGCTAAATATATTTCTAATCATTTCAATGAAACAAAGCGTCTAAAAGGATTTATGTCGCTATTAATCATGATGGTCATTGGCTTTGTATTAATTATGTTACAACCAGATTTTGGAACAGCGGTTGTTATTTTATCCGCGCTTGTTTTAATGATGTTTATTACAAAACTACCAATGAAATATTTTGGAATTATGGGTGCTGTAGGTGTTTTAATGGTAGTTGGTTTAATCATCATTGCTCCTTATCGCTTTCAAAGAATAACTGCTTTTATCGATCCATGGAGTGATCCATTAGGAAGTGGATTTCAAATAATCCAAAGTTTATACGCAATAGGACCAGGTGCATTACTCGGAAATGGTTTATTTGCCTCATATCAAAAGCATTTCTATTTACCAGAACCGCAAACTGATTTTATCTTTGCAATCATTGTTGAAGAATTTGGTCTTGTTGGCGGAATTATCATCTTATTAATGTTTGCATTACTATTTATTTTTGGTTTTAAACTAGCAATGAATCAAGAAAAAGAGTTTGATGCATTATTAATTACAGGATTACTTGGTCTTATTATGGTGCAAGTCATTATTAACTTAGGTGTTGTTGTATCACTTTTCCCAGTTACAGGAATTACGCTTCCATTAATAAGTTATGGTGGCTCATCTTTATCTGTTTGTCTTTGTTCTTTAGGTTTAATTGCATCAAGAAAGTAGAGGTATGTTATGCATATTTTAGTATTAGCTTCTGGAAGTGGTGGACATGTCTATCCGGCATTAAGTTTTGTTAATAAGGCCACGCAACATAAAATCACATATTTAAGAATAAAGAATGGCTTTGAAAGTAAAATATTAGATGATTCTTTACCATACTTAGATGTGAAAAATCAATTAAAGTCATATATAAAACACCCTCGTGAGTTTTTTAAATTAAGAAAAGAAATTAAAAGAAATAAAGATGTATTAAAAGAAGTTGACGCTATCGTATGTTTTGGTGGATTTGTATCATTTATTGGTCTAATAATATCTTTAATGTATAACAAACCACTTTATTTACATGAGCAAAATAAGACTTTAGGAGATGCGAATAAAATTGCACAATTTCATGCAAGAAAGATATTTGTATGTTTTGAAAGTAGTATTTTAAATCCTAAAAACAAAAAATATATGTTCGTGGGAAATCCTAGAATGGATGAAGTAAAAGGAAATAAGCATGATCATTTAGGATTTAATGTCTTGTTTTTTGCTGGCAGTCTTTCGAGTTCGTCCTTAAATAATATTGTTAAAGAACTATTAGAAAAGAATATACCAAGTAAGATTAATTTTTATGTCATCACAGGTGAAAAACAATTTAAAGAGTTTTCATCTTTGAAGAAGAATAATGTTCATATTCTTTCATATCAAAAAGACATGATCTCTTTGATGCGTAACATGGATTTAGTAATTATGAGAGCAGGTGCCACATCAATCTCAGAAGTAATTGCTTTTAATTTACCTGCCATTTTAATTCCATCTCCAAATGTTAAGCATAACCATCAATATGAAAATGCTTATGAATTGGCTAAGAGCAATGCAGCAATTTTAATCGAAGAGAAAGATTGTACAAGTGAAAAATTATATAAAGAAATAGAAGTGCTTTTCAAAGATTATACACAATACTTAGTAATCAAAAATAATCTTAAAAAATTCTATAAAGAAGATGTATGTAAAAATATGCTGAAGGTAATTAATAATGAACGATTATGAACTATTAGAAAACTATGATGTTAAAAAACTGTCAGCAGTTAAAATCGGAGGAACTATTAAATATTTATATTTAATTAATAATATAAATGGTCTAAAAAAAGTTTTAAAAATAATTAAAGAAAATAATTATGACTATTACATTATTGGTGGTTGCACAAAAATATTATTTCCAGATGTATTCATGCGAGAGTGCTTAATAAAATTAAACAATAGTTATATTAAAGAAACTAAAACTCATGTCATAGTAGGAGTAGGTCAGTCATTAAAAAAGTTTTCCTCATACATGATAGCACGTGGCTATTTAGGTTTTTCAGGACTTATTTCAATTCCAGGTGACGTAGGTGGTGCAATTGTAAATAACGCTGGTGCATTTGGTGATGAAATCTCTGATTACTTAGACTTTGTTAAAGTGTATGAAAACGGAAAAATCAAGACATTATATAAATCAGATTTAGAGTTTTCTTATCGTTGTTCCTATTTTAAAAGAAGTTCTTGTATAATCTTTGAAGCACATTTCAAAAAAATAAAAGGAAATAAAGAAGAAATAATAAAAAAGGCAAAAGAAAACGTTAATAAACGCTTTAAAACACAGCCACATAATATTCTTACTCTTGGATCGACTTTTAAAAACACTCCAACAACAAAAATTGCTCAAGTTTTAGATGAGTTAGGATTAAGAGGTTATGAAGGAAATTTAGTAAAAATATCGAATGTGCACGCAAATTTTTTACAAAATGTCGCAAATTGTCCACAAAAAAACTTTCTTAATATACTTGTTATATTAAGAAGTGTTGTTTATAATAATCTTAAGTATTTACCAGAATTAGAGATTGTTGTACTTAGGTGGTGAGAGAATGAGTGACTTTGAAGATGATAACATATTAGTGGATGTTTCCCAATTTAAAGAAAAAGTTAATAAATCCACTAAAATTAGTCTCTTTAAGGTAATTGCTCGTTCTTTTTTTTCTGTTTTGACGCTATCTTTCATTCTTGTGTATTTACTATCTCCGATGGGAAAAGTAAAAATAAATCAACTGTCAGGAAATTACTATTTAGACTCTGATAAAGTTATAGAACTTGCTGGACTATCTAAAAGAGATTCACTTTTAAAAATTAGAGAAGATGTGATTATGAATAAACTTAACGAGTCTTCGTATATTGCATCATCTAATGTTTCTTGGCATATGACATATTTGGATGTCGAAATTGATGAAGTTGCTCCAATGGCAAAGTCTAATGGCGAAATTATTCTTTCAAACGGGATATCGCTTGATACTTATCGAAGCCGACATCTTGATTATGAGATTTCAAAAAATTTAGATTTACCAGAATTTATTAATTATAGCGAAGCAAACTATTCTTCAATTTTTCTAAATGCTTTAAAAAGACTCGATAAGAATTTATTTAAAAAGGTTAAGTATTTAGATGAGGCACAAGTCATTACAAAAAAATTAGATAGCATTTGTTTTGGCGTGTATTTTGAAATTGGTGAAGATTTGTTTCGTATTCAAATCCAAAAATCAATAATTCTCGAGGGATTAGGAAATAAAGATGCCTTGGAAAGCGCAATTAATAGTTGTGATGAAAAGACATTTTCCACTGTGAAAGTTGATGAATTAGGAAAAGAAGTATATGAAGCCATTTATTACTACGATGGCGTTAGTTATAAGATTGTAAGTTTAAAAGAAGGGAGTAGGTATTATGAATGATATTGTTACTGTCATTGAAATTGGTGCATCTGCAATTAAAGTAGTTACTGGTTATAAATTCGAACGTGAAGTAATTGTTCAATTTGCTAGTACTAAAAAATTAAGATCGAATACTGTTATCGATAGTATTGTTCATGACGATGACGATGTTTCAAAAACAATTAGAGAATTAATTTTAGAAGCTGAAAATACTCTAAAGAGCGATATAAAAGATGTTACACTCGTGTTACCAGCAGTTGGTCTAGAAGTATTTGGTAATATGCGTATGACACCAGTACTTTCAACAAATAATAAAATCTCTGAAACAGATATTAGAAATGTAATCGCGACTATTTTTAGAGATAAATATCCAACTACAAATGAAGTAATTGATGTTTTACCTATTGTCTATATTCTTGACAACAATCGTGAATACTCTAATCCACCAATTGGTGAAGAGTCTACGATGTTAAATTTACGTGCTTATGTTCATACGATACCTCAAGATATTGTGAGAAGTTATCGTATGTTAGTAGAAAATGCTGGATTAAAAGTTAAATCATTAGTTGCTGCACCTTATGGTGTTGCCCAAATGTTTTCATCGTATAAAGAAATACCAGAAGAATATTTTCTTATAAATATTGGCGCAAAAACAACCTCAGTAACGACTATTTCTAATGGTGTTCCTTTTAAATCTTGCTATTTTAGTGGCGGAGGAGAATCAATTACAACCGCTATTCAATCCAGATTAGGTATAAATTATGAAAAGGCCGAAGAGATTAAAAGAATTTATGGCTTAGATCCATTAAAATATGACTTTGTTGCTCCAATTGCAATAAGTGATAATGGAAATGTAAAATTTACTGTTAAAGATTTAAATCCAATCGTTGAAGATGAATTAAATAGGCTATTAAAAGACATTGTAAGAGCATTAAAGATTTTATCTGATGATGTTACTTTTGAAAAATTGCCAGTAGTTTTTATTGGTGGAGGAAGTCGTTTGATTGGTATAAAAGACTTTATGCAAAAAAATATTGAAAACCGAGATGTAATATTCCCAATGATAAAATCAGTGGGAGCACGTAATATGACATATATTGATGTCTTAGGTGGTATTAAAGTAACCTCAAATGTGGTCATGGAAGAAAATAAGCAAGAAGCACCTACTGCACTTACGAGAGAAACTTCCAAAAAACCTAAGTATTCAGAAACAAATGATGATTTATAGGAGGAATAAACAATGAGTGATGTTGAAACAATAAATTCTGCTGCTAGAATTTTAATTATTGGTGTTGGTGGTGCAGGTTGTAACGCAGTCAATCGTATGATTGATCAAAATTTTGATGATGTTGATTTCTATGTAATGAATACTGATAATCAAGCTTTAGCAAGTTCGAAAACCGATAAAAAGTTAACACTTGGTACTGGATTAGGTGCTGGTGGTGATCCAAAAGTAGGAAAGGAAACCGCGGAAGCTGCTGAAGATATTATTAGAGACATTATTAAAGATTACGATATGATTTTCATTGCTGCTGGTATGGGTGGAGGAACTGGAACTGGTGCTTCGCCTGTTATTGCTCGAATTGCTAAATCTCTTGGCAAACTCACAATTGCAATTGTCACAAGACCATTTGGCTTTGAAGGTAAAAGAAGAATTGAACAATCCATTGTTGGATTAAATGCACTAAAAGAGCAAGTCGATAGTATTATCGTTGTTTCTAATGATAAATTAGTTGCAATGAATGGTAATTGCAGCATGTCAGATGCATTTAAAGAAGCTGATAATGTTTTAGCTAAATCTGTTAAAACAATCACTGATTTAATTTTAATGCCAGGTGTTATTAATCTTGATTTTGCAGATGTTCGTAAGACGTTAGAAGGATCAGGAATTGCTCTTATTGGATATGGTCAAGGTGAAGGCCCAAATAAGGCAATAGACGCTGCAACAAGTGCGATGGCATGCCCACTTTTAGAAGCTTCTATTAATGGGGCAAGAAAAGCAATTGTCTCCATTACTTGTGGTTCAAAAGTATCATTAATTGAAACTCGTGATACCGTTAACCGCATTATTGACGCAACTGGTGAGGATTTAGATATTAAGTTTGGTGTAACAATAAATAATTTATTAGAAGATGTGATTCTTGTCAGTGTCATTGCGACAGACTTTGCAGAGGAATATGACTTTACTGCTCTTCCAAAATATGATTTCATGGGAACACAAGAAACTAAAAGAGAAGAAAGAGTGGAAGAATATGACGATGATGATGACGAAGACCACTCTTCAATCTTATCTTCATTCTTAAGACGTAACGACTAATAAGTAATAATAAGTATTTGCTTAATGCAAATACTTTTATTTTGCTTAAACTTCGACAAAATGTATGCTTCAAATCATTAATAATATTGATGGTGATATTAATGAGTATTTATTTAGATCTTAGTATTATCAGCCATATCTTATTAATGATTTTTTCTTTATCTTTTATTAATGTCGTTGATGTCAGTCGTTTAAAAATAAAAGGTAAAATAAAATTTATCATTATTGAGACTCCGCTTATCTTGACGTTATATATAAATAAGTGGATTGCGTTAGTATTAACTTTATTCTTAACGGGATTTTTATTTGTTTTGTTTTTTAAGAAACACTTTATCACACCTCTTTTAGAATATTTATTTAGTTACTATTATCTAGCGTTTATCATGAGCTTAATATCACCATATACGACATTCATTAATTATTATCTTGTCATTTTAGATTTAAAAGGACTTATCTCATTAGTGACAATTCCTATCTCATTTTTGATATTAAAAATAGTCACATATTTAGTTGATAAAATGTATCATCTTGGTAACTATTCATTAAATTTAATCTTAAATTTTGAGGGAAAACACGCAAAAGTAAAAGGGTATTATGACACTGGTAATACGCTTAAATATAAGGGATTACCCGTTATTTTCTTTAAGCGTTCTGCCTTTCCTTTTGAGCTACCTAAAAAATATGAAACGATTGAATATCAAACAATAAGTGGGTTTAATTCGACAAAACTTTATCTTGCTTCTGTAATCCTCAATGATCAAAAAGAAAGTTTAGTTTATGTCGCATTAGTGGGGAATGAAAATAGTTTTAATGGATGTGAATGTTTATTAAATGTCTATTTAGGAGTGTGATTATGTTATTTAAAAAAATTGTAAACTTTTTCAAAAAAATTTTTCATCTAAACAATTCGACTTATTATATCAATGGATCGGAAAATTTACTCCCTCCATTAAGTAAAGATGAAGAAGAATTAGCACTAAGTGAGTATAAATTAGGATCTATTGAAGCAAGAAATACACTCATAGAACATAACTTACGCTTAGTGGTTTATGTCGCAAAAAGATATGAATCGAATCTCTATAACCTTGAGGATTTGATATCAATTGGTACATTAGGGCTTATCAAAGCAATATCGACTTTTAAAGCAGACAAAAATATCAAATTAGCGACTTATGCATCGCGATGTATCGATAATGAGATATTGATGTTTTTAAGAAAAAAGGCCCGCATGAAAAGTGAAGTGAGTCTTGATGAACCACTTAATCGCGACAAAGAAGGAAACGAATTATTAATATCAGATATCTTGGCTACTGACGAAAACGAAGTAGTGACAAGTATGTATGATGAAGAAACAAAAAGTTCATTACGTGAAGAAATAGCGAAATTAAGGCCACGTGAGAGACAAATTCTATCATTAAGATTTGGATTAGATGGTCAAGATGAGTTAACTCAAAAAGAAGTAGCAACATTTTTAGGGATATCCCAAAGTTATATTTCACGTCTTGAAAAGAAAATTCTAAAAAAATTAAAAGTAGGTTTAAAATATTAAACATTTGACACACTAATTTTGAGGTGTCATATGCGTGGCTGTTAACAAAGTTGTTCTTACGGGAGTGGACACGGGCAAGTTAGTCGCGTTATCTTCGGAAAAAACTCGTGAATTAATTAGTAAGTATCAAGCTGGAGATAAAACTGTCAAAGATGAACTAATCTATGGCAATTTGAAACTAGTGTTATCACTAGTAAATAAATTTGCAAGAAGAACAGATAATCTTGATGATGTGTTTCAAATAGGAGTAATTGGGCTTATTAAGGCAATTGATAACTTTGACTTAACGCAAGAAGTTAAGTTTTCAACATACGCTGTCCCAATGATTCTAGGCGAGATTAAAAGATATCTTCGTGATAATTCATTTTTACGAGTTTCAAGGCAAATTAAAGATCGTGCATATCAGGCGATGAAAATTAAAGAAGAATATTTAGCAAAATATCAAAAGGAACCAACGCATGAGGAAATTGCAAAAATCTTAAATATAACGCCTTTTGAAGTTAATGAAGCTCTAGATGCAATAAATACTGTGTCTTCTCTCTCTGAACCACTTTTTAATGACTTTGATGAGTCATTAGAACTTGCAGATACAATTGCAAGTGATCCAAATTCGCAAACAAAAATGGTTGATCATCTCTCTCTTATGGAAGGAATTAACCATTTAAATGATATTGAAAGGCAAATAATAAAAAAAAGATACTATGATGGAATGACGCAATTTGAAATTGCGGAGGAATTTGATATTTCTCAGGCTCAAGTATCTAGACTTGAAAAAAACGCCTTAAAAACCTTAAAAAACTACTTTTAGGGAGGATTTATGTCAATTAGAACGTTTATAAAAGAGAAGCTATTACCAAATGATGGTGATAGTGATGCTTTTAGTATGAATAAAAAAGAAAAAGAAGTGGTAAAAGTTAAACATGTTGCTCCAATTGTCTATAACGTAACATCTTATTATGAGATTGAAGGAATTGCGAAGAATTTATTTTCAAAGCAAAGTATTATTATCAATCTTTCAAATTTGGAAGTGAAGGATAAATATAGGGTGATAGATTTTTTAAGTGGAGTCACATATTCATTGAGTGGAAAAAGAGAAAAATTAGAGGAAAACATTTATATTTTTTCAGTTAGTGATAATTAAAAAGCGGTCAATATTTATGACCGCTATTTGTGATTTTTTACATATTCAAGGAATTCAGGTGTTTTACTCCAATATTTGATTCCCCAGTTTTCGAAGTTCCATTCTTCCATATAGTTATTACATTCATAATCAATATAATAAAGAATATCTTCTTGGAGTACAAAATTTGTGGGAAAATAATCAATATTTGTGTTGTTAGGATATAAAAGAGAACACATTTTTTTGACTTGATCAAAACAATATAATGGTAATTCATCATTTAAAACCATTTCATAAACTGTTTTTCCATCAATATATTCTTTTACAATGCGTTCATTTTGAATATCAACATCAATCATTTTAGGAAGAGGAATTCCAATACTAGATAGTCTATTATAATCGTTAATTTCTGCTTGGATTTTATCTCCGAATTGGTAATAATCGCATGGCTCATGGTGTATTTGTTTTAATACAACTAATTTTCCTTCAAATGATGCTAAATATGAATATCCGCCTTTTCCCTTGCCTAGTAATTTTATAATTGTATATTCTTTGTCATTTACACTTAATTTTTCCATAGATATATACTCCTTATAAATATATTATAATGGAATATTCTATTAGTCGAAATTCTTTTTTTAATGGACAATTTTGCATAATAGTATATACTATTAATAGGAAGAGGTCCCAGAGCAATCTAGTGACTAACTCCTACAGCTAGTCAGCCGCCTGAGATTGTTGGTCAGAGTGCGGCTTTTTTGTTTCTACCTATCCTTATTATTTCTAATAATTCCGATAACTGTAACTACAATACTTACAAGAGTAAATATTAAGCTTACAATATTAATAACCGAAGTCATCAATGAAATTCTCCTTTCTGTAATCAGAGAATCTATTGATGAATAATCTTTTTGATTACCATAAATATCATCTCCTTTCTAGCATAGGAGTTTTGCGCACCTAGACTTTTTAGGGCCTCATTATACTTATAGTTAAAACAAATTTATAAATAGTAAAATTTATGCTCTTTGAAACAAATTTGAGATTATAATGGGATAAAATATAGTTTTATTTACTTTTTTAAATTGTTGTGTATAATAATTAGTAGCCATTCTTGGCACGTTACCTAGACCCTTTGTCTAGGCTTTTTTATTTCATGATATTTTTATAAATAATGCATTTAACGCATTCAATCAATATAAATATTTTTACTTTAAAAGTTAACTGAAACAAAAAAAATCACTTGACTACATTTTTTTATGGAAGTATATTAATGCCGTAAAAAGGAGAATTAAAAAATGAAAAAGTCTATATTTTTATTATTTTTACCAGCTCTCGTTTTAGCTGGATGTGTCGGAAACGACAATAGCGCAAGCGAAAATTCAAAAGACCCTGTTTCAACACCAGTTGGTGGTAATTCAACATTACCAGAATCATTTGTATCAGGAAGCGATGCTCAAGAAGCAAAAGATGCTTTAATGAACAAAGTTATGGCTTCTATGCAAACACTTGATTGGGATAGCTTCAAAGTCGCAGCAAGCTTAGATGCTAAGGGTTTACTATCATTCATGGCAGATGAAAATACTTTTGTTACATTATCTAATATGGATATTTCACTTAATCTTGAATTAATGGCATCTTTAAATAGTGAAGTACTCGGTAGTCTAGATTTTGAAACATTAGTAGGTGATGAAGATTTAGCAAAATTATCATTAATTGGAAATGCCAATTTTAGTCTTGATTCATTAGCTATTGATGAAGAAGGAAATGAATATGGCGGAAACGTTAATGGAAGTTTTGATGGAAAAATCACATATGGCCGTCAATCTTTAAAAGCTCCAGGTATGGAAGAAGCTAAAGAAAGCGATTGGTTATTTGCAAATTATAGTTTTGAAATGAGTGCACTTGAAAATGGTGCAGAAGAACCTGAAGAAGAAAAACAAAGCATGACTCTTCTTAGCGATGATATCTTGCCATCATATTTAGAATTCGTCGGCGGATCTATGGATGATGAATATGAAGAATATTACTCAATTGCTGAATTAGATGATGACGATTATTACGAAGAAGATGATGATCCTATGATGATGCTTTTAGCAATGATTTATGAATCAGCTAGTATTGCCGAAGTTGATAATACATACTTCCTTAAAGTCGAATTAAAAGATGTATTTGATATGTTATTTGCTTCTGAAGGAGGAGTAATGCCAGAATCTGATGCTGAAATGCCATCTCCAGTCATCAAAGGTAGCATTGTTGCTAAATTTGCATTTAATGAAGAAGATGCATTAAGAGAAGTTGCATTAAGTCTTGAAGATGCAAAAGTTGCTTATGATAATTTTATTGATTTAGAATTATCTTTCGCATTCTCAGCAGCTAAAACTGAAGAAAAAGTCGTATTAGTAACTCAAGCTGAAATTGATGCTTTAGGTGAAAATGTTGCTTATGTACCTGGTGAATACTTATTTGAAAGTATGGTTCCAGATTATCCATCAGACGATTATCCATCAGATGAATTCTAATTTATAGAGAATTTATAGAATTAATTGTACAAAGACTAATGTGAAAAAACGCATTAGTCTTTTTTTTCAGAAATTTAGTATTTTTTAATTAATGTATTTAGATATTATTTTCATTTCTTGACAAGTTACAAATATTATTTAATAATATTTAAGTAAATCGTAGATAAAGACACGTATCTTAGAAGTACTGATTTAGCGAGATGACAAATGGTGAAAGGTCATTATTAAGTATTTAAGATATATCACTTTGGAGAGATTATTCGATATGTAGAATAGTACGTTAATCGCGTTAAGATTATTGAGTGGTTTCTAAATTTTAGAAACAATTAAGGTGGTACCGCGTATATTACGTCCTTAAATTAAGGGCGTTTTTATTTTATTAGGAGGAAAGAAATATGGAAGTTAAAAAGTCATTATTAATGCCAAAGACAGATTTTGAAATGAGAGGCAACTTACCAATTAAGGAGCCTAAATTTTTAAAGTACTGGGAAGAAATTGATTTATACAATTTAATGCTTAAAAACAATGAAGGAAAAGAAGAATATATGCTTCATGATGGCCCACCATACGCAAATGGTGATATGCATTGTGGTCATATGCTTAATAAACTTTTAAAAGACTTTATTGTGCGTTTAAAAACAATGGAAGGATATTACACTCCATTTATTCCTGGTTGGGATACACATGGTCTTCCAATTGAAAATGTCATTACTAAAAAAGGTATTAACCGCAAGACTACTCCACTTCCAGAATTTAGAAAGAAGTGCGAAGAGTATGCACATGAACAAGTTCACCGTCAAATGGAACAAATTAAACGTCTTGGTGTAACTGGTGATTTTGAAAATCGTTACATGACATTGACACATGATTATGAAGCAATGCAACTTGAAGTATTTAAAGATATGGCTCTTAAAGGCTTAATTTTTAAAGGACTTAAACCAGTTTACTGGTCACCAAGTAGTGAATCTGCTCTTGCCGAAGCAGAAATTGAATATGCTGATGTCAAGTCTCATGCAATATTTGTTGCATTCAAAGTCAACGATGGAAAAGGACTACTTGATAATGACACAAGTTTCATTATTTGGACGACAACCCCTTGGACTATGCCTGCAAACCTCGCAATATGCTTAAACCCAGATTATACGTATGGTGTATTTAATACAAACAAAGGCAAATTTGTTTTCTTAAAAGAATTCAAAGATTCTTTAAAAGAAGAATTAGGATTTGAAACATGTGAACTTGAAAAAGAATTCTTAGGAAAAGATTTAGAATATATAACTTGTAAGCACCCACTTTATGAACGTGATTCAGTAATTATTTTAGGAGATCACGTCACTAATGATGCTGGTACAGGTTGTGTTCATACTGCACCAGGACATGGTGAAGATGACTTTATTGTCGGAAAAAAATATGGCTTACAACCACTTTGTCCAGTTGATTCTAAAGGGTATATGATGAAAGAAGCTGGAGAAGAATTAGTAGGTCTATTCTATGAAGAAGCAAACGAAAAAGTCTTAGAGATGCTAACTAATGTTGGAGCATTAATTAAAGATTCTCCAATCGTTCATAGCTATCCTCATGACTGGAGAACCAAAAAACCATTAATATTTAGAGCTACACCACAATGGTTCTGTTCAATTGATCCAATAAGAGAAAAACTTTTAGAAGAAATTTCAAAAGTTAAATGGACTCCATCTTGGGGCGAAGTACGTATCTCTAATATGATTAAAGATCGTGGAGACTGGTGTATTTCTCGTCAAAGAGCGTGGGGCGTACCATTACCAATCTTCTATGCGGAAGATGAAACTCCAATCATTGAAAAAGATGTGTTTGATCACGTTATTAAATTAGTAAGAGAATATGGCTCAAATGTTTGGTTCGAACGTGAAGCAAAAGATTTACTTCCTGATGGATACACAAACCCACATAGCCCAAATGGAAAATTCACTAAAGAAACGGACATTATGGATGTCTGGTTTGATTCAGGATCTAGTTCGGTCTCAGTCTTAAAACAAAGAGGATTAAAATTCCCTGCTGATGTATATTTAGAGGGTTCAGACCAATATCGTGGTTGGTTTAACTCAAGTTTAATTATTTCAACTGCTGTTAATGGTGTTTCTCCTTATAAACACGTTGTAACACACGGATTTATTCAAGACGCTAATGGCGATAAAATGTCTAAATCAAAAGGTAATGGTGTTGATCCATTAAAATTAATGAACGTTTATGGTGCTGATGTTTTACGTCTTTGGGTTGCAAACGTTGACTATCAAAGTGATGTAAGAATTGGAGAACCAATCATTAAGCAAGTCTCAGAATCATATCGTAAGATTCGTAATACTTTCAAATTCTTATTAGGTAATTTATCAAATGGCGAAGAATCAAAATTTGACGTTACTAAAGATCGTCAAAATACATTTGAAACAGTTGATTTATTTATCTTAGCAAGACTTGAATATGTTAAAAACGCTGTTGTTAAAGCAATGGACGAATTTGATTTTGCAGCAGCTATTATGGCAATCACTAACTTCATGTCTAGTGACCTATCAAGTTTCTATTTAGATTTAACTAAAGATATCTTGTACTGCGAATCAAAAGATTCTACACGTCGTTTACAAGTTCAAACAGTAATTTTTGATTGTGTGACAACTTTGAACAAACTATTAGCACCTATCCTTCCATTTACAATGGAAGAAGTATATCAAAATACTCCAATGGAACATAAAAAATCCATTCAATTAGAGTCATATCCAACAATTACACATGAATATGATGAAAAATATTTAAACGAATATGCTTTAATTTATAAATTAAGAAGTGATGTCTTAAAGGCTCTTGAAGAAGCTAGAACAAATGGATTAATTGGTTCTGCTCAAGAAGCACATGTTAAACTTCATATTACAAATGAATATGTCAAGAATGCTTTCTTAAAATTCTCAGACGTTGAAAAAGAAAGATTGTTTATTGTTTCAAAAGTTGAATTAACTGATGAAAAATTATCTAAAGTAATGGAAACTTCTGAAGTTGAAGTAACTAAACACGCTGGTCATAAATGTGAGCGTTGTTGGAATTATGTCGATGAAATAGAAGAAGTTGAAGGTGTACATCTTTGCCATCGTTGCCATGAGGCACTTGGAGAATAAAAATGAAAGATACATTAACAAAAATTAAAAATTGGCTTATTTGGTTTTTCAAATCTTTCATTTGGATTACACCACTTGCAATTATTGTTGATCAAGTGACAAAATTAGTGTTTGATGCAGTATTAGGACCATATACTCAAACTGGAAAACAAATCAGTATCTTTTCGGAAAAGTTTATTAATATTCGGGTTACATATAATTTGGGTGCTGCTTGGTCTATTCTTCGCGAACATCATTGGCTTTTAGCACTTATCTCTGTAGTAGCTTCAATCGCAATTACTGTATATTTAGTTTTACAATATAAAAAACTTGGTTTATGGGAAAGAATATGTGGATTTCTTATCTTAGGTGGATGTATGGGAAATATGATTGACCGCGTATTTTATCCAAAAGGTGTAATTGATTTTATCAGTACAGGATTCATGGATTTCCCAACGTTTAATATCGCAGATTCTTGCCTTTGTGTCGGTATTTTTGCACTATTTATTAAATTTATAATTGATGAGTTTAAAGGAAAAAATAAAAATGAAGAAAAGCCTCAAGATAGTAAATAGTGAGTTAATTGGTCTTAGACTAGATAAAGTAATCGTTAATGAGTTAAAAGAGTATTCTCGTGAATTCATAATGCGACTTATTGATGAAGAAAAAGTATTGGTTAATGGTAAACTTACAAAAGCATCATATCGCGTTAAAGAAAGTGATGAGATTGAACTTACAATTGATGAACCAAAAGACTTAAGTAACGAACCTCAAGATATTCCACTTGATATAATTTATGAAGATGAAGATATTATCGTTATAAATAAACCACGTGATTTCGTTGTTCATCCAAGTAACGGACACGAAGATGGAACATTAGTGAATGCTCTTTTACATCATTGCAAGGATTTATCTGGCATTAACGGTGTTAAAAGACCAGGCATTGTTCATCGAATTGATAAAGATACAACAGGACTATTAGTCGTTGCAAAAAACGATGATGCACACGAATTTTTAGCTAGTCAACTATCCGATCACACCTTGCACCGCGAATACATCGCACTAGTAAAAGGCGTAATTAAAGAAAATGATGGTAAGATTATTGCACCAATTGGAAGAGATAAGTACAACCGTCAAAAAATGGCAGTGGATACTAAAAACGGAAAAGAAGCAGTGACAAACTTCCATGTCTTAAAAAGATTTAATCAATATACACTTGTCTCATGTTTACTTGAAACAGGTCGCACTCATCAAATAAGAGTCCATATGAATTATATTGGTTATCCAATAGAAGGAGATCCAGTATATGGACCAAGAAGTCATCTTTTGTTTGATAAGGGACAATTGTTGCACGCTCATAAATTGATTCTTATTCATCCTAAAACCAAAAAGAAAATGGAGTTTGAAGCTCCACTTCCCGATGATTTTAAGGATGTAATTAATAGTTTAGAATAAATGCTATAAAACACTATGTTTTATAGTTTTTTATTTGTTAAAAAACAAATTGAATAATGTAAATAATAAATTATTTATCTATATAGTAAACTTAGATTATTTTTGTGTTATAGTAAATATGAAGTATTAATATGATGGAGAAATTATATGAAAATAGTTTGCAAAACTATAAATGAATTTATTGAGAATTCAAAAAAATATGGCCTATATGATGATATTGATTTTGATGATAAAAAGAAATATATGGAACTTATAAAATATTGTAAGGAAAATGCCCACAAAAATTC
This sequence comes from Erysipelotrichales bacterium, assembly GCA_022508535.1. Taxonomy (GTDB): domain Bacteria; phylum Bacillota_I; class Bacilli_A; order RFN20; family CAG-826; genus RUG131. The sequence goes on from JAFLUZ010000007.1 coordinate 27,575, forward strand.
AGATCTTTTTGTGATTCTTGGAAAATTATATTTCAATAAAAATTTTTTTGTAAATTATAAAAAAGCGACTGAATGGTATATGAAAGCCGCAGAATATGATAATGTCACAGCACAAATTTACTTAGGCATTTGCTACGAAAATGGACTTGGTGTAACAAAAGATTATAAAAGAGCAAGTGAGTGGTATTTGAAAGCGGCTGAAAAGGGTGATGCCACTGCGCAATTTTACTTAGGAGAATGCTATCACTATGGATATGGAGTAAACAAGGATAAAAAACAGGCAATTGAATGGTATACGAAAGCTGCTGAACAAGGTGATTTTGATGCACTCGCAAAACTACATTACTATAAACATTTTAAACGCAGTGAAGACAATAATTAAAAAAAGGACAAAATAGTGCAGAAGCACTCATAATTATAAATAATTTTTTATAAATCTAGTTTCAAATCAATCGCATTAGAAAAGTTTTTAAAATGCGCTTTGACTAACTCTTTAACTTCACTAAATTCATGAGTTTTGAGAAATTCTACTAAGAAATCATCGACTTGTTCTCCTGCACCTAGTGGGAAAGTAGTGTTATATTTTGCATTTATCTCATCCATTCTAATCAAAAAGATGTATCGTGCAATAATAGATGCTGCCGCAATTGAAGGGTAATAAGATTCACCTTTAGTTTTAAAATGTAAATTTGGCACAACTACAGCATCACTTAAATATTTAAGATAAGTTGTAGGAACTAAAAACTGGTCAACATATATAGGTAAAAATTTATTAACTTTATTTAAAACATTCAAATGTGCTTGGTTATGCATTTTAGCTTCTAATGCAAGTTTTTTATTTCCTTTTTCCATTTCTTCATTAAGCTTTTTATTAGACATTGTAAGAGAAGAATAAGTTAGTTTTTTCATGAGTTTAGGTGCGATTTCTCTTATCTTTTCATCCGATAATTTTTTGGAATCTTTGACACCTAATTCTACTAGATATTCAATGTCTTTACTACTTGTATAAACTGCTACTACAACAGTAGGACCAAAAAGATCACCAACTCCAACTTCGTCAGAGCCAATTTGATCTAATAAATCTAGCCATTCGGTTTTTTCTTTAGTGGTTGATTCATTAAGTACGGCATTCTCATCAAAAATTAATGCTTCATTAATAGCGTTTTCTCCACTAAAAATAGCCTTATATTCGCCTTTTTTATTTTGATATATCTTAATACTTACATTTTCATATTTTGCTTTAAAAATGACATAATCTTCAACAATGTCTAAACTAAAATCTTCATAGAATTCTATAATTCTATTTTTAGTTTCTTCATCAATTTTTAATGTGACATTGTTAGCCATATCTTTCACCAATATTAGTTTAGCACAAATTATATGCATCTTTAATTAAAACTAAGAAAATTATGGAAATAATAATCAATCTAGAATATAAAGTTATAATTTGCTAAAATTATAAAGGTGAGTAAAATGCAAAGTGTTTATGAGTCATTAGAGTTTTCTAAAGTACTAGAAAAAGTAAATGAATATACTCGTACTGATATTGGTAAAAATTTAGTTTCCAATATTAAACTTTTTAATGACCAAAATGTTTTGCAACTTGAATTAGATAAATTAAATGAAATGATGTCATTAATTTTAAGATTTAATGAATTACCAATTGATAATTCGTCAAATCTTTTGGACATTCTTAATTATGCAAGTAAAGTTGGAATACTTACTATCCAAGATTTAGAAAAAGTTGCTTTTGATGTCATTATTGCAAATAAGGTAATAAATAAGTTTTCTAGTCTAGAAGAAGAATTTTTAAAATTAAAAAATGAAATAGAGCATTTAACTAATTTAAGTTCTATTGAGCAAGAAATTCATAAGGTAATCTCGCCAAATTTGACAATTTATGATGATGCAACACCTACGTTAAAACGTATTAGAAGACAAATTGTAACTTTAGAAAGTGACGTATCGTTTAAAGTTAAAAATCTCGCTCGAAATTTCCAAGACTACTTATCTGATAACACTGTTACCATTCGAAATGGCCATTATGTAATTCCAGTTAAAACAACTTATAAATTTAAAATTGAAGGAATTATTCATGATACATCTGACTCTGGAAATACTGTATTTATTGAGCCATCCGCTATTGTAGAAATTAATAATAAAATTGCTTCACTTAAGATTGAAGAGCAAGATGAAATATCAAAAATTTTAAGAAGATTAACGGAAATAGTTTTAGATAAAAAAGATGTAGTTATTAATAATAACGCGATTATTGGTTATTTAGACTTTTTAACTGCAAAAGCAAAATATGCGATAAATGAAGATGGAGTAGTAGCCTCAATTTCTGACGAAAGAATTTTATCTTTAAAGAGTGCTCGTCATCCATTAATTTCAAAAGACGCAATTGTGCCTAATGATTTTTTTCTGGATACTCAAAAACATATAATCATTATTTCTGGGCCTAATGCTGGTGGTAAATCTGTTGCTTTAAAAACAGTAGGATTATTAACGATAATGCATCAATCCGGTCTTCCAATTTTAGCATTACCTTCTGCAACTTTACCATTTTTTAAACGTATTCAAATAGATATCGGCGATCAACAATCTTTAAATGATTCTTTATCAACGTTCTCTGCTCACATGAGTAATATTATTGATTGTACACGTAAAATGGGGGCAAAAGATTTAATCATTATTGATGAATTAGGTACGGGTACTGATCCGCAAGAAGGAGAGGCGCTTGCTAAATCACTTATTGACTATATTCACTTTAAACACGCTTTTGGAATTATTTCTTCACACTTTATGGGTGTTAAAACTTACGCACTTGATAAAGATTATGTTAATAATGCATCAATGATTTTTGATGAAGAAAATTTTGCTCCAACTTATAAAATGCGACTTGGAATACCTGGAAAATCATATGGTATGGAAGTTGCTTTACGTTTAGGTATGGACAAAGCAATCATTGATAAAGCTCGCAAATACTTAAAAGAAGATAATGTGAATCTTTTTTCCTCATCTTTAAGTAAACTAGATGAAATTGTTCATAAATATGAGACACTAGAAAAAGAAAATTTTGAGATTAAAAATCGACTTGAGAAAAAAGAAAAAGAATTAGATAAATTAAGTGAAGATTTAAGAAAAAGAAAAGAAAATTTAATGCGTGAAGTCAATGATGAAAAAAACCAGATTATTTCTGAGGCTCACGAGGAAATAGAAGAAATTTTACGTTCCTTAAATAAGGAAGATTTAAAAATGCACGAAGTTATTAACGCTCGTGCTAAATTAGATGAATTAGAAAGTGTTGAAGTTAAACACAAAAATAGTAATGAAGTATTTTATGTCAATGACTTCGTTTCACTTGATGACATGAATTTAGAAGGTTCAATCACTCGCATCGTCGGTGAAAAAATTACTGTTCAAACAAGTATTGGAAATATTGTAGTTACTAAAGATGATATAACAAAAATTTCAAAACCAAATAAAAAAGTAAAAAATGAAAAATTAACATATGTGGATCGCGCGATTGTGTCACGTAGTGTTCCTTTGGAGCTAAATATTATTGGAAAACATGTTGAAGAAGCAATGAATGATGTTAGTAAGTACCTAGATGACGTTGTAATTAAAGGCTATGAATCAGTGCGTATTATTCATGGTTCAGGAACAGGTGCATTAAGAAAAGCAGTACACGAATATTTAAATAAACAAAAATTTGTTAAGTCCTATCGATTGGGCGGAATGGGCGAAGGTGGCGTTGGAGCAACCGTGGTGTATTTAAAATGAACGAAAGAATAAAACGAGAAATTGATTTATTACCACACCGTCCAGGTTGCTATTTAATGCATGATAAAGATGGTAAGGTAATTTATGTTGGGAAGGCAAAAGACTTATTTAAACGAGTTTCTCAATACTTTTTACGTTCTCAATCAGGTAAAGTTTTTAAAATGGTGAGCCAAGTAGAATACTTTGAAACTATTATTACAAATACCGAAAAAGAATCACTTATTTTAGAATGCAATTTAATTCAAAAGTATTACCCACGCTTTAATGTTTTATTAAAAGATGGAAAGTCTTATCCGTATATTGCTTTAAAAAAGACTGATGATCCATTACTTAAAATTGCAAGAAATAAAAAAGATAAGAACTATGATTATTTCGGCCCTTTTCCTAACTCTGGTGCCGCCTATGATATGCTTGATTTATTAAATAAACTTTTTCCAATAAGAAAGTGTCGTCATATCCCAAATTCTCCATGTCTATATTATCATTTAGGTCAATGTCTTGGACCTTGCATTAATAAAGTTGAAACATCTGAATATCAAAAAGTAAAAAAGAAAATTACAAACTTTCTTTTAGGTCGTGATAAAGAAACGAGAAGAGATCTTGTCGAAAAAATGAAGAAAGCCTCAGATAATCTTGAATTTGAAAAGGCTAATGAATATAAAAATTTGATTATTGCAATTGACCATTGTACACAAAAGCAAACTGTACAAATTAAAGATAATAAGCCTCTTGATGTTGTAGCGTATTCACTTCGCGATGGTTATTTAAGCATTATTTTTATGATGTATCGTAATGGTAATTTATTAGGTAAAGAATTATACGTAGTAGAAGAGTTTAATGATTTAAATGATCAACTCGCTAATTTAATTGTACAATTTTATGATAAGCATGAAATACCAAAGAAACTTGTTTTATCATTAGCTTCATTAAAAGATTCCATCCAAAGCACTTTTGATTGTGAGGTAATTGTCCCAACAAGAGGATTATTATTTAATCTAGTTTCCGATGCTTCAGTCAATGCAAAAAATGGCTTAGATGAGCATTTCTTAACAGCAAGACTTGAAGATGATAAAAATTCAATGTTAGAAGAATTAGGTAAAATTGCCCATATTCCAACTCCTTATTATATTGAACTTTTTGATAATTCTCATTTGCAAGGTAGTGAGCCAATTGGGGCAATGGTGGCCTTTATAAACGGAGAAAAAGCCAAGAAACTCTATCGTAAATTTAATATTAATCACGAAGAAGCAAGAGACGATTATGCTTCAATGCGAGAAGTCATATATCGTAGATATAAAAGACTTAAAGACGAGAATAAACAATTCCCTGATCTAATTATTGTCGATGGTGGATTAGGCCAAATTCACGCGGCAAAAGAAGCACTAGACGCTGCTGGTGTCACTATTAATTTATTAGGTTTATATAAAAATGATAAGCATCAAACTGATGGATTAATGGACGTAGAAGGGACTAAATATCAAATTCAAAAGGATACACCATTATTTTATTTGTTAATGCGCATGCAAGATGAAGTTCATCGTTTTGCAATTACTTTCCATCGTTCTAAGCATTTAAAAAATTACAAAGCATCTATATTGGATGATATTGAAAATCTAGGTATTAAAAGGAAAGAAGCGTTAATGAAATTGTATCCATCAGTTGCTGATTTAATGGATGCAAGTATTGATGAATTATCGCAAATTGTTCCACTAAAAGTTGCAACTGATATTTATAATAAACTGCATGAATAGCCTATTATTTAACTATTTATAAGCAAATTTTAAAATGATGCATAAAATAAAATGACATAAGGAGAATTTATGCCATCACTACTTACAAAACGTGAAAGAGAAGTCTTTACTCTGTTAGTCCAAAACTACTCGACACGTGATATTGCCCAAGAATTGTTTATCTCAGAAAAAACAGTTCGCAATCACATATCTAATGTTATGCAAAAATTAGGCGTTAAAGGACGTGCTCACGCAGTAGTGGAATTAATAAGAATGAATGAAATTTCTTTGTAGCCATCACCGATGGCTATTTTTTTTCATTTTTTAATGGTTAATTTAATAAGTTATAAAGAGGAAGAAACATATGAAAGTAATGCTTTATGACACAGGAGTGGGTTTATTACCATTTTTAAAAAGTATCATTAAAAAAGAAAAATATAACGAATATTATTTGTATATGGATGAAGATGTATTTCCAATTGGAAAAAAAGATGAGGTATTTATAATTAATCATTTAAAATTTATTTTAAATTACGCAAGTAAAAGATTTGATCAAATTGTAATCGCGTGCAATACTATCTCTTCATATCTTAAATGTATTGATACTGGTAAATATAACATTGAAATATTATCAATCTTTGAAGATAATATAAAGTTACTTGATAACAATACTACGTTTTTAGCAACAAAAGGAACATTAAGAAATGTTAAACACCAATATGTAATTGATGGTAGTATTTTACCTTCCTTAATTGAAAACAATCAAATCAAAGAAATTATAGAGTTTATAAATAATTTAGATTTTAAGACTGAAAAAATAATTTTAGGCTGTACACATTTTCCTTTGATTAAATTTATCTTTGAAGATTTTCATAAGAATAAAACATTTATTTCTGGCGAGGACGAGTTAGTAGAAAAAATCCCGAATTCAGGCTTTATCTCTATTGATGGAAATAAAAAAGCAAAGAAATATTTGGCAACTTACTTAAATTTCTGTAATAAAATTTTGTGCTAGTAATATATTTTATTGAGGTGTAAGGTTATGAAAAAAATTAAAAACTTTTTTTTAAATTTGAAATTGAAGTTCACAAATCTATTTAAGAGAAAAAAGAAAGAAAAAGTAGTAAAGAGGAAAGAACCAGAACTTAAATTTAACAGTAGAAAAATGCCAAAAGTCATCGTCTCTACAAAATTTTCATTAAAAAAGGCAAGTTTATTTGCGGTTCCTGTTGTGATTGCAATTGTTGGTATTACAATCGGAATACTTACAAATTCTCAAGACACTGTTAATGTTAATGTTACTCTTGTTGATGATACTACAACACATCGTGTTTTCTTATTGAGTGAAGATAATATGGTTATACCAGTAAGTGTCGCACTTGAAGAGAAAATGACAAAAGATGAAGAGATTCTAGATGTCTTTAATTTAATTAAAGATGACAAAAAATATGAAAACGATAAGATGAGAGGATACATTCCTGCAAATACTAAATTAAATGATATTGAACTAAGTAACGGAATCTTAACATTAGATTTAACATCAGAATTTGAAAATCTTCCTATGAAAAATGTAATGCACACAGTAGAGGCTCTTACTTATACGTTCTTAGACTTTGAGGAAGTTAATGGATTAAGACTTCGTGTTGATGGCTGTTTAACCGATAAAGTTGCTGGTGATTATGTTATTCCAACTATACTTGATAAAAGTATTGGTATTAACAAACAAGTAAGTTCATTAAGTAGCACAAGTAAAAGTGAAGAAGTAGTAATGATTTATAATAAGACTATTAATAATAGTAATTTCTATATTCCAATGAGTGTTGATGCAGATAAAGGATCAACAAAAGTAGACACCATTTATAACGCAATTGATCTAAAACCTAGCACATACACTGGTCTAAAGAAAGTTAAGGAATATTCATATTTAAATCTTTCAAGCACACCTAAATTTGATAATAAAAAGGTCTCCTTAGATATTACCAAGGATGGAATGATTGATGAAGTCACAATTTCTAAAGAATTATATGAATTAATGGCCTTAACATTTGATTATTCAGATTTGGACTATCAAGTAAACCTTACATTTGAAGGTGAAGACTATGAAGTTGATGGCATTATCGACGAAGAAGACTTCAAAGTATCTTCATTTGTCTATAATGAAGTGCAATTATAGTAAATTGATTTAAAACACTTGAAAAAATATTAATTTATGATAATATAAATGGCGTGTCCTTGTAGCTCAGCTGGATAGAGCAACTGCCTTCTAAGCCGTAGGTCGGGAGTTCGAATCTCTCCAAGGACGCCATTTAGATAATAATTACCTTATTTCATATGAGATAAGGTTTTTTATTTGTATTTTTATGCTATAATTTTTTAATAAGGCGGTAATATCATGAATATATATGATGATTTATTTAAAAAAGGCGAATATCAAAAAGTAGTAGAAGAACTTGAATTATCTACTGATCCTCAAAATATTTGGTTAGTGGTAGATTCTTATATTCAAATGAATCAAATTGATAATGCAATCCGCACTATTGAAAATAACCGTGATATTTTATTAAAAGATGATCCAAAAAAATTAATGTTTTTAAATATAGATTTGCACCTTTTAAATAACGATTTTGTCCGTGCCTTAACTACTTTTTCGTATTTTGAAGAATTACCATATATATCCATAGAAGTTGAAGAATTATTACCGACTTTAAAGCAATATATTTATAAAAAAATGAATGATAAATCTTCAAAAATGTCAGAAGAGGAAATTATTAAAAACATTAAAAACTATGATAATAAGGATTTGTTTTTAAAATCAGTATATGAAGTTCAAAAACGCGATATAAAGCCATTTTTATTACATTTAAAAAATGCCTTGGTGGCAGAAAAAATAGATGATATTATTAAAAGTTTAATTTTGATTTTACTTGTTGAAAAAAGAGTAGATGACGAAATTAAAGTTTTAAAAAACGATAAAGAGTATTTTGTAATACCTCATTATCTTGATCCTATCATTACGATGGATGAAATTGAAAAAATTGTATATGGAAATATTAACGATAAGGATGTTTCTATACTTAATTTAATGACACAATTGATTGCAGATTATGCTCTAAGAATATATCCAGATAATGTATTTGAAGATGGTGAAGAAGAGTATGTATTAGCGTTTTATTATCTTGCAAATGAAATGTTTCAGAAAGATACTAAATTCATTGATACTTTGTTAGAGCAAAAACAAATAAATAAAGAAACTATTATTGCCATAAAAGAAAGTATTAAAGATATATTGAATTCAAAATAAGTAACTAATGCTCTAAAGTAGAGCATTTTTTGTTGTAATATATTTAGAAATGTAAATAATAAATTAAAAAGTGTTTAAGATTTTGTCAAAAAATACAATGGAGCATTTTGATTGGCAAAAATTAACAATTTTTAGTTGTAATGAAATTATATTTAATATATAATTTAAGGCGTGCAAAAAGAAATTTGGAGGTATTTTTATGCAAAGAGAAATTAAAAAATTAGAAAATTGTCGTACAGAGGTTAAAGTAACATTCGAACCTGAAGAATGGAAAGCTGCTCGCGACGCTGCATTAAATAAATTAGCAAAAAATGTTGAAATTAAAGGATTCCGTAAAGGACATGCTCCTATTCAACTTGCCAAAGAAAGAATTAGTGAAGGCGATATTATGAATAATGCTTTAGATAGCTTACTTCAAAACGCTTATACTAAAGTATTGTCTGAAGAAAACATTGTTCCAGTTGCACGTCCAAGTGTTAACGTTACAAAGCTTTCTGATACAGAATGTGAAGTTGTAATTTTAATTCCAACTCGTCCAGAAATTAAATTAGGTCAATATAAAGGTTTAGAAGTCGGTCACAATGAAGTAAGTGTTGGTAACGAAGAATTAGATGCTGAAATTGCTAAGCGCTTAAAAGATAATGCTGAACTAGTTTTAAAAGAAGATGAGGCAAAACTTGGTGACACTGTTGTTATTGACTTTGAAGGATTTATTGATGGAAAAGCATTTGATGGTGGCAAGGCTGAAAACTTCTCCCTTGAATTAGGCTCAAATCAATTTGTTCCAGGATTTGAAGATCAATTAGTAGGAGCAAAAGCTGAAGAAAAACGTGATGTCGTTGTTACATTCCCATCAAATTATCCAAATGGATTAAACGATAAAGAAGCAACATTCAAAGTCGTTGTTCATGAAGTAAAGGAAAAGGTTTTCCCTGAATTAAGCGATGAATTTGTCTTAGATTTAGATATTAAAGATGTCAAAAATGTTGATGAATACAAAGCTTTCGTTAAGAAAGATTTAGAAGAAAGAGCAAATAGAGCTGAAAATCAAAGATATTTTGAAGCTTTAATGGATACAATTGTTAAGAATGCTGAAGCAGTTGTTCCACAAGAATTTGTTGATGATGAAGCTGAAGTAATGTTCAATAATTTAAAACAACAAGTTGAACAAAATGGTTTAGACATGGATGCATATTTCAAAATTACTAATTCCAAAGAAGAAGATGTACGTGCAAAAATGAAAGAAGATGCTAGAAAGAACATCATTCGTTTCTTCTTAATGGAAGAAATTGCTAAGGCTGAAGAAATTGAAGTAAATGATGCCACAATTGAATTTGAAATTGCAAAAATGGCTGAACAATACGGCATGGAGCCTGAAAAAATTAAAGAAATCGTTTTCAAAAACAAAGAAAGATTTGTTTCTGATATTAAACAAAATCAAATCGTCACATTCTTATTACAAAACAATAAATAAAAAAATGGCTTCGGCCATTTTTTCTACTCATAATAAAGAAGGAGGTAAATTATTATGGATAAAGAATTAACTGCACCTCTTATTGTAACAAGAGGGCTTGTCACCTTTCCTGGATGTCCAACAACAATAGAGGCTATTAGAATACCAACTTTAGCAAGTATTGAACTATCTAAAGAGTATGACAATAGCATTTTGGTTGTCTCACAAATTAATCCTTCAACAGATGAACCTGGATTAGAAGATTTTTACTATGTTGGTACTTTCTGCCGTGTAATTTCTGTAACAGAGTTAAAAGAATATACTCGAGTTAGAATTGATCCTAAATATAGAATTAAAATTAAATCTGTTTCCAAAGGTCCTGATGGTAAAAGTTTACTCGCTAATTATGTCGAGTTAAGCGATGTTTTAGGTGATCGCATTGAAGAAGAAGCGTTGATTCGTTCAATTATTCAAGAATTGGAGCAAATGGCAGATTTACTTGATACTTTACCTAAGTCTTTTATTAATCAATTATCCAAGGGCGTATCATCCGTGCAACTTTCAAATTTACTTGCCCATAATATGCCTCTTACGATAAAAGCAAAACAAGAAATTTTAGAAACTTTGAATATTAATAGTCGTTTAGAGCTCCTTCTTAAGGCTATTAATCAAGAAAAAGAAGTTCGTGAAGTAGATAAGTTAATCACTGAGAAAATGCATAAATCGACAGAAAAGACACAAAGAGAATACATATTACGTGAAAAACTAAAAGCTATTCGAAGTGAACTTGGTGAAGATGAAGATGCCGATGATTCTGAATCTAAAATATTGGAAAGATTAGAAAACAATCCTTATCCTGAAGAAATTAAAGCTAAAGTAAAATCAGAATTGAAACGTTATCAAATGATGCCACAAGCTTCATTAGAGAGCTCAATTATTAAAAATTACATTGATACTTTAATGAATTTGCCATGGTTTGAGTCAACGGTTGATAATGATGATTTGAAGAACGCTCGTAAAATCTTAGATGAAGATCATTATGGCCTTGAAAAGGTTAAAGATCGTCTTATTGAATATTTAGCAGTCAAGAAAATGACTGGTAATTTAAAAGCACCTATTTTATGTCTTTATGGCGCACCAGGTGTCGGTAAAACATCTTTAGGAAGAAGTGTTGCCCGTGCCTTAAATCGTAAATTCCATCGTATTGCTTTAGGTGGCATTTCCGATGAAGCAGAAATTCGTGGACATCGTCGCACCTATGTTGGTGCAATGCCAGGAAGAATTATTGCTGGTATGCGTCGTGTTGGCGTTAACAATCCTGTATTTTTATTGGATGAAGTTGATAAACTTGCTAACTCATATAAAGGAGATCCTGCTTCTGCACTTTTAGAAGTTTTAGATCCAGAACAAAATGTTAAATTTAATGATAATTACGTTGAAGAAGCATTCGATTTATCTAATGTTTTATTCATTGCAACAGCAAATAATATTGAAAATGTTCCAGGACCACTCCGTGATCGTTTGGAATTAATTGAAGTTAATTCCTATACAGTCATTGAAAAGCTTCATATCGCTAAGGATCATTTAATTAAGAAACAAGTAAATTTAGCGGGTTTAAAAGAATCACAAATTAAATTTGACGATAAGGCGATTCTTGCAATTATTTATAACTATACAAGAGAAGCAGGTGTGCGTGAATTAGAACGTAAAATTGCTTCAATTTGTCGAAAAGTAGTTGTTGAACTCCTTAATGATGAGAAAGTTAAGAAAGTTAATATTACCGAAAAGAAAGTTAAAGAATTATTAGGCATAGAAATATTTAATGAAGACAAACGTGAGAAAAAAGACCAAGTTGGTGTTGTGACAGGACTTGCTTATACTCAATATGGTGGCTCAATTCTTCCAATTGAAGTAACTAATTATGTCGGAAAAGGAAGACTTGTTTTAACAGGTAGTCTAGGCGATGTTATGAAAGAATCTGCCACTATCGCCCTTGACTATGTACGTGCAAATGCTAAAAAATACAAAATTGATGATGAAATCTTTGAAAAAAATGATATTCACATCCATTTCCCTGAAGGTGCAATTCCAAAAGATGGACCATCCGCAGGTGTTGCAATTACAACTGCACTTATATCTTCTTTAACAAATCGCAAAGTTAAAGCTGATGTTGCAATGACTGGAGAAGTATCACTTCGCGGAAACGCTATTGCTATTGGTGGATTACGAGAAAAATCACTTGCAGCCTTAAGAAGTGGTATTAAAACAATTATCGTTCCAAAAGATAACACACCACAAGTCAATGAACTTCCTAGTGAAGTTAAAGAGCAAATGAATATTGTCTTTATGACCTGTGTCGATGATGCACTTGAAGTGGCATTAAGAGGTTAAAATGCTTAATTTTCGCTCAGCCACTTTTATAAAAAGTGCAACTTTAAAAAAAGATCGTCCTAACAAGAATCTTAAAGAAGTTCTATTTGTTGGAAGATCTAACGTTGGTAAATCATCACTTATTAACGCTCTATGTGATAATAAGTCATTATGTTTTACATCTTCAAAACCTGGTCATACTCGTCTATTAAATTATTTTGAGATAAAAGATACTTTGTATCTTGTTGACGCCCCAGGATATGGTTATTCGAAGGCTGGTGGACGTCACGATGAACTCTTTGGTGCGATGATGGAAGACTATTTTGCAGAAAACGATAATCTTTCCTTAATTGTATTTTTGATGGATTCACGTCGTGAAGTGCGTGAAGAAGAAAAAGATTTATTAAATTTCTTTAATGAAGAAAATATACCTTATGTAATTACTTTTACTAAAGCTGATAAACTTAATCAAAGTGAAAAAGCTAAGGCGATGAAAGAAGTGCATAAATTATCATCATCAAATAATGCTGATATTATATTTACATCCATAAACAATAAAAACTCCATTGAAGAATTAAAAAAATATATCTCAAATCACATATAACATACGATTAAATCGTATGTTTTTTTAATTAACCGACATCATAATTTAAAAAAACTCAGATTTTTCTGAGTTTTTAGAAAGCTTTATGTTTTTTTATTTCTAATCTATTATTTAATTCTTTTAATAAGTCTATAAAAAGTGGCTAAAAACCAAGTGAAAGGGGCCAATACAGTTAATAAAAATTTGTGCTTATTAATATCTTTATAATATTTATTAGCTTTTTGAAAATCTTTACTTGAAATAAAAAAGCAAAATGAGTATAAGAATATATTTTTATATGATTTACCATACAAATTTTCATTAATTACTTTGAATTTAAACTTGTATGTTGTAGGGTTAAATTGCTTTCTTGTTCTTTTTTTATCAGTTAAGTTTCCACCTTCTCCGACATAATATACTCGAACAACTTCATTGGTATAATATGTTCCATACTTATTATCAATTTGATCCCATACTACATTTTCTGGAACATGTGAAACACATGGTACTAAAGGAAATTTATACATAGTTAAATAGTCTCTTCTTTGTATACCAATTTTCTCACCTGAACATTTTGCTGCAATGCGTTCTGCTTCTTTCCAATTAAAATTATTTATATTGTCAGGATATTTATCTCCGACAAAATCACCATGCTGTGTAATGCATCTTCCATGCACACACCAATATTGATCCCTTATATCCTCAGGGATATTGTAATATTTATTAACTAAAAATCTTATTGAGTGAGGTAATAATTCATCATCTGCGTCGAGTTGAATTAGAAAAAATCCTTCAGCAATATCCCAAACAATGTTTAGGGCCGTGTGCTTACCACCATTTTCCTTCTTGATATATTTAACAGGGCATGTGGCGTCTTTTATATATTCAGTAATTAACTCATCAGTTTTATCTATAGAACCATCGTTAACTATGATGTGTTCAATATTAGGGTAATCAAGGTTTTTTATAGAATTAAATACTCTATAAAGAGTTTTTTCCCCGTTATAGACACATGTATATATTGAAACTAAAGGTAATTCATTGTCTTGCATAATTGCATTATTTCTCCCATTAAAACTCTATTTAAACATATCTTATTTGCATTATTTTGTCAATTTACTCACTTACTTGTTTTTATAAAGAATATTTACGTCAAAACTCATTGTTAAACGGCATGTTGTCGCTATGTAACAAGATGCTCGATGCTTTTTTATCATAAAAAAAATTTAGATAAATACAATTATATTGGGTGATAAAATGAACACGTATTATTTTGATAAAAAAATCAATTTAGAAGAAGCACCAGATAAGGTCAATTCTGTTGTGCTTGAAAATTCATTCGATTATGTGCACTTAAACGATGGAGTCCATGTATCAGGAAAGATAGGAATTTCAGGTGAATGCAAATGCCAAGAACACGTTATTCCATTTGTGGATACTTTAGATGTTGATTTAATCGTGCCAAGTGAGAATATTGGTCATTTAAAAGGACTTAAATTAATCGTTGATAACTACGACTGCCACATTGTTGATGATTCAATAAATTTTAGAATTAAATGTAATTTAAGTGGCTATGATGAAGACAAAGAGAATTTTGAGGTTGAAGAAGCTTTTAAAGAATTTGCAAGTGACAATTCTGAAAAACTAATTCAAGAGTTTCGCGATACTTTAAGTGAAGAAGAAGCAAACAAGTTAGAAAACTTAATGAAAGATGATGTTGATGTTTTCGTCAATAATTCCGAAGATGAGGTTCATACACTTGAAGAGGAAATTCCTGATTTGGCAGAAGAAGGAAATGAGGTATATCCTTTTATTCCTTATGAAGAAGAACCTGTTAAAGTAGATTCAACTGCTAATAACGAGGCAATTGAAAATGTTATAAATGAAACAAAAGCAATGAGCGTTGAAAAACCTGTAGAGCAAAATAGCCTATTTGGCACTGAGCGTTTTGTTGTATTCTCAAGATTCTATCGCTGTGTTTCCGGTGATAGTTATGAAAGCATTGCTCTTAAATATGAGATTGATCCATATGATTTAAAAGATTTAAATAAAAACAAGATCATTAGTGAAGGAACATTAATTCAAATTCCAAGATGAAAAAAATAGTAGAAGCTAAGTATAATTTAAAAGTAAATGCCATCATAAAAGTCACTAATAATACTTATAAATTGATGTGTGAAGAAGGTGCTTTTTTACTTAAATATCATAAAGATCAAACTCTTGAAAGTATTTTCGCACGCCTTTCAATGCTAAATAATGAAGTGTTTTTACTTCCTATTAGGTCATATAATGGTAATTTTCTTGAGAATTATGAAAACTTATACTTTTCTATTTATCCATTCTTACAAGATGAAGTCATGCTTAATAAAGATATAAGACTTCATTTTTATGTTAAAGCAATTGCAAATCTTCATTTATGGTCGCATTATAGTGTAAAAGTTAGTGATGGCTTTTTTAATGAGTCACTAGACTATTTAGAAAGACAATGCGATAATGCAGAATCATTAATTAAAAGTCGTATTGAAAGGATTGAAAGAGAAGAATATCACTCCCCATCAGATTGGTATTTTTTGATGAATTATGATCATTTAAGTAAGGCTATCGATGAGGCAAGAAGAAGGATTGATAATCTAGAAGAAGCCTGGAAAGAAGAAAGTAATCTTAATTTATCATTAACATATCAAAACTTTGATTACAGCCACATTTTAGTAAAACAAAATAAAATAGTTTCTCTTGATAAAATGGCAATTGCACCAGAAATATATGACTTAAGACAATTGTTTAATGAAGCATATATTTCACGTATTGATATTGCCACACTCATCAAAGAATATATGGATATTAATCCTTTACAAAGTTATGAAAAAGAATGGTTGCTTGCCTTTTTATTCATACCAAACATAACTTATAATCGCAATGATATGGAAGATATTAGTGCACTTTTCAAGACACTTAGCAAACTTCATAGTGTCGAATCATTTGCAAATATTTTAAATGAAAACATTAATAGTGAAAGTGATACTTCACAAGAATAGTAAGTTATTACAATAAACATTTGCGATTATTGATAAATTAATCTATAATATGAGCGACGAAGATAAAGAGGAGTACTAGTTAAAGATATTTAGAGAGTTGTGCAATTGGTGAAAGCATAATTATCCTAAACTAAGAAGGTCGCTTTGGAGTCATAGAGGAATCTACGTTTACTCGCGTTAAGAGTTTGCTTAAGTGTGTATTTAACTATTAAATACAAATTAAGGTGGTACCGCGTATTTTACGTCCTTAAATTTTAAGGGCGTTTTTTATTTTTAAAGGAGTTGATAAATATGGCACTTTCCACAAGATATAACCCAAAAGAAGTTGAAAAGGGAAAGTATGAATTTTGGAAGAATAAGGGATATTTTAAAGCTGGAGAAGATTTAACAAAAACAAAATTTTCAATGGTCATTCCACCTCCAAATGTCACAGGTAAATTACATTTAGGACACGCAATTAACACAACTATTCAAGATATAGTTGCGCGTTATAAAAAAGCAAAAGGCTATGATGTATTGTGGGTTCCTGGTATGGATCACGCTGGAATTGCAACTCAAGCTAAAGTTGAAGCAAAACTTAGAAGTGAAGGAATTTCTCGTTATGATTTAGGAAGAGAAAAATTCCTAGAAAAAGCTTGGGAATGGAAAAGAGAATATGCAGAATCGATACACGAACAATGGTCTGTTATGGGACTATCTCTTGACTATTCAAGAGAACGTTTTACTCTTGATGAAGGTTTAAATCGTGCAGTACGTAAAGTATTTGTCGATTTATATAACAAGGGATTAATTTATCAGGGCGAAAAAATTATTAACTGGGATCCTGTACAAAGAACTGCTTTAAGTAATATTGAAGTTATCTATAAGGATGACGAAGGTGAATTCTTTTATTTTAAATATCCTATTGTTGGCACTAATGAACATCTCATTGTTGCAACGACCCGTCCAGAAACAATGTTTGGAGATACTTGTGTTATCGTTAACCCAAAAGATGAAAGATATAAGCATTTAATCGGGGAATACTGTATCAACCCTGCTAATGGCGATAAATTACCTATTTTAGGTGATGAATACGTTGATATTGAATTTGGAACAGGTGCAATGAAATGTACACCAGCACACGATCCAAATGACTTTAAAATCGGCGAAAAGTATGGCTTTAAACCAATCATTTGTATGAATGAAGACGCTACGATGAATAGTGTATGTGGTAAATATGAAGGTTTAGATCGCTTTGAATGTCGAAAACAATTAGTAGAACAAATTAAACTTGATGGTAACTTAATTAAGATTGAAAAAATCACTCACCAAGTTGGACATTCTGAACGTAGTGATGCAGTTGTTGAACCATATTTATCAAAACAATGGTTTGTTAAGATGCGTCCTTTAGCTGATCAAGCTTTAAAAAATCAAACTGGTGATAAGGCAATTGCATTCTATCCAGATCGATTTAACAAAGTATTTACATCATGGATGGAAAAAGTTGATGACTGGTGTATCTCCCGTCAACTTTGGTGGGGACATCGAATTCCAGCATATTATCATAAAGTAACTAAAGAAGTATTGGTGTCAGTCGAACCTCCAAAAGATATTGAAAACTGGGTTCAAGATGAAGATATACTTGATACATGGTTCTCATCTGCGCTTTGGCCGTTTACTACTTTAGGTTGGCCAGAGAAGACAAGTGACTTTGAAAGATATTTCCCATTAGATTTAATGGTAACAGCATATGATATTATTTTCTTCTGGGTTTCCAGAATGATTTTCCAAAGCCTTGAATTCACGAAAGAGCCACCATTTAATAAAGTGTTAATTCATGGTATTATTCGTGATTCACAAGGAAGAAAAATGTCTAAATCTTTAGGTAATGGTGTAGATCCAATAGATGTTATTGAAAAATATGGTGCGGACGCACTTAGATATTTCATTACGACAACTGGTACACCTGGACAAGATTCACGTTACATTGAAGAAAAAGTTGAAAGTAGTGCTAACTATATCAATAAGATTTGGAACGCTGCTCGTTTCGTTTTAGGTGTTTTACCTAGTGAATTTAAAGAAAGAGATATAAAAGCTCAAGAATTAAATCCACTTGATAAATATATAATGGCTAAATTAGAAACTACTATTGAATCAGTTGTCTATAACATGGATCGTTATGAGTTAGGTAATGCTTCAACACATTTATATAACTTCGTTTATGATGATTTCTGTTCATGGTATTTAGAGATGGCAAAAGTCACTCTTAACGGCGATAATGAATTAGCTAAGGAAAATACATATCAAGTTCTCTTTAAAGTCTTAAAAGCGGTTATTTTGATGATTTATCCATATACTCCATTTGTAAGTGAAGAACTTTATCTAAATTTACCAGAACATAAAGAATCAATTATGCTTGAAGATTATCCAATTGTTGATAATTCTTTTATGGATAAGAAAGCTATTGAA
The DNA here is from genome assembly GCA_022508535.1 of Erysipelotrichales bacterium. Classification (GTDB taxonomy): domain Bacteria; phylum Bacillota_I; class Bacilli_A; order RFN20; family CAG-826; genus RUG131. The sequence goes on from JAFLUZ010000007.1 coordinate 46,281, forward strand.
GAAGTAGAAACTTTATTTAAACTAATTAAAGATATTCGTAATTACAAAGTTGAAAATGAATTAGCACCAAATGCCAAGATTAAATTACATGTCTTTGATAAAGCTGAGGTATTTAAAAAATATCTTCCATATTTAGAAAGATTTACTTTTGCTAGTGAGATAATATTTGAAAAAGAAGAAGATAACTTAAAAGATTTCAACGTCTTTATTTACGATATTGCTCAATTTGGTGTAGAAGATAACATCGATAAAGAAACAATTTTAGCTAAACTCAATGCTGAATTAAGTATTGTAGAAAAAGAAATTTCAAGAGCGGAAGGAATGTTATCTAATCCTAACTTTGTTTCTAAAGCACCAGAGAGCAAAGTAAACGCTGAAAAAGAAAAACTTGAAAATCATAAAAATAGAAAAGCAATTTTACTTGAAAAAATTCAAAAATTAAAATAAAATTACGCTTTTTGAGTAATCGACCTCCTAAATTATTATAGGAGGTCTTTTTTATGAGAAAACTATCTGACAATGAACTAAATGAAGTTGAAGGGGGAGAAGCAATTACCATAACTGCAATTATGGCAGTTCTTGCTGTAGCACTTGTTGCTGTTATTTGTTATCGCCTATTTATGTCTTCTAAAGGTGGAGCAACTTTACCAGGTGGCTTTAAATTTACGTGGGATTGATGGGACAAATAAAAGATATTGTTTGTTGTGAAAGACCACGAGAAAAAGCTCTCAAACTCGGAATTAATAATTTGTCCGATATTGAGTTATTTGCGCTTATTATTCAATCTGGTGGTAAAAACAATTCGGTTTTAAATATCGCTTATAATTTACTTGATAAATCTAATGGCTTGAGTGGTTTTCTTGAATATGATTATGAGAAACTAACAGCAATTAAAGGAATAAATAAAGTCACTGCAATAAAATTATTGGCGATCAAAGAGTTAATGCAACGCTTTGAATATCTAAAAGTAGCTAGTAAGGCGCATATTACTAATTCTAAAGATATATATAAGATGTTTCGCATTAAATACTTTGCAAAAAACAATGAAGAAATTTTGATTCTATTATTAAATCACACAAATCAAATAATTAAAGAAGAGGTGATTGCAAGCGGTTCTATTAATGAGGTAAGCATCGATTTTCGCTTAATATTTTGTGATGTATTAAAAAATAATGCCCATAAATTTATATTAATCCATAATCATCCGACAGGTGATTCAGTTCCTTCAAATGAAGATATATACTACACCAATGAGATAAAGAAAAAAGCGAAAGGATTAGGTCTTAAATTATTAGATCATATCATTATTGGTAAAGATAATTATTTTTCTTTTAAGGATAATGCTCTTATATGACACTATTCGACATCGGATAGTGTTTTAATTTGAACGAGGTGATTTTGTGGAAACGTTACTTATTAATAATGAAGATGAATCATTAGCTATTTCCACTATAAACAAATACTTAGAAGAAAGAATATTTGATAAACGTAAAAAAGAAGTTTGTTTAGTTTTTTCTAAAAAGCCATCAGTTAATTTTTTTAAATTGATTTTACTTTCATTCTATGATTACAAAAGTGCATATTTAAAAATGATTAAGTATGAAAAAAATACTAAGTGTAACTTAGAAAAAGTTATCATTCATAGTGGCGAAGATGTCTCTTTTAACGAACCGAAAATAATCGTAGGTAATGTCCATAAAGGTGCAACTCTTCGCATCAATACAAATTTAGTTTTTATTGGTGAAATAAAAGGAACTATATACTTAGACAGTGACAAATCATCTATTTACGCTGATAAATTTACTAATGCTGTATTTGTGGATCGCTATGGAAGAAGAAAAGAATTTTCAGGAGTTAACTATTTAATGTCTTTTGAAGAAATGGAGGCAATGTAATGGCAAGAGTAATTGTTGTAACAAGTGGAAAAGGTGGAGTAGGTAAAACCACAGTCACCGCATTAATAGGAAGAGAATTAGCACGGAATGGAAAAAAAGTAGTCCTTATTGACGCTGATTTAGGACTTAAAAATCTTGATGTTGTTTTGGGCTTAGAATCCCGTGTTGTATATGATTTAGAAGATGTAGTTAAAGGAAGAGCAACTCTAAGACAAGCCTTAGTGCAAGATAAATTTGTGCCTACACTTTTTTTACTACCTGCTTGGATGCGAATCAATGCTACAGACATTGATGAAAACTATATGAATGCAATTATAAATAATCTTCAAAATGAATGTGACTTTATCTTAATTGACTCTCCCGCAGGTATTGAAAAAGGATTTTTTAATGCAATAAGGAATGCTAAAGAAGCAATTGTTGTTTTAACTTTAGACAAAACATCATTACGTGATGCTGATAAAGTTGTTGGCTTATTAAAGAATAATCAAATAAATGATATTAAACTTGTTGTTAATAAGAATAGCAATTCGAAAACACAACTTACAATTGCTGATGTTAAACGTATAATGGATGTCCCTCTTATTGGCGTATTAAAAGACGATAAAGAAGTACAGGGATTACAAAATTATGGAACGTTAATAAGTAGTAACTCTGATCTTGATGTGGAAATTAAAAACATGACCAACAAACTATTGGGGATTGAAGATATAGTTACCAAAAAGTCTCCTCTATCAAGATTCATTAAAAGTGTGTTTAAGTCATAAAATTTAATGGTGATACTATGAGCGAAATAAATGAAATTAGAAAAAGAATTAATAAACCAAATAAACATAATAGACTATATATACTATGTATTAGTGCATTATTATTAATGGCTATTGTAATGGGCACAATGATTTATGCGAAATCAAACGCCGATGCAAAAATATTTGGTGTTCCGTTAGCAGAAATTAATCATAAGTTTGATAGTTTTTTTGGTGGATTATTCAAAAGTAATGTAACAAGTAAAGATGATGATCAAACAGTTGGTGCCACACCAAAGTATACATATTTAGGTAACAATTATTATCAAAGCGAAGATCAAAGCGTACCTGCACTTATTGATGGAATTGTTAATAATGTCACGGAAAACGATAGTGGCTATTATGTATTAGTCAGTTATAAAAATGGAGTCACAGCTCAATACTTTGAATTAACAGATGTCATTGTTAAAGTTAATGATAATATTAAAACAAGTGATAGCATTGGTATATACGAAGAGAAATTCAAAGCATTGTTTATGAGAGGAAATGACGTAATTAAATATGCAGAAATCTTTAACTGAAATTTCATTTCATCCCTTAACAGTAATCTACGTCGCTTTAAGTTTAATACTTGGGCGATTTTCTTTTGTTTTTGCCTTATTTGTGATAGCGTTAGTTCATGAGCTATTTCATGTTTTTGCAGCGCGTATTTTTAACCTTAAAATAAGTGAAATAAAGATTTTGCCAATTGGTTGTTACGCAAAGATTTCGAATTTGGAAAACGCTAATAGAGGTGCGCAAATAATAGTTCTATTATTAGGCCCGTTATCATTTTTCTTTACAATGGCTATAATTACATTTCTCTATCGCATTGATATAATTTCAATATATGGGTATCGTGAATATAATGAGATTAATTTATTTATGATGATTGTCAATTTATTACCAATTTTTCCGTTTGATGGAGGAAGAATTTTAAAGATATTTTTAAGTTCTTTATTTAGTGAGAAGAAGTCATTAATTGCTTCATCTTTAATTGGTCTTATTGTATCCACTATATTTGTCTTACGTTTGCTACAAATTGGACAATATGTATTTGCACTTTTCATTATGTTCTATGCAATAAAAAATGTTATTTGCATTAAAAGAGATTATAAGGAATTTTTATTAATGCGATACATATCAAATGACTATAAAAGATATAAAGTAAAAATAAATGAAAGAAAAGAAATATATCGATATGCACATAATTACTATTTAAAAGATAGAAAAATATATCCTGAAGAAAAAGTATTTAAAAATTTATAAATAATTTAAAAAAATATATGAATATTTAATAAGTTAATATATAATATTAACGTAGAAGGTCCTAGCGCAATCTAGTGACTAACTCCTACAGCTTGTCAGCCGCCTAAGATTGTGAGTCCGAGAGCGGCTTTTTTAATTTCTATCTCTTTCTATTATTTCTAATATCTAGGATAACTGTAACTACAATACTTACAGGTGTAACAAATTTAAAAAGCGGTAAAACTAATAAAAAATTTAAAAATATTTCCTATGAAATGATTTAGATAATAGTAAAGGAGTTCAATTATTGAATAAATTTATGAAAATTAATTGACATATATTATATATATGTGATAAATTATCTTCGTTGCGGCCTCACTAGCTACAACCGCATAGAAAAGGTAACTAACTATTATGACCTTAATAGCGAGTCATTAGTGAAAAATTTGAATTTTCAGGAGGTGTATCTATGTACGCAATTATCGAAACAGGCGGTAAACAAGTCAAAGTCGAAGTTGGACAAAAAATCTTCGTCGAAAAATTAGAAGTAGAAGCTGGTGCTTCCTACACATTTGACAAAGTATTACTCGTTGCTGACAAGAAAACAGTTGTTGGTACTCCATACGTTGAAGGTGCTACAGTTGTTGCTAAAGTTGAAAAACAAGGTAAGAGTAAGAAAATCCGCGTCTTCAAGTACAAGAACAAGGCAAATGAACGTAAGACTATCGGTCATCGTCAACCATATACTTGCTTAGTAATTGAAGCAATTAATGCATAATTATGATTAAAGTAGAATTTAAATATGTTGATCAAAAGTTTACATATTTAAAAGTTAAAGGACATGCAAATAGTGCAGAATATGGTCATGACCTAATATGCGCTGGTGTATCGTCAATCGTAACTGGTGCGCTCAATAATATTGATGCCAAAAATTACGATATAGAGATTAAAGAAGGGCTAGTAATAGTCCAAACAAAAAATGAGATTACTACTCATGACGAGATAGTTTTTGAAACAATGTATACGCAATTAAAAACCATTGAAGAAAGCTATCCATCTAACATAAAAATTATTAAGTAAGAAAGAGGTGCATCGCAGTGATGTTTAAGTTAAATCTTCAACTCTTCGCATCTAAGAAGGGTGTTGGATCTACAAAAAACGGACGTGATTCAGAATCAAAACGTCTCGGAGCTAAAAAAGCTGATGGTCAATATGCTACAGCAGGCTCAATTATTTATCGTCAACGCGGAACAAAAATCTATCCAAGTGTCAATACGATGCGTGGTGGAGATGATACAATTTTTGCAACAAAGTCTGGAATCGTAAGATTTGAGCGTGTCGGCAAAGATAAAAAACGTGTATCCGTTTACGAAGTTGAAGCTAAGTAAAAATTTTATAGCCTGACTAGTTCAGGCTTTTTTTAATAATAATATTAAGTGAGGTGAAAACCATGTTTATCGATAAAGCAACTATTGAAGTGCGTGCTGGTAATGGCGGTAATGGAATGATTGCCTTCCATCGTGAAAAATATATCTCCCGTGGTGGTCCAAGTGGGGGTAATGGCGGAAGAGGCGGTTCTATTATTTTTCGTGCTTCTAAAAGTGTTTCTACATTAATGAACTTCCGTCATTCAAAATGCATTATTGCCAAAGATGGCGAAAAAGGCATGGGAAAAAATCAGTACGGAAAAAGTGCCGATGATGTCGTTGTTGAACTTCCAATTGGTACTGTAGTGTTTGATGAAAAAACAAAGGAATTTATTTGTGATTTATCAGAAGATGGTAAAGAATTTGTTGTCGCTCATGGTGGTCGTGGAGGAAGAGGTAATGCTTGCTTTAAATCACCAGTTAATCGTACTCCTCGAATTGCTGAAAATGGTATACCTGGTGAAAAGAAAAGATTAATTCTTGAATTAAAACTTTTAGCTGATGTTGGATTTGTTGGTTTCCCAAGTGTTGGAAAATCGACATTACTAAGCATTATTTCAGCAGCAAAACCAGAAATTGGTGATTATGATTTTACAACTATTGTTCCAAATCTTGGTGTAGTTAGAGTAGGAGATGGAAGAAGCTTTGTTGCGGCTGATTTACCTGGTTTAATTGAGGGTGCTCACCTAGGAAAAGGATTAGGCTTACAATTTTTACGTCATATTGAAAGATGCCGTGTTATCGTCCATATTATCGATATGTCAGGTGTAAGAGATCCTTATGATGACTATAAAAAAATTAATAAAGAGCTTAAAGAATATGGTTATGGTTTAAGTAAAAGACCTGTTATAATCGTTGCTTCTAAAATGGATGAAGAAGGAGCAGAAGAACGATTAAAAGCACTTAAAAAACATATTAGAAAACCAATCATTGGAATATCAGCATTAACAAATGAAAATGTTGATTTGCTATGTTATAAAATCGCTGATTTACTTGATAAGACACCAATGTTTAATTTATATAATGAAGATAACATTGAAGCAGGTGTTAAAGTATATGAAGCTAAAGCAGATGAAAATGATGAATTTGAAATCTTTAGAAAAGATAATCATACATTTGTTATTAAAGGTGAAAGAATTGAAAGAACTTATAGTTTAATTAATCTTTCAACTGATGAAGGAATCTTAAAATTATTAAACTATATGCGAAAAATTGGTGTTGATGATCGCTTAAGAATGATGGGCGCAAAAGATGGAGACACAGTCATTCTTTGTGACTTTGAATTCGAATATATTGCCTAGGAGAAAACAATATGAAACTTGAAGAATATTTAAAAGTTATTGAACGATTTTTAAAAGATAAACTTGTTGAAACTAAAATGTCTGGTTATGTCTTAGGTGTATCAGGGGGAATAGATTCTGCGCTTGTTTTAGCATTAGCTAAAAGAGCAGTAGGTGAAAAGATATTTGGACTTATTATGCCTTGTGAATCGCATGAATCTGACGCTAACGACGCAATTGAATTATTAGAAAAGTTTAATGTCGAATATATAACAGTTGATTTAACTAGTACTTTTCAAAAAATGGCTATTGAATTAGAAAAAAGTTATGGTCATCCTCTTGATAAAATGGCAAGAGCGAATATTAAAGTTCGCTTAAGAATGGTTACTTTATATGCAATTGGACAAACTCGTAATTCTTTAGTACTTGGTACTGATAATTTAGACGAGGCTTATACAGGTTACTTTACAAAATATGGCGATGGTGGAGTAGATTTACTCCCTATTGCTGAATTAACTAAGTCTGAAGTATTTGAAGCAAGCCGAATCTTAGGTGTTACAGAGGCGATATTGAATCGTAAACCTAGTGCTGGTTTATTTGTTGGACAAACTGATGAAATGGAACTTGGTGTTACATATGAGGAATTAGATAATTACCTTTTAGGTAAAGAAGTGCCGGAATCAGTTAAGGTGCGTATTGAGCATCTCCATAAAGTATCAGCACATAAAAGAGAGCCAATACCTAAGCCAACAAAATTTATAAGAGACTAGCTTGCTAGTCTTTTTTGCTATTGCTTTTTGTTTTTAATTAAATATAATATAAATGGTATTGAAACCAGGCACATTACTATAGGATGTGCCCACCCATAAGCAATTGTTTATGGGATTTTTATTTTGTCAAATTAATTTTGTAATTAAATAAAATTTAAAGTATAATTTTTTAATTTAAAACTATTTTTGAATAGTCTATAATAATTAATGGTGATATCATGAACGATAAGAATAAGGTTAATCCGATAATTTTTGCATTATTACTCAGTGCTTTTATTATCATTCTTATCATTATTTTTGTCATTTTAATAAATTGAGGTGATTAATTAATGTTTTATGCATTAAAAGGATATGTAGATTTAATCAAATCTGACTATATTGTTTTAGATGTTCACGACGTTTCATATCAATTATCTGTCGCGCATCCTGAAGAATACGCGCTTGATGAACTAGTAAAAGTTTATACATATTATGTAGTACGCGAAGATGAACAATATTTAGTTGGATTTAAAGATTTAGAAGAAAAAGAAATATTCCTTCGCTTAATCAGTGTCAAAGGAATTGGACCTAGAACCGCAATAAATGCTTTAAGTAAAACAACTCCAACTCAACTAAAAGAAGCAATTAGAGGATCAAATGTTGCCTATTTAAAGAAACTACCAGGAATTGGAGCAAAAGCCGCGGCGCAAATTATTTTAGATTTAAAAGGTGAAGTATCATTAGAAGATGCTCATGATATTGGAATGACTCCTCAAGCTCTCGATGCTAAAGAAGCTCTAAAGAGCTTAGGCTTTAAAGTAACTCAAATTGATGAAGCATTTAGAAAACTCAATTTAGATCAAGATACATCAACTATTATTCGTGATGCCTTACAGATTTTGGGGTGATTAGATGGATAGATTATTAGATGCTAGTAGAACTAGTGATGATATTGGTGAAGTATCACTTCGCCCACAAGTTTTAACTGAATATATCGGACAAAAAGATTTAAAAGATAATTTAACAGTTTTCATTGGTGCAGCATTAAAACGTAATGAAACGTTAGATCATGTATTATTATATGGCCCACCAGGCTTAGGTAAAACTACATTAGCCTATATTATCGCAAATGAAATGCATGGTGAAATTACTGTTGTAAATGGTCCTGCTATTGAAAAAACGGGAGATTTAGCTTCTATTTTAACGAAGTTAAAACCAGGAGATATTTTATTTATTGATGAGATACACCGCCTTCCTCGAGTTGTTGAAGAAGTTCTTTATAGTGCTATGGAAGATTTTATGCTCTCAATCGTTGTTCAAAGAGATGCGGGAGCCAAAACAATTAATGTTCCAATTCCTCCATTTACTTTAGTAGGTGCTACTACAAGAGCAGGTGACTTATCATCTCCACTTCGTGCAAGATTCGGCATTATGGAAAAACTAAATTTTTATACGATTGATGAGATTAAAGACATTGTTAATCGTACAGCACGAGTATTTCAAACAACTATTGATGAAGAAGCATGTACTGAAATTGCCAAAAGATCAAGAGGTACCCCTCGTATTGCCAATAGACTTTTCCGACGTGTAAGAGATTTTGCAAACTTTAGAGGTGAAGATCATATTACAAGTGATGATGCAATCGCAGCTTTAAACGCATTAAAAGTTGATTCACTTGGCTTAGATGATGTAGATATTAAGTATTTAAACACTGTTATTGAACGCTTTAAAGGTGGTCCGGTTGGACTTGAATCTTTAGCAGCGGCAATAGGAGAAGAGTCCATGAATTTAGAAGATGTTTATGAACCATATTTACTTCAACTTGGTTTAATTGATCGTACACCACGTGGAAGAATTGCTACACCACTTGCTTACAAGCATTTAAAAAAGGATCACCAAGGATCCTTATTCTAGTTTTCTTTATTAAGATTAACACCTATTACAGAGCCAGAAATTATGAGTAGGGCTCGTACAATATTTACTATTGTGGTATGAGTTGTCCATTCTTTACCCTCAAGTAAATAATAAACTAGAAGAAATAAACCATATATTAATGCAAGGACTAGGCCGTTAACTAGTCCTTTTGTTTTGGATTTTCTTCCATATATCAAACCAAACAAGAAGAAGACAATGAAACTTACAATCATGATAATAATTGATGTCGCATTAGAACTTAAAACACCAGTTGAAGAAAGAATTGTGAGAATTAAAGAAAATACTAAAGTTACAATAAAAAGCAAAAATATGGATACACTAATGTTTGATAAATATTTTTTCATAGCTAGCACCTCACTAGGTTATATGCATGATTATTAAATTTTAGAAGGAGAAATTATGACTTTTAATGAAATTATTAATGTTATTTTAAAAACAATAGTTAGTTATATATTTTTACTCGCTATTCTTAAAGTGATGGGGAAAAGAGAAATTGGTAAAGTGTCGACATTTGATATTGTTGTATTCTTTGTAATTTCAGAATTATTTTCTTTATCGTTAAATGAGCCAGAGATGTCGATTTTACATTCAGTTATACCAATTACTGTCATTGTAATATTGCAGCTCATATCGGCGTTTTTATCACTTAAATCAAGTAAAGCAAGGCAACTATTAGAAGGAAAAACAAGCTACATTATTTATAACGGAGAAATACAACAAGAAGTGATGAAAAAAGAACGTTACACAATTGAAGATTTGATGGTTCAACTACGTACTAAAGATATTCAATCACCTGACGAAGTAAGTTTTGCAATTTTAGAAGATAATGGGACACTCAACGTCATTACTAAAGAAGATTGTAATGTCATGGATCCTGAGCCATTAATAAGTGATGGAAAGATTGTTAAACATACCTTAGATCGCTTATCAAGAGATGAGAATTGGCTTAATGACGAATTAAAAAAGAAAGATATTCATTCGATAAAAGATGTTTTCATGTGTCTTGCTTTAAAAAACGATCTTCTCGTTGTGAAAAAATAGACGATCAAAGACAAAGAATCCATTAATTATAACATCGATTAATACTGAAACAATTGTCGCAAGAGCGACAGAATTAACTTGTAAAGTTTTAGTAAACACTAATAAGATAACAATGCGAATTATACAACTTATAGTTGTAGCATAAAATGCTTTAGTTGTTAGATTTAAAGCGTGCATGGCTGAGGCAATTGGGGCTTCAATATAATAAATAACAAAAGGGAATGCGAGTATTTTTACAAGTTCAAATCCTTCATCTGTCCCATAAAGTATCAGCATTAATTTATCGCCAAATATAAAGAATATTAGTGAAAAGAATAAACCTGTCAAACTAGAGATGAAAAACATTTTTTTAAATTTGCTTTTGGCATCTCTATAATTTTTTTGACCAATGCTTTTTGACATATTTGGTAATAAATAATTAGCAAAAGAAGTTGCAAAGAAACCTGGCATTAATAAAAGTGGCATGACATATCCGGATAACAGTCCATAATCATGAGTTAATACTTCAACGGTATATCCATATTTAAGCATTAAGTTTGAGATAATAATTGATTCAAGAAAGTAAGTAACTGAGCCGATGAGACGCGACAAAGTTAATGGAAACGACAGTTTTAAAATATTTTTTGATTCGTCAAATCTGTTTTTCATCTTTATTGCCATTAACTCATTAACACGAAGATATAATCTTCGGTTATTAAAAAATATCATATATAAACTTTGAAATATCTCGCCGATACAAACACCAATCATCGCACCAAATGAGCCAAAATTTGCACCTTTACTAGCGAATGATTCTAAGAAAAAAATTATAAATAGAATGCGGCCTACTTCCTCCATAATAGTAGATGTAGAGGTAAGTTCGATCTCATTCATTCCTAAGAAGAAACCTTTAATAATTGCTGAAAGACTCACTAATGGAATTAATAATGCTAATGCGTATAATGTAAGCTCTATATCAGGGTTTTTTAAAATGTTTATCGCGATTACTTTTGATAAACTAATGACTAATATCATCATAACAACAGAGATAATAAAAGAAATTGTAATTCCTGAAATCAAAATTGTTTTTGCTCTGTTCCTATGTCTACTTACTAGTGTTGCCATTGCAGTTGGTAGACCAAATTGCGACAAAGTAATAACAAGAAGCATACATGGAGAGGCTAACTGATATAGGCCCATTGCATCAATTCCAATAGTCCGTGTTGTAAGGACTCTAGCGAGTGTCGAAAGCACTTTGGCAATAAATCCAAGGGATAGTAAGAGTAAAATTGTATTAATAGAGCGATTTTTATTCATTTTTTCTTTCCAATTCTTGCAATAATAGTAAAAAAGTAGTAAAGTAGTAAAGCACAGTATATTTATATTAAATATAACTTGTCGTTATGAGTAAAAAATTGGCTTAAATTACAAAAGTGCAATTCGTTTGGAGGAATTAATATATGCGTAGATTTATTGCTTTTCTAATTTTAGCGATTTCAGTCATGTTAGGAATCGGATTTGCGACACCTGGTATGATGAAGACTGCTAATCTATCACTCGATTATACTTCTGGAAAGGAATTCGTTTATTCAGTAGAAAGAAAATCTGAAGAAGATGCATCTAATATTGCTGACAAAGAAATGAATGAACTTGCTAATGAACTATCTGCACGTTTAGACGCTGCTGATGTTAGCCGTTATCAAGTAATTGTTGAAGGTCACGATCAAATTAGAGTTCAAGTATCAGCTGACTACAATGACAAATATGAACACATCAAACGTTTAATGAGCTTTGACTCAAAATTCACTTTAGCTACTAGTGATTCTGACGTTGCTTATTATCTTGATGGTGAAACAGCATTTGGTACTAATAAGGCTCGTGTTGATTATAAAAAAGATAACCCTCAACCATACTTTGTTATCCCTCTTCGTAATGATTCTTCAGTTAAACAAAAATTAACTACAATTATTGAACATGCTAGTTCTCTAAGCTCTGGTAGTAGTGAAGAAGGAGAAGTAGATCCAGTTGGACAAATTCTTCTTTGGTCAGATTTTGATCCTGAAGTAGATAGTTGGAGCGAAGCAATAAAAGAAGGCAATGAGGATATGAAAGCTCGTGTCTTATGCATGTTTGATCCTAATGATCCTTATTTCAACGAAGATAAAACTGAGCTTGCTGTTGCAGTTAAGGAACATGAAATTACATCTGCAACTGCATATGCCTTAAATTCTGATGTTGCTAAAACTTATGTTGATTTATTTAATGCTAAATCAACAGATTTAAAATTAACATTCATGTTTGAGCAATATATTGATCCATTAGCTGAATCATTTATTAGCTATGGAAAACCAAACACATTATCATTCTCTCGTACATTACTTGCATTATGTATTGCCTTAATTCTAGTTTCTGTGTTTATGATAGTCTTCTATCGTTTACAAGGTTTAAATGCAATTATTAATATGCTTGTGACATTGTTTGCAACATTTGCTTTATTTAATGCAGTAGGCATGATATTCAATGTCGGTGCACTTGTTGGATTAATTGTCATTTCTATGATGTCACTTATTTCCTCAATCATTTATATTGAATCATTCAAAAATGAAGTCTATCGTGGTCGTAGCTTGAAGAAAGCTAACCAAGAAGCACATAAGAGAACATTCGCTTCATTAATTGATACTCACTTAGTAATCTTACTTGCCTCACTTGCAACATATTTCGTAGGACATAGTGCTATTCAATCATTAGCAATTCTCGGTGTTGCTGGAAGCTTAATTAGCTTTGTTATTAGTATTACATTAAATCGTGGAATGGCTTGGTTACTCACAAATGACACATCACTTCAAAAGAAATATTCAGCATTTGGTATTAACAAAAATGTAATCCCTGATATTTCTAAAGAAGAAAAACAATCATACTATGGACCATTCGAAAAAGTTGATTTCACTAAGAAATCTAAGAGAAATGGACTTGGTGTATGTATTGCTACTGGTATATTTGTCTTAGCAATGATTGGATTTGGCGTATTTGGTAACGGTGTTATAAATAATTCAAAAGGTGTTGAATTCACCCGTGCTTATTATGTCTTAAATGAATATGGTGAAACTATCCGTGATAATAATAAAGAAATTAGCATTGAATATTTTGAAGAAAATTTAAAAGCTGCAGATATTAAATATTCAAGTATTAATGTCTATGAAAGTACTGATCCTGAAGATAAAGAAACAACAATTTATTACTATGTTGTTGATTTCAAAGGAAAAGTTGATCTTAAAAAAGAAGTTGAAACTTCAAATGGAAAAACAACTTTAGAAGATTATATGTGGTCTATTATCAATGTTGATGATAGTGAAATTGATAGTTTATCTTTCAAAGATGTTCGTCAAGTTGGCATAAACCCAATTATCAAAGTAACTCAACCTGCTTTGGAAAGTGTTTTAATTGCAACAGCAATTGTCGCAGGACTTGGTGCAATATATGTTGCAGTAAGATTTGGCTTAAATAAAGGTCTTGTAACATTAGCTACAACTATTTTATCAACATTCTTACCACTTGGCTTCTTCAGTTTAACAAGAATTGAAGTTGTCCCTGCAACATTTGTCGGATTAATAAGTATTGCTCTTATCAATGTCTTATTTACAATTATTCATGCTTCTAAAGCTAAAGAAGTACTTGCTGAAAAGAGAAATGAAGAAGTTTCAATTCTTGATAATAGTGTTCGTTCGACAAGCTTAAGTGCTGCACCATTACTTGCTTCTGGAATTATTGCTGCATATCTTGCTCTTGATTTCTTAGCATTTGGTCATCCAGCATTCAACACAACATTCGTAGTATTAATTCTTGGTGTACTTGTGAGTGTTATGATAAACTTAACATTATTCACATCTGCACATTTATTCTTAGATAAACATCTTGGTTCACTTAACATTCGTTTACCTAAACGTAAAGCTAAAGAAGAAAAGAGAAAACTTGGAAATCTTAAAGGAAATAAAAAGGATTCTGGCGAACCAGAAGAAGCTTTATATCCTGGAATTAACGACTAATTATAAAGACTGCCTAGTGCAGTCTTTTTGCTAAAAAGGTATAATTTTATGAATTTTAAAGAAAAAGTTTTAAATTATTTTAATTTAAATGAGGAAGAATATAAGTATTTAACAAGAAGTATTGATGATTTATCACTACCATCTTTTGATAACTTTCAAGACATGAATAAGGCAAATGAAATTATTAAAAAAAGCGTTGCTAGTGGAGAAAAAATCGTTATTTATGGTGACTATGATTGCGATGGAATTATGGCAACATCAATTCTTGTTAAGTGTTTTCAAATGCTTGATGTTAAAGTTGGATACTATATTCCATCACGTTATATTGATGGCTATGGCTTAAATGAAAAAAGAGTTCATGATTTCTATGAGAAAGGATATAAACTCATTATCACTGTTGATAATGGCATTGCCCAATTTGACGCAATTAAAAAGGCAAATGAGCTAGGAATGAAGGTGATTGTGACTGATCATCATGAAATGCAAGATAAATTACCAGAAGCTGAAGTCGTTTTACATCCATTAGTCTCAAATTATGGTGAAGTAGTATGTTGTGGAGCATATGTTGCTTTTATGTTAGCAAGTAAATTATTAAATCGTTATGATGAATATTTACTATCATTAGCAAGTATTGCGACAATCTCAGATATGATGCAATTAAAGGCATATAATCGCGATATTGTGCGTCTAGGCATTAATATGATGAATAAGAACAAATACCGTAATATTACTCTTTTAACTGATAACGATATAATTGATGAAAATACTATTGGAATGAAAATCGCTCCTAAAATTAACGCAATAGGGCGAATGGTAGAAAATACGTCAGTTAATGTCTTAATAGAATTTATGACAACTAGCAATATTGAACGATTAGAATATTTAGCAAATTTCATTAATGACACCAACGAAAAACGAAAAAAATTAACCAAAGATACTGCAGGCAATGTTGATGTTGATTTAACTAAACACTCTATCGTTCTCGTCACTGATTTAAAAGAAGGAATTATTGGATTACTTGCTAATAATTTATTAAATAAGTATAAAAAACCAACGATTATACTTACTAAAGATGCACATGATGAATCAATTTTAAAAGGTAGTGCACGTTCTAAAAGAGGGCTCGCTATTAACGAATTTTTACTTGAAAATAAAGATATCCTAATTACAAGTGGTGGGCATGAACAAGCTGGAGGACTTTCCTTATATATTAATGATTTAGATGATTTTATTTATCGATTTGAAGAATATGCTAAAACACATCCTTTTTTAGAAGAAAAAGAAGATTATCTTGAGATATCAATAACGGATATTAATGAAGATAATTACAAATTCTTGCGATCACTTGCACCTTTTGGTGAAGGTTTTAAATTGCCACTTTTAAAAATAAGTGATATTAAAGTAAGCTCACTTGCTTATTCAAAATCTCGCTTACATATATTATATCCATTATCGGTTAATCAAAAGATTGTGGGATTTAACTATTCTAAAGATTTATTAAGTAATTACGATTATATTGATATATATGGAGAATTAGGTTATTCCGTATTTAATGGAAAAGAAAGTTTTGATTTTAACATTAAAAGAATATGTGATAAAAGCGATATGATAATTTCCATATAATAAATTAAGGCACATAAGAAATTATGTGCTTTTTATTTGTTTTATTTAATATTTTATTAATTTAATTATTAGTTTATAATAATTAATAGGTGATTAGATATGGACTTAAAACAATTTATTATTAATATTCCAAATTTTCCTAAAGCAGGAGTAGATTTCAAAGATATAACGCCTCTTATTAAAGATGGAGAAGCATATAAGTATGTCATTAAAGAAATCGCTAGTTTTGCCAAAAGTTGTGGAGCAAAAACTATTGCATCACCAGAATCGCGTGGCTTTCTTTTTGGTTGTCCAACAGCATCAGAATTAGGTATTGGATTTATTCCATTTCGTAAACCGAATAAGTTACCACGAAGAACAATGTCTGTGTGTTATGGTTTAGAATATGGAAATGATGTTTTACAAGTTCATATAGATGATATTAAAAAAGGCGATAAAATCGTTGTTGTTGATGATTTGTTAGCGTCAGGAGGCACATTAGAAGCTTGTGTTAAGCTATTAGAAGAACTTGGCGCAGAAGTCGTTGGAATATGCTTTGTAGTTGAACTATCTAATCTTGGTGGAAGAGAACGATTAAAGAAATATAATGTTAAATCTATCGTTACATACTAGGTGATTTTATGGAAAATAGGAATCATACATTTGAAGAAGTAAAAGAACTATATTTTAGTTACATAAAAAAAGAAGACGACCGTAAAAAAATCGAAAAGGCTTATCAACTTGTTTTAAAAAAACACGAAGGACAATTAAGAAAATCTGGTGAGCCTTATGTTCATCATTTAATTGAAGTCGCCTATATTTTAGCAACTCTTGTCGCAGGACCAGAAACAATTATCGCAGGTTTACTTCATGACGTAGTAGAAGATACTGATTATCCATTAAGCGAGATAAAACATGAATTCGGCGAAGATGTCGCTTTCCTTGTTGACTCTGTCACAAAAATTCAACGTATGAAGCTTTCAAAACGCTATACTAGTAGCGATGACTTTGAAGCCGAAGATCATAAAAAAATATTCTTAGGTATGGCCAAAGATATTCGTGTCATTATTATTAAACTTGCTGATCGTCTCCATAATATGCGTACTTTACAATATCTTTCTCATGATCGTCAATTAGCGTTATCTAAAGAGACATTAGATGTTTATGCACCAATCGCAGACCGCTTAGGTATGGGGCATATAAAAAGCGAATTACAAGACATAGCACTATCATATCTTGAACCTGATAAATACGAAGAAATTAAAAATCTCATAGACTCGCGAATTAAAAATCGTGAGAGTGATTTAATTTCTCTAAAAAAACGTTTTGCAGATATGTTATATGAGAAAAATATTCCAATGATTGAAATATCTTCACGTTATAAATCAGTATATTCTGTCTATCGTAAGATTTATTTTAAAGGTCGATCATTTGATCAAATTTATGATATCATGGCAATTAGAATTATTACTGAAACAGAAATTAACTGTTATGAAATATTAGGATTCATTCATCAAATGTACAAGCCTCTTTTAGGACGCTTTAAAGACTATATTGCCATGCCTAAACCAAATATGTATCAATCACTTCATACAACGATTTTGACCGGTGAAAACCTATGGTTTGAGATTCAAATTCGTACTAAAGAAATGGATGAAGTAGCAGAAGAGGGTATCGCTGCTCACTGGCGATATAAAGAAGGTAAAAACTATAACGCAAGAACTGAGCAAAAAGAAATATCTGAAAAGCTTCATTGGCTTAAAGACTTTGTTAATATGTCAAGTGAACTATCTAGTGATGCCAAAAATTACATGGATTCTTTGAAACATGAAATCTTTGAGGCTAATATTTATGTCTTTACACCGATGGGAAAAGTTATTGATTTACCAAGTGGCGCAACACCACTTGACTTTGCTTTCCGTATTCATACTAAAGTCTTTGACTCTGCTGTCGGTGCCTTAGTAAATAGTGTTTTAGTACCTTTAAATACACCTCTACAAACTGGTGATATTGTCGAAATTAAAACTTCAAAAGCTTCACCTGGACCTAATGAAGGATGGCTTAAAATTGTCACTACCAATAGTGCGAAAAACCATATACGTAAGTTCTTAGCAGAGAAAAACGCTGATGCGCTAAGAGATGATAAAATTGCTAAAGGAAAAATCTCAATAATCGATGCATTTAAAGATCGTGGAATTGATGAAAAGAAAGCATTAGAACTTATTAATACAACAAAAGTTTTAGAAAAATTTGATTGCGAAACATTGGATGATCTATTTATCAGTGTATCTAATCGAAATCCTGCACCAGCGGCAATTATTGATTTTTTACACATAAAGAAAAAAGTAGAAGTTACTTTTGCAAAAGTTAATTCTAAAGATACTGAGAATCCTATTTTAGTTAAAAATGCAGGCAAGGTTATGATTAATCTTGGCTCATGTTGTACTCCAATTCCAGGAGACGAAATAGTAGGGTTTATTACTAAAGGAAAAGGGATTACCATTCATCGTAAAGAATGTCCAAATATACAAAATAGTAAAAGACTTGTTGATGTGTTTTGGAATCCTGATTTGAAGGAAAAAACATATCCTGTAGATTTAGAAATTGAATGTAATGACCGTAATAATTTACTTGTTGACATTATGCAAGTATTTTCAATTCATAAAGTAAATGTTACATCATTAAGTGCAAAACTTCATCCTGATACAATGACATCAACAATTGCTGCGACAATATTTATAAAAAACGCAACTGAATTAAAGAATTTAAATAATGTTTTAATTAATGTTGCTGGTGTTTATCAAGTTAATCGAAAGATTCATTAAAGAATGTAGACTAGAAATTACTAATCTAGTCTTTTTTTTTGAAAGTAAAGAAAATTAACAAGAAATTAATTAAAAAAACATAATTACAATCGATATATTTTACAATAAAAGCCTTTCAAGTATTTTTCTTTGCTTGTATTTGTTAACAATTATTTATATAATTGTATTGGAATAGATAAAGGAGGAAATTATATTCAATGAAAAAGAAAATTATTCTATTACCGCTTATGTTATTAGCACTTGTTGCATGTGGTCAAAATAATGATTCTGCATCAACACCAGCATCAACACCAGCAGGAAGCGAAAATCCAGGTTCAGTCGAACAAAAACCTAGTGAAGTGCCTTCAGTTGGTGGCGATAGCACAACACAACCAGAAGAAAAAGTCGATTTAATTGAAGATGTTTTGAAAGATGGTATTGCATTAGACAATAACGCATTCTCAACAAAACAATATACAATTGAAGGTATTGTTACTGGTATTGTTGGAAATTCATACTACATTCAAGATGGAGAATACGCATTCTATGTCTATAATAAACCAATAGAAGGACTAAAAATTGGTGATAAAGTAAGAGTTGTATCGCAAATTCAAAATTATAACGGTTTAATCGAAACTTACAGCAAAGATGCTAGCTCATCAGCTGAAAAGATTGGTGAAGGAACACCTGTTACACCAGTTGAATTTGCTTCTATTGATGAAATTACTCAAATGGATCAATCCAAATTAGTTACAATTAAAGGATTAGGCTATGTTTCAGGTTCAATCGCACTTGACAAATCAAGTGGTGTAAACTTTAACTTTGGCGGAACTGAAGTCCAAGTAAGAATGGACAAATATTTAGATGGCACTATTAAAGAAGAAATCGCAGAGAAACTTAATAATTTAACTGTTAATGATACTGTTGACTTTACTGGCGTAAACGTTGGTTGGTACAATGGAGTACAATTCGCACTTACAAGTGCTGATTCAATTGAAGTTCATCAAGGCGAATTTGTTGATGTTACATCTATTGAAGTTGGTGAAACATTAGAAGTAAACGCAAAGAGTGCAAAAGCACTTGAAATTAATGTCTTACCAGCAAATGCAACAAATAAAGAATTAGAATATGAATCTGCTTCAGAAGCAGTTGCAACTGTTAAAAATGGTGTTGTTACTGGTGTTTCTGAAGGAGAAACAGACATTACAATTAAGTCTGTATCTAATCCAGAAGTTACTGCTTCAGTTCACGTAACTGTTACAGCTGCTAAAGAAGACACAGATAGTGTTACTTATGATTTTAGTAGTATCAATGGTGGAAGTGGATTAAACGCTACTCAATTAAAAGAATTATTTGCATCAAACGTAACTGGTGAAGACATCATTGAAAGTGTTAATAATGCTGTAAAAGTTTATAAAGCTGATGTAAATCAAGGATCAAAGGTTTCAGGTGTTAAGTTAAGTACTTCTAGTGAAGCTGGTTCATTCACTATCACTACAACTAAATCAGTAACAAAAGTAATTGTTGCAATGCATGCATGGCAACTCACAAATAGCGTAGAAAAAGTTACTTTAGATATTAATGGTGTTTCAAATTCAACAACTAGCACAACTGAAGCTGAAGTTTTAACTTATGAAATTGACGCTGCCTTTACATTAACATTTGCTGCAACTAAGAGACCAGTAATTGCAAGTATAACTCTTGTTTACTAATAACAATTATATAAATTAGAGAGATAGAAATATCTCTCTTTTTTGTTTAAGATTACAAATACTTGACTTCGTATTATTGACTTTATAATATTTTAGATATTATAATATTTTTGTCAACGAAGTAGATTAGTTTAGTAAACTTTTATAGAGAGAATTTGTAAGGTGGAAAAATTCAAAGCAAACTAAATGGACACTATGGAGACACTTGTTTGAAATTAGTAGAATAAGCGTATTAGCGGCGTTAACGCAAAATGAGTGCATAAATTTTTTATGAACTAAGGTGGTACCGCGTGTTTAACGTCCTTAGAATGGACGTTTTTTTATTTTTAAGGAGGATATTTATGAATATTAATATTGTAAAAGGAACTCACGATATATTTGATGATGATGCAAGAGCATTTGAATATATTGAAATGGTGCTTAAAGCCGTTGCAGAGATGTATTCATTTCAACAAATGCGTACACCAATATTAGAGCATACTGAATTATTTACACGTTCAGTTGGTGAATCTTCAGATATTGTAAGAAAAGAAATGTATACATTTTTAGATAAAGGTGATCGTTCAGTTACATTACGTCCTGAATTAACCGCAGGTGTAATGCGCTCAATCGTTACAAATAAATTATATGCAACAAAAGATTTGCCAATTAAGTCATATTATATTGGTCCAGCATTTAGATATGAAAGACCTCAAGCTGGAAGATTCCGTCAATTCAATCAATTTGGCGTTGAATCAGTTGGAGTAAGATCACCATATCACGATTTAGAATGTATCATGATGGGTTATGACGCTTTAAGACTTCTTGGTTTTAAAAATATCAACTTAAAAATTAACTCATTAGGTGACCAAGAATCACGTAATAAGTATCGTGAAGCTTTAAAAGAATACTTTGCAAAGCATATTGATAATATGTGCGCTGACTGTAAAGAACGCTTTAACATTAATCCTTTACGAATTTTAGATTGTAAGGTTCCGGATGATCAAAAAATAGCGGAAGGTGCACCTAGAATGCAAGATTATCTAACTCCAGAAGCTAAGAAAAGATTTGAAATTATTACTTCAACACTTGATGAATATGAAATACCTTATGAAATCGACGACTCATTAGTTAGAGGACTTGATTATTATTCGCACATAATATTTGAATTCCACTATACAACTGCGAATGGCTTAAATGTTGGAGCAGTAGGAGCAGGTGGACACTATGATAATCTCCTTAGTGAAGTAGGAGGACCTGCTTTAAGTGGTGTTGGTCTAGCTTTAGGTATTGAAAGATTATTTGCAGTTATGAAAGATGATAATCTTTTAAAAGATGAAAAACTTGATACTGATTTATATGTCATGCCAATTGGTGAAGATTCAATAAAAGATGCCTTTGCTATCGCTCAAATTTTAAGAGCTAATGCTTATAAAGTAGAAATTTGTTTAGAAAATAAATCATTCAAACAACTTTTCAAAAGAGCAGAAAATATGAATGCAAAACTTGCAGTCATCATTGGCGAGAACGAAATAAAAAATAACGAAGTAGTCTTAAAAGACTTGCATACACAAAAACAAGTTACTATCCCATTAAGTAACTTATTAAGCACACTAAATATGATGTTTGATGAAGGTGAAGAAGAACATCATCACCACTGCGATTGTGGTTGTGAAGATGAACACCATCATCACGAAGAAGAATAGAAGGTGAATTTATGGAAAGAACACATTTTAATGGAAGATTAAGTGAATCAAATGTAAATGAAGAAGTTACACTCGTAGGTTGGGTACATAAATGGAGAAATTTAGGATCAATTATGTTCATTGACCTTCGTGATGCTACAGGAATCGTTCAAGTAATGGTAAATACGGAAGAAATTGAAATTCCTGATGTACGTAATGAATATGTCATTCAAGTTAAAGGTACAGTTTCTTTAAAAGAAGTAGAGAATAAGAAACTAAAAACAGGTAAGATTGAAGTTGTTGCAAAATCAATTAAAGTTATTAATACTGCAAGTCAAACACCTCTTATCATTGATGACAATACTGATGCTTTAGAAGATACAAGATTAAAGTATCGCTATCTTGACTTAAGACGTCCTTGCATGCAAGAGATGTTAAGAATAAGAGCAAAGATTGTAAAAGCAGTGCATGAGTATCTCGATGCTAACGATTTCTTTGAAGTAGAAACACCACTTTTATGTTTATCAACTCCAGAAGGTGCAAGAGACTATCTTGTTCCATCTCGTATTCATAAAGGTCATTTCTATGCTCTTCCTCAATCACCACAAATTTATAAACAATTATTAATGATTGGCGGCTTAGAAAGATATTATCAAATCGCTCGTTGCTTCCGTGATGAAGACTTAAGAGCAGATCGTCAACCTGACTTCACTCAAATTGATATTGAAACATCATTCTTAGATCAAGATCAATTCCTTACTTTAATGGAGGGAATGATTGCAAAAATCATGAAGGATGTAAAAGGTATCGATATTGAGCTACCTTTAAGAAGAATGGAATATGATGAAGCAGTTAATGTATATGGCTCAGATAAGCCAGATACCCGCTTTGGAATGCATTTAATTGATTTAAAAGACATTTTCCTTAATTCAGAGTTTGAAGCCTTTAAAACGGCTAAAAGCGTGAAATGTATTGTGGTCGATAATATCGCTGATAAAACATCAAGAAAAGTTATCGATACTTTAAACATGGAAGCACGTAAATTTAATCTTAAAGGTGTAACTGTTTTAAAGCTAGAAAATAATGAATTAACTGGTTCATTTACTAAATACTTAAAAGAAGAAGAAAGCAATGCTTTAAAAGAACGCTTAAATTTTAAAAATAATGATATCGTAATTATTGCTGCGAGTGATTCAAATCGTGATGTATGTTTCGGTTTGGGGGCGTTACGTAGTAATTACGCCAAAGAATTAGGCCTTATTAAGCCTGATACCTACGATTTACTTTGGGTCGTGCATTGGCCACTCTTTGAATATAGCGAAAAAGAAGGCCGCTACGTTTCAAATCACCATCCATTCACAAGACCTTGTGATGAAGATCTAAAATATTTAGATTCAGATTTATCCAAAGTATATGCTCAAGCCTATGATATCGTTTTTAATGGCTATGAAGCAGGTGGTGGATCACTCCGTATATATGACGGAAAAATCCAAAAGAAAATCTTTGAAATACTCGGATTATCCGAAGAAGATATTCAAAATAAATTTGGTACATTTATCCAAGCCTTTAATTATGGAACCCCACCTCATGGTGGTATGGCATTTGGCTTAGATCGTCTTGCCATGATTTTAGCAGGAACAACTAACATTCGTGATGTTATTGCTTTCCCTAAAAATTTATCAGCAGTTTGTCCAATGCTTAATGCACCTCAACCTGTTGATGAAATGCAACTAAAAGATTTACATATTAAAATTTCTGATGAAGATTAATTATTATATCGAAAGGAACAACAAAAAATGAATAATGATCAACTTTCAATAGCTGCGATAAGAGCAACATGTATCGATGGAATTAATAAGGCCAAATCTGGTCACCCAGGTATGGCACTTGGTAGTGCACCAATTCTTTATACTTTATATACTCGCCATTTAGTAAGTTCACCATCTTATCCAAATTGGATAAATCGTGATAGATTCGTCTTAAGTGCTGGACACGCATCCATGCTTCTTTATACCATTTTGCATATGGCAGGATATCAAGTTAGTATTGATGATTTAAAATCATTCCGTCAACTTGATTCTCTCACTCCAGGACATCCTGAATTCCGTCATACACCAGGTGTTGACGCTACATCTGGACCATTAGGTCAAGGTATTGCCCAAGCTGTAGGTATGGCAATGGCTGAAAGAACATTAGCAGCTATGTATAAAGATGGAGGAATGCTCTTTAATCATTACACCTATGCCTTATGTGGTGATGGATGTTTAGAAGAAGGACTTTCCCAAGAAGCAATTGCCCTTGCCGGTGTCCAAAAATTAAATAAATTAATTGTGCTTTACGATAGCAATGCGATTACTCTTGATGGAAACTTAGACTTATCTAGCAACGAAAATACCAAATTGCGCTTTAAAGCAAGTAATTGGGATGTTTTAGAAGTAAATGATGGTAATGATGTCGATGCTATTGATCGCGCTATTAAAAAGGCTAAAAAGAGCAAAGATAAGCCTACATTAATTATTGTCCATACTATCATTGGTTATGGTTCAAAAAATGAAAATACTTGTAAGGTACACGGATCACCACTTGGTGAAGATGATGGTGCATTAGCTAAAGAAAAATATGGCTATTCATATCCTGCTTTTGAAATACCTGAAACTGTTTATGAACAATTTAGAAATACTTTTATAAGCCGTGGCAATAAGGCTATTAAAAAGTGGACTAAAACTTTTAAGGAATATAAGAAACTTCATTTAGAAGATGCAATCAAAATAGAAGAAACATTAAATAACGATGTCTCAAAATTTGTCTTTAAAGACTTACCTCATTTTGAAGAAGGATTCAAAGATTCAACACGTAATACATCGCAAGCAATCTTAAATTTACTAAACAAACAAGTATTTAATCTTGTTGGTGGATCTGCTGACGTTGCAAAATCCGTCTGCACAATTATAAAAGATGAAACTGATATGACTCCAACAAATCCAAGCGGACGTAATATTAACTTTGGAATTCGTGAATTTGCTATGGCTAGTGCACAAAATGGTATGTTATTACATGGTGGATTACGTACTTATGTCGGATGTTTCTTAGTATTCTCAGATTATATGAAATCTGCAATTAGAATGGCAGCGTTATCTAAGTTACCAGCAATATATTTATTCTCACATGATAGTATTGCCGTAGGAGAAGATGGACCAACTCATCAACCAATTGAGCACCTAGCAATGTTAAGAAGTATGCCGGGCATTAATGTTTATAGACCATGTGATGCAACAGAGACTGCAGCAAGCTGGAAATTAAGTTTACTTTCAACTGATACACCAAGTGCAATTATATTATCTCGTCAAAATTTACCATTAATGAAGAATAGTAATTATGAAGGGGTAAGTAAAGGTGCTTATGTGATTGAAAAGGAATTTGGTACAAAACCAGATGCAGTAATTATCGCCACAGGTAGTGAAGTATCTCTTGCTAGTGAAGCAAAAACTAAATTATATAATTTAGGAATTGATGTTCGTATTGTTTCTATGCCTTCACAAGAATTATTCTTAAAACAAGATAAATCATATCAAGTAGAAGTGCTTGGAAATGATTATGATCATCGTATTTCTGTTGAAATGCTTACAACATTTGGTTGGGCAAGATTTGCACGTTTCAATATGGGAATAGATACATATGGAACTAGTGCTCCAGCTGCAGATGCAATTAAATCATTTGGATTTACTTCAGATGCATTAGTAGAATTAGTAAGAAAAGTTACAGGAAGATAAGATTAATATTTAAGGCGATTTATATCGCCTTTTTTTGTTGTTATGTTAAAATTATAAAGGTGATTGTTATGAAAAAAAGAACATTTTTAATGCTAGCATTACTATTAGTAGGATGTACGACAAATGGACCAACTAGTAACGAAAGTTCTATACCTAATAATAACTCAATGACTAGTGAATCAAATAGCGATAATTCAACACCAAGTATTGGTGAAGAATATCAACCATTTTCGTATGAAAATAGAGTTAGTGAATATAATATTGCTGATATTAGTAATTCTCTTGGAAATAGTTATAGTGACTACACTCTAAAAGTAGAGGAAACAAGTTATTATGAAAATAGTAACAAAAAAGATAATAATTTTGTGCTTATTAAATTTGATAATGTCTCTAGTCAAGCTACTTTTCCAGGATTTCCAATCCTTAATGCCTATAATAAAAACAATTCTTCAATAAGATATGTAACTATTTTGTCACCTTCAATGTTTGACATTGAAGATATTGATGTCTCTTTATCTTTATGGAGTCAAGGGGACGCAAATAATGTTCCATCTAATTATTATTTAGGCCTCGAATACTTAAAAGATAATGAATGGCATCCATTAAAATCAATCGATATTAATGATGTAGAAATTGGTAAAAATGAAAATGTCGCACCATTTAGTTTTAAAATTAATGAAAAAAACATTCGAAATATACGTCTGACATTTGATTTTAAAGAAGCAGCTGGTAATGTTCGCTTTGCTTTATATTCATTATCAATAAAAGGTAAACAACGCGTAGTTACTAATAATAGTAATATTACTCAAATTAGTTTTCCTGAAAAAGAAATGTCAATAAAAGAAGGGGAGAAATTATTACTTAATCCTACTATTACATCTAAAGATGAAAATAAATTTGTTGAATATCTCTCTTCAGATCGTTATATCGCGACAGTTGATGAAGAAGGTATAGTAACAGCATTAAGTGTCGGAGAAGCCTTAATAACTGCAAAAAATGGCAATATAAGTGATAATGTCAAAATAACAGTTGTTGATAAGGATAAAGATTACACAAAATTGATCCAAACAGTAGTTAATTTTGTTGGTGAAATTCCAGAAGGATTTAAATCGAATTTTAATACTTACTTTGGTGGCGCTCAGCTCAATTTCAAAGAAGAAGGAAATTATGTTTTAACACCTAATTATAACAATATAACTAGATCAACTATTGTAGTATTGAATATGATGCTTTCAAGTGCTGCAGATATTGATTTGTCAAAAGAAAATATTTTCACTGTTGAAGGTCTTAATAGTGATGGTGAAGTAGTTGAAAAAGTTCAAAAAACAAACTTAGTAAACACTACTTTTGAAGATGTTGAATTTGAATTTAATTCAACAAATATTGTTCAATATCGCGTGGTATTTGAACATAAACACTCGGTTGATTATGGAACATATTTTAAAACAGGAAAAAATTATTGCCTAAATAGTTTGATGATTTACCAAAAATAAATTTTATTCTCATAAAATGGGAGGTGAAAACTATGAAATTAAAAAATTTAATTGTCATAACACTAACAATTATTTTGATGACAAGCTGTAGTGATAATGTGATTAGTGACTCGATTAATAATAGTGTAAGTATTGGCGAATCAAACAGTAGTAGCATTGGAAATGTTCTTTCAACTAGTAATAGTGTTGGAAATGATTCTAACGATGACTTTATAAATCTTACAAAAGATGAAGCAATTGCAATCATTGAAAATGCTGTCTTAAATATGAAAGAAAAAACTGGATTATCAATGAACGAATCACTAAATCTTAGCTTTAATAGCGAATTTTTAACGGAATATAAATATGTTTTAAAAACTGAAAAAGAACGATCACAAATTAAACTTGATTTAAAAAGCGACACATCAATTGGATTAGTCAATAAAGAATCAGGTATTGAAAGCATGTTAGAAGGCACATTTGATTTAGACGCTACAACTAAAAAAATTGATCGAAGTGATGAAGAAACAAAAAACGAATATACTCTTATCGGTAATGGATCATTATTTGTAAAAGATGAAGATGCATATTTAAAAATAGACGCTAATTTAACTACTAATGGTGAAGATAATAAAATT
Organism: Erysipelotrichales bacterium; assembly: GCA_022508535.1. GTDB lineage: Bacteria > Bacillota_I > Bacilli_A > RFN20 > CAG-826 > RUG131. Next base: position 74,322 of record JAFLUZ010000007.1, read on the forward strand.
GATAAAGTTAAAAATGAGCCACTTAAAGTATTAGTAGAGGAACTAATAGATTTATTGAAAAAAACAATTGAAGAATATTCTCCTGATTTTTCGATTGATGATCCAGATAAAATTAGACTTATGCTTCAAGATATTGAAGATGTATTACCAGGTCCTAAAGCCTATCAAGAAGATAATAATATGCTTTTAATTTATAAAATTACAGATGAAAACATGCAGGATATTATTCCAATAGTAGTAGAATACATGTTTGAAGATAAAACAGGTGGAATATTCTCTGGTTCAATAGAAGACATGATTAAAAAAAGTATCAAAATAAATAAATTAGAGGCAACAATTCTTATTGAAAACAATGATTTTATCAAAGATACGTCAATTGAGATTGATGTTAATGTTGATAATTTGCTTACTAACGTCGAAGCATTTATTACTCCATCGATTGGAACAAAATATGAATATATAAGTATAGATTTGTTGATGTCTGAACACGCTACATACGAGATATTACCTACAGATTACGTAATAAATTTTCCTGAAGAAATGCTTAATGAATAAGTTAAATAGTTTAGAGAATACTGTATTTATACAGTATTTTTTTATTTTAAATAAATTATCTTAGCAAATCACTTGACAGAGTGCTAAATGTGATTACAATATAATTAGCAATCATAATTAAAGAGTGCTAAAGAGGGGACATAAATATGAAAGAAACAAAAGAATTTCAAACTGAATCAAAAGAAATATTATCTTTAATGATTAATTCAATTTATAGTAATAGCGAAATCTTTCTTCGTGAGTTAATAAGTAATGCGAGTGACGCTATTGACAAATATAAATTTAACGCGCTTAAAAGCGAAGGAAAGTTACCATTAATTGAACATGAAATTAGATTATCAGTTAATAAAAATGAACGTACTTTAACAATTTCTGATAATGGAATTGGCATGACTAAAAATGATTTGATTAATAACTTAGGTACTATTGCCAGAAGTGGTAGTAAAGCATTCGTAAAAAAATTAAAAGAAGCAACAGATCAAAAAGATTTTAATATTATTGGCCAATTTGGTGTTGGCTTTTATAGTGCTTTTATGGTCGCAGATAAAGTGGAAGTATTAACGAAAACTGCAAATGGAAAAGCATTTTTATTCACTAGTGATGGAAAAGACTCTTACACTATTGAAGATGCTAAAAAAGATGATAATGGCACCATTATAACTATTTATTTAAAGAAATCCACCAATGAAGTTAACTATGATACTTATTTAGAAGAATATTCTTTGAAGAATATTGTAAAAAAATATAGTGATTACATCCGTTATCCAATCAAGATGCTTTGTTCACATCAAAAAAAGAAGTTAGATGCTGAAGGTAAGGAACTAGATGAGTATGAAACAATTATTGAAGATGAAACATTAAATTCGATGATTCCTTTATGGCGTAAGAACAAAAATGAGGTAAATGAAGAGGAATTAAATAACTTTTATAAAGAAAAGTTCAGTGATTATGAAGATCCACTAATTTCTCTTTTTGTTCGTGTTGATGGAAATATAACTTACGATTCTTTACTATATATTCCAAGTCATGTTCCTTATGATTTATATAGTGATGCATATGAAAAAGGGTTAGAACTATATAGTAAAGGCATATTTATCAAAGAAAAATGCCCTGAGCTCATTCCCGATTATTTAAAATTTGTAAAAGGTCTTGTCGATTCACCGGATTTTAACTTAAATATTTCTCGTGAAATCTTACAACAATCCCCAATGATGAAGAAAATAAGTGAAAATATTGAAAAGAAGATTGTTGGACGTCTAAATGAATTGATGAAAGAAGACTTTGATCAATACGTTAAATTCTTTGAAGCATTTGGTGAACACCTAAAATTTGGTATTTATTCAACATATGGGGCAAAAAAGGATTTACTAGAGAATTTACTCATCTATCATTCACTATTAAATGACGATAAATATACATCTTTAAAAGATTACAAAGAGAAGATGCAAAATGAACAAAAATATATTTACTATGCATCTGGCGAATCGCTTGATTCAATAAAATTACTACCACAAATTGAGAAATATCGTAAACGTGGCATTGATGTTTTATTACTTGACAAAAGAATCGATGAATTCGCAATTATGATGCTACGTGAATTTGATAAAGTTGAATTTAAATCAATATCTGATGAGTCAGCAGATGAATTATCTAACGAAGAAAAAGAGAAAATTGAGAATGTTACAAATGATAATAGACGCCTTTTAGATACAATAAAAGACGCCTTAAAAGCAGAAGTTGATAACGTAGTTATTTCCTCAAAATTAGTGGATGCACCGGTATGCCTTTCAACAAAAGATGGTTTATCCTTAGAAATGGAAAAAACACTTAATGAGCAACCAGGAATGGAACAAGAAGTCAAAGCTCAAAAAGTTTTGGAAATTAATCCAGAACACGATTTATTTAAGGCTTTATCTTTAAAACAAGGTGATGATGCACTTGTTAAAGAATACGCATCATTGCTTTACGATGAGGCAATGCTTCTTGAGGGACGCGAAATAAAAAATCGTGGAGACTTTGTGGCAAAATTAAATTCATTGATGATTAAAGCACTTAACAAATAATAATTTGGACTACTATGGTAGTCCTTTTTATTTATCTTTTTTCGACAAATTACTACAATTAATCGTTATAAGATATTAACGGTGATTAAAATGAAATATGAAATCTACTTTATTACAAGTGAATTTAAAGAATTGATCGATGAAAAAATTTTAAAAGTCATGCTAGATTTAAAAGAAGATGATTTTTTTAAGAAACAAGTTTCTTATTTCTTTTTAAAACCAAAAAAAGAAGAAGTATATAGTATACTTCAAGCAAAACTAAATGAACGTGATGATATAATAATTGATGATGATATCGTTTTATATAAAAATCAAATAACTGGCGATAGTGCAAAATTAATATATGGCGAAAATAATTGTTTTTATATCAATTGTAATGACCGCCAAAACCCATTATTAACCGCCTTAATCTCGAAATATAATATTTTACTTTATGAAGTATAAAACAGGCTTATAAACCACTTATAATGCTTTAAATTAAATTGTATCTTCTTGACATATCTTATCTTTTGTTTGATAATATCAACGTTTATATTTATAATATAAACAGGAGTGATTTTATATGGCACAACAATATATTTTTATCGACAACTATAACAAGTTAGGTACAATGGCATTTTCACGTACTGTTTTTGAACAAATTGTACATACTGTTACTGACAATGTCATGAATCACTCAAACACAAAAGGTGATAAAAAGCGTATTTCTCTTAATTCTCCAGCAAAAGTTTCAATTAGAAACAATCAAGTAAATGTTCGAGTTGAAGTAACAATTTCCCATAATGAAAATGTTGCTGCTATATGTCGAACATTACAAGAAGAGATTGCTGCAGCTTTAACAGCTCAAACTGAAATGGTTCCATTCCGTATTGATATTAAGGTCACAAACGTTAAGTAATGAAAAAAGAATTCACTTACGCGGAGCTTCATAATAAAGCTGTGACATCTTATCATAAGATGATGATGTCATTTCTCTTTATTGCCTTGCTCAACTTTATTGGGGCAATAATGGGAACAATAAGAAGAGATACAAGTTATTTTCCTTGTTTGGTAAGTAATAGTTTGCTTTTTAATCTCGTTAGTAATTATATCGAAAATATAATTTTACTAACAGTGGTTAATAGTGCTATTAGTCTTGCCTTCAGTGCAATTTTCATGGTCATTTGGTGGATGACCAAAAGTGGAAAAATAAAAGCGATTATAGTAGGATCTGGGTTTTATCTCATTGATACAATTCTATTGTTTATCTTTTATTTTCACGATAGTTATTTGATACCTCAGCTTTTATTACATATCTTAATGATGGTATTCATAGCAGTAGGCATTGCAAATTACTATCATATATTTGAAATAGAAAGAAAATTTAAAAAGTAGTGAGGTTTATAAATATGTCAACGTCAAGAAATGCTAATCAAGAAAAAGCGATGATCATTATATACGATGCTTTAACCTATGATGATATGGGAATTAATTATGACATTACAGAAGTAATTAGCAATGTTTTAGATGAAGACTATATTGACTCTGATTTATACGTTAAAGAAGTAGTAATTAAAGCCTTACTTCATAAAGAAGAAATTATTTCAGTTATTGAACCGAAATTAAATAAATGGAAATTCAATCGTTTAACCCGTTTAGCGCAAGCTATTCTTTTACTTTCGTACGCTCATTTTCATTATGTTAAAGATGCAGATAAAGCTATTGTTATCGATGTCGCAATTCACTTATCGAAAAGGTATCTAGATGATGGCGATTATAAGTTTATAAATGCCGTTTTAGATAATGTATTATAGATGGAAATTCAATATATAACTGTAAAAGATGTCAATGAGCGAATTAAATATTTAGTTGAATGTGATCGAGGCTTAAATAATATTGTCGTAAAAGGTGAAGTAAGTTCACTTACTAATCGTGGGCACATATATTTGACTATTAAAGATCAAGATGGCTGTACTCTAAAAGCAGTATTATTTAAAGGATATCAAACAAGTATTAGCTATGAGCCAAATATGGGCGATGAGGTCCTCTTATATGGCTCTATTGAAGTATATGTTCCTGGTGGAACCTATCAGCTTATCGTTAGAGATTGTATGTTATTTGGTGAAGGCCAAAGATTAATAGAACTTGAAAAATTACGAAAGAAATTACAGTTAGAAGGAATATTTGATGAAAGTCATAAACTACCAATTCCTAAATACCCGCAAATTATTGCTGTAGTTACTGCAAGAAGTGGAGCAGCAATTCATGATATCACTAAAAACATTTTAAAAAGATTCCCTGTAGCAGAAATCATTTTCTTTAATACTTCTGTACAAGGTGAAAAAGCACCTCTTGAAATAAATGTTGCCCTAACTAAGGCGATAAACGCTCGTCCTAGTGTCATTATTCTAGGTAGAGGTGGTGGAGATAAAGAAGATTTAAATGCGTTTAATGATGAAACAATTGTTCGAACAATTTATAAATCTGATATTCCAATTATCTCTGCAGTAGGACATGAATCTGATTACACACTTGTCGATTATGTATCTGACTTAAGAGCGTCAACACCAACAGATGCCGCAATTAAGGCCACACCTAACATGCATGATATTTTATTAAATTTAAGTGATAAGAAAATTATCTTAGATTCTTATCTTAGTAAGTTATTAGGTGCATATCAACATAAATTAGATTTACTCAAGAATCGTCAATTTTTTAAAGATCCTAATAGTTATTTAATTAATATCAGTTCACATATAAATGAAAGTAAAAGGATATTAATAGATTCTTTAAATAGAAGAATATCAAATTTTGACCATCAATTATCGATTTTAAACGAGAAAATGAATTCTAGATTAAATGTATCGTTAAGCTCTAAAACAGCGCGCTTAAGCAATTTAAAGACACAACTAAAGGCTATCAATCCAAAAAATCTTTTAGATAAAGGATACACAATGGTCTTAGATACGAATAACCATCTTATTTCATCTGTAGATGAAGTAAATGAAGATGATACATTAAAAATTGTCTTAAAAGATGGTAATATAATAAGTAAAGTAATGAAAAAGGAATAAACAATATGGAAAATAAAACATTTGAAGAAAAGCTTGCTCGCTTAGAAGAAATTGTCTCCGCAATTGATTCTAATAATCTAGGATTAGAAGAAAGCATGAAATTATATGAAGAAGGAATCGCTCTTATTAAAGATTTAGAAGGAGTCCTTGAAACTGCAAATAAAAAATTTGCTGATATTACAAATAGCGAAGAATTAATCGAAAAAGTAGAAAATAAGTAAAGAATTAGTAGAAAATTAGTAGAAAGGCACAAAAATGTCAAAAGAATTACGTAAATTTAATATTAACGAAATAGAAAATCCCGAGTTCTTAAAAGACTTATCAATTAAAGAACTTGAACTTTTGTGTGCCTCTATTCGTGATGAAATAATAAATAAAACCTCTATTAATGGAGGTCACGTCGCTTCGAATTTAGGAGTAGTAGAACTAACTGTTGCACTCCATAATGTTTTTGACTTTAAAAAAGATAAATTACTTCTCGATGTTGGGCATCAATGCTACGCCCATAAAATACTTACTGGTCGTTCATTAGAACACCTACGTAAAAAAGACGGTATTTCAGGATTTCAAAAATGTCATGAAAGCATTTATGACTGTTTTGAAGCTGGACATTCCTCAACATCACTTTCTGCAGCCTATGGCATGGCAGTAGTGCGTGATCAAGGAAAAGAAAACTACGATGTTGTCGCTGTAATTGGCGATGGAGCAATCACAAGCGGTCTTGCTTTTGAGGGTTTAAATAATATTGGTCGCGGTGATTCTAAAGTTATTATCATTTTTAATGATAATGAGATGTCGATTTCAAAATCAACTGGAGGAATTGCGCGTTTCTTACAACGCATTAGAACTTCAGTTTCTTATAACAAACGCAAGAAAGCATACCAAAGATTTATGTGTAAAACTCGCTTTGGTTTATGGATTTTTAAAATATCTGCTAAAATTAAAAATCGTTTTAAGAAAATGTTTTTGTCTTCAAATATCTTTGATACGATGGGTTTTGCCTATATTGGGCCAATTGATGGGCACAACATGAAAGAGCTCCTAAAAGCCCTAAAACAAGCCAAAAAATCATCTAAATCAGTTGTAATTCATACTTTAACAACAAAAGGTAAGGGATATAAATACGCTGAAGCAGATAAAGATGGTGTTTGGCATGGTGTTCCACCATTTAATGTGGAAACAGGAGAATTTATTAAGAATAACAATTATCCATCGTGGAGTAAAGAAATTGCAAGTTTAGTTTATGATTTTATGAAAAATCATGATGATACAATTTTAATTAATCCAGCGATGATTCAAGGCTCAGAACTAGGAGACATTTTTAAGGATTTTAAAGCACGTTGCTATGATGTAGGTATATGTGAATCTCACGCCTTTTCAATGGCCTCTGGTGTAGCTTTAAATGGCTATCATCCAATAATTTCAATTTATTCAACCTTTATGCAAAGAGCATTTGATGAAATCCAACAAGATCTTGCTCGTATGAATCTTAACTGCACTATTTTGGTTGATCGCGCTGGGTTAGTAGGAGCAGATGGTGAGACTCATCAAGGAATTTTTGATGAATCAATGTTATATACAATTCCTAATGTAACAATTTCTATGCCATCAAATAAAAGTGAAGCAAAAATTCTTTTAGATGAATCTTATAATAATCATGGCGTATTTGCTATTCGTTATCCTCGTGATTATTTAAAAAATAACAATAATGTTTCATCTTTTAAATATGGTGAATGGCTAAATGTTAATGAATGTGAAAGCGATGATGTCATCGTCACTTTTGGTCCAATTATTAATGATGTTAAAGAATTGTTCCCACATACTAATATTGTAAATGCTATATATCAAAAACCAATCTTAAAAGAAAATGTTGAAAAACTTTTAAAATATAAGCGCATTATTATTTATAATCCATACGCTACAAAAGAAGGTTTTGTTAATAATTTTGTAGAAATGTTAACACTATATTATTATAGAGGAGAAATTGTCATTTTAGCTGTTAAAGAAGACTTCATTAAAGCTGGAACACAAAGCGAACAAATGAAAGAAGTCGGTGTTTCTTTAGAACATTTAAAAGCAAAATTAAACTCTGATAAAGGAGTGAATTAACATGTTAGAAGCATTGAGTATTAAAAATTTCGCAATCATTGAAGACATTGAAATTAATTTTCAAAAGGGAATGAATGTCTTACTAGGTGAAACTGGTGCTGGTAAATCAATTATCATTGATGCTTTATCTTTACTTAAAGGTGAAAGAAGTAGTTTTGAAAAGATAAGAACAGGCGCAACTAAGGCCTATATTGACGGTAGATTTATCATTGATAACAAAGAACTTATTAAAGAAATTAACGATGAATACGATGGTTTAATTGAAGACGGAGAACTTATCGTATCGCGTTCTTTAGATATTTCTGGTCGTACATCAATTAAACTAAATGGACGTATGTTTTCAAGTTCGGCGACTAAGACTATTATGAATGAAATAATTGATATTCACTCTCAACATCAAACGTTGATGCTTTTTGATGAAAAAGAACATCTAAATCTTTTAGATAAGTTTATTGGTGAGAAAAAAGAATTCGCTGATTATAAAGAAGCTTATCAAAAATATGTTGAAGAAAAATCAAAGTTAGAAGAACTCGAAAATAAAGTAATTGACGAGACTGAAATCGCCTATAAAAAAGCTCAAATTGAAGAAATAGAAAAATTAAATCTTGAAGTTGGAGAGTTAGATAAACTTGAAACACTTGAAAAGAAAATGGCTAATTTTGTGCGTTTACAAGAGACTTTTAATAACATTGACACTCTTCTTGATGGCGATAACGGAGCAATAAGTAAAGTATATGAATCGCGTAGACTAATTGACTATTTACGTGACGATGACTATGAAGAATATTCCTCCAAACTTAACGATATATATTATTCTTTACAAGATATAAATTCAGCTTTAAAAGACACTTTAAAAGAATTAAATGAATATGAATATAGCCCTGAATACATATCAGAGAGAATTTACACTATTAAACGCGTTATGCGAAAATATGGAAATGCTGAAGATGACATATTTAAAGCACATGAAAGACTAGTTAGTGAACTTTCTTTAATGAGTGATTATGAATATGCTTTAAATAAACAAAAAGAAGTAGTGGCCAATCTATACTTAGACACAATGAGAAAAGGTGAAGCATTGTCTTTAATAAGAGAAAAGTATGCCTTACTTCTAAATAAGAAAGTCGATCAAGAATTAAGTGAATTAAGCCTATCTAACGCTCATTTTAAGGTAAATATCAATCGCACTGAACCACGCTCAAAAGGGCTGGACAACGTAACATTTTATATTTCATCAAATATGGGTATGCCTTATGCGCCACTTAAAGATATTGCAAGTGGTGGAGAAACATCACGCATCATGTTAGGTCTTAAAACAATATTTAGCAAATTCTCTCACGTAGAAACGATGATCTTTGATGAAATCGACTCTGGAGTATCTGGAAAAGTAGCCTCAAGTGTTGGAAGAAAAATTCATACTATTGGTGAAGACCTTCAAGTAATTGTTATCTCACATATACCGCAAGTTGCAAGTTTTGCCGATGTTGCCTATGAAATAACAAAATTTGTCTCAAAAGGCACAACAAAGACTAAAATCCGTGAGTTAGATTTACAAGGATTTGAGGAAAATATTGCTAAATTATTAACCGATAACTTAGTTTCTAACGAATCTTTGGCCCTTGCTAAAGAGCTAATTAGTAATTCAAGAAAATAATTCCAAAATATTTAATCAAATAACAACCACAATATTGTTTGAAAGGAGAGCAATATGAAGTTGTTATTTTCTTTTTTGTCTATCTTAAGTGTGATGGTATCAGGAAATCATGTTATGAAATCTGTTAATATCGTTCCAGGTGGGCAAAATATTGGTATTGAAATTAAACCAGGAGGATTAATGGTCTCAGGCACTTATGATATTAAGTATGAGGGTAAAACTTATAATCCAAGTTCAAATAGTGATATCCAAAAGGGCGATATTATTTATAAGGCAAATGACGCAGTCGTTCAAAACGTTGATGACTTCGTGAATATTTTCTCTAATTCACCAGAATCAAACGATATAAAATTAAGCCTTAAGCGAAATGGTAAGTTTATAAATCGTACTTTACATATTGTACGTATTGATAATCGTTTCAAGACAGGTTTATTCGTAAAAGAACGATTACTAGGAATTGGTACTATCTCTTTCTATGATGAAAACACTAAAATGTATGGGGCACTTGGTCATGAAATATCTGATAATTCAAGTAGTGACATCATTGAAGTTGATAGTGGATCAATTTACGATTCAACTGTAACTTCGATTACGCCTAGTATTAACTCTAAGCCTGGTGAAAAAATTGCTGACATTGACTTTAATGACTATTTAGGAAATGTTTTATCAAATACAAATATCGGTATATATGGAAAATATGAAACATTACCTACTAACTCATCCTCTTTACCACTTGCCGAAATAGAAGAAGTGCATCTTGGTAAGGCAGAAATGTGGACAGTTGTTAAGGGAGATGAGGTCACTAAATATCAAATTGAAATTACAAAAGTTAATAAACAAAATGAAATAGCGGCAAAAGGTATATCCTTCAAAGTAACCGATGAGAGATTGTTAAAAGTTTCAAATGGTATCGTCGCAGGAATGTCTGGATCGCCAATTATTCAAAATGGTAAAGTCGTCGCTGCAGTAACTCACGTCTTAGTAGACAAAGTTGAAAGTGGTTATGGAGTTTACATGCGTTGGATGTTTGATATGGCTAATACCATTTATGAACAATATTATGGCTAATTCGACAAAAGAATTAAAAAAAATGTCGAATAACAAGGCTCTAAAGCACGTTTTCGATAAATATCTACTACTTAATAGACAAGAAAATTAATTTTAAATTATAATCTTGCTTAGGGGTATGATATGGAGAAAATAAGAATATTTGTCGCGGATGATAATCCGCAGTATGTAGACTTTATAGTAAGCAGTATTGCGCGTCAGCCAAATATGTATGTAGTCGATAGTGCAAGCGATGGAGAAGAAGCATTAAGCAAGTTAAAAAAGTGTGGAACAATCGACGTATTAATAGTTGATATGATCATGCCTAACTTAGATGGATATGCCTTGTTAAAACAAATAAATGATGGTATTGAGGGTACCAGCGTAAGACATATCATATGCATCTCAGCTCTTGTAAATGAGAGAATCTTAAGTTTAATATCGACCTTAGGTGGTGATATGTTTGTAATTAAACCATTCACTGCATCATCGCTCCTAGATGCAATCCAATCAGTACTTGAAAGCGATGTATTAAAAGATCATAAGTTTGAAAGTCAAAGTAATGGTGAATCGATTGAAAAACGTTTATCTGATTTGCTCCATGAAATGGGCGTACCAGCACATATTAAAGGATATAATTACTTAAGAACTGGTATCTTATTGACATTTGAAAATCAAGATGAATATATTGGTCAAATTACCAAATCTTTATATCCTGAAATTGCCAAACGTTATAAATCGACATCTAGCAGAGTTGAAAGAGCGATTAGACATGCGATTGAGATTGCATGGAATCGCGGAAACATTGATCTAATCGATGAAATATTTGGTTACTCCATAAATGCTGAAAAAGCAAAGCCTACAAACTCCGAATTTATTGTCATGATTGCAGATTACCTTGCGGTAATGAAGAAAAATGCTGTCATGATGCATTAAAAAAGCCCAATGCGGGCTTTTTTATTTGTAATTTATAGGGTAAGTGATATTATTTATTTAGGTGATTGTTAATATGGAAGAAAAAGATTTATACGTTATTGAAGACAGTATATTAAAAGAAATTCCAGAAAAGAAACATGGTATTTCTCGCCTTGAAGTGCCTGATACTGTTCAAATTATTAAGTCGTATGCATTTTTTAATGATGAAAGCGTGGAAACTATTATCTTCCCCTCATCTGTCATAAAAATTGAAAAACATGCGATATGTCAATGCTACAACTTGAAAAGAATATATATTCCACGTAGTGTAAAAGTAATAGAAGAGGATGCTTGTCACCGTTGTTCTAAAGCTTTAGAAATATATTTAGAAGGCGAACCTCAAGAAGGATGGACTAATTACATTGAAAAGAAAATTGTTACTGAGCGCGTAATTACTGATGATGATGACGCTTTTAATTTCCATCGTTCTAGTGGAGGGTGGTCATACCATACATATGAACATGAAGTAAAAGAAAAACATCATTGGAATTCCGAAAAATATAAAGTATATTGCAATACTAAAAAGTTTTAATATTATTAACAGTTAAGATGTTCTTAACAGTTTTTATTTGTCTTATTTTGTTTTAATTAATTATTTTAATGAATGTTAAAACACTTTATAATTATGATGGGTGATGTCCGTGAGCAAGATTATTATGCATATTGATTTAAATGCTTTTTTTGCTACGGCTGAAACTATCATCCATCCTGAATACGAAGGAAAACCAATTGTTGTCGGAAGAGATGGAAGAAGAGGTATTGTTACGACAGCAAGTTATGAAGCAAGAAAATATGGTATTCGTTCTGCAATGCCAATTTTTAAAGCTAAAGAACTATGCCCTAACGTAATTATTATTCCTGGTCATTATGATCTTTATGAACGCTTATCAAAAGAATTTTTTAGCTATGTTGCAACATACTCTTCAATTATTCAAGTAGCCTCTATTGATGAGTGTTATGTGGATATGACTGATGCTTTAAAAAATGTCAAAGACATTAATGCTTATTTAAAAGAGTTACAAGATGGATTATTTAACAAAACAAAGTTAAAGTGTTCAATCGGTATTGCACCAACAAAGTTTTTAGCAAAAATGGCTTCAGATATGAAAAAGCCAATGGGAATAACGATTATAAGAAGAAAAGACATAGCAAACATTCTTTATCCTTTACCAATTGAAAGTATGTTTGGAATCGGTAAAAAAACCGCTCCACATCTCAGAAATATTGGAATTAAGACAATCGGAGACTTAAAAACTGCAAATCAATTGGAATTAAAAAAGATATTAGGTAAATTTTATTACACATGCATGGATTGGATAGATGGGAAAGGCTCTGATATAGTTGAAACTGAAGAATCTGATCCCAAATCAATTGGTAACTCACGCACATTTGAGCATAATACAGATAATTATGAAGAAATAAAAAAAATGATTAAGTACCTATGTATGATGGTATCAAAGCGCGCAAAAGAAGAAGAAAAGTTAGGCACAACTGTCCAAGTTACTGTAAAGACAACGGACTTTAAATTACATACAAAGTCGATGACCAAAAATAAAGCTTTTAATAGCTATGACATTCTTCAAGAAGTAGCATTACAGATTTATGATAAAATGAGTATCGAAGGTCCTATTCGTTTAATCGGCGTCACATTACAAAATTTAGAGTCAATTCAAGACATTAAATATCAAATGAGTCTATTTGATTATCAAGTTCACGAAGAAGAAGCGAAAACAAAATTAATAATTAACGATTTAAATCGTAAAATGAAAAAAGACGTGTTTAAGAGAGCTAGTGACGTCAAAAAGTAACTTTTAGTAGATAATTAGTAAACAATTAGTAGAAAAGAGGTGGAAAGTATGCTTATAGAAGAGGGTATAGTCTATTTCATAGATTATCTCTATGTTGAAAAAGGATTATCAAAAAACACGATTCAATCCTATCAAAAAGATCTTGAACTATTTTTACAATCTAATCCTGATATGCAAGAAGTCATGGATATAAATAGTGAGAATATTCGAAAGTTTGTTCGTTATCAAACAGCACGTGGCTTAAGCCCAACGAGCATTATAAGACGCGTTTCCACAATTAGAAACTTTTTAATTTATCTTCAACGTGAGGGTAAATATCTTCTTCAAATTCCAAAAATTGATTTACCTAAAAAAGCAATTCACCTTCCTACTTATCTAACAGAAGAGGAAGTTGAAGCATTACTAATGGCTCCTGACATGACAAAAAAAGAAGGAATAAGGGATCGTGCGATGTTAGAAGTCATGTATTCCTCAGGACTTCGTGTTTCAGAATTATTAAGCCTTACAAAAGGAAAAGTCAATATCTCAAAAGGAATAGTTACTATTATTGGAAAGGGTTCAAAAGAACGTCGTGTCCCAATCGGAGACTTTGCCTTAGAATATTTGGTTAAATATCTTGATGAGGTTCGTGATAAAAAAAGAAATGCCCGTACTGAGGTAATATTTCTTAATAAATTTAATAAACCCATCTCAAGACAATACTTTCATCGCATTATTAAGCAATACGCTAAATTAGTAGGTATTGATAAAGAAATATCACCGCATACTCTTCGTCACTCGTTCGCCACACATTTACTTGAGCACGGCGCACAACTTAGAGTAGTACAAGAGATGTTAGGACACTCTGATGTTGCAACAACACAGATTTATACAACGATCACGCAAAATCGAATTGTCAGTGCATATGATTTGTATACCAAAAGAAAATAAGGTATACTATTTAACGGAAATAGGAGAAATTTTATATGAAATATAAAAGAATATTTGTAATAGTGATGGACTCAGCTGGTATTGGCGCAATGAAAGACGCTGATAAATTTGGTGATGCTGGCACTAATACATTTGTACATACTTCAGAAAGATGTGGAGGACTTAGTATTCCAACTCTCAATTCAATCGGAATTGGAGATTTAGGAGCAGTAGTGGGCACATCTAAAGTTGAACATAAACATTCATACTCCATGATTCTCAATGAGGCAAGCAATGGTAAAGATACAATGACTGGCCACTGGGAAATGATGGGTATTCATACAACAAAACCATTTAAAACATTCACAGAAACAGGTTTCCCAGATAAATTAATAAAGGAATTAGAAGAAAGAACTGGTCATAAAGTTATTGGTAACTATGCTTCAAGTGGAACAGAAATTCTTGTTCAACTTGGTGAAGAGCACATGAAGACAGGTGATTTAATTGTCTATACAAGTGCTGATAGTGTTCTTCAAATTGCCGCTCACGAAGAAGTAACAGGAGTTAAGGAATTGTATCGTTGCTGCGAAATAGCCCGCGATATATGTATGAAACCAGAATATTTACTTGGCCGTATTATTGCTCGTCCATTCTTAGGAACAGATAAGAATAGTTTCAAACGCACATCTAATCGTCACGACTATGCTTTATCACCAAGTGGAACTACCGCAATGAATGTATTAAAAGATAATGGCTTTGAAGTTAGTTGCATTGGCAAAATATACGATATCTTCAATGGAAGTGGTGCAACAAGAACACAAAAGACTGTTTCAAACATTGATGGAATGAATAAGACTATTGAAGAATGTAAAAACATGGATTACAAGGGCTTATGTTTTGTTAACTTAGTAGAATTTGATTCTGAATATGGTCATAGAAGAAACCCTCTTGGCTATGGAAAAGCCATTGAAGACTTCGATAAACAATTAAAAGAATTACTAGAAGTAATGCACGATGATGATTTAGTTATGATTACTGCAGATCATGGAAATGATCCAACACATACTGGTACTGATCATACAAGAGAACATGTCCCATTACTTTGCTATTCAAAGTCAATAGTTGATGGAAGTCATCTTGATGAAAGAAATAGTTTTGCAGACATTGGTGCAACAATCTTAAAGAACTTCGGACTAGATAAAGCTAGTAACATGATTGGTACGCCAATTGAAGAATTATTGAAATAATTAAAAAAGCGCTTTAGAGCTCATCTAAGGCGCTTTTATTTATTTTTAAGCATTTATTCGTATATGTTACTTTTCCATCTTTAATAAGGCTATTTAGTGCCCTAGAAATTGTTTCGCGAGGAAGAGATAACTCCATGGCCAAATTTGTAATTGATTTAATGTGATAACTATTATTTTGTTCTTTACATTTCATGTCAATAAAAAGAAGAAGACGTCTAGTAACATTTTGTATAGACATCACTCTAAGCTTCTTAGATAATTCTAAGGACTTATCGGCGATTACATTTAAATATAGCTTTAAAAATTGACGATTAGTAGAAATAAGGGATAATAAACTGGTTTCATAAATTCGATATATCGCTACATCACTATTAGCTAACACATCGCCAAGATAGGTCTTGTTACTTGCAAAGATAAGATTATTTCCATAAATTTGAGGTGCTCGTAAATAATTGAAGACCTGTTCATTTCCTTCAATATCAAGATTTGACATGATGATTTCACCTTTAATTAATATATCAATAGAAGTACAAGTAGAGCCTCCAAAATGAATTATTTCACCTTTGTTAAATTCAAGGTACTGAACCTTTTTTCTTTCTTCTTCAGTTAAAACTCCGATAATATCTAAAATTTTACTCATAATATCCCTCGTTTTGTGATAATTATCACAATTATTTTAATTATTATAACATATAATAATCACGGAGATGAATATTATGAAAAAGAAAATTTTTACTTTAATTGCCTTGAGCGCATTACTCACAGCATGCGGAAATATCGAACAAAACAAAAATCCAAAATTTGTGGCTCCTAATGGCACACCATTAATCGCACTTTCTAACTATGCTATAAATCATATGGACGATTTAGAAGTAGTATCTGGTGGACAACCATTGGTTGCCGAATTCGTAGCGGAAGAAGCAGACATGATTGCGGCACCTATTAATTTAGGTGCAATGCGCTATAACGCAAAACCTGTTTATGGATTATATAAAACATTAGTCTGGGATAATATTTATATATTATCAAAAGAAGAATTAACTTCTATTGAAGACCTAGATGGTAAAAATATTACTTCATTTGGTCAAGGATCTACTCCTCAAATAGTTTTAGAAACGATTTTAAAGTCTAAATCTGTTACTTGTGAAATTGATTATGTTGATAATGTCCAAATCGCTAATAGCATGTTTACAAGCGGAGAAAGTGACATTGTAATATCTGCACAACCACAAGTATCTGCTATTAATACAACAACAGCTCATGTGCTTTCCTTGAACACATTTTGGAAAGATGTAACTGGTCTTGATACCTATCCTCAAGCTGGTTTATTCGTTAAAATTAGTGAACTTGATAAATTACAAGATGCTTTAAAAGAAGTAGATGCTAGCTATGCATCATTAACTACTGATATTTCAAAAACAGCCGAAAACGCTGAAACAGTAACCGGCACATTTAAGAAAGCATTACTTGAGAAAGCAATTCCAAATTGTGGATTCAAGTCCGTCAAAAACGAAGTTGATTTAGTCAAAGCCTATTATGAGGCAATGATTAATCTTGGAATGGCCGCTCAAGTAGGCGGAAAGATACCTGATGAAGCGTTCTTCCTCAATAAGTAGTAGAATTGTATCATTAATATCAGTTGCTTTAATATTTCTTTTAATTTTTATTGTATCGAGCGTTAAAAATGATGCTCAAATATATCCTGGACTTGATGTTATATTAAGTAAGTTATGGATGAACATAACAACAATTGAAACTATCAAAGTATTCTTATTAACAATTCTAAGAGTGTTTATAGTTCTCATAGCCTCACTAATAACATCATTTATTATTTCGTTGCTCTATTATTATAACAAGCTTACAATGGCCTTTTTTAAGCCATTTATCGCTATTATGAAAGC
>JAFLUZ010000008.1 GCA_022508535.1 Erysipelotrichales bacterium
TTGCTTTGAATAAATCTTCATTATAAACAAATCCACCAGCACCTTGAGTTTGACATACTTTGTAGTAGTGTGGTTCACTATCTCTTACACCTTGATATTTAGAGATTTTTTCTGCTGCTGGTATAACACGGTCTTTGAATTTGTCTCCATCGACAGTTGTGCCAGAATAGACATCATCTAAATTGGCAAGTAATCCACGATCGGCATAATCTTGCCAGTTAAGATCGTGAGAAATAAAGATGTCGTACTCACTACCATTTTTAGATTGTAGTTGTGCTTCTGCTTTTGATGAAATAGTTGCGTCAGCAACGATTTCAACGTAATTACCTGTTGCACTCATATAAGCATCAGTAATTTCTTGCAACCATTCTTCACCATAACCACCGGTATAGAACATAATGGATAATTTATCTTGTTCTCTTCCCTCTTCATCTAAAGAACTACTTATACTTGAATTTGTTGGTTCACTTGACAAATTCATATCTGATGTGTTACTAGTTACATTAATTACACATCCTGATAACAATGCAACTAAACTTAACCCAAAAATATATTTTAAATTTTTTTTCATAATTATTTTCCCTTTCTCAATGTAACTGTTAGCATTACAATTTAATATCAATTAAAAATAGGGTAAAACGAAAGTAAAATGTGGTAATAAATGTGAAAATCAATGTTCTTCCAAAATATTAGAATTTTTTTTATATCTCATTACTAACTTACATTCACTATTAACACTTTATTACCCTAAACGTAACAAACTAAGATTATTACAATCAATATTTTTCGTAATTTTTTAAATATTGTTTAGTATGATTACCAAAAAAGCACCTTATAGGTGCTTTATATTAATAAGATTTGCGTCTAGCTTGTTCTGATTTAAGTTTACGCTTAATACCAGGTTTCAAGTAATATTCACGTTTACGTGCTTCAGCGAGTGTACCTGCCTTATTAACTTGTCTTTTAAAACGGCGTAGTGCGTCATCTAGTGATTCGTTATCACGTACAATTGTTTTTGGCATTTGTTTCCCTCCTTCTGAAGCCGAATGGCTAAACAACAAAGTAATTATAGCATAGTAACTATTAATTGCAATAAAATTCTTTTAAAAATATTGTCAAATAGTCGATTTTACTATATTTTTCAAAATAAAAAGTGCAATATTTCATGCACTTTATCTTAGATAATTTTTGGTCCTGCTGAAGTACCAATACGATTAGCACCAGCTTCAACCATTGCAAGTAAGTCTTCATGAGTACGAACTCCTCCTGAAGCTTTAACTCCCATTTCTGGTCCAACAGTTTCACGCATTAATTTAACATCATGTGCTGTTGCTCCACCTGTAGAAAATCCCGTTGATGTTTTAACAAAATCAGCACCAGCTTTTTTGGATAATAAGCAAGCACGTACTTTTTCTTCATCAGTTAATAAGCAAGTTTCAATAATTACTTTTAAAATCTTTCCTTTAGTATAGCGACGAACTTTAGCAATTTCATTTTGAACGTATTCATCATTACCTGCTTTAAGCATTGTTACATTGATGACCATATCAATTTCATCAGCACCTTCAAAAATTGCTTCACGTGCCTCTAATGCCTTTGCTTGAGGTAATGTTGCACCTAGTGGAAAACCAACGACTGTACAAACTTTTACATCGCTACCCTCTAGCTCTTTCTTACATAAGCTTACAAAAGCAGGATTAACACATACTGACATAAAATCAAATTCTTTAGCTTCTTGACAAAGCTTTTTAATTGCCTCTATTGAAGCATCTGGTTTTAAAATTGTGTGATCGATTAATTTGTTATATTTCATATTTTTCTCCCCTGTAACAATATTATTTTATCATAATTAAATTATCAAAGCAAAGTATCAATATTTGTCATCAAAAAAAGAAAATTCCTTTTGCTTTCTATTACAAAAGGAATATTTAATATTAATTTTTACGGATTTAACGTAAATGTTTCCTTAACAATGTAGTAGTCAAAAAATGATTCTATTTTATATCTTATTTCAAATTCAAACTCTATTTGCGTTATATCTGTGATTCCTAATTTCAAAAGATCAAAGCAGGACCAACCAAATGTCAAATAAGACAAATTACCTGGAACAATATATTGAAGTCCAGTTGTCTCCATCTTTATTCCATTTACTCTACTATCACCGACATTAAAAAGTAATTCTTTTTCAGATTTGTTTTCTAAAAACATGTTGACTTCAAATCCCCATGAATAATCTCTATAGCCAGTTATTGTAACTTCTGCAAATTCATTATCAATAATTACATTATCAGTATCTGAACTCTCACGTTTATATCTTATAGCATTTTCTTCTCCATAAGGATAAATATGCACTGTTTCTCTTGCAATTGTTTCTGCACTATTATAAACACCAACATAAAACTCAAGTTCGATATCAGTAATCTTAGTAACTCCGTATTTTCTTAGTTCTGACCTATCGAAAACAATATGAGAGTATATAGATCTTTCTTCACCGATTTCTTCATAAAAATCTGTATTGACAGATAATCCATTTGCATATTCATTGTTGGTGTAAACAACAAATTTTTTATCCGTAGTTTTATTTTCTATATTAACTTTAATACTCTGGCCATAAATGTAGTGCGGATCAATTTCTGTTATAGTTATTGCACATTCATCATTGTCAATTATTGTGGTTTCACTAAAAGTAATAGGATCATCATCTACATTACCAAACAAATTTTTTAAAAGTTCCGATGAACATGAAGAAAGCAAAAATATGCTACTAACTGCCATAAAAATACGTTTAGTCTTATGCATAAATAACTCCTCCGTTTTAAATGCAGATAAGTTGCAATAATTATGCACGGTTATCTGAATTATTTTGTAATTCTTCAACAATTTTTTCAAATTCTTGAATCTTTTGAGGATTAGCTGTTGTGCCAATGCTTTGTTTTAAGCAACGTAAGACATCATGAGCTGCTACTTTTAAGCCAAGATTATAAGCTGTAATATAGTGATTAAATGCTAAAGTCTTATTGATAAACACACCATATTCACCATTTTCATAAATCTTACCTAAAACATGAGTTGCACGTGGTTCTTTTAGTGATACTGCGCGTTTTAAATAGTCAAGCCCTTCACGATATTTGAATAAACCTCTTTGTCTTTCAAGACAAATTGATCCATAAATAAACATGCCATCAGCTGATCCAGTATCCGCATATCGTTTTAAGTACTCCGCTTCTTTTTCGATGTCTTGTTTAACATAAATTCCTTTGCTATAAAAGAATGCAATATTTTTTAATGCATCTGGGAAATTATATTTAGCCGCTTTTTCAAAATATTCAAAAGCGATTTTTTCATCTTTTTCGACACCTTTACCTTCATAATATAAGGTGCCTAAAATAAATATTGAGGTTATATCGTTTTGTTCAGCAGCTAGACGATAATATTTGACTGCCTCTTTATAATCGACCGATGTACCTAATCCACGCATTTTGCAATCTGCATATATCTTATAGGCTACAGGATGTTTAGTGTCTTTAACTTTACTAATGAGTCTATAAGCCTCTTCTTCATCTTTATCGACACCAGTTCCATATAAATAAGCATTAGCAACCATCACAATGCAATTAACGTCATTTTTATCTGCACCTTTTTTAAAGAGTGAGAATGCTTTTTCTGCATCTTTATTAACTGTTCCTAAACCAAACAAATAAAATGTTCCTAATAAATAATTAGTTTCATTCGTTGGTGTTGCTTCATTTAATTGCTTAAATGCCGCATCAAAATATTCGCTTGATACACCTAAATCTCTTTGAACATTTATGCCTTGATTATACATTTGTGCTAAACGATAACTAGCGCGATAGTCACCATTTTTTGATGCTTTTTCTAATGATTCGATTTCTTTTTCCATATCTACCATATTTATAACCTCATTTCATGTTTAATTATATATCATTTACTAGACATAGTCTAGTAAGTCAAGATAAATTAAAAGCACCTTACGGTGCTAATAATTAGTTACTATTTTTCTTCTTTCTTTTCTTCTACTTCCACAACAGACTTTCCATCATAGAAACCACATTTTGGACATACGTGGTGTGATTTGATCATTGCACCACATTTTGGGCAAGTTGAAAGTCCTTCAACAGATAATTTAAAATGAGTTCTACGCATTCTCTTGGAAGTTTTAGATGTTCTTCTAAATGGTACAGCCATATTGACACCTCCTAGGTTTTTACTTACATGTAAAATTATAATGATTTAAAAACGAATATCAACATTTTTTTGACATAATCTCAAAAAGTTATAAAAACATTCGATTATATCGGCATTTATTTTTTTACACTGTCCAACTTTTTGTAAATCACATTAAGCATTTTATTATGTAAATCTTGGTCACTTTCTTGATAAACTAACAAATAATTTGAAGAATGACCTTTATACATTTTAGTGTCTTCATCGTAAGTTTCAAAAATTACACTTAATTCTTTTCCAATGAATTCCGATTGATAATAATTTTCTAGTTTATTAGATAATGAAATTAACTCTCGCACTCTTGCTTTCTTGACATCACCAGGTATTTGATTATTCATCTTACTTGCATGGCTGCCTGCTCTAGATGAAAATGGGAAAACATGAATTTTTGCAAATTGACAAGATGAGGCAAATTCTAAAGTTTCCTTAAATTCTTCTTCTGTTTCACCAGGAAACCCTACAATAATATCAGTAGTTATTGCAATATCTGGCATTTGAGAACGAATATAATCTATTTTTTCTTTAAATTGTTGTTTGTTATAACGACGATTCATGCGCTTTAAAACATTTTCCGAACCTGATTGAAGAGGAATATGTAAGTGTCTTGCTAAAACATCGCTATTTGCCATAAGAGTTATGAATTCTTTCGTGATTTCACTTTCTTCAATAGAAGAAACTCTTAATCTTTTTAAACGCTTATCTTTAATAATATCTTTTACTAAATCCGTAAAAGAATAATTATCAAATTCTCTTCCATATCCTGCGGTATGAATACCAGTTAAAACAATTTCTTTAAAACCATGATCAAGCAAATTGTTTACTTCGCGTAATACCTCTTCTTTTGGACGTGAACGCATTTTACCTCTCGCATAAGGAATAATACAATACGAGCAGAAATTATCACAACCATCTTGAATTTTCAAATAGGCCCGTGTGTTTTCATAATATGATGACACTTCTAATTCTTCATATTCAAAGTTACGTTCTTTTTCTTCGACGATGTTAATTTGTTTTTTATCTTTTAAATATTCTTTGATGAGTTTAGGAATTAAATGACGATTATTTGTGCCTACAACAATATTAACTCCTTCTATTTTCATAATTGTGTCCGCAGCCATTTGTGAATAACATCCCATAACAACCATGATGGCATGAGGATATTTTCTAATTAAAGACCTTATTTTTTGACGGCACTTCTGATCACTTACTGATGTAACAGAACATGTGTTTATAACGATAATATCTGGTTCATCATTTTGAGCATTAACATATCCTTCTAAATCTAGTAATTTTTTTAAAGCTTCCGATTCATATGTATTGACCTTACATCCTAATGTTTCAACATAATACTTCATTTATCTAAACCTGCTTTCAACATATGGTACATTCTTGAAGAAATGAATTTTTGATTATATAGTTCTTTGATAAATTCTTTCTTTTCAAAGCCATAATATTTTTCCATCACTTTATTAACACGCACCATAATTTCTTTTAAATTGTATTTATACATAAAACGATCATAAAGATTGATAACCACATCTAATCTTCCTTGTGAGTTAATAACGTAAATGCAATAATCATCAACAGAGAAAAAAGCATTAGATGTTTTGTCGCCTAGACTTTTTATCATATGCGAAAAGAACGAATCGTATAATTTATAATTATAGACATCAAAAACATCAATAACGCTTTGCGAAAAATCTTCTAATAGTGCTTCATAAGGATAGGTTAATAACTTTTCTGGCTCATCAACATAAATAATGTTTAATGATTTAGAAAAGAATGGTATATAAATACGATGATTATTTTCATCATTTAAATAGGGAAGATCCACGATTGCAGCATTAATTCTTTCTTTAATTTCGCTTGATACAATTTTCTTGTTTTCTCTAATACATTCTTCTTTATAATCCAAAATAACTTTATCAATTACTTCTTTATTTAAAAGAGCACGACAAATAATATTTGCTTGTATTATACCAAATTCTCTATCTTTAGATATTAAATTATAGAAGTATGGATATTTAGCAAGTAAATAGTCATTTTCCGCATGAAAAATATGTTCTAAGCTTCTTCGCTTAGATCGTCTTTTTCGATATTTTTTTAGTGTTTCAAATATATGCATAAAATTACCTACTTAACATAAACGATAATACACTTAAAAAGTATATCGCTGCTGTTTCACTTCTTAAAATTAATTTTCCTAAAGAAACATTTTTATAACCTAGCTCGTTTGCATAATCGACTTCGGAAGGTGCAAATCCACCTTCTGCTCCTACTAATATCGTGATGCTTTCTCTAGTTTTAATATTACTTAAATCATCAAAAAGAGTGTTATCATTTAACGCTTCACCTTCATAAGCAATAAAGTTATGTAAGGATTTGTATTGTTTGATAGATTTATAATCGATAATATCTACAAACTCTGGTAATTTGGAGCGTTTTGATTGCTCTCCTGCTTCTTTAATAATTTTATTAAATCGCTCAAGTTTTTTCTTTTTATCTTTTTCATCGACTTTAACAATTGTGCGACTTGAGATTACCCCAACAATACGTCTTACACCTAGCTCAGTTGCCTTTTGAATTACTAAATCTAATTTATCACCTTTAGGAAGACAATATAAAAGAGTAATATCATTATCTAATTCACGATTTTCTTCTAGCTCTTTTATAATATCGACTTCAAGAGGATTAACTTTCTTAATCGTAGCCAAATACACTTTTTCTAAAATGACTACTTCTATTAAGTCATTTTCTTTAAAACGCATTACTTTTTGTATGTGAAAAATATCTCCTTCACTAAAGGAAATGTTATTTATATCACCATTTACAAAATATCTTTGCATTACTCTAAAAGATCTCCGTTCGCGTCTACAGAATCAGTAAATAATATAATTAGTCCATGAATTAAATTAAAAAGGAATATTACCCCTAAAACGATAAGCAATAATTGCCACCATACAAGTCCAATAAGTCCCGCGACAAAGAAAGAAGCAACAATTAAACAAATGTTTAAAAAGATAAAAAAGAATCCAGTATTCTTATGTCCTAAGTACATTCTTCCTAAACCAATAATATCTAAGAATATTGTAAACAGCACTGCTTTTTTCTTTTTCTTATAATCAAATTCTACTAAATCTTGAAGATCTGTTGAATTAATAATCAAATCAGATGTCTTATGGTTGTTATCCGATGGATTTGGACATCCACATACTGGACACACTGACACTCTTTGATCTATTTTTGAATCACAAATACGACATTTTGCCATATTACATTACACCTCGCCTTAACTTTTTACTCTTCTAAATTCTTTTGTTTATTTTTATATAGTAAAACTGCAATAATACATGCAACAACAAATAACAATGAAGCAATACCAATTGTTATGTAGATTATCATACTATTTTGTTTTAATGTCTGAAGTATATTATCATCATTAATTCCACTACTTTGGACACTTAAACTTGCTTTAATATATCTGAGTGATTTTCCAATTGTAATAATTGAACCATCAGTTCCAGTAATATCATACATTTCATCTAAAATATCCTGAACTTCAGCATCTAATGAATCATATATTTCAATAACTCTCATAGCAACACTTTTATTTTGTATAGCGTCACATAAAGTCCATTCTTCATTTTCAATACTCTTAACTGAAGAATTATTAGTAACACGTACTCTAACTACGCCATACCACTCATTTTCTAAAAAATCGAGAGCTTTCTCCATATGAGAAATATAGTCACTATTTATAATCGCATCTTTATTCTCGATATTTTCATAACGTGTCTTTAAATCGTTTACTAATGCTTTAAGTTCACTTAAATCCGCAGGATCTTCACGTGTCAAATAAAAATCATCTTCAGCATCATAGATATCGTAAACAAGTTTTTCCTCTTCTTCACTACCAGTAATTTCTTCAACAACATTTATAATTTTATAGTCAATCACAAATTCGCCATTATCTTTCATAGCTTGATAATATATTTTACTTCCATTATCACAATAAAAACTCAGCAAATAGCCATCATCAATCAAGAAATATTCGTTTTCATCTTCTGCCCAAATACCATAGGAGTTAATCCATGAATTATCGTTATATAAAATTGATAACTCAATTTCAGTTTCAATTTCAAAAGTTAATGTATTTCCTTTTGCTTTATTGATAAACAAAGGATTATCTTCTAATTCATTTCTATTTTCTACAGTTAAGGTAATTTCGCCATAAACTGATGGATCTTCTATTGCTTCAACTCTAATTGTAGCAGTACCTGGTCCAACAACTTCTAACTTGTTATTAACGATTTTTATAACTTTAGGATTTGAAGTATATGCATAATGTGTCTTAGGCATTATTGCATCACTTGGATATTGTTCAATATTTAAATCAAATCTCCAACCGATATCAGACAAATCTAGCACTTGTTCAATTAAGTTACCATCTAAGTCTAATATTGAATCTGGATAGGTCGGTTTAGATAGTTTTAAAGATGTAGCATCTTTGATATCTAATAATTTATCAGCGTTAACAAGTCCCTTACCAGTCCATCCATATTTACTAGTTTCAGTAATTTTAGTTGATGTATCTTTTAATGCTTCAATAAAATCATCTCTAGTCACATCAGGGTATTTTTGTTTATATAAAGCAGCAAGTCCTGCAACTAAAGGTGAAGCAAATGATGTTCCTTGCCATTCTTTATATTTATTAATGTCACCTATATATGCACCATATGTATAGCCAGGAGCAGCAAAATCAATATAGCCGTAGTTTGTAAAAGAAGCTGGTTCATAGTAGTCATCTCTGCTGGATGCTGCAACAGATATGATATTACTAGCACTTGCTGGGTAATATGTTGATGAAACATTGTCATTTCCAGCTGCTGCTATAATAATAGGCTTAATACCAAAGGTATTGTCATAACTTCTAATAACACTTGAATAAAAATCACTTGTATCGTAGCCTGCAATTGATAAATTAATTACATCTGCACCTATTTGATAAGCATAACTAATAGCGTTTCTTATTGTATAAAACTCATATAAACCATCACTATTAGTTGCCATTTTAATAACAATTAATTCTACATTAGGAGCAACTCCTACTATACCTTTTCCATTTGCCTGAGCAGCAATGAGACTTGCAACATGTGTGCCGTGTCCAGTAGTATCTTTTAATGCATTCAACCATTTAGTGCGGTCATTAGAATAATATTTATCTAAAGCATAGTAATATGTGTTATCAACATGAACCGACTTATCAGAAATTATTAGTTTGTCATTTCTAAAAAATTCTTCATGTTCAATATTGATACCACTATCAATAACTGCAACTTTAATACCACTTCCATCATAATTTTCTAATAATTTTTTAGAAGCATTCATTTGTGATAAATGGTATGAAGCATTGTATTCATTTTGAGACACACTAAAAGATTCAGCGCGGACATTACTATTTTTCGCAATTGAAATGTTAGAAGCAAATAATCCAAATAAAGATAACAATAATAAAAATGTTTTTTTCATATTTTTTTGCTCCTTTTTATCTTTTTTTATAATAAATTATAAAAATCAGTTTGTAAAGATTAACCACTAATAAAAGATGTCGTTTTTATATAAACATCACTTTCTCTAAATTGGCATTTATTAATTGTCGAGAGATGCTCCCCAATATACTGGCAAATTATATACATTCCAACGATCTCCCCAACCACTTGGAACACTTTCAGCCTCACAATAAATGGATAGAGAATTACAACCAATAAATACCCAAATGCCCATTTCAGTTACACTATTTGGAATAAAAATATATGTCAATGAAGTGCATTTCATGAATACACGGTCTCCCATAGTTCTTACACTATTAGGAAGTATTATTGACGTAATAGATTCACATCCACGAAAAGCATCCGTGCCAATGTAGTCAACTCCATTAGGTATTGTTATTTCAACTAAAGCACTACATCCAGAAAACGCAGAAACACTAATATCTTCCAATTTGCTTTCGGTATTTATTGTAAATGTTCTCATTTCCTTACAATTTTCGAATGCATAATTTCCAATTCTTGCTATACTATTAGGCAATTCAA
The DNA here is from genome assembly GCA_022508535.1 of Erysipelotrichales bacterium. Classification (GTDB taxonomy): domain Bacteria; phylum Bacillota_I; class Bacilli_A; order RFN20; family CAG-826; genus RUG131. The sequence continues at coordinate 10,338 of JAFLUZ010000008.1, forward strand.
AAGAAATTAACGAACTACATCCACGAAAAGTAGAACCTTCTATAATTTCTAGTTTACTTTCTTTATCTATCGTAATCGATTGCAATTTTTTACACATATAGAAGGCCGACCCGCCTATACTTATAACACTCTTTGAAATATTAAAAGATGTCAGTGATTGACATTCATAAAATGCAGAATTTCCAATAGTTACAAGGTTATCTAAAGTACTTATCGATGACAAAGAACTGCACCCATAAAATGCAGAATTTCCAATAAATGTAATAGTATTTGGAAGAACAATTGTTTCTAAGTTTTCATTATTGTAAAATACTTGCTCTCCAATTCCATAAACATAATAATTAATTCCATTATGATTAATAAAATCTGGTATAGTTATATTATTTGATGCATCAGAGATATATTCTGTCAATACAACACTTTCGTCTACTATTACGTATTTCATATTATCAATAGTTATTAACTTATCTTTTGTTACACCTAAATATACTGGTCTATTATTGTTCCAATACGAATCCCAATCACTTGGTATGCTCTCCATTTCACAATAAATAATTAAGTTTGCGCAACTATAGAAAGCATGACCATCAATATTTTTAATACTCTTTGGAATTATGATTGAAGTTATTAGGTCACAATTATAAAATGCAAAGTCACTAATTTTTTCTAATTTGCTTTCGTCCGCAAAAATTATAGTCTCAATTTTTTTACAATTATAAAAAGCGTGATCTCCAATGACTTTTAAACAATTTGGTAATTCCAATGAGTCAATTGAAGAACATTTATAAAATGCATGATTATAAATGGTTTCCAATTTGCTTCCATTTTCAAATATAATTGTAGTCAAATTATTACAACCACTAAAAGCATAGGAACCAATACTTGTAACATTTCTTGGGATAGTTATTGATATTAATGAATTGCAACCATAAAATAAATAATCGCCTATTTTATCTAATTTGCAATCATCTTCGAATAATATATTTTCTAAAGCAACGCAATTATAAAATGCTTCTATACCGATATAGTTTACTCCATATGGAATTTGTATAGAAGTTAATGATTCACATCCATAAAATGCATAATGGCCAATTATTTCTAATTTACTTTCATCTTCAAAAATTACTGTTTCCAAATATTTGCAATTATAAAATACAGATACTCCAAATTCTACAATAGTATTAGGAATAACAACTTCCCTAACATTAGTTTTCCCACTGAAAACAGTATCATCTAAAAATCTAACTTCTTTTCCACCAATATATTTAGGAATATAACACTTGTTCTTCCCTACTTCATTGTATTTATTAATTGTGCAATATTCGTCATTTAAAGTATATTCAAAAGCAAATGGCTTCTCTTCTTCTAACCAATGAGCATATACAACTAATTCAGTTGAACCTATTTTAAAATCAAATTCTTTCATTAAATCAACATCTATGTACCAGTTATCGAATGTAAATCCTGCCCGTGTAGATTTTATAGATTTATCAACTTCAGAGCCATATTTTAGGTATATTGTTTCAACTTCTGTTCCACCATTTGAAACAAAAGTAACAGAATTAATTATTCTGTAATAATAATAATCGACTACCGCTGAACCATCTGGAAGTATTTTAACACTTTGAATTGATGGCGTAACAAATCCATCAAATACAATAGGTTGTGGTGATACAATATCATCAGTTTTTCCTTTCAAAATTGATTTACTCATCAAAGTAAACTCACCATCAAGATTCTCTTGATAATAATTAACTGTAAACGGAGTATTTGTATTAGCTACCCATTTGGCAACTAGTTCACAATCGTTTGGAATTGACCAAGTACTTTCTCTCACTTTTGTACCATTGTAGAACCAGCCATCAAATGTATATCCTGTTCTTGTGGGAATAGGAAGAGAATATGAACATCCAAAAGAGACAGTCATTGAATCTATTTTTTCTTCACCGCCATTTTCATTAAAATAAATTGTATATTCATTTTCTTTCCAATGTGCTAAATACTCTTTATTTCCAATAGTGCCACTTTCAATTTTTAGATTTAAAGTCGGTTCAAAATCAGAATTTTTTTCTGTCCATCCTAAGAATGTATATCCAACTCTTGTAGGATTTGGAATCGATACTCCTTCTTCTACAATATAATACTCAGGTGCATCTAAAAGAGTTCCACCGTCAAGATTATAAGTAATCGTATATTTAATTGCTTCCCAACTAGCTTTTAAAGTTAAATCTGCTGAATATTTGTTCTTAGCATTGTTCACATCATATGATTCTAAAATCCACCCATGGAATGAATATCCTTCTTCATCACAACTAGCTTCGTCTTCGATATATTTCGATTTTTTAATTATGGTTGTTTCATTATCTGGCGTCCCACCATTTCCATCATATGTAACGTTGATTACACCACCAATGTTATATATGTAATCAATACCAGTTTCATAGTCGCCAGCTTCAAAAGACTTGTTTGCTTTCACAATAGAAATTTGATTTTTTGCATCACTAAAATCGCCCAAATCTTCTAATATGAGTTGAGCATTATCATAATCACCTGATGACAAATATCTCATTGCTTTACCATACTTTGCAAGTGGTATAAATAAGGTACAAGTTAGGATAATTAAAACAATCAATCCTGCCATAATTGGAGTACCAATTTTTATTCCTCTCTTAACTTTGTCTTTTCTTATGGCATTACGTGTTTTGATGTCATTTATTTGATCATTGAAGTTTTCGATTAATTGTTTAGAATCGCGATAATCTTTGATTTCATTTAAAATTTTAATAGCATTGGTGTATCCTGAAATTTTATCAATTTGAGCCGATTTTATCGCGTTTTGATATATTCTTTCATTGTTTCTTAGGCTATTTGCTAATTCTAATTTATCATATGAATCTTTATAATTTGTAATTGTAGATAAAATTTTGATTGCTTCATCAAATTTATAATTTTCAATACTTCTTAACGCTTTTTTGTATTTTGTTTCTTTTTCATTTAAGATCATATCATTGCATAACGCAATTAGATAATTAACATCTTTATAATCTTTGATATATGATAGCTCATTAATTGCTTCATCATACATCTTTTTCTCGATGAATTTTTTTGCTATATCATAATTTATATCGCAAATACTAAGTTTACATTTTTCAATTAGAGATTCTACATCTTTATAATCTTTAATTGTTTCAAGTATTTTAAGCGCCTTTTTAAACTCTTTATTTTCTATTAATGAAGTTGCTTCTAAATAATTTTTTTCTTTAATAGCAATTTCACACTCTTTAATTAACTCCTGAGCATCACTAAAGTTAGGTATTTCATTAAATAGCAAAATCGCTTGTTCAAAAAGATTATTGTTTTTTGCCACTACTCCTTTTGCATATATCTTTTCAAAGTTATCAATTTCAATGTTTTTTAAAACTTTTTGATTATATTCTTCAAGAACAGCTTTATAATCTTCATCAGCAAACTCTAATGCCTTTTTGAAGTTTCCAAATTCCGTTAAAGGAATTTTAACTGTAACTAACTCATTTTCATTGGAAAGTCTTAAATCAACGACAAGCGAAAGTATATATGCTCTTGCATTTTCTGGATTTTTATTTAATGCTTCATCGAGAACTCCACTCGCTTTCTCATAATTTTTATCATTAATTAAAATTTCTGCTCTTCTAAGCAATGATTGAATATTTACATTTTGAACAACTGATTGCGATGAATCACTTCTATCGAAAATCTTATCAATACCACGAGTTATGTCTTGAATAAAACCAAGTCTATTCATATCCTGTGCTTGAAATGATAATAATTCATCTGGTAGTTCATAGGCATCCATATTTCTAAAGCATGGAATTAAATACTTGTTTTTGTCTTTATTCATCAAAGACAAAAATCTTGACCATTCATTTTTTACCCATACGGCGTTAAAATATTCTGGTTTAGTACCTAAAACAAGCATTACTTTAGAAGAATTCAATGCAGCAAAAATATATGGCTCATATTGAGTACCTAACTTCGATTCAAGAGTAACTTTTGCAAAGAACACTTTATAATTTCTTCTTGTTAATTCCTCATAAAGTTCTTGGGCAATAACTGAATCTCTTGTTCTTTTACCATATTCATCATTTTCTTTATAACAAATAAAAATATCGTATGGTTTTTCGTTTTGCGAAACAGCAAGAATTCCTTTTTGAATTTTATTGATAGTTTCTGCTTCCGCTTGATATAAACGTTTTGCAACAACATCACTATTTTCAATTGCAGCTTTGTAGTCGATATCATCAAAAATTGATTTTAATTGAGTTCTATGGCATGTTGGTATTTTCTTACCAGTTTTTGGATCGTCAACATATTCAATTCCATAACGACAAAGTAAAAGTCCCCAATGCGCTTCGGCATCAGTTGGACATTCATTGACAATATTTTCATAAGTTAGCATAGCCTTATCAAATTCATTTTTCATTCTTAAGCTATTTGCTCTATTATGAAGCGAAGTTATTTTTAAATTATCTATTACTTGCGGTACTGTTTGCGTGGTTCCACAAAATTCACAAACGCATGTTGTTTGATTGTTTTGTACTTCAATTGTTCCACCGCACATTTTACATTTGAATTGTGCCATAATCTACTCCTTTAAAACTTTAGTTTTAAATTGAACAAAAGTATCAAAAGCAAATCTGCTATGATACTTTAAAAATAATAACTATTTTGATGATTTACATCTTGCACTTCTCTCATTCACTAACAAGAGAAGCTTATCAATTTGTTTTTCAAGTTCGACATAGTCTTTGTTATATAATGCATCTTTTAATAAGATATAGTTTTTATCCATTTCATCCTCAATTAATATCAAACTTTCATTTGAAACAGGATCACTATAATTTATTGAATCGTATAATTTATTAAATTTTGCTTTTAATGGTTCATAATTAAATGTGACTAGCAATGATTTGAACTCTGTTTTCAAGTTATCGATGAAATGAGTATCGTAAATAATTTTATCATCTTGCCTTTCAATTTCTTCTTTTACTGCTTCTGTAGTAATGCATCCAATTGCTGCAAAACCAAGTAACACTACTGGTAAAATAATTGCTATCCAAAGCGGTACAGCAACAAACGCATTAACGACTGTTATAATTATTGAAGTCAACAATGCAACAGACAAATAAATAATTCCTACTCTAAATATAGGTAGACCATATACTTTACTTTTTAAAGTATCTTTTTTACAAAATGATACGTAAAATGTGTAGCCTTGTGAGGCAAATGCTACTACTGCGAATACATATGTTAGTGCAAATACAGTTGTATCCTTATGAGGGTATGGAATTACAAAATAACAAACAGTATATAAAATAATTAGTATTGCCAAAACAATTGCAAATCTTAATTTGTTCTTCATATATTATTCACCTCTTTTTTTACCACAAATCGGGCAGAATGGAGTCATGATGCCTTTTTGTCCACATGAACAATCCCATGCATCAATTACATTTTCAGGTCTTTTTGTTCCACATTGTGGACAAAATGGAGTTGTAACTTTATTGTGGCAATTAGGACATTCCCAAGTTTGCTCATTAGTTGTTCCAAGAGTTTTTCCGGCATCCACTGCTGGATTAACTGCACCTTTAACAGAATTAACAACTTCTCCCATTACACCTAGTCCTACTCCTAATCCAACCATGCCATTTACTACACCTGTAACATCGCCTGCTGTTCCACCATTTCCTTGATGACGCATAGCTTCAGTTGCAACTTGGCGTTGAGTTTCTTGTTGATAAGTGAAACCTTTAAGTTCCATTTCTCTTGCCTCTGCCTCCGCTTGAATTTTATATGCTTCTGCTCTTGCTTGTGCAGCAATTATTTCTTCTTGCGCAGTTGTTTGAGCTTCAACAATCTTTCTTTGTTGGGCTGCTTCGGCTTCAGCCTTTTTAATTCTTTCTTGTTGCACTAACAAGTATCTTTCAGCGTATTGTTCCTTCATTTTTTTGAAATTAGGATCATCATCTGGTGTCATAATTGAAGTAATATAGAATTCTGGCATCTCTAAGCCATAATCATCTAAAACAGTATTAATAGAATTTTTGAGTATCAATGAGATTTCTTCAATGTGTTCATCTACTTCAAGAATATTTATATCGTGTTCTCTTATTGTCTTAGCTAACATTGATTTAACTTTTGTTATTACAAGAGCTTTAAATTTTCCTGTTGTTTCTTTTAAGGAATAATCGGCGCCCATTATTTCATTATTGTTAAATCCTTTTGATGATCCTACGAGCTTTAATAATAGTTTACGACCATTATTTACTCTAATATTGAATTGACCAGAAGCACCAATTTCAATATGCAAACCTGAAACAGGATCAAACATTCTAACTTTTGAATCAGTACCCCACTTAATACCCATTTGGGTTGCTAAATTAACAAAATATATTTCTGAATGAAATACTTCATCATTATTAGAAGGTAATTTATATAGTTCTTTTAGTAGAGGAATGTTACTTGTTGCAAGAGTGTGTCTTCCTGCGCCAAATGTATCTAAAGCTCTTCCGTCTTTAAAAAATATTGCTTCTTGGGATTCGTGAACTATAAGTTGAGATCCTAAATTAAAATCTTCAAGCGGATGTTTCCAAATTAAAGCATCACTTTCGCCCTCATATTTTATTACAGAAATTAAGCCGTTCTTTTTTATTTCTTCTTTTTTAATTTGTTCTTGAACATCAATCTTTGTGTTACATAATGGACATGTGTATGAACTAGCGTTTTTATCTGCAGTTAATTCACACGCACATGTCGGACAATGAAATTTTATCATAGCATTCACATCTCCATCACTCATCAATTTATTTTTGCACGCAGGACATATTGCATTAGTGCCTAACGATTGATCACATACAACTACATTCTTACAATGCGGACAAGTCATACTTTTCATGATATCTTTTTTTACATTAATCAAATGTCCACATTTGCATTTTATTATATTTTTCGAGAAAAAAGAGTCTGAGGCTTGATTTGGAGCCCCACAATTTGGGCATTCAATTATAAATTTTCCCATACTAATTTTCTCCATCAGAGTCTGAAATTACGATATTATTCAATGCGAACTCTAAACACATAATCATAATTTCATTTCTTGTTCTTCCAGTTTGTTCAGCAACATTATCCAACACTTTCACCAATTCAATTGGCATTCTAGCTGAAACAACAGATGATTCACCACGATACTTTTTTGCTTGTATCTCTAATTTTTTTTCCATAGCAAAACTCCTCCATGCAATTATATAATATTACATTTGTATACATTTGTCAACATCACATGGAAAAATTATAAGTATATAATTTTTATAACTATTTTATACTAAATCAAAATTATTAAATGCTTCTGATCTTATATCAAATACATCATCAATCTTAATAGTTGTGCCATCTTGCATGATAATCGCCTTATTTGTACTATCAAAACGCTTAACTATTCCTTCGATTGTAATATATTTACCACCAGTTTTTCTCTTGTCTTTTTGAAAATATGTTAGTGCTATTTGTGGCTTAATTTTGCATTCACTTAAAAGTAATAATTTCTCATTTAAAATCGCCATTTGATTTTCTGAAAGTTCAATTTTATTTTCGGTTTTTCTTGCTGTCTCGTGAATTACATCTTCATATCCTACCAAAGCTGCAAAAGGCGAAAATTGGGCAGCACGATCATTTATAGACATATGCTTATGAGTTTTTGACTCATGATGAGGAAGGTCAATAATATCATTATAATTTTTACTATTTATCATGCTTTATGTCCTCCAATTTGCTTATTTCGATCAATCGTAGTTGCTCCTTCTTCTAAATCCATTCCTTTTATAACGGCGTTTTTCCCATATTTTCCTTTGATACTCAAAATAGTTTTTTGAAGTTTTTTCTCTTTATCTAGTTCTTTCTTTTCTTCTTCTTGTTTTTTCTTTAATGTCTCATAGTCCATAAAGATATCTAGTTGCTCATATTTTTGTTCTTTGATTTGACTCTCTTTTTGAACATTACAAGCTACAACATAAATCCTTTTTACTAGTAATTTAGGATTCATTATTTTCTTATATAAATCCATAACCGCTGATGTTATAAGTCTAGTAGATGATGTTGGTCTTTTTAAATGAATTATTCCATGAGCAGGTTTTGGAATAGTTCTTCCATAATAATCCTTTGTAATTGGATCTTTTATATACTGATTTATCTTTGGATTAGTAATGCATTCAATATCATATCCAATTGTTAAAACCATTTGATCAGTTACTAAATCTTTTTCAACTAAATCAAGCACGAGTGAATCTGTCATTTCTTTGACGACTAACCTTGCTTTTTCATAGGTATAGGCCTCTTGTAAAACTTGACCCGAACTCACACTATTATTTTCTGGTTTATACGCTTTAATGTCTTTAATTGTACAAGGCTCATAACCCCAAGCATGATCTATTAATAATTCGGCATTTATTCCAAAAAGTTCATATAGTAAATCTTCATTTTTAAGAGATACTCTTGCAATATCTCCCATAGTAAACATGCCGTGTGCCTCAAGTTTATTCTTGTATCCTCTTCCAACTCTCCAAAAGTCTGTTAATGGAGTATGTGACCATAAGAGTTTACGATATGACATTTCATTGAGTTCTGCAATTCTTACTCCGTCTTTATCTGCTTTTGTATGCTTTGCTCCAATATCCATAGCAACTTTCGCTAAATATAGGTTTGTTCCAATTCCTGCCGTTGCGGTAATACCAGTTTCTTTTAAAACATCTTGTATTATTTTTTTTGCAAGATCATGTGCAGATAATTTATATAGTTTTAAATAATTAGTAACATCCATAAATACTTCATCAATGGAATAAACATGGATATCTTCTTTGGCGATGTATTTTAAATATATTTCATATATTCTTGCACTATATTTCATGTAATGTGCCATTCTTGGAGTGGCAGCAATAAAATCTAGAGCCAGACTAGAATTATTTTTTAATTCAAAATCACTAAATGATGAACCTTCTAATACTTTATTAGGTGCCTTCATTTTTCTTTCATTATTTATTTTTTTAACAATTTGAATTACTTCGAATAAACGAGGTCTTCCGGAAATCCCATATGCTTTTAAAGATGGAGAAACTGCAAGACAAATTGTTTTCTCTGTTCTACTTTTATCTGCCACGACTAAATTTGTAGTTAATGGATCTAAACCACGTTCAACACACTCAACTGAAGCATAAAAACTCTTAAGGTCGATGGCTATATATTGATGTTCTTTTTTCATAATAGCCACTCCTTTCTTTATATTTATAGTTAGTATGTTGTAATTAATTTATCATTAAACTTTTCATATAAAATTTTACCATAGTAACAAATAAAAAACACCTTTGAGATAAGATAAATCAAAAGTGTTTCTATGAATTTATTTTTCATCTTTTCCATTTAAATATGTGGTTAATATAAGCATTATAAGTCCACCTATAAACATAATAAGCCCAACTATTGGTAAAAGCGGGATTTCAGATGAACTTCTTGTATCAGCACTTATATAACTAGTCGCAAGAAATAAACCGCCTAAAACAGTTATAATGCAATATAATACAAATATACGATCTTTTTTGCTCATTCAATTATTCTCCTTTAATTAATAATTTAATTATTTTATTCACTATACAAGTGAAATTGATATTACAATTAAAACTATGTTTGTGATTAACAAAAAAATAGCTGCAGACTCTAGCAAAAGCGATGATTTTTTATTCTTCATTCTAATTAAATATAAAACAAATAAAAATAAATCAACTACACAAAAAATTAATGTAATTATTCCCATGGAACTATGATTATTTAAAGTACCACTTATGATACTATTATATTCATCAACTCTTACGCAATTTGCTAGTTCAAATGATGATAAATATTTATTGGTAAAATTGCATATTTCACCTAGAGTTGATGTACACGTATAGTTAGTTTTAGAAAATATTGGTAATCCGCATATAATCAAATAAATTGAGTTAATTATAATTCCAAATATTGAAATAATTTTAAAGACAAGATTTCTTTTATGTTCGTCTTTCGACACTAATTCTATTTGCGAATCTCCATCACTAAAGTAACTTAATTCTACATCAAAAAAAGATGCCAATTTTTGTATATTTTCATTAGTTGGCAATGCAACTCCACTTTCATATTTTGCAATAACAGAGCGAGAAACATAAATGCTATTAGCAAGTTCTTCTTGGGTAATACCTTTTTTCTTTCTCAGTTCTTTAAGTCTTTCAGAGAATTCCATAAAATACTTGTCTCCTTATGTTTTAATTATAACAAAAGAAGTATACTTTTTAATGTTCTTTTAAAAGAACATTTGTTATATAGTGGAAAACTCCAGTGTACTACCATTTTACACTATATCTTTATTAGTAATATCGTTGAAAAAAAGACTGAATTTCTTCAGCCTTTATTTCTTAAACATTTTTTTGAACTTATCAAATATTGATTCGTTTTTACCTTCAAGTTCTTTAAATTTTTCTAACAATGCTTTTTGTTCTTTAGAAATTGTTGTAGGTGTTACAACTTTTACATGGATATATTGATCACCGTATATTCCTGTTCTAACATTTTTAACACCTTTACCACGAACTTTTAGGATTTGTCCTGATTGTGTGCCACTAGGAATCTTAACTTCTACTTCTCCATATACAGTTGGAACAGTAACAGTTGTACCAAGTGCAGCATCTACCATAGAAATTGGAATTTCAATATGGATATTGTCGCCATCTCTTTCGAAATTGCTATGTTCTTTAATAGTAACTTCAATAATTAAGTCACCATTAGAGCCACCATTTAAACCACGTTCTCCTTTGTTTGGAACACGGATTTGTTGTCCTTCATTAATGCCAGCAGGAACTTTAACATCAACATTGGTATGAACATGTTTATAGCCTTTACCACCACATGAATCACATTTGTTTTTAATAACTTTACCAGTTCCTCCACAATGAGGACATGCAGATTGTGTTTCGACAGTACCAAATAGTGTTTGTTGTCTAGAGCGAACACTACCAGTACCGTTACAATGGCTACAAGTTTCAATATCATTAGGGGATTTTGCACCTGTTCCGTGACATTTATCACATTGTTCGTCAACATCTAGTGGAATAGAAATAGTTGTGCCATTAATTGCGTCCATAAAGCTAATACGGATACGCATAAAGGCATCATTACCTCGTGTTGGTCCAGTTGGTCCTCGACGTGATCTTCTACCACCACCAAAGAATGAGCCAAATATATCGCCAAGATCTACATCTTGGAAACCACCACCAAATCCGCCAAAACCACCGAATCCGCCTTGTCCACCATTTTGATCAAACGCAGCGTGACCAAACTGATCATAAGTAGAACGTTTATTATCATCATAAAGCACATCATAGGCTTCTTGAATTTCTTTGAACTTTTCTTCTGAACCTGTTTCTTTATTATCTGGGTGATATTGTTTTGCTAATTTTCGATAAGCACTTTTAATTTCATCTTTACTAGCAGATTTAGAAACACCAAGTACTTCATAATAGTCTCTCTTACTCGGCATTCATATCCCTCCTTTAACTCAAGAATGGGGCATTATATGCCCCATATTATTTTTTAGTTCTTTTCAGTGAAGTCAGCATCAATGACATCATCATCTTTTTTTTCAGATGTTGCGCCAGTATTTGCTTGACCTTGTTGTTGAGCTTGTTGTTGTGCCATAAACTCAGCAGCTTTTTCTAACTCACCAATACGTGATTTAAGAGTTTCAATATCATTCTTATCTAAAGCTTCTTTTAATTCATCACGTAATTTTTGTGTTTGTTCTCTTTGATTTGCGTCAATCTTATCGCCTGATTCTGCTAATTGTTGATCAATCATGTTGATATAGCTTTCTGCTTTATTCTTGATTTCAACTTCTTCTTTACGTTTCTCATCTGCTTCTTTATTTTCTTCAGCTTCTTTGACCATACGATCAATATCAGCTTTACTTAAGCCGTTTGAACCAGAGATTGTAATATTTTGTTCTTTTTGTGTATCTAAGTCTTTTGCAGATACCTTAACAATACCGTTAACGTCAATTGAGAAGGTAACTTCAATACGAGGTTCACCACGACGTGCAGGTTTAATACCATCAAGTTTGAAGTGACCTAAGAGTTTATTATCATGGGCCATTGGTCTTTCACCTTGATAGACCATGATATCAACAGCAGGTTGATTATCAGCGGCAGTTGAGAAGATTTGTGATTTAGTTGTAGGAATTGTTGTGTTACGTGTAATTAATGGAGTCATAACTCCACCCATTGTTTCAATACCTAATGTTAATGGTGTAACGTCAAGTAAGACAACGTCTTTAACGTCTCCACGAATAATTCCACCTTGAATTGCTGCACCGATAGATACAGCTTCATCAGGGTTAACAGAATAGTTAGGAGTTTTACCTGTTAATCTTGCGACTAATTCTTGAACAGCAGGCATACGGATTGATCCACCAATCATAATGACTTGGTTAAGATCTGAAGCACTCATATGAGCATCGCTTAAAGCACGGCGTACTGGTTCTTCTGTTCTTCTTAATAAATCACGAGTTAATTCTTGGAATTTAGCTCTGGAGATTGTTGTTTCGAAGTTGATTGGTCCGTTTGCAGTCATACCAATGAATGGTAAAGAGATTGTTGTTTCAAGTTGACCGGATAATTCAATTTTTGCTTTTTCGGCAGATTCTTTAAATCTTTGAAGTGCCATTTTATCATTTAGTTCAACACCAAATTGAGCTTTAATTTGTTCTTTAATCCAATTTTGTAAAGCGTTATCCCAGTCATCGCCACCAAGATGGTTATCACCAGCGGTTGAAACAACTTCAAATGTACCATCACCAATATCAAGAATTGAAACGTCGAATGTTCCACCACCTAAGTCATAAACTAAGATTTTTTCAGATTTTTCTTTGTCTTGACCATAAGCTAAAGCTGCTGCAGTTGGTTCGTTAATAATACGTTCAACTTTTAAACCAGCGATTTGGCCAGCATCTTTAGTTGCTTGTCTTTGGGCATCGTTAAAATAAGCTGGAACTGTGATAACAGCTTTTTCAATTTTAGTGTTAAGTGCTTTTTCAGCATAATCTTTCATGTAAGCTAAGATTTTTGCAGAAATTTCTTGTGGAGTGAAATCTTTATTAATGCAATTAATATGAACTTTTTCACTTGTTCCCATTAAACGCTTAATTGATGCAACTGTGTCAGGGTTAGTAACTGCTTGTCTTTTTGCAGCATCACCAACGATGACTTCGCCACTTGCTTTAAATGCGACAACTGATGGAGTTGTGTTATGTCCTTCAGGGTTAGGAATAACTTTCCATGAGCCATCTTCTGTTAAATATGATACAACTGAGTTTGTTGTACCTAAGTCAATACCAATAATAATTTCTTTTGCCATAATATTTTTTCTCCTTTATTAAATTAGTTCTCACTTGAACTATTGCTTTCTTCTTTTTTCTCTTCTTTAACTTCTTTTTTTCTTGCGACGATTACCATAGCAGGTTTAATAATACGATCTTTTAATTTATAACCTACTGATAATACTTTGATGACTGTATTTGGTTCTTCATCGCTTTCTTCTGAATCAATTGCATGCATATAAGATGAGTCAAATTTTGCATGTAAGCTTGGTTCTAATTTAGTGATACCTTCATTTTCTAAGACGCTTAATATATTTTTATAAATATATTCAAATCCTATTAGAAAGTTTTGCATCTTTTGATCATCAGGTTTTATTTGTAGAGCTACATGGAATGAATCTAATGCTGGCATTAAGTCTTCAACAAATCCTGCCGCGCGATATTTAATCATATCGAGATGTTCTTTTTCATACATCTTTTTCTCATTTTGCAAGTTTGCATAAGCCATATAATATTTATTTTTCCATTCTTCAGCCTCTAACTTAGCTTTTTTTAATTCTTCTTCGAGATGGTGAATTTTTCTATTTTCTCTTTTAGAAACTTTCTCTTCTTTTACTACTTCTTTATTTTCTTCCATTTTTATTCCTTTCTCTCGCAAAATATTTTTCTAATTCTTGTGCGACATATTCTAATGCTCCAACAACTTTCTCGTAGTCCATTCTTTTTGGTCCAACAAGAGCAATTGTTCCATCATCTTGACCAGGCATTTTAATCTTTGAGGTAATGATAGAAACATCGTTATCATTGATAGAGATGCTTATATCTTCACTGCCATCAGTGATCAACATTCTTCTCATCTCATCTGGTGAATCAAAGAGATTTAAGACTCTACGTAGTTTATCAGCATCACTTGCGATATCTTCTTGATTGAAAAGTTGTCCTTTTCCAAATAAAGATATACGATCACGAGCGAATTTTAAGAACGCTTCCATGAATACTTGATAAATCATATCATTATCAGATACATAGTTTTGAAGGACTGGTCTAATCGCATCCATTTTATCGATTAACTGCGAGACCGCGGTTCCTTTTAAGCGATCATTAAGCACTTTTACGCAACTTTCAATATCTTTAATTTCGGTATCCTCATCAAAGACAAATGTTTTGTTTTCAACGTAACCTTTATCAGTAACGAATACCACTGTTGCAGTCTTCGTAGAGATTGGAATTAGTTGCACAGAAATAAGATGTTCATCTTTCGCATTAGGACCTAACATTACGGAAGCAAGATTAGTCATATGCGAGAGGATTTCACAAGATTGTGTAATTGCTTGTTCTACTGTTAATGTTCTTTCCGACAAAAGATTTGCAATTTCATTTTTAATTCTCGTATCAACACTTTCATTTCTTAAGTGATCAATATAATAACGATAACCTTTTGAAGAAGGAACACGCCCACTTGAAGTATGGGTCTTTTCTAGATATCCTTCTTTTTCAAGTGCGAACATTTCATTTCGAATCGTGGCACTAGAGACATCAAGATGATATTCCTCAATAAGAGTGTGACTACCAACTGGCTGGGCATTCTTAATAAAGTATTCGACAATAAGTTTTAAGATATAGTCTCTTCTTGATAAACTCATAGTTTCACCTCGTTTAGCACTCTATATTTCTTTGTGCTAATTCTATTATATGCCGTAATTTAGCACTGTCAACAAAAAAGTGCTAAAAATTGTAAAAATTTGGAAATAATCTATTTTATAGATTCTTTAATGCATAAA
Organism: Erysipelotrichales bacterium; assembly: GCA_022508535.1. GTDB lineage: Bacteria > Bacillota_I > Bacilli_A > RFN20 > CAG-826 > RUG131. Next base: position 25,542 of record JAFLUZ010000008.1, read on the forward strand.
AAAACCCATAACTTATTAGATTATGGGTTAAAGTATTAATTTTTTATATTTCCATAAACATTTTTACTAATACACTATCAAGTAACATCATACCAAGATAGGTGGCTTTAATTCGAGTTTTAGTCTCTTTTAATAATTTGTTAGCGATGGTATTATCTAAAGAATTTTTAAAAACTTCTCTAATATCTTTTTTAAATCTTTTCTTAAATTCTAATTTACTAAATCCTTCTTCTTTTCTTAAATTAAGCATAACGAATTCTTCAATTTGTTCAGTTTGCGATAATTCTTCTTTATATACATAATAGTTACCTTTTAAATACTCTTTAATATTAGATGTATTCTGGTATCTAACACCATTTTCGTATCCATGTGCGCCTAAGCCAACTCCTATATATTCATTCGCATTCCAATAATTTAAATTATGTTTCGAGTACTTTTTGTCTTTAGCAAAGTTAGACACTTCGTAACGCTTAAACTTCTTCTTTTTTAACTCTTTATAAAGAAGATCATAATACGCTCGTGATGCCTCATCGCTAATCTCTTTTATTCCATCTTTATAAAAAGCTGTACCTTTTGAAACTGTCAAAGAATACGATGAAATATGCGTAATATTAAGTGACGTTACTATTTCAATGTCTTTTTTTAATATTTCAAGGGTTTGAGAAGGTAGACCATATATTAAATCAACATTTATATTATTTATTCCAGCTTCATTAAACTTATTTATCCAATAAATAACTTGTCTTTTATTATGATATCTATTAATTATTTTTAGTAATTCATCATTAAAAGTTTGAACACCAATTGATACACGATTAATGCCATATTCTTTCATAAGCATTAATTTTTTCTTATTCATTGGTTCAGGATTAATTTCAATTGTAAATTCTGTTGAACTTAATTTATGTTTACTCAATGCACTAAGTAGTAATTCTAAAAGATATGGAGAAAGGCTACTCGGTGTACCTCCACCAATATAAATAGTTTTAAATTTTACTTTTCCTAAGTTATCAATTTGCTTTACTAGCTCTTTAATATATTTTGAAACAAATGGACGTAAATAAAACATCTTTGTGAAATCACAATACCCACAAAGATGTTGACAAAATGGTATATGAATATAAAGACTATTTATCTTCCTCTTCATTTTTAACTTCTGATGTTTTTTCTTCTTCAATAGGGACAAGAATACGATCTAAAGATTCTTTAGCGGCTTCTTCTTCCGTTTCTGGTTTTTTAACATCATCGCGTAAAGCTGGTAATTTTCTTAATAAGAAAACCACTAATGCGATAGCACCAAAAATAACTACAAGAAGAAGAATAATAATAAATGGATTATCTAATCCTGATGCAAAATTTAACATATTAAATACCTACTTTCTTTCAACTGGCGTGTAAACAAATTTGTTTTTAATCATTTCTTTTTGATAAAAACCGAGTCTAGATAAATTATCCATCGATGTTCGTGCTGTTTCATAAGCACATTCATTCATTGCTTTAAATTGTTGGATTGTATAATACTTACCAACCGTGCAATGATGGGCATAAAACAATGCTTCACCTTTTTTTAGCTTTGGGTTAAGTTCTAATAAATGTTCTGCAATTTTATCAGCGTCTTTTTCATCTAAACCAACTGGTAATTTAGGCAAGGCCACTCTTACCTCATAGTCAACATTATGCAACACTTGTGAAGATTTTTCCACAACTTCGACATTTTTTTCTAATTTTTCTTCACTTTTTTCAATATTAAAGAATTCTTCTTTAATTTCATTCGCCGCATTTTTCTTTATTAAGTCTAAAATATTAGTGACTTTTTCATCTAAGATAATCATAGAATGATGAATAATATAAGTCATATCATTTGATTCCATAACATTTTTAAAGACTTTAGTCATTTTCTCTTTTAAATCATCGATTAGTGTTTCAAAGTCAATTAAAGTGGCTATCTCATCAAAATCATATTGAGCTAATATGGCTTTAGAAAGCAACACAGCAATTTCTTCACTATAGAAAGAAAATGGTTGAATCATACAAATATAGAAATAAGTGACGATTGATCGGAAAAGCGCCGAATACGAGCTGTTACCTATAAATTCATATAGGTCTTCCATCATCGGTTTTATTCTTTCGACAGGTGCAGCAGAGTATAAACGATCATAAAGTCTTATAGTGGTATCTTGCAATTCTTCTTTCCGATATAAAAAATCAACGTCATCTATCCCACTTAAAATTGACGCGAATTTTAATGCACGAGCCTCATTAACTGCATCAGCGGAATAATCCTCAATATTTTTCAAACATTCATAGTATTTTTGCAAAATAATTTGATTAGGCTTTAATGATGAAGCATTTCCATTGATGATATCAATAAATAAGTTATCATCAGTTTCAACATTATAAATATTTGCAATGTGCCTTAAAGAAATAATAATTTGCTCATTTCTTGCACTTACACGAACATAATCGTTGTAATTCAGTTTAAGATATTTAATCATTAACTTTACTAATTTTCTCTCTAATAAAGTTTCTTTATTTAAAATTCCTGGTGTAAAAACAATATTAAAAGGAAGTCTTTCGATATTACGTAAAGGTAATTTACTCATAAACTGATCTCGGTAAGACATAATCTTACCCCAAAAAACATCAATTCCTGCGCGAATTTGTAAGACTTCTTGTACTTCTAATTTAGTGGCATAGGTATCACTAGAAAAAGCTTTACCATAATCATTTAAATCCACATCTAGTCACCTCATATGCACATTCTAGCAAAAAACTAAATTTCTTTCTATAAAAAAACTAAATAAATACTAAAAATCTACTAACAAAATGTGACGCAAATAAACAAAAAGACACGAATTTCGTGTCTATTCGTCATCATCAATAGAAAGTAAAGACATAAATGCTTCTTGTGGAACTTCCACAGAGCCAACTCTTTTCATTCTCTTTTTACCTTCTTTTTGTTTTTCAAGAAGCTTTCTTTTACGGGAAATGTCTCCACCATAACACTTAGCTAAAACATCTTTTCTAACAGCTTTAATGTCTGTTCGAGCAATAATCTTTCCATTTACAGATGCTTGTACTGGAACTTCAAATTGTTGACGAGGAATTACTTCTTTTAATTTGCGGGTAATTACATTTCCGCGATTATACGCTGTTGGTTTATAAACAATAAGACTCAAAGCATCAATCGGAACACCATTAAGTAAAATATCCATTTTTGCTAAATTTGATACCTTGTAATCACTTAATTCATAGTCGAAAGATGCATATCCTTTTGAATAACTCTTTAATTTATCAAAGAAATTATAAACAATTTCACTTAGTGGTATTTCATATTTTAAGATCATTCTTGTATCATCAAAATATTCTAAATCAAGATATATACCACGCTTTTCTTGACATAGTTCCATTATAGGTCCCACATATTCTTTTGGTGTCATAATATTTGCCTTAATATATGGTTCTTCTATTGACTTAATAAGTGTTTGATCTGGTAGTTTAGATGGATTATCAATGTCTATGACACTACCATTAGTCATATTAATTTTATAAATAACTGATGGCGCGGTTAAAATTAAATCAATATTATATTCTCTCTCTAATCTTTCTTGCACAACATCCATATGTAATAAGCCTAAGAATCCACATCTAAAGCCAAATCCAAGTGCTTGTGATGTTTCAGGCTCAAATACTAAAGATGAGTCATTAAGACACAACTTTTCTAGTGCTTCTTTTAAATCTTGATATTTTTTAGAGTCAACCGGATATAGACCACAATAAACCATCGGATTAATATGGCGGTATCCAGGTAAAGGTTGATCAGTTGGATTATCTCTTAATGTAACAGTTTCACCAGGATGAACATCTTTAATATCTTTAATTTGTGCACATAAATAACCTACCTCACCAGCATATAAAACATCACGTTTTTCTTCTTTTGGTGTGCGTATTCCAAGCTCAGTGACTTGATAATCTTTATTAGCTGCGCATAAGTGAATTATATCTCCAACTTTTACTTTTCCTTCTTTTAAACGAATGTTAATAACAACACCACGATAAGAATCGTAGTTCGAATCAAAAATAAGTGCTTTTAATGGTGCATTAACATCACCAACTGGAGCAGGAACTGATTCTACAATTTGTGCTAAAACTTTTTCAACATTTAAACCAGTCTTAGCAGAAACATTAACAGCGTTATCACAGCTTATCCCAATTCTTTTTTCAATTTCCATTTTAACTCGTTCAGGATCCGAACTTGGTAAATCAACTTTATTAATAACGGGAATAACTTCTAAATCATTATCAACTGCCAAATATACATTAGCTAGTGTTTGAGCTTCTACTCCTTGTGTAGCATCTACAACAAGTAAGGCACCTTCACAAGCAGCAAGAGAACGCGATACTTCATAAGTAAAGTCGACGTGTCCTGGAGTGTCAATTAAATTAAAGATATAATCTTCACCATCTGTATGATGATAATTTAAAGTTACAGCATTAAGTTTAATTGTAATTCCTCTTTCTCTTTCTAAATCCATAGAATCGAGAAGTTGCTCTTTCATTTCTCTTTTATCAACACTACCAGTTAATTCTAAGATACGATCTGCAAGTGTGGACTTACCATGATCAATATGAGCGATAATAGAAAAATTTCGTATTTTCTTTTGATCAAACATAAATCCACCTCCAACTCGTTAAATTATAACAAATTTATTTAATATATTAAATATATAAATTTATACTTTATAATTTCAAATTTGTCTCAATTTAATAATTTTTATACGATTTATAAGTTTGTCTCACCTATAAGTAATAATGAAGGAACTAGAACGGTCTAGGCGTGCAAAACTCCTGCACGAACGGAGATGATGTCTATGAGAACTAAAAAGCTCACTGATAGAATCTCTAAGTAAGGAAGGAGATCCCATTGGTGAGCAGTATTATCAATATTGCAAGTGTAATAATTACTTTAGTAACCATTATAACTACAGTTATCGAAATTATTAGAAATAATAAAAATAGATAGGAAATAAAAAAAAAGCCGCTAACAACTTTCAATCAACGCGGCTAACTATCTGCAGGAGTTAGTCACTAGATTGAACTAGGACCTTCCTTATTAATAGTATACAACAATTCAAATAAATTTGCTATTTTATATATATATATATATATAAAATTCCACATTTATAAATCTCTTTTTCAAAATGTCAAATAGAATGTAATATACACTTTTTTATAAATCGTATAATTAATTTTGTTTCTAAGTTATATCCATTGCAAAATGCATTTTCATATATTATATTTCAATTAATAAAATATCTTTCGAGGTGAAAATATATGGGATGGATTATTGCCTTATGTGCTTTACTAGTTTTATTAATAGTTATACTAGTATTTTCATTTTTTGCTTATAGACTTGTGTTTTATGTCCCATCTAAGCATAAAGAAGATGTTTATGCAATACCAGACGATGAGCAATACGCACATGATCGAGATAAAATGATTTCATTAATCAAAGAGATTGACACTCTTCCTTATGAAAGAGTATATTGCATTGCAAAAGATGGAATAGCGTTGTCAGGAAGATATTATCATACTAATGATAATGCTCCTATTCAAATTCAATTTCCAGGATATAAAGGATCATCAATTCGAGACTTTTGCGGTGGATGCAAATTAGCAAGGGAACTAGGTTTTAATGTATTACTTGTCGACCAACGCGCTCATGGAATGAGTGAAGGACATACAATTACATTTGGCGTTAAAGAACGTTATGATTGTTTATGTTGGATAGACTACGCTATTAATCGTTTCGGAAAGGATATACAAATTTATCTTGCTGGTGTGTCGATGGGTGGTGCGACAATACTTATGGCCTCAGAATTTGATTTACCTAAAAACATTCGTGGAATAGTGGCGGATTGTCCATTTACTACTCCTCCTGCAATAATTAAAAAAGTATGCAAAGACAGAGGATATAATCCAAAAATCATATATCCATTTATTTACTTAGGAGCACTCCTTTTTGGACACTTTAAGTTAAATGCTGCAAATTCTTCTGAAGCAGTTACACATACTGATATACCAGTTTTATTAATCCATGGTGAAGATGATAAATTTGTGCCATGCGAAATGAGTAAAGAAATTAAAAATAATTGTGTATCTTACTCTGAACTTCATACATTTCCAGGTGCTGGGCATGGCATAAGTTTTATTGTTAATCATGAAAGATATAAAAATATCGCATCATCATTCTTAGAGTATTGTAAGAACAATAAAATCGAAAATAATTAGTCAAAACCACATGGTCATTCCTCATGTTTTAAAAATAAATCGTTACAATATTCAGTATTTCAGCAATGAACGGTTACTTATTCTTTGAATTATAAAAGCCTAATTCAGCATATGACTGAATTAGGCTTTAACTAATTTATCTTTTTTAAATTTTCAAAAACTCTTTACAAGTTCAATAATATTATCCTATTTATCCATGATATTTTATTAAGCGATAGAAGCCTAAAAGGGAAAATATTCCACAATAACCACCTTCTACAATAAGAGGAGCATATTTCATCCATGATGCAAATGATGGGTCATTATCTTTATAAATAAGAGTAGGTAAAACAAAGAACACTAATAGTAGAACAGCAACAGTTCCCAATTTTACACATATTCCCGATATAGTTTTCTTTATATCTTCTCTTGAAGTTTCACGAAATTCTCCAAAAGTTATATCATATTCATATGTAATTCTTGTATAGTGTTGCACAAAATCTTCAAATCGTGGGATGATTAAAAAGAGTAAAATCCCATGTGCCAAATAGATTCCAAAATCTAAGCCAAACATAGCAAAATTACCTTTCGAAATTTTAAAAAATAAAACTAAGGCAAAAGCTAAACATGATGGAAAATAAATATATGGGAATTTAATTGCAAAAAAGTTAAAAATCAAATCAAAAATTGCTTCTATTACCCCTACAAGTGCAATCCAACCTACAATAGTCCAAATTACTTCCCCTAACGAAGAATTTTCATTAAGCTTCCCACATGAAGTTAATAAGAAAAGGGAAAAAAAGAATAACAAATATAATCTTATATTTTTTTTCATAAATTAATCCTCTATTGTTATAAACATTTTTTTATCGGCTTTGTGAAAGTTTTTCAATGAATCGCCGGAATTACTATAGTATTCCTTTTTTTCCGTTCTCGTAACTAAATGTATACATGGTCCAAAAAATAAACCAGCAAGAATTAAAATAATACCCACTACCCATTTAAAGAAAGGAATCCAACTTTTGTTTATAATTATCAAAGCAAGTCCACCGACGATGGCTAAATATCCAGCCACGATAAGCATTATTCCCATGAGCGGTGATTTTACTGCCCCCTCATCAATATCTTTCCTTGTGAGCTTATTCTTTTTATTATCACCTACAAAACCATTTACTGCATCTAATGCGTCAAGTACTTCATTAAGAACTCCCGCCCATGGAGTAAATAAATTAAATTTGTCATTCGTATAATCGACAAGAGATATCCCAAACGCTGGATATTTTTCATTATCACCAACGATGCCACCTTCGTAATTTCTAAAAAGACACACATTTCTTAGACTAAATTTTGTTTTGTAAAGAACTTTATAAACAAATTCTTCATAATCAGATCCGTGTTTTTCAACTGATTTTTTTGCTATAAATTTGTCAAATATATTTCTAAAATCAAACACCATAGTATTAACAGCACCATTTTCATCAAGATGGACATCAAAATACAAACGTGCCTTCCCGTATTTCATTTGACATATAACTATAGAATGCTCTTTAGTATATTTTACTCTTCCCAGTCTTCCCCCTGGAGCTTTGTAATTAAAATAACAATATAATGAATTATACATTGGGTTACTTAGAAATTTTTTGTGGATAGAGTTTTCGTCAGCTGCAACTTTTTCGTATTCCATGATTTTATGACACTCCTTTTCTTGAAATAATATGTATTAATAAAATACATTATTATTTTTTCTCAAAATCATATATTTAATTTATTGTAACACTATCATTAAAATATGTAAACTAACAACTACGTGGATTTTTGATGGCTAAATAATAGGTAGTAAGTTATTCTTCTTTATATGCAACTTATCAAAGAAATATAAGAGAAAAGCAGATAAAAGAGTAAAAAAACGATATACATCAAATTAATCAAAAAACACGTTATGATGGTTTTATACATCAATTACACACCTAGATGATTTAGGTAAAGAAAATTGTTTTGGTCTTGTCATTTTTGTTTATTATCATTTCATAATCAATATAACAAAAAAGTATTCGTTGACTTTTTTTGTATCTACGAATACTTTACTAGTTCATTTTTTACTCGTCTTTTTCTTAAAATCAGTACTAGAACTTAAAACTCAAAAATTATATTTATATAAATTAATCTCACACTGTTTCTACTATCTTAATCGCCTAATGTTTTAAAAAATTTTTTCTCAGCCGTATGGAAATCTTTCATTAAATCGCCAGAATTGGTGTAGTAATTTTTTTTATCAGATACCGACGAAGCATGTAAACCTGGTCCAAAAAACAATCCAGCAAGAATTAAAATAATAGCAAGCAACCATTTAAAAAAAGGAGCCCAACTTTTATTAAAAATTAACAATGCAATTCCACCAATGATAGCTGCAAACTACGACAATAATTTTATAATATGCAAATCCACTAACAAATCTAACTCCGCGTACATTTCCATTCATTGCTGCAGAGTTAACAACTGTATACAAAATATGGTGTGCAGCTTCTCGAGCATGAACTTGGTATTCAACATTATTTTTAATGGTAAAAGTCGAGCTATTATTTTTAATTTTTACACTGAATGTATCCTTTTGTACCGATCCATTTGTAATTTTCGGTCGTAAGCAATGAACTTTCATCCAGTTTCCCACACCAGTAAAACTAATAAAGTACCTTTATATTTGAAATATTTTATATATCTTCATAAAATTTTTTTAATTCGGTTTCGATATCTTTTTCATTTAAGACAACATCATAGTTATTCCACTCGGCTTTAAAAAGATCTTGATATCTTCTTTGCATATATCTTTCATCAATAAGCAATACAATTCCTTTATCATTTTCACTTCTTATAACTCGTCCTACTGCCTGCATAACACGGTTCATACCAGGTTTTACATATGCGTAATCAAATCCATTTTCTTCATTCTCATCGAAGTAGTTTCTAATTAAATCACGTTCATATGATATTTGAGGTAATCCAACTCCTACAATTATTGCTCCAATCAAACGATTACCAATTAAGTCAATACCTTCTGAGAATATTCCTCCCAAAACGGCAAATCCAATATGAGTTTCAGTCGGATTTTCATTAAAATTATCTAAAAAAGCAGTTTTTTCCTCTTCTTTCATATCTTGAACTTGACTATGAATAATAAAATCTTCATTTTCAAAATATTCTAAGACGCTATTTAAATATTTATAAGACGGAAAAAACACAAAATAATTTCCAATTTTTTGTGATACAGCAGTCTTAATATAACTTGCTACATCACCATATGTCTTATCTCGATTTTTATAAGTTGTTGATATATTAGGAGCAACCATTAGCTTTAAATTTTTTCTTGGAAACGGAGAAGGTATGCGTAAAACTGGTGAACTATCATTGCCACCAAGAAGTTTTACGTAATAGTCAAGTGGAGAAAGTGTCCCTGAAAATAATACTGTACCTTTTAACTTTGACAATGAATCTTCAAATAGTTTCGCAGGATTTAAATTAAAGATATTAACACTTATGTCACCATTGTCCTTGTAAATATAGAATTTAAAACTTCCATTAAAAAATTCAGAAATCTTAACAAAACGGATTGCGTCAAAATAATATTCTTTAAATTCTTCTTCAACATCATATGGAAGTTTTTTCATATAATCCGATGCTTGTTGTTGAAATGATGAAAGTGCTGAAATCAATTTAACATCTAAATCATCTCTTAAGTTATATCCAACTTCCGAAGTGACATCGTATTCTTTAAAAATCTTTCCTATTTTATTGACAGCTGTCTTTAATTTTTTGTGTTCAATGGACTTAATATTTTTCTTCATTCTTTTAAAATTTGAATATGAAAGTGATGTTGAATACATTTCTCTTCCACGCTCAACTAGATTATGAGCCTCATCTACTAATCCTACCATTCGGTAAGTTGTTTCATCAAAATATCTGCGCATATACACAATTGGATCAAAAAGATAATTAAAATCACAAATGATAATATCGGAAAATAATGATGCATCTAACTGAAATTCAAACGGACATAATTGATATTTATTTGCGTAGTCTAAAAGACAATCTTTTGAAAATACTATGTCATTTTTTAGTAAATCACTTAAAGCGGGTCGTATTTTTTCATAGTATCCTCTTGCGTATGGGCATTCATCAGGATTACATCCTCTTCCTGGACATAGACATATTTTATCTTTTGCTGTGATTTGAATTACTTTTGCTTTTAAACCATTATTAAGCAAGATTTTACTTGCATTAAATGCAGAAATAATGCCACTATTTTTTGCAGTTAAATAAAAAACTTTATCAATTGTTTCTTCAGCAAATATTTTTACTGATGGAAATAAAGTTGACATAGTTTTTCCAATGCCAGTTGGAGCTTCAACAAAAAGGATTTCTTCTTTTTTAAAAGCAGAATATGTATATTTTGCAAGTTCTCTTTGACCTAAACGATAATTCTGAAAGGGAAATTCAATAGTTTTTGCACTCTCGTTTCGATCCTCAATTTGCTTAAAAATCATTTTATAAAAATCAAGATATTCTCTTATTAAACCAATCACATATTCTTCTAATTCATTTTTGCTATATGTAAACTCTTTAATAAGTTGTTTATTGTCTAATTGATTAATATAAGTAAGTCTAACACCCATACGATCTTTTTTCTTATCAAGAGCATAAATGAGCGCATATACTTTAGCTTGGCCAAGATGCCATTCGGCTTGTGAATTATAAAATTCTTCATTATCAATAACGCTTGTTTTAATTTCATCAATAATGGATAAAAAAGGGCGTTCAATTATTCCATCAGCGCGGCCTTGTAACGTCAAGTTAAAACCATCGACATTAAAAGTATGGCAAAGATAGAATTCTGCAATATAGTCATCGCTTTGTCTTCTTTGATAGCTAGCGTGAAGGCGAGTTCCTTCAGTCATAGATGTTTTGTTATAAATACGGTTATCAATATCACCTTTACGGAGGAGAAAATCTACTAATTGGTGCACAGACATTATTAAATTCTTTTCCATTTTCTCACTCCTTTATATTAATAATTTAATATAATTTTTAATATGTGGCAATAAAAAAATAAGGTCTGCTGGAACCTTATTTTCTGTAAGTGAGTTGCTAAATCATAGGGGAGGAGGATGTCGATTTAACCTATCGACACTATATCTTATTCCTCAAAAAAAACTTGTGGGCGGTAAACGCCTATTTTTCATTAAAAATGTATTTTTACCTAAATATAGGCTAAAGAGCCCAATTATTTTAAGACTTTACCGACTAAATTTTGATTACCATTAATAAATGCACGGTAATCCATTTTGTTCTTTCCTTCTTTTTGGAGTTCAAGTAAAGATATTTGTCCATCTTTTCCTTGCATAATTAGTCCATTTTTATCAGCAGAAATAATTTCACCTATACTATATGTGACTTTATTATTAATTACTTTTGCTTTCCAAATTTTTACTTTTGCATCATCTAAAAGTAAGTACGCACCTGGGTGATCATTTAATGCTCGTACCCAGTTTACTACTTTTTGAGCTGATATCGACAAATCTAAATGTTCTTGCTCTTTTTTTATTGTTGGACAAAATGTCACTAAAGATTCATCTTGAACTTCTCCTTTTAATTTATCGTCCAAATAAAGAGGAAGTGCTTCTAAAATTAATTCTTTCGCACAGTCCACCATTTTACTAGTCAAGGTTGACAAAGTGTCATCATCACTGATTTTCACTTCTTTTTTTGCGTACATTACGCCAGCATCCATCTTATCAATCATTTGCATCAAGGTCATGCCTGTGACATTTTCCCCTTCAATAATTGCGTATTGCATTGGAGCGGCACCACGATATTTTGGTAATAATGATCCATGAAGATTAATACATCCTAATCGGGGAATATCCAATAATCCTTGTGGCACAATTTGACCATAAGCGAGAGTTAAAATCACATCTGGTTTTAGTTCTTTGACAAATTCATAGTCTAAACGAATTTTTTCTGGTTGAAAAACTGGAATGTTATACTTTTCTGCTACAACTTTTGTCGGAACTTTTTCTAAGATTTTCTTTCTTCCTACTGGTTTATCAAGTTGTGCAACTACTCCTATAATGTTATATCCTTCAAGAATTAATGCTTCAAGGACATTAGCAGACATTTGTGGTGTACCCATGTATAAAATTCTTTCTACTCTTTTCATTTAACATCACCTATTAAAGTGTAGCAAATAAGTAAAACTTATAAAAGTATTAACCGATGAATTTTGTTATTAGTTCTGCGATTAGTTTTAATAATTTACCAATTCCAGTTATGAGTAAAGAGCCCAAGCGATTAATAATTGTTGCAAGAGCATTGCTGGTCACTTCAACTTCACCTTCTACACTTGTTGCACCATTTATTACTCCATCTTTAATTACGCTACCATTAGCGATATCTTCTTCAAATTGATTAATAACTGAAGTAAGAGTATTATTCCCAGAACTACTTGGCTTATTTCCTGCAATTGATGCAATAACTATTCCTACTAGTAACACTATTAGAGCTGTCTTAAAGAAATTTTTCATATTTATCACCCAAAGTAATAATAAAAAAATAAACTATCTAAGATTGTCGTTTATTGCTAATTGTGGATTTATTGCTAAATTAATTCCGCTAGCAATATTCAAAGCAATGATATCAATTAAATCATCAATTTCTTTAGTAGTCATAATAAAATTATGATTATCTCGATCTAGTGAGTGATATATTGTTTCAATCGTGTGGGAATTAAGTAATTTTTTATCTATGACATTTAGTGTATTAACCATTATACTTGCAACATCAACAACGGTAGCAACACCAATTGCAATTACTGGAATTTTCATAATTTTCTTGTTAACACCCATACGATTATTGTTGACACCACTGCCTGGATTAATTCCAGTATCTGTTAATTGATATGTTTTATATAGACGTGAAATACTGCGTGTTGCAAGCGAATCAATGGCAATAACAATATCTATTAAAAATCGATCAATAATGCTTTTAATCATTGCACTAGATTCTAGTCCAGTCACTCCCATTACACCTGGTATAAAACATGAAACGCTTGTGACCTTTTTCTTTTTTGCATAAAAATGCGAGGTTACATTAATTTCTTTTACTACTTTTGGACCAAGTGCATCAGAAAGATATGAGTCATTTCCAAGTCCAACAACTAGCACTTTAGAATTTGATTTAAACCCATTTTTTTTCAATATCTTTTTCAAGTATTTTGCTAAGACTTTTTCATTGTCATGATCACTTTCGCATTCAATTGTTATGTAATTTCCAATTTCTTTTCCATATTTGTTATTTTTATCTTTAATTTCAATTTGAGTAATTTTTGCTCCATCCTCTTTGAAATGTTTGATAGAGATAGGATCACATTTTTTCTTCTTTATTATTTCATCTGCAATATCATTTTTAAATAAACGCTCTAAATTCATATAATCACCACTACTTATTATTCGTTACCTTATGAATAATAATCAAAATAGGCTAAAAACTATTGAATAAAATCGCTAGTTATGATAAACTTTTTTCGTGTTTTGAAAGAGGTGAAATTATGGCAAATATTAAATCACAAGTAAAAAGAGTTGGTACTAACGAAAAAAGTCGTATGACTAATGCTAGTTTCAAGGCTAGTGTTCGCACTGAAATGAAAAAAGTTCGTCTTGCTGTTGAAGCAGGAGACATCGAAAAAGCAGAAGCAACTTTACGTGTAGCAGTTGCAAGAATTGATAAATCTGTTACTAAAGGTGTTCAAGCAAAGAAAACTGCTGCAAGACAAAAGAGCCATCTTCAAGCCTTAGTAAATAGTTTAAAGAAATAATTAAATAACTGCTAGGATAAAAATTCCTAGCAGTTTTTATATGTTTTATGATTTTATCAAAAAAAAGGTTAATGAGAATCAAGCCATCATTAACCTTTTAAAATTACTTTTTTAATTAATCTTCATCATAATTTGGTGCAGGAAATGTATCATCTAAATTAAATGCTTCAATCCATGTACGATGTTCAGTGTCTTCTGGATCATCATATACTTTAAATGGGGTAAGATATCTAATTACAATATTATCTTTTTGATATGCATACCAAGTGTCACCAGCATCATCATCGTATTGTTCGACAAATTCATATCCTGCTTCAGTAAGAATATTTGCATATTCTTCTACAAATGTATCTTTTTCTTTAAATAATACTCTTGCGATAATAAATACACCAACTGCCGCAGTGTCTTCATCAATCAAATAACTTTCTTCAAAGAACATATCAAATGAATCAATTGAAGGAGGTTCAGGAAGTGCTTCACCTAATACATTATTTGTAAAATCAGTGAAAGTAATTGAGCGTTCCACTCTACTTGTATCTCCAACGTATACAACTGGTCCATTTTCCCAACGGAATGTGACATTTTTAAAATCAAGAGATACTCCACTTTCAATTTCTTCTGACCAGAACCAATCTCCAAATTCGCTTTTTGTATCTTCATCCATATCTTTGGATAGCACTACTTTTACTGGAACCTCACTATTAAATTGGCAGTTTAATACTGAGTCTTCACCAGCAATAATCTCACCATCAAGATAGGTTACAGTCAAATCAAGTGACATACCATTCATTGCTTGACCATGTGAAGGATAAACAAATTCATCTAACCATGTATCGGCATCAGTAACTTGAAATGTTGATGGCTCATCAGCTTCTTCGATATCTTCAACTAATTCAATATCAGTAAATACTACTGCCCCATCTAAAGATGAAACTGTAGCCCTTACAGTAACCTCATGCAAATAGTAAACCCATGGATCTAATTCTCCTGCATCTGGGAAGAAAGCTGGAGCTCCATTACTAATAATTGATGTTGATGCACCAGCATTAATAATTGATGATACAACACCAGTAAACTCTGCTCTTACGCCATCATATAAAGGTTTTCCATCTTCACCCATTCTCAAAAGCATACTAACTTCTGGAGTATGAACTTCCATTCCTCCATTCGCATATTCATCAATATAATCGATTTTTGAAGTTCCGATATCGTCGACAGTAATACTATAGAAAATATTATTTTTAAGTGCCACTGGTTTATCTAACATTGCCTGATTAACACCTAAGAAATTAATTTGTTTTAATGCGAAATTTTCATCTAAGATAACATCAATACCATCATGTGCGTGTCCAAAGAAATAAGCCATTACATGGTTTGTCAAGTCTAGTAATCTCAAAATTGATAATTCATCATCAGTATGGAAAGTTAATCCCTTACGATCACGAATTGATTGAGTAAATGTATCAAGGTTTAGAACATACTCTAAATCCTTCATTCTTGCAAAATCTTCACTGCTATAATCTTCACGACCAAAATCATCAAATCCATCGTAGTATTCATCTGCGATTTCTGGTGAATATACATAATAATGAATTGTATCATCGTCATCAGTTACACGCATATAACCATCAATTTGACCAGATGGCATGAATTTGCCGTAGTAGTTTTCTGATACAACTGTCTTTCCTTCATCACCACTATAATCAATGGAGTTCAATGTGTAGTTTGTTCCAAGTTCTTTTATAGCATTTTTAAAGTCACTTAAACTTGCTACATGTGATTGTGGAACAGATGTGTCTTGCGATACTGACCCATTTTCACCACAGGAAGTTAATAATAGGAAAGAGACCGCCAAAATAAGAGCGTTTTGTGCTTTTTTCATAAATATATCCTCTTTTTCTTTAAAATATTTGCTATAAATATATACTAAATTATAAACATTTTTTAATGAAAGTGTTTACATTTGCACCTATTTCATACTCAAAATTATTATTTTGTGTTCGCATTTATGGTAAATTTACCCTATTTTATCGTATTTTCTAGCACAAAACATATTTTTTTACTAAAATGTAAGTGTAAAGTTGCTTTGTTTTAAATATATTTAAAAAAGCGCTTGCATTTTGCTGTTTGAATGGCAAATTTTATTGACTATTATATTCAAAAAGCGTATGATATATACATATTATGTATTATTAATTATTTATCTTATTTTCGACAAATATAATGTCACAGAATTAGTGAATAATTGAATAACTTGAAAGGAGTATAAATGAAGAAAAGAATTGGTTTATTATTAACTTTACTAGCATTTTTGATTTGTGGATGTGATCTTAAAGGTAGCACTTCAAGTGGAAATATATCTTTGGAGAACTCTAATCCCACAAGCCAAAATGAAAGTAAATTTGAGTGGAATACTTTATATTCTTCCACTTCTTGGGATGAAAATGTTGTCGATTTAATTGGTGTCATAGCTGGGGATGATTATAAAGAATTAATTCCAGGTATTGATGCTAAGCGACTAGACTATTATCTCACAGTTGATACATCAACCATTAGTATCGCAGTCATTAACTGTTATGTTAATAATCTTAACACCATTGTTGATGATTATGAATATGCATTGACAATATGCGGATTCCAATTGTCATATGACTCTCCATATGGATGGATGGAAGTATCAGCGACTGAAGAATTAGTTGTGCAATATAGTATTTTGGAAGATTTACATGGTACTTCTTATTTCGAGCTTATAATTTACAGAGTAGAAATGAGAATGTCTGATTGGCCTACTGACTATATTGGTCTTGTAACTGCAGAAGATATTCCAGTTTTTGATGCTAAAGCGTATGAAGCATCTACAGATTACAATTATGCCTATCAATTTTATGTACTAGTCTGTGTATATTATCCAGAAATCACATTAGAACAATATGAAAGTAAATTGATATCTGCTGGTTATACAATAGGTGATTCTTATTATGGATCTGAGGCTGTCAGCAAATTGGGAACACGTATTAATTACTACGAGGATTACGATGGATCAATTATTCTTATGATTTCTAACGACTGGCCATATCTTGATATTATGGCATATCTAGGCATGGATTTACCTCGCTTAGATGATGATAATGCTGCTATGTCTTATTCTTATGTTAGAAATGGCGATTATTCAAACCTAGCAATCTATTACGATTATGTTGATTCATCAGCATTAGCAACATATGGACATCAATTAGAAGAAATTGGTTTTGTGCAAGATGGTAATGAGTATCAGAATGGTGGCACATACACAATTACTTCAAGAAACTACGTTATGAACGATGGTCAAGAAGACGAACACTACTTAGTACTAATGTACTGCTTAGAAATGCAGATGTTAGCAATTGTTATTTATTATTAATAATTAGGAGGAAAAATTATGAAAAAAAGTAAATTATTAATTTTATCAGCCGCACTTTTTGCTTTAGTAGGATGCCAAAATGGTAACTCTACTAATTCTGAACAACCTAGTTTACCAAGTGTGGGTGGTACAAGTACAGGAACAAGCCAAAGTGTTCCTGGAACAAGCCAAGGTAATTCAACAAGCACACCTTCAATTACACAAAGTGCTGCTCGTGCATTATTTAAAACAGCTTTAAGTAAAGATTATAGCAATCTTACTTTAATTAGTTATCAACAATATGAAGATGGCGAATATTCTGAAACAGACTATGAATACATTGACAATGGCTATATTGTTAATGAATCATATGATCTTATAGAATCAGGCTATGATCGCAAAGATGCATCCGCTATTTACCACATTGATGACGAAGGTAAATCTTGGATGTATTGGGAAGCTGAATCCAACAACCCTGCTTCAAAGAGTGGCTGGATTAACAAAGGTGCTTCTAATTCTGATCTTTCAATTTGGCGCGCATACTTCCACTTACCTAAAATTTTAGAAAACATCACTGAAGATGATGTGACTTATACTGGTGGAATGTATTATGTCACTTCAAGAGATAAAATTGAAGAATTAAATATGGATGCATTTGGTTATGCAATATATAATGATATTATTAGCATTTCATTCTCATTATCTAATGGCTATATCTCAAGAATTATAGGATACTGTGATAATAATATGTCCAATCCATTGAATTATGTTGAAATTCAATTAGGCTATTTCGGAGAAACAGTACTTCCATCTTATTTTGGTGATGTATTACCATTTAGCGAAGAAACAAAAATGGCTTATTGGGAATACAAAGGATGGCCACAAGATTATCAAAGAGCTTACTATACTAACGCCGAAACAGAAATACTCACTGATAATTTAGAAAGTGATGATGATCACGATGTTATTATCGATGTTGACAAGAAATTTGAAGTTCGTTATAGTCTTACACCTAATTCATTCAATCCATGGGAATTAGTTGACGAAGCTGATAAAGTTGTCACATGGCACTACGATTCATCAATTCTTGAAATGAAAAACTCATACAAGAGTAATACACGTGAATTCCGTGGTATTGCTGATGGTGTTTGTGAAGTTTATGTCTCTGTTAACGGTGAAAACGGACCAGTCGAATCAGAACATATTATTGTTAAAGTTAATGGCTTGAAAGAACAAGATAAGACTGGCGCTGTTTATGGTTTTAAATGGTTAGGCTTAGAAGCTCAAGGCGAAGGCGCAAATGTATATTACAATGTCTTAGCTACTAACGAAGTTGAAGGCTCAAATGCTTTATTTGAAATCACAGCTGGTCCTGGTGTCTGGATGAATGATGGTAGAAATGCTGAAAGCAACTACTTCGTAAGTGGACAACAATATATGCATTTACAACCAAGCAGCAATAATGTTATGAATAAAACTAGAGGTGCTGATATATTCTTTGATTTCGGCGAACAACAAGTTTCTAAGATTTCATTCAATTATGGAACTTTCTGGGCTTCTCACTTAAATGAAATGTCTTGGTTAAATAGTTTCGTTATCCGTACATACAATGATGGCGAAGATGCTCATGAAGTTGATATCGCTAGCGTAATTAAAGCAAATATCTCTGCTGAATTTGTTAAAAACTTTGAATTAGAATTCGAACCTGCAAATCATGTTGAAATCGTTGCAAAATCAAATATGCTTGGTAAGAATATGTCAATTGCAATTGATTCAATTTACTTTATGGCAAATGAAGATTGCAGCAACTATGTACCACCATCAGATAGAGTAGCTGTTGAAAGTGTCGCAGTTGTTCCTAATTCTGTTGATTCAATTTATGTAGATGGAACAGTTCAATTAAGTGCATCTGTTTTACCACAAAACGCTACTGATAAATCAGTTACATGGCATGTCGAAGATGAAAGTGTTGCTTCTGTTAATAACGGCTTAGTAACTGGCTTATCAGCTGGTACTACTGAAGTTTGGGCGGTTTCAAATGATAATGATGAAATTAGCTCAAACAAAGTTTCTGTCACTGTTAAAGAACTTCCAAATATGGAAGCTTACGAAGGTAATAAATATACTGGTAATGTTGCTTTTGAAGTTTTAGATAAACATACAGCTAAAGCTACATATAGCGGATGTGATGTCACTGCTTCTATCACAGGCATAGATGGAGAATTCCTTGTATTCGGCGATTCTGAAAATGGATTTAAGGCTTCATTTAGTAATAGTAGAGTTACTGTTAAAGAATTTGTTTATAATGGCGAAAACAAAATGTCAAGTAAGCCAAGCGGTTATGACGCAGATTTACTTGTAAGATTAACAAGTTTTACATTAAGCTTTAATAGCTCAAGTAGCTATACCGACCGCGTCGATTCTGAAAAAACATATGATGTTCAAGTAGGCGACACAAAATATATGTATATCTATACAAATGATAATGCTTCATTTGATGTCTCATACGAAAGCACTGATGATAGCAAAGTTGACATGAATTCTGGTGTAGGTGGATCAAGGCATTTCGTCAGTGTTAAATTTGTTGAATCTGGCGATGTAACTGTCACTGTTACTCTTAAAGATAATTATGGAACAGAAAAATCTATAGATGCTAAATTTAGTATTGCAACAAAAGTCTTCCCAACTGAAGACAACTGGGAAATAAAATATAATAAAGACTTAACTGCTGTTAAAGTTGGAAACCAAGTACAATTCAGCGTTGAATGGAAAGATAACAATACAATTAATACTGATAAAACTGTAACATGGTCTGTCAGCGATACAAAACTTGCTAGCATTAGTAATGCAAGTGATTCTAAAGGATTATTGACAGCTAAAGAAGTTGGTGAAGTTACTGTCACTGCTTCTGTCAAGGGTGAAAATAACACTCCAATTACTAAAACAGTAACATTCACAATATCTGCTGCTGAAGAAGGCACATTACCAGATGCAATTGTTGGTGTATGGGAAGGCGAAGATGATAATTATACATCTTATACATTAACAATTAATGCTGATGGCACTGCTGTTATAGAAAATGATGACGTTGAATATCATTTTACATTTAAAGAAATTAAAGGTGGAAATGAATATATATTTACGTGTGACGATGCAGGCGATGATGGTGTATATATCGGAGTTCGCGCAACTAACAGTGATATTGAATTCTATGATGAGCATTCTTCGGGTTTCTGGATGGATGATTATTTCATGATTTATTCTGATTCACCATTAGATATTAAAAAGAGATAAGCTTATGAAAAAAACATTTAAACTCGCATTAATCACACTTTGTTCATTATTTATTGTAGCATGCAGTGGTAAAAACAATCCTTCTACTAGCGATTCTCCTTCATTAGATGATTCAGTAACATCGGTTGTGGAAGAATTACCTGTTAGCCAATGGGGTGAAGAATATAGTGAACTAATTATTGGCACTCTTGGTGCTGATATTCCTTATATTGAATGTCCAAGTTTTGAAATTAAATTATCAATAGATGCCTATGGCGATCCAATGGTTATCTTCTATCTCTACTTCAATGATTCAGAATTAGAAGAAAAACTTGAAGAATATGCAATGATTGCAGATTATTCAGGTTACTATGTAGAATTCTCAACTCAAAATTCATATGATCCATCTTATGGATTTATACAATACGACCTCTACTACGCTGATAAAGCAATTTCTGATACTAGAGGTATTGAAATGCAATTCCTTATCGGTTCAAATGGTTATCGCGATTGTATTGGTATATTTGCTTATAATTATGTTGTAGATACGCCAAATTATTGGCCATCTAATCTTGTTGAATCATTATTAGGTTATGATATACCTCATCTACCTGATACTGGTGAATATGAATATTATGCAAAAATTAATCCAGAAGGATATATTGATATGATTATTTACAATGTATCTGCCACTGCTGAAGATGAATATTGTTCAATTTTAGAGGCAAACGACTATCTTGTCACCGAAGAATTATGGGACGAAGAAACTGGCGAATACATGGGTAGATACGCTTCTTCTCCAGACGGAGAAGTTATTATCCAATTTGGATTATCTCAATACGGATTAGAAATTTATATATATAAAATGGCATAGTCCATTAAAGCATATTCAATTAAAAATGAAAACCTAGATGCACGATTGCATCTAGGTTTTTTATTGTTGATTCACTATTTTAAACGATTATATTTATGAGTTATAATATCTTTTTGTTATTTCAATAGGATATTGGTTATAAATCATGAAGTCATCATTCATCCAAAAATATGTACCATTATGATCATAGAATTCAATGTCATTTACATTTCCAGCACGAACACCAATATAAACTCCATCATCATTTGCTTCATCACAAGTATATCTATATTCTGCACTTAAGCCATCACCAATCTTTTCACTAAAAGTAAAGTGGTATTCAATATTTTCATTTGTAATAATTGCTTTTCCATCATCACTAATTACAAGTACAAATGGAGTACCATAATCATCCTCTCCATCCCATGTTCCTAAGAGTCTACTTGAAAAAATGCTTTCTTCTTTTGTTGAATTTGTGGAATTATTATCTTCAATAGATGAGGAAACAGATGCAAAAGGATCAAAAACACTATTACTATTCTGAAGTACTCCTTTTGCAGATTCTGAAGTTGCAGGAAGATTACCACATGAATTTAGAATTGTTACTCCAGATAATAACATAAATGCTAAAAATAAATAACTCTTTTTCATAGAATATTACCTCTTTTTCTTATTTTTAATTTATCAATGTAATATTTATATTGCATATTATAAATAATATTATTAATTAAAACAACAAAAACTTATAATTATCAAATTAAAAGCGCCATCACATATTTAATGCGACAGCACATTTTTCATTAGATTTTATAAATTACTGTATTCAAATCTTAGGTGAATAAAATTATATTTTTTCAACCCATGCTTCATCATAAGCATAAAGAATATCATTAATTGTTCCTACTTCATCTTCTAAGCTAAACCATACATGTGATACTTGGAAATCTAATTTGACGATAATTTCGGCATTATCATTGTAGGTAAATGAATAAACTGTGTTTTCAATTTCTTTAAAAGTAAAATCAAATGTTGGTATTTCATCATAATCATTAATCTCCAACACTGCTGATCCATCTGATTTTACTTCAAATGTAAACTCGTATCCTGAAGGATAATATCCCCCATCGTTATACCATTTACCAATTGCACGTGCAAATAATTCTTCTTCTGTTGGTTCATCTGAAGAATTGTTATCTCCATCATCAATAGATGTTGATGGAGCAAAAGGATCGAATACGCTATTACTGTTTTGAAGTACTCCGCCAACTGATTCTGGTGTTGATGCATTATCTCCACAAGAATTAAGTGCTAATACTCCTATTAGTAATGTGAATGCTGAAAGTATAATTCCTTTTTTCATATTTTATGCCGCCTTTCTTCTACGTTTAAGGTCGCTAAGTCTTAATTTACGTAACATAACATCTACGATAAATAAAACTATAGTAACTAGTAATAAATAAGGTGTAATACTATCATAGAAACGTAGATTTGTTTCTGAATCAAGTAATGAGTAATCTAAATTTTCAGATACAGTTCCTTCTTCGCCAGCTAGAAGATATAATAGTTGTTCATCGCCATTTAAGAAGTAATCATATTCTTTTGAATATGAGAAGTCAAAATATTGAATATCGCTGTAAGAATTATTTTTGTAATGATATATAAGTTCTAAACGATATAAACCAATTTCTTCTGTGACAGTAATAAATTGATATGATGTCGAATCATTCTTCAAATATGTTGTTATCTTTTCATTTGATGGAGTAAACATATTTACTTCTAGATAGGCATCTTTATTCATTAAATCAAGTTCTATATTAATTTCAGAGCTAAATCCTTTCGTATTGGCATTTACTTTAAAAATTGTATCTACTCTTTCTTTTGGTTCTAAGTATTCATTAACATTTTTAAATAAATTTTTACCACCAGATGAACTAACAAACTCATTTGCCCATGAGGTCGATATATCACTTGTAAATGACACTACTTTACCTTTTCCAAATGTCCAATATGCAAGTAATGGTACTTCTCTTTCTCCACCTAATTCGTTGGTGTATGTTACCGTATAAACAGTATTGGCACTACCTTTGATTCTTGAGAAATTATATCCTTTAATATTTGGTAAATCAGAAACATTTTTAATTAATGTATCATTTTCTCTATTGGTGTGAATAGCAAAATTACCTTCAATTTTAGTATTTGTAACAACATCAGCAACTGATGTTAGAATTACATCAACAATATCTTCAGCATTATTAATGTAGTAATATGATCCATTACCAATTTGTGCAAGTGTTCGCATTAAGCGTTCACCTTCGATACAACTAATATTAATAAATGAAGAAACAATATTGTTTTTTGCCATATTTGTAACAACACTATCTAGTGATTGTTCATAACCATTTTCAGTTGGAAGTCCATCAGATAGTAAAATAACATGTTTATTATCAAAGTTAGCATTACGAATTTGTGAATAAGCTTCTTGTAATCCTCTTGTCATATTTGTGGCATATGAGACATTAATTGAACGAATTGACTTAATTATTTGGTCACGGTTCTTTGCGCTTGTTAAAGGCTGTAAAACGGTTGTTTTTTCGCCAAATGAGATAACAGTAACAGAATCTTTTTCGCCTAATAAGTCTAAACAAGCAATTGCTCCTTCGACAGCTTTATCTAAGCGATTATCTGTAAGCATTGAAGATGATGCGTCAATAACCAAGGCAACACATTTAGCATCGCTAGATTCAAATTGAACAGGTAGCATATTATTGTATTTAGACATCGTAGTACTACTTGTTCCACTTGCATAAGTTGTGCCATATGTAATTAATGATTTACCGTATTGCGAAACAACTTTTTCGAGATTAATAACAAATTCTTCATGATCATTAAATGAAACAATATTAGTATTTGATAACACAATTTCATCATATTTACACAAATCTTCTAATTTATATGGGACATCTTCCCCATTAAAGAAATAATCAATCTCACAATTATCATTATAAAGTGCACCTACACTATAACAATCAGTGGCACGAGCACCAATAATCAAAACTTTAAATCCTTCAGTAACCTTTTGAATAAAGTATTTCTCATTATTTCTTAAGTCAGTATCATTTTTTGCCTCTAATTGTACTTTATAATTAAAGGTACCCGCTGTTGATGTATCTAACTCAAAATTAATAATATCTATACCTTTTGATAAAGTGGCATTAACACTATCAACCTTTTTGTCATCTTTAAATAAATTAACAGTTACACTACTTGTTTTACCTGCTTGAACGGAAACTTTTAAATTCTCTACTTTATCAATATAAGCATTTTTTGTATAATCTAGGCCATTGATTTGTACTTCATTTTCAGGAAGCGCGTGATTTAAATAAAGAGCATCAACATTAATATCTTCACTTCTTAAAAACTCAATAGCGTTTATCGCGTGGTTATCAGTTTCAATACCATCAGACATAATTAATACTTTCTTGATGACATTGTTATGATATAAAGAAGCAGTATAATTTAGTGCTCCTTCTAAATCTGTTGCACTTGTATCGACTTTA
The DNA here is from genome assembly GCA_022508535.1 of Erysipelotrichales bacterium. Classification (GTDB taxonomy): domain Bacteria; phylum Bacillota_I; class Bacilli_A; order RFN20; family CAG-826; genus RUG131. The sequence continues at coordinate 50,738 of JAFLUZ010000008.1, forward strand.
GCATTTTTTACACTTTTAATTTGTCCACCAAGTGGAGTCAACAACTCATAATTTTTAGCAAAACATACTATACCTATTTTTGTTTTTTCATCTACCTGTTGAGTAAGCTTTTTAATATTTTCATCGATTTTATCATATTCTTGAGTATTTGATGATGATACATCAGCAAGAACATATAGTTCGGTATTTGTCGTAGCGTTTAAAAAATTAAAATCTGCAATAGCGACAGTAAGTAATAAACAAATAACAATATGAATAGCAAATGATGCGATATTCTTTGGTCTTTTTCGATCTTGTTTATTTATTTTAAAATATCCCCAAATAGTTACAGCAAAAAGAGGAATGAGTAACAAGAATAACCATGGATTAGAAAACTTAATATTGTCCACGAGAATACACCACCCAATCTATAGCAAAGACAACTGCACCTAAGAGTATGATGATAAACAAATGATCAAAAACTGCAGTGTTTTTCTTTATATTTTCATTTTTTGATAAACTAATTGACTCTTCGTTTACAGTAACTTGTCCTTCTTCTATATCAAAAGCAACATAAACACGATAATTTCTTTCGCGTCCATTTTCTGTAACAACTACATTGTAGGTTCCAACTTCGCTTAAAGTGTAATACTCAATACTAGAGTTTAAATTTATAAAGCTAACTTTGTTTGATGGAGTTGTTATTTTAACACTTTCAATATCATTAGAAACATTTATTTGCATAGAATCTCCAACAACGTAATTTTTATCTTCCACAGGATGAGGTAAAGAATAATTTAAAAGATTACGCATGATCGGTGCAAAATCATATAAAAGAGGTAAATCAGAATCATGCAAATCAAATGCAAAAACGACTTCTCTTAAATTTGTTTCTGTCATACCAACAAATAATAATGGAATTGAGTCATAACTAAATACTGTGGTAAAGTTTCGATATAAGCTATATTTCTTATATTTGTATAACATAATTGGATTATATTTAACATCTTTTGTCATTTGCTCATACAAAGGAGTATTTTCATTATTATATGTAATAACATTTTCTGGCGTTACAATTCTTTCATCTTGCACCAAAAATCCCGTATGATCAATGTTCTTTTCAGTATTTAAGAGCCACACTGAGCCACTACTAGGTAATTCTTTTGGAGTATAGCAATCAAATATATATAAATCATAATCACTTTCAGGTTGATATTCTTCTGGTTTTACAGTTTTAATGGCATAATCACCAATTGCGTTAATCATAGCATTTAAATAAAATGGTGATTCACTAACTAATAAAATTGACGACTCATTTTCTTCAGTAATGTTATATATGAAATTGTAATTATCTAAAGATAATGCATCTACATTTTCAATTTCTACTGCTGCTTCTTGATAATCAACTTTTTCTATTTCAAATTTGTAATCGCCCTCAACATTTTGAACAACGTCGACTTCTTGTGTATCAATTAATTCTTCATCCAAATATAAATTTATTTTTAAAGAAACATTACTTTCAAATGAAATAAGTTTGCCACTAAATACAAATGAATCTTTTGATTCTTTTACTTTTAAATCATAAGTTGCATAGTTCTCTTCATGACTAGAAACATTAATTAATTCAATATTTTCTACTTCTTCATAATTTTTGTCAGTTAAAAGAATTAGTTTAGAAATTTCACCATTTTGATAGTATTCTTCAGCTTTTTCTAAAGCACTATCTAATTCAATATAAGCATATTCAGGTGCCAATTGTTTACTAAATTGAAAGAATATATCCTTATTATCGGTCTTTTTTACTATAGTTTTAGTTTCTAAACCAGCGTATATTATTGTATAAGTACTACCTTGATTTGCTTGTTTTACTATTTCATCCATTTTTTCTTTAGCAAGATCAAATCTCGATGTATTTTCATTTAAAATATTCATACTACCTGACGCATCAATGATGAAGCATAAGTTTTCGGCATTATCGCTCTTATAAAAAATTGGATGCGCTAAAGAAATAGAAAGAATTAAGACTGCAACAATTTCTAAAATTAAACTAAGTAAACTTTCAAAACGTTTCTTTTTCTTCTTCTTTTTTAAGAAACGATTACTTAGTTCAAATAAATATGAAGAAGAAACAGTGTGTTCTTGATATCTATTTCTTAAAATGTAAATAATAATTAAAATCGGAATAGCAATTAAGCCAAGTAAACCAAGAGGGAATAAAAAACTCATTATTTTACTACCTCCATAGACATTAAGTCTTTAAAGAAAATGTCTTGTAATGAACGATCGCTAGGAACTAATAAATAATTAGCGTCTCTAATTTGGCAATAATTTCTAATACGCGATGTTACATAATCTAAAGCTTCTTGATAAGCTTCTACGACACTTTTATTAATATTATTTTTATAATATTTTTGATTGTTTTCACTATCGTATAAGATAACTTTTCCACGGAATGAAGGATTTAACTCTTCCGGTGCTAAAACTTGAAGGCATAAAACATCTCTTCTTTTTCCTCTTAAATGATCAATAACGTTATCGTAATTACTATCTGTTAAGAAATCAGAGATGATAATTGAATTACCATCACCATATCCAACGACAGATGTAACAATTGCATCAGATAAATCACTAGAGCCTTTAAATGTAATATCATTCAATTTTCCAATGGAATTTAAAAAAGAGTCTTTTCCTACGACATTTTCTAATAAACCATAAATTTTATTATCTTGAATGTAATATATTGATACTTTATCCATGTATTTAATGGAAAGATAGGCAAGTGAGGCTGCTAATTCTAAAGCTTTTTCTCCTTTAGAAAAGAACCCCATCGATGCACTAGCATCAATATAAATTCTTGTATGTAATTGTCTTTCGTCTAAGAATAATTTTAAGAACAAATTTTCAGTGCGTGCGAAAACACTCCAGTCAATTTTAGAAATGTCATCGCCAGGAATATATTCACGATAATCAGCAAATTCTACTGATGAACCATATGTTTTTGTCTTATGATTACCGCCAAAACGACCTTGCAATACATCATTTATAGATAACTGAAGCAATTCGATTTGTTCTAGAAATTTTTCATCGACTACTAAATCTTTCATTTTTATAATCCTTATTTTTTGTTTTCTTTAATGAGTAAACTAATGACATCATCGCATGATAAATGTTCATTAATTGCTGTATAGTTAATTTTAATTCTATGTCTTAAAATTGGATAAGCTAATGCATCAATATCCTCATAACTTACATTGTATCTTCCTTCGATTAACGCACGAATTTTAGCTGCTGTAATCAAGTTTTGACCAGCACGAGGTGAGGCACCATAACGAATATATTTTTTTGCAGTGTCAGATGCATCTCTTAATTCAGGATGTGAAGAAGAAACGAGTTTAATTGCATAAGCAACTATTTCATCAATAACAGGAACGTCTTTAGCTAATTTGCGCATAGCTAAGATTGTATCACCATCGACAACAGTTTCAGCAACTTCATCCATAGTTACTTGGGTCATATTAACGATATCTACTAATTCTTTATCACTTGGGAACTCCATGACTAATTTAAACATAAAACGGTCCATTTGAGCTTCTGGAAGTGGATATGTTCCATCTTGTTCAATTGGGTTCTCTGTTGCTAAGACAAAGAATGGTTCATCAATACGATATGTTTGATTTGAAACTGTAACACTATGCTCTTGCATGACTTCGAGTAATGCAGATTGTGTTTTAGGTGTAGCACGGTTAATTTCATCGGCGAGAACTAAATTAGCAAAAAGAGGTCCTTTTTGGAATCTAGTATTTAATTTTCCGTTTTCATCTTTCTCAATAATGTTCATACCGATTAAATCAGAAGGCATTAAATCTGGTGTAAATTGAATACGAGAGAATGGTAAATTTAAAATTTTACTTAAAGATCTAACAAGCCTTGTTTTACCAACACCTGGAACACCTTCTAATAAAACGTTTCCACCTGCAAGAATTGCAATGACGATATCATCAATAACTTGTTCTTGACCGACAACATCCTTATGTACTTCTTCTTTGATTCTCTTTACTAATTCATAAAATTCTTTGATATCTACTGTTTTCATTGTTTAACTCCTTTTCTTCTTTTTTAATGATATAGTGAGCCAAAGTAATCGCCTAATATGTCACCAATATCATCTGGCGTATCACCTTTTGATTCTTCATCGACAACTTTATCATAGTAATCATCTAATACATCACCATATTCACTATGGCCATTATCAGAATAAATTGTATCGTTACTACCGTAGATAGTTTCTCCATCTCCTGGAACATCTGGATTATCAGGATTTTCTTCATCTCCATCATCTGGATTATCAGGATCATCCTTTTTGTCATCTCCATCGTCTTCTTTTTGTTCTCCATCGCCATCTCCATCATCTTCACCTGGCTCTGTGTTTTCTAACTCTTCCAATAATTGTTCCAAGAACATTTTGACTAGGTCACCTAATTCTTGATTATTCTTTTGGAGAATGACATCTTGGATAATTTCATCTTTTGCTTTTTCAATTGCTTCGTGAATTGCATCTTTTGCATTGTTTTCACTTAACGAACCTCTTTCTAAAGATTCTGCAATTTCATTTAAGCTATCTAATAAGTGTTTAAAGGCAACGTATAATTCATCATCTTCATCAACACCAGAATTTATTAATGCATCTTCAATTTGGAATGCAACATCTTTTAAGTCATCTATTAAATCTTTGCCATTCAAATTAATAAATTCACTTTCTAGATTATCTAATGCGGATTTGATGCCATCAATATCTCCATCTATAAGTGCATAGCCTAAGTCAACAAGATTTGAGTTTGTCTCTTGCGTTAAGCACACGCCGATTTCTTCTTTTGAGTTAGCATCATCAACGATCTTATCAATTTTGTTAATTGCATCTTTTATTGCGTTTTCCATTTCTTCTTTTGAAGATGCATTTTGTAAAGCTTCTTCAAGTTGATGCAATACATCCTTGATGCCTTCTTTAACTTTATCCTCAGCGTCAGAACGATCGATAAGATCATATATATCTTCGATTTGATCGCCAATTCCATCACCCGAGCCACTTGTTAAATCACCACTACCAGGGATAACACTTGCCGGAACATCATCTGAACCAGGAAACGAACCAGGTCCTGGTTTATCTTTCGCTGGTGCAGCAGGTACCACACATGACGTTGCAACAAATAAAATCGCAATTATAGCAAACACATAATAAATGTACGATAACTTAAATGGTAAACTTTTTGGAGAGATTTCACTTAAGCTCTTTTCAGCATCTTCTTTTTGCATTTTTAAAATCGGATTATATCTGGTTTTATCTTTGTTGACAACCATCGTTTGGACTTTTTCTTTTAATGCAAATGTTTTATCTAGTCTCTTAGCTATTTTTTCATCAGTAGGCATTAAGAGTTTATATAGCATAAATGTCAAACCGGCTGCCAAAACTATTGATAATAAAATGTAAATGAGAAAATGCACATGTAAAGGTATACGCTTAAATATGATAGCAAGCAAAGCAATTACAATAGCACTTAATGAAACACCCATAATAATGCATTTTATTAAATGTTCCTTTAATACTTTACTTTTAAATTTATTGAACTCTTCATTCATTTTGAATCACTCTCACTTCAAAACACTTTATTAATTATAATTAATAAAAAGATAATGCATTATACCATATATGTTATGAAATTGAAACATATTTTGACAAATTAAATTTTTGTTTACAAAAAAAGGTAACATCTATAATAGAATTGTTACCTATTAAAATTCAAAATAAATAGTTCTAGCCCAAAAAATCTATCAATTCGCCCCGACTTTATGTCATAATCCAGTTTATAAAGATTTTCCATATTATCTTTCAAAGATTTTAACGATACATATCGTTTATTATTTAAAGCTAATTTAACACGGTATGGATGAGCTTTTAGTTGTTTTGCAATATCATCTTGATACATTTTTTCTTCAGCTAAGGTAAATACATCAATATAGAAACGTAACTGTGTCGATATTAATGCAATCAATGCAACTGGCTCTTCATTTTTAATAATTAAGTCGCGGTACAATTTTATTGCTTCTTCTTTTTTGTTTGCCATAATAAAATTAACTAAATCAAAAATATTATCATCTATAGGTCTAGCCACTAAAAGATCTAAAGCATCCATAGTAATTTTATCTCCATAAAGAGCTAACTTTTTAACTTCATTATTAATGCGCATTGCATCATTATTTGTACGTTTTATAAATTCACTAATAACATCATTACTCGCAGTAATCTCGTATTTTTCAAACAATTTATAAACATACGCCATCCATTCTTTTTCATTTGGATTTACAGATTCTACTATTTTACCTACTTCTTTTATTTTTTTATATATAGCGTTACTTTCATTTAATGTTGAAGAATGCACAATAAAATACAAATCACAATACTCATTAGATGAACTTAAATAACTTAATATTGATTTCTCTTGTTCTTTTGTTAATTGTTTTTTATTGGTTTTTTCGCCACTTAAAAAGTTTGCGTTATCTAGAACTACAGCTTTTTTTTCTGAGCCAAGAGGCATCATTGTGCACTCAAACATTACATCTTCAATCTCGACATTATCCGCATTAAATTTGACACAATTAAAATCATCGACTGATCCTAGTCGCTCGTTTAATAATTTATTTAATCTATTTTTTATCATCAAATCTTGTGCACCAAATATTAAACAAATCATAACTTACCTCGTTTATTATTATAAACTAAAATGATATTTTTTTGTATATAATTGTTCCCTCAATATCTGTTCTTCTTACTTTTATTTGATATTTATTAAATCTTTCTATAACTTCTTCATTTGGAAAGTTGTATATGTTATTAAATCCTAATGAAATTATTGCTTCACATGGCATTATCTCTAAAAGCAAACTATCAGAACTCCCTGTTTTTGATCCATGATGAGAAACTTTAATAACATCTACTGGGCTTAGATCATAATCTCTAACGATTTGTTTTTCAATATCTGATGAGGCATCTCACATAAATAAAAATGTTTTATCCATGAAATTAAACATATTAACCAATGAGTTATCGTTAATGTCCTTTCCATAATAATTATTTAAATTTTCTATTTTAATTCCGTAAAAATTATATGGAAAGAATTCTCTTTTGAATATTACATTTTTTACTTTAAAATTTTCTTTTAGCGATGACAAGGCACCAATATGATCATAATCAGAATGAGAACAAATAATACTATCAATCTCTTTTAAATGATATTTTTTAAAAAATGGTATCAATGTTGTAATTGCCAAATCTTCATATGATAGTCCACCTGTATCGATTAAAAGGCTCTTATTTTTATGAATTAAAAGTGCACAATCACCTTGCCCAACATCAATAAAACACATATAGTCAAATATGTAATTGTGAAAATTCGATGAAAGAATTGTTACGCAAACAAAGACATTGATAATTGCATATTGTATTAATTTTTGATGTTTAATATAGGCTCCATATAAAATTATTAAGGCTATTAAAACAAAAATCAAACTGCTAATTGCGCCTGGATATAGATATATTTTTATATCAATGCGCGACATGAAATTAAAAGTATTAAACAATGTTTTTGATAATGAATTGATTAAATTAGGAAATAATCCTAGTGGAACAAATAACATCGCACACAAAAAAAACACAAAAATAATTGGAAGCAAAACTATGCGTTGCAAAGGTGATAATAAAAATACCATATTATCTTTTATTATTGATATTGAATAAATTACTAATACTATTAAAAATGCTTTTAATATTTTTTTGATTTTTAAGCTTTTCACAAATTTTAATAACACACTTAAAATAAGTGGAATCATTAATCCTTCATTAAAAATATTAAAAGGAGAAAAAATCAAATAAATTGAAATAATAACCATAATACAATTGTTATAAGAAATATGGTGTTTTACACGTAAATATTTAAATACTATTAAATATATTATTAGCCTAAAAAAACAAGCCTTATCAAAGATAAATAACATGTATGGAAAAAGTATTAGACACGTTATTAATTCAGACTTACGAATTTTTTTAGATATCAAGCTATTTATTCCAAAAAACAAGGTAGTTAACAAATAATTATTTAATCCGAGAAAGTATGCAAGCGAAGTATTCGAATATTCTTTTAAATATTCGCCACGCGACATACCAAAAAGAAACGATTTTATCAATTCTTTGCTTAATGGATCATATTTATTTGTCCAACCATTGACAATTTTTCTTCTAGAAAATAAAGAATTAAAAACAACATCTATATTATGAGCATCAATTTCATAATAAATCCCCTTGTTTTCAAGATATTTTTGAAAATCAAAATGTGACTCAATTGAATGCATTTTTATTCGTGTTAAATCACCATTAACTTTTATCAAATCACCAACTTCATATTGATTGTTCTTGAATGAAACGTAATATTTACGGAAAACATCTTTAACAATAAGATAATTTTCTTTTGTTTCAACTACAATCATTGTTCGATCTATCGTGTTTAGTGAAGAATTGCTCGAGATTATTATATATAAAAAACAATATGAAAACATAAAAACAAATAGTATTATATTGCTTTTGTTTTTTTTATTTTTTATTAAAAATACGAGTGAAATCGTGATTGAAATTAGCGGATAATTTAAAAATAAAGATCCTGCAATTAGTCCAATAACAATATTAGACATTTTAATAAATAACTACATAATCTTTTATTTTTTCAAATGTGGCATTTCCGATACCTGAAACATTTTTTAGTTCTTCAAGATACGTAAATTCTCCGTATTGCTCACGATAATTAATAATCGCATCTGCAATAGACGCACCAATTCCATTCACTTGCATGAGTTCTTCCTTACTTGCAGTATTAATGTTTACTTTATCAATTGTTTCAATTTCACATGTATCTGGTGTCTTTGTTTTCTTTGCAATATAATAATCCATACCATCAATTAGAAATATCGATGAATTAAATGCCAAATCATCTGCATTTGCAGTTAACCCACCTGCATTAGATATTAAGTCTAAAAGAGTAGAATCACTATTTAAGACATAACTTCCAGGACGATTTACTTCACCACTTATCGTACATGTAACATAGTCCTTTGAAACTTGTGTAGTCGAACTACTTTGTCCTTGATTCGATGAAATATTTGGATCAATTTTTGTAAATATTAACATCAAAATCGCCGTTAAGATTGCACCAATTATCACTACTTTTGTCATAATAATCACCTCATTAATAATATAGGTGAGACACTTAACAAAAAGCGTAAAAAAAACTCCCAAATTTTTGGGAGTATTTCTTTTATCTTACTAAAGCGATATTTAATATTTCTACTTCGTATGGTACTTGTGAGTTAACTAAAGTTTTTTCTCCGATATGTTTGCCAATCATTGCAACACCAAGTGGACATTCGTTAGAAATATTATCAATTAATGGGTTTGCTTCAACTGAACCAACAATTGTTACTGTTTTTTTAGTTCCATCACTTAAATCTCTGAAAGTTACTTTTGTTCCTAAAGCAACAACTTCGGTATTTACTGGTTTATCATCAATTACAATAGCATTAGCCAAAATTTCTTCGATTTCTTTAATACGATGTTCCACTTTAGCTTGTCTATCTTTTGCAGCATCATAGTCAGCGTTTTCAGATAAGTCACCTTGTGCACGTGCGGCTTTAATTTCTTCAATAACTTCTGGACGAACAACATCAATAAGATTTCTTAATTCACTTTCTAATGATTCTTTACCACGTTTTGTAAGTTCTATTTTTTTATCTGCCATATATATCACCTCATGATTCTTTAATAGTATATCAACTTTCTTTCAATAATTCCACCATTATTTAATTAGATTATCTAATTAATATCAATATTTGCAAAATTATTTATTATGTGTAAAATTATATTGGAATTTATAAAGGAGATTTTTAAAATGATTGAATTCAGATATGACACACAACTATTAATTGAAGGAAAAGGACTTGATGAAGATAAAATTAATGACTACATCACAGAACATTTTGTAGGAGATTGCCTACTTGCCGTTGGTGATGATGAATTAATTAAAATCCATTACCACACTAACGAACCATGGAAAGTATTAGAGTATTGTGCATCTCTTGGTGAAATTTATGATATCGTCGTCGAAGATATGAATCGCCAAGCACGTGGTTTAAAGGGCTAATTAGTATATTATGAAACTCGGATTAATCCGAGTTTTTATTTTTTTTAATTTCAATTATAAATTCAATTATTCAATTGATTTAATAATTTTAACCTTTAAAAGGCACACAACTACCATGTCGTGTGCCTTTGATAATCTTATATACCAATGATATTAAAATATTTATTTCTTATTTTGCTAAAAAATACAACTTAATAAAATGCTGATTTTATATTTGATTCGAGAAATGACTATTATTTATAATGGTTGGAACTTTCTCCACCTAACCAATTCATGTTATTCCGCGCATGATAATATGTAACTTTAGCATAATCTACATCTTGGAGATCAATTGATGCTGTTTTATAATCGTTTGAAATAGACCATAAATTATCATCGCCATAGGTTGATTTATTATCATATTTCCATGACCATTTAGATATCTCAATTATATCATAATCCCCAAATGGTATGATGATTGTTGTATAACTATTACCCTTTACAGATACAATTAGGTCTATACTCATTCCATTCTTAGTATCACCTTTAATTTGATAAAGGAAACTTTCGGTACTTTGCCCACCTTTTTCTTCAATTGTTAACATACTAAAAGATATATTTACAACAATTTTCAGATGTACAACAATTACATAACAGTTAGCACGCCTTTTTATTCCATCTCTATAATATGGGAGATTATCATGGAATACATTATCCTCACCACTATGAGTATGCTCATTATTACTTTCTATGTTTAGAGACAGCTCTTTAATAATAGTGCCATCCTTTGTCCATTCATAAGTTCTTGTGTCACTATTATATTGAAGCATACTTGTATATTCAAACTCATCATTTGTATTTACTGTCATGCTAGCTGAAAAATCCCAATCATCTGAAACACTATCTCCATCTGCTAAATTTTTTACAGCGACTTTATAGCTATCTTGAATATCTTTACTGCTGAAGTTTATGGTAGTTTCTTCTACCAAATTAGGAAGTTTTACTTCTCTCTCAATTAATAATTGCTTTGGTTGAATTGTTAACGAAGCTTCAATTACATCTACATCATGATACGTATCTCTTCTTTTATTATGCAACCTAAAGTCAAAATGATAATAATATGTGCCAGCACGAACCTGTCTTATGTGTATTCTATCGCTATCATTTTCTACATCTGCTTGTACATCATCAAACCATATTTTATATTCAAATGAGGTATCGCCTTCTTTATAATCAAGTACTTCTGTGGATAATCTAATATCTTTAAGCTCTTTGCCATTGAAAACATCTTTTGCGAAAGTTTCATTTCCATTCTCATCTTTACCACCATCAGTGATTGATAAATAAAACTCTGGCTCCATAATATCATAGAAATATTTCAAACGTTTGTCGTTATCAAGGCCACCACCATTTCCAAGACCATCAGAAAGTTCTATTTTTAAGCCATCCAAAATAAACAATCGATGTTCATAGCCATCATATTGATAAGAGCGATGTAATTTAAGTCCTTCCTCTAACCTTAAATAAACATACATAAGGTCAAAAGATCGAATGGACATCCAACTAAGTTCTGTTACATCACCTTGGTTTAAAAATAATAAGCCAGAGCTTAAATCATCAGGATTAACTTTTTTATCGATCCAACCAACAGGAACGAATGAATCGTCATCTTCACATTTAGTATCTGGTGTATCAACTACTACTTTACTATTAGTATTATTTGCATATCCACCATCTGCAACAATGTACTTTGACGACATTCCATCAGCTGTAGTGTCATAATATCGCATTAGCGTCCCAGCAGAATTTCTTGCACCTTTTCTAATGCCATTTTCTTCTCCAACAAAATAAATGTCTTGGGGTGCTAAAACATATCCTAAAGTATATCCAAGTAAGGCGGGGTAAGCATATACAGCATACAAATGAACCACATATTTACTATAGTCATCATTCCACTCTGCCTTAGTAAGGTCTAATACATCCTTAAGTACATCAATAGTCACAGCATTCGTAGATGGAAAGCCTGCACTTCCTGCACGAGCATATTGACTATTGTAAATATCCACAAACTCATGGGCATTTCCATTACTTTTTCCAATATCGCTACTATTACAACGAATTATAGCATCAACAGCTTCTTCATTTTGACCCCAACCAATAAGTTGCACGCCATCTACCCCACTAACAGTCAACTTTACACCATCTTTAGATGCTGTTGGAGCACTTAAATTACTTGAAACTTGAGTGCTGTTGCTATTGCGCATATTAAAAGTACCGCTACCGCTATAACCCTGTACATCAATAACTGTCGAATCATTATCAAAAAGACTCGAATACGTACTATTATATGAGCTACCTGATTGTATACCGTTTCCAGCATGGTAAACAAATAAATATTCAGACAGTTTTTCCGATGGAATTCTTTTTGTTATTGTGTTATCGCGTGTTTCATTGCCATCAGAAGTCATTTTATCATCCGCTATGTTTTTTATTTCATCATTATTATTAAACATTGATTGTGATGAACAAGACACCAACATAAATGCTAATGACATCAATGTAAATAGAACACTTAAAGCACTTCGTTTCATTGTATAATCTCCTTATCTGTAACTTAAATTACAATATATATTACGCTAAGTTAACTAATACGTATTTTTTTATATTTCAATGGAAAATAAACACTTTTATAAGTATTTAACATTCCATCAATTAGGGAAATACCCCCAAGCATCCTCTATTGCAGCGGAATCAGTGTCATCAGTTGTTCCTACTGCTTGAATTGTTTGTGCAATAATCTCTACATCAAACGTAAATCCTTCTGGTGCAGTAACATTGTCTTTTAACTTACAACTATTGATTAAATTTGTTGTTTGACCACCACTAGCTACTGATTTATTGTAGTAATAAAAACGATCGCTTAAATTCCAATCAGCATCATTTAAAACAATCTCATAATCCTGATTTATAATTGGTTTATTATAATATGTATTTCCATTTTCATCTTTCCAATTAAAAATGATTGTTGCTCTTACATAAACAGGATATCCTGGATTTCCAACCTTTATAAATACATCTTTCTTTTCACCATTTTCAAATGTTTCTTCAACAGTAGGCATTATTGACTCTGCTGGAGTAAAAGAATTATTAACATTGTTTGCATCTGCTTTAAAATATGCTATTGTCAATGGAATTGACATGATTACAAGTGCTGTCAATAATATAAATACTTGAAAAAATCTTTTTTTCACGATAACAACTCCTTTTTCTATTTAGTAAAACTATTATTTTCGATCAAAGACATTGCTGAATCCATGCTGAGAATGTTAATTCAAATCCTCCACTTCCTTGATAATATTGACTAACAATTAACTTATTATCTTCCAAAATATAAACATCTTGATTCAAGTCTTCATTAAGTTTTATTTCATTTTTATATTTATAAGTATCAGTTTCACCTATAACGGGAGCCCAATTATCTTCTCTAATACTAAATGTAATGGTTTCTGGAAAACTATTCTTAACTATTTTTACATATAATTCACATGACACCCCAAATGTTCCACTAATAAAAACAAACGGATCTTTTGCTATGTCCACGCCAGGTATTACGTAATCATATTTATTGCCAGATTTAGTTAATGATTCTTTATTAATTACATACATGCCATTTTCATATTTTACTTCATGCTCTTTTAGTTCTACTGTTCCAAATTTAGCGACATTCGCATTATTTTCAGAAACTTTATTTGCAGCAATATATTTCGAATATGTGGCATCTACAAAAGTTAAAACCAATAGTACGCCTAAAAAAGTTAAGGTCATGTTTTTTAACAATTTATCCATAAAATCCTCCATTATACTTACTATATAAGTATATTTTACAATTAGTCTAATGTATATGCAAACTTTTTTACTATAAATTATTGTCTACAAAATGAAGTAATATCAATTTACTGGTGGTATTATATAAATTGATTTTTTAATAAATTTAAATTATAAATATCTTATTTTTGTTTAAAAAATAAAAAAATCCTAGTCTAATAACTAGAATTTTTTTATGTCGATTAAACGCCTATCACTCCTACAAAAACACAATTAATTACAATTATTATAATACGTTTAATATTGTTGATTTTTTATAATTATTTGATATGCATTTTCAATTACAAGAACAATAGCGTAATAAATTAGACATATTTCACAAATATAATAGTAATTTTATAACAATCAAAATGAATATGTTAAAAAGCAGTAGGTATTTTTGAATTTTTGTTGTTTTTTAATATCAAATTTCTAATTTAAAGAAATCGTCACCAATTTTAGCATTTTCATCAAGAACTAAAATTCCTCTAACTTGTGGTGCTCCTTCCAAATGTAGTTCACGAGGAGAACAAAGCATTCCATTTGATTTTATACCACGTAGTTCACTTGGAATAATCTTTTTCCCATCAAACATTGTAGTGCCTAAAGTTGCCACTACTACTTTTTGCCCTACTTTAACATTTGGTGCCCCACAAACAATGTCTAACACTTCATCTTTTACATCTACTGTTAAAACATGCATATGATCAGAATCGGGATGCTCTTCACAAGTTAAGACATGTCCAATTTTAAATCCTGATTCTTCTTTATAATCTAAAGTTTCTACTTCTGCGTTTGTTAAGATATTATTAATAACATCAATCATTTCTTTCATTGGAAGCACGATTAATCCTTTTGATTTAATCTTTAAAACGCTTGAAATGTTGAAAATATTGATACCGATTAATTTATCGTTTTTATATAAACTAACGACATCTCCACTTACTACTTTTTTATCTGGTTTAGTATCCAAATCTTTAACGATAAGTAAGACATCACCAATCGTGTGATAATCGTAAAATAATGCGTAATCTTTCATTATCTTCTTGCTCCTAACAATTCATCAAATTCACTTGTGTTTAATCTTTTTAACATTACTAACAATGATTCTCTTGCAGAAATATAGTCATTAGTATCAAAAATAGTTGAGCAAGTATGAATGCTACGAGCACAAATACAATGTGTTAAAGTTAAAACTCCATCTCTTAATTTATGGATATTACCTGCGTCTGTTCCACCTGGAGAATCAAAATATTGATAGTTTACTTTTGCCTCTTCGCAACACTTAACTTGGAAATCTAATAGTTCTTTAAATGCAATCATATTTCCATCCATAAAGCGTACCAATACACCTTTTCCGAGTTGCCCTAAAGCAGATGTGTCTCCACTTGTATCTCGTGCTGGAGAACAATCTAAAACGATAGCCAAATCAGGATTTACTAAATAGCCAGATGTCATTCCACCACGACATCCAACTTCTTCCTGCACTGATCCACCAACATATAAATCATAATCAAGTTCGACATCTTTAAGTGATTCTAACATCTCTAAACCAAGAACTAGACCGTATCGATCATCAACAGCTTTAGTTAAGATTCGTTCTTCGCCATTAAGTACTTCCATTTTCCCTTCAATGACCATCATTGCACCAATATAAACACCGTTATTAAGCGCATCTTCTTTAGAGATAAATCCAAAGTCAAAAAGCATATTGCTTATATCAGTTTTAGTTCCTTCTGCACCTTTTAGTAAATGAGGTGGGAGTGAGGCAATCGCACCTTTAAGATATCTTCCATCTTTCGTTTTTAATAAAACACGTGATGAAAGTAATGTTTCACTATTTAATCCACCAACAGGATTTGCTTTGATCATACCGTTAGGTAAAATATTTACAACCATAAAGCCAACTTCATCCATATGGGCAACTAAAAATACTTTCTTAGCATTTTCTTTTTTTGATTTTTTAACAGCAATAATTGAGCCTAATTTATCAAACATTAAATCTAAACCTAAATCAGAATATGCTTTCTTTAGATATGCTCGTATTTCATCTTCTTGACCAGCAATACCATTAAGTTGCGTTAAATCTTCAAATAATTGTAATTGGTGTTTATTTAGCTTCATTACTTTTTCCTACCTTTGCTATTAATTTTTTAATTGGTGTATTAATATTTCTGAAATATGTTTCATATTCCGTTTGAACATCATTTTGGTCTTTACCATCATAATCAAAATTAACTAATTCTAATTCATAACCATTTTCCTTAAAACTCTCTAAAGAAAATTCAAACAAATCAAGATTATCAGTTTTCATTACAATTCTACCATCTTCTTTTAAAATAGTTTTATATCTATCTAAAAAAGTTTTATATGTTAATCTTCTTTTAGCATGTCTTTTCTTTGGCCACGGATCAGAGAAATTCAAATAAATTTTATCCATAGAATGATGGGGTAAAGCTTCAAACACTTGTTCAACATCATCACATATCAATAAAACGTTTTTTAGCCCTTCTGAAACAATTTTCTTTGCCGTTATAGCAAGACACGTAACATTCTTCTCAATGCCAATAAAATATCCGTTTGAGTTATTTTTTGCCATGTTAAGAATAAAGTCACCTTTTCCTGTTCCTATTTCTAAGAAAAGTGGGTTGTTTTTAGTGAAGTTCACTAGCGTTTCGTTTTTATAGTCTGCCCCATAAAGGGCAATCTCAGGGTGGTCATTTAGAAAAGGCACTGACCACTTCTTATTTTTCATTCTCATAGTTTTGATAAGTACATAATCGCAGTTGCATAAATCGAAATTGATTTTTCAAAATCACATAAATGAATACTTTCATTAGCATCATGAATTTTATCATTTCGACCTGGAAATGCAGAACCAAAGGCAATAGTGTTCTTACATTCTTTAGCGTATGTACCTCCTCCAATTGTCATTATTTCACTCTTATAATCACCTGTTACATCTTGATAAGCTTTTAAAAGTGTTTGAACCATTTCTGAGTTTGGATCAAAGAGTAAATGTTTTGATTCGCTCATCAAAGTTGTTTTAAGTGGTAATTTTTTATTTAATGAAATAATTACTTTTTCAATTTTTACATTTTCTGGATAACGGAAGTTAACTTGCATTACAAATTTATTATTTTCATAATTAATTAATCCAACATTATATGTTGAATTGTGGAGTAATGGAGTTTCAAAATATAAGTCTAAATTCTTACCAAATGGTTCATCGTATGCTTTAGTTAGCATATTTAAAAATTCATTTTTATAATGTTTTCCAATTATTTTTAAAAGTTCAAGTCCGGCATTAACTCCATCTTGAGGCAAAGATCCATGACTTGCTTTACCGAATAAAGTAACTTCCATTTTGTCTTCAAAATATTTAATTTCATATTTATGTTTAGAATCTTTCAATGAATTTTCTAAACTTTCATCTTTAATTAAAAGAGCCTTTGCAACATCTGGTACAGAGTTAATTACAACACCTGCATCAAATTTAATTAACGGATATAAATCAACATCCATCTCTGATTTATAATTAGAAATTCCTTTTTCACCATAAATTAAAGGGAAATCGCCATCTGGAGTAAAACCATAATCAGGATTAGGTTTATGTAAAACATGGAAATAGTGTTCTAAACATCTACTACCTTTTTCTTCATTTCCACCTATTACTAATCGAACTTGATATTTTCCTAAGTCAAAGTTATCTTTGAGGTATTTTAAAGCATAGAACGCTGCCATTGCCGGTCCTTTATCGTCACTTGTTCCTCTTCCATACATTACCTCACCATCAATAATTCCTGAAAATGGTGGATGAATCCAATCACCAGATACAGGAACAACATCAGCGTGAGCGTAAAGTGAGATAAGTTTTGGTCCATTACCTAATTTAATTTCTGTGCAATATCCTTCACATTCATCAACTTCAAATCCCGCATCTTTAGCAAGACGTGCGATAAATTGAAGAGCGTTATACACTCCTTCTCCAAATGGTTTAAGAGGTTTAGCGTTAATAGAATCATCAATCGAATTAATTTGAATCCATTTTGAAAGATTATCTAACGCTTCGCTTAGATTTTGTTTTACAAATTCCTCTAATTCCATAAAAGCCACTTCCCTTTCACTTTATTTCTACTATTTCTTTACTATTTTTATAATTCTTATAATTGCTGGCGCAAGCATAATATTGATAGCCACTTCAATTAAGAAGTTAACACTAACAAGAATTGATATTAATTCTCCAAAAACGCCTTGGAAAAATATCAATGATCCAATAATAAATAACGATGTATTCACAATTGGAACTATTAATGCAGTAGCAAATGTACTTATGATTTCATTTTTACCTGATAACCACTTATACAAATATCCTGCAAGTAAACCTGCAACTGAAGTTTTAAGAAGACACACGATTACTGTTCCAATAGGACTGACAGCAAAGAATGCTTGGGCAGATAACATAACAAATCCACCGTTTATAAGTCCCACAAAGAATCCCGCATATGGTCCAAATATAATCGCCGCTAATACGATTGGAATTAAGGATAAATTAATACTAATTCCACCGATTATAATATAGTTAGATACTATTGTTAAAATAATTGTTAAAGCAGACAATACTGCAATACCTGCAATTTGTCTTATTTTTTGTTGTTTATTCATGTCTATTTTTTAAATATATAACTCTTAATCCGTCTAAGATCAAATTAAAGTCATATGTAAACCTTTCTAAATCATTAATAATATGGGCAAATCCACCTGTTATAACTTTGTTAGTGCTGTAGCCCAATTCTTTTTCCATTTCACTAACAAGGCTTTGAATCATCAATTTTGTACCCGTAACAATACCTGCGTTCATGCAATCAGTAGTGTTTTTACAAATTACACTTTTTGGATACTCAAGAGATATTTCGCTTAACTTTGCAGCCTTACCTGCCAAAGCTTCCATCGAGATTTTAAGTCCCGCAGCGATGATTCCTCCAACAAAGGCTCCTTTATCATCAATGACAAAGATTTTAGTCGCAGTACCTAAGTCTACGACAATAGTTTTTGGTCCATATTTTGCTATGGCACCTACGCCGTCACATACCAAATCCGCTCCTAATTCATTAGGGTTATCAATGCGAATTGGTAAACCTGTCTTAATACCAGCTTCTACTAGTATTGGCTCAACTCCGTATAAGTACCTGACGGCAGTCTTGAGAACATGATTCAAGCTCGGTACTACGGATGAAATGATTACGCCTTCAATTTTCTCTTTATAATCTTTCAAAAGAGAATCTAGAACTAAGGCGTACTCGTCACCAGATTTATTTATGTCTGTCGAAGTACGGAAAGTCTTAATAACTTTTTCGTCATCGCAAACGCCAATAAATAAATTGGTGTTTCCTAAGTCTAATGTTAAAAACATAATTTCCTCCTGCTACGATCAATAAATGTATCGTGCATTGTTATTATATAACAATTATTTGTTAATACCAAAAGTAAAATGCTTACAATAGTTAAAAAACAACTCATTAAAAGTAGTTTATCTCAAATTTGTCTCAATTTAATAAATTAATCCGATTTTTAAGTTTGTCTCACCTATAAGTAATAATGAAGGGACTAGAAAAGTCTAGGCGCGCAAAACTCCTGCTCAGAACGGAGATGATGTCTATGAGAAATAAAAAACTCACTGATGGAATCTCTAATTAAGGAAGGAGATTTCGTTGGTGAGTTTACTTATCAATATTGCAAGTATAATTGTGAATTTAATAAGCATTATAACTACAGTTATCGAAATTATTAGAAATAATAAGAGTAAATAGAAACAAAAAAGCCGCTCTGAACATTCAATCTTAGGCGGCTGATTAGCAGTTGAGTTAGTCACTAGGTTGATCTAGGACCTTCCTCATTTATATTATATAGCAAGTATTAAATATTTTGCAAAATATTTTTAGAAAACCAATACTAAAATCTAAGATAGCCAATAACTTTTCTTAAGAGGCAGTTCACCATCTTTTCTTTGCTTAATGGCCTTTTTAATTAATTTTCTTTTTCCATCAACAAAATCGTATACATCAATATAATCTTCATCAATATTTTTAGGAAAAATTACTTTGCCATTTGGTTTATATTTTTTTTCTACATTTTTGCTAATATTATGAGCAAAATCAAGATCTTGTTCAAAAAGATAGTAAATCGAAAATGATGCTATAGGATCATTATGATCAAAAAATATACATTTATATCTTACCTTTTTTACATCATATTCCATGACTTGTAGATAATTAATATTGTCAGTGTTTTCATTAAACAAAGGAACGTAATATACGATATCACCAAAATTAAATTTTGTTTTTCGAGGTAGATATTCTCCACCCCAATGTCTAAAAGCTTTTCTAATTAATTTTTGTTTTTTACCATCAAATTCATAAATATCGTAATAATTATCATCAAGATTTTTTGGAAATATTGGTCCACCTTCTAAATACCATCTCGCACGTATAGGATCAACTTTATCAATAAAATCAATGTCTTCTTCTTTAAAATAAATGATAGTAAAAAAAGATTGTGGAGCTAATGCATCAAATGATATGCATTTATATTTTTGCATATTTTCGTCATATTCCATTACTTGCATATAATCTATACCAGTAGAATTGTCTTCTAAAAATGAAACATTATATACAATATCGCCAAAATGAAATTTCATATCTTCGCTCCATTGATTTAGAACTATTTAATGCCCTTCTTTTTAACATTAACATATGTTAAAAATTGTATTTCATAATCTCCATCTTGAATAACTTCACTACTTTCACTTAAAACAAAATCATTATTTTCATCAAGATTAGTAAAAAACACTTCTGCCTTTCCATCCGCATGAACTTTTGTTAAAAGCACTTTATCTACATAGGGTAGAGTTTGATTATAAATTGATGCTCCACCAATGACATAAACATCTTCACATTTTGAAAATTCGTTTATTTTATTTAAAAATTCTTCAAAAGTATGAACGTTAATAACTCCTTCATAATTATGAGTTGGATCTTTTGATAAAACAATATGCGTTCTATTTTTTAGTGGCTTACTATTTGGAAAAGATAGTAAAGTATTTTCCCCCATACATACCACATGATTAAGTGTGGTTTCACGGAAAAATTTCATATCTTTAGGAAGTGAAAAAAGTAAACCGTTTTTCTTTCCTATTCCCCAATTTATATCACAATTTAAAATTGAAATAATCATATTATATCGCCACCGGAATCTTTTTATCTAATTCTTCGTATTCATAGTCTTCTAACTTAAATGAATCAACTGTAAAATCATAAAAGTTTGTAATTGATTTATCAATTATTAATTTAGGTGCTTTATGTTGTGGTTTATCAATAATTTCTTTTACGATATCAACGTGTCTATCGTAAATATGAGCATCCGCAATAACGTGCACTAATTCTCCGACCTTAAGACCTGATACTTGAGCAAACATTATAAGAAGCAAAGAGTATTGTAAGACATTCCAGTTGTTCGCTGTTAACATATCATTACTTCTTTGATTTAAAATACCATTTAATGTATCACCAACAACATTAAAGGTCATTGAATATGCACATGGATAAAGATTCATTTCATGTAAATCTTCAAAATTATAAATATTAGTCATAATGCGTCTTGATTGAGGATTATGTTTTAAATCATATAAAACACGATCAACTTGATCAAATTCTCCTTCGGGATATTTGGATTTTTTCGCTAATTGATAACCATAAGCTTTTCCAATTGAGCCATTTTCATCAGCCCATGAATCCCAGATATGACTTTTTAAATCATGAATATTATTAGACTTCTTTTGCCAAATCCAAAGTAGTTCATCTAGACATGATTTAAAAGCTGTTTTTCTAATCGTTAAAATTGGTAATTCTTCTTGTAAGTTATAGCGATTAACTATACAAAACTTTTTCACAGTATGAGCCGGAGTTCCATCATCCCAATGTGGTCGAACTTTTAAATCTGTATCCCAAAAGCCATTTTCAAGAATGTCTTTCATATTTTTCACAAATATTTCATCTGCTTTTGACATATTTTTACCTCCTACTCGGCTTGTTTTATAGATAAGCCAATACGTTTTTTAGCTACATCAACACTTATAACTTTGACATTAACAATTTGGTTAATATTTACAACATCAAGTGGATGTTTAACAAATTTATTAGATAATTCAGAAATGTGGACTAAACCATCTTGGTGAACACCAATATCCACAAATACACCAAAGTCCATAATATTTCTTACTGTTCCTTTTAAAACCATGCCAACTTGCAAATCTTTAATGTCGATAACATCATGACGAAGCTCTGCAACTTCAACATCTAAACGAGGATCACGTCCTGGTTTAATTAATTCTTCTACAATATCAGAAAGTGTTGGTGCTCCAACATTCAATCTTTTTGCATATTCTTCAACATTTAAATCTTTAAGCATTTCTTTTAAAGACTCATCATTTAGATCTTCCACAGAATGCTTTAATTCTTTAAGTAATGCGATAGCGAAGTGGTAACTCTCAGGGTGAACTGCGGTGTTATCTAAAGGATAACCATTTCTAATACGTAAGAAACCTGCACATTGTTCATAAGCTTTTGGTCCTAATTTATTAACTTTTAATAAATCTTCACGATTCTTAAATGGTCCGTTTTCTTCGCGGTATTTAACAATTGATTGAGCAAGAGTTGAAGAAATACCTGATACGTATTCTAAAAGTGATGGTGATGCGGTATTTAAATCAACACCAACATTATTAACACAAGTTTCAACAACTCCACCTAATACTTCTCCTAGTTTCTTTTGGTTCATATCGTGTTGATATTGACCAACACCAATGGCCTTAGGATCAATCTTAACTAATTCTGCTAATGGATCTTGTAAACGACGAGCAAGAGAAACTGCACTACGAAGCGCAACATCAAAAGTAGGGAACTCTTTTGTGCCTAAAGGTGAAGCACTATAAACAGATGCGCCTGCTTCATTAACAATGACATAATCAACTTTTGTGTCTAATTCAGAAAGTAATCCTCTTAAGAATGCTTCAGATTCTCGAGATGCTGTACCATTTCCAAGGGCAATCATATTGATGTTATATTTAGAAATTAATAATTTAATTGTTTTCTTTGCTTCTTCAATTCTATTATGAGGTTCAGTTGGATAAACAACCGAAGTTGCTAAAACTTTACCTCTTTCATCAACAACTGCTAATTTACAACCTGTTCTAAAAGCAGGGTCAAAACCTAAAACAATCTTATGTTCTACTGGAGCAACAAGGAGTAGTTGTTTTAAGTTTTCTTTAAATACCCCCATTGATGTTTCTTCAGCTTTTTCTGTTAATTCATTTCTTAATTCATTTTCTAAGCTTGGAAAAATAAGACGTTTATAGGCATCATCAATTGCTTCTAAAACATATTTTGATGAATCACAATCTCTTGTGACCATTTTCGATTTAATACGTGACAACGCTTCTACTTCATCAATAACTAGAGTCACTTTTAAGCACTTCATATTCTCGCCACGATTAATGGCTAAAATTCGGTGTGGTGGAATACGATTAATTGCCTCTTCATAATCTTTATACATTTCAAAAGTATTCTTTTCATCAGGTTTATCTTCAATAGTTTTTACTTTACCTGTTTTATACATAAAGTCACGAATTTGTTTACGATATTTAGGATCGTCAGAGACAAGTTCAGCAATAATATCTTTTGCGCCATTTATTGCATCTTCTTCTGTTAACACTTTCTTCTCTTCGTTGATATATTTTTTTGCTTCTTCAAAAACAATAATATCTTTATTTAATTCAAGAATAGTTTTTGCAAGTGGTTCTAAACCTTTTTCTTTAGCGATACTTGCACGAGTCTTTTTCTTTGGTTTAAATGGACGATAAATATCTTCAAGTTCCGTTAATGTTTTGGCGTTTTCTAATGAAGCCATTATTTCATCAGTCATAAAGCCTTGTTCAGTGATTGATTTAATAATTGTTTCTAATCTTTCATTGAAACTTTTAACGTATTCTAAACGAGTATAAAATTTTCTTAAAATTTCATCATCAAGACTACCCGTTACTTCTTTTCGATAACGAGCAATAAAAGGAATAGTGTTTCCTTCATCAAGTAAGCCGATAACCGCGTTTACTTGCTTTTCACTAATGTCTAGTTCTTCACTTAAAGTTTTAATAATATCCATAAAAATCACTCCTATTCAACGTCTATTATAAAAAACAATTCTACTCTTGTATTAGACTCATCATATGACACTGCACATTCCATAGTTGGACTTTCTATATCACTATAAAAAGTAAAACGAATTTTAGTTTGATCACCAGTTTTCTCCTTACTTTTTACTAAGTTTATAGAATCAGAGAAAAAGCCAACATTGATTGGTGCATCTTTAGTAGTTTCAATGCGTGAATCTAGTAAAATTGTAGTAAAGTCATTTAATTCACTTTGCGCATTTAAAAACATAATTTGCACACGATACTTTTCTTCAACTTGCAAAACATTAGTCTCAATATCAAAAGGAACACTATCACTAATTTGATAGCTGTTATCTAATAGAGTACTTAGTTGTTTATTATATAAATCTCTTTTATTAGTGGCATTTGAGCACGAAAAAAGTAAGAGCAAAGATAACATTAACACATTCACTTTTTTCATACTAATCACCTTGTTTTATTTTATCATAGAACACTTTATATAAAAAGAAAGATTAAACTATTTTTTACCTTTGGATTATCTTATAGATAATAAGTGCCGAATATGAGAATATTTGTTCCCCTTCGTTAGTAAGAAAATGAGATGTCGCAAACTTAAGATCAATAAAACTATTTTCAGGAAGTTGTGATAGAAATCCATTTATATTATTTTCTAAATCTTCTTCATTTTCTTCATCAAACACTGCAACATTAATCATAAAATCACCAACTTAATACTAACTACTTACTAGCAAAAAAAATGTCAAAAAAAGTACTAGTATAAAACTAGCACTTAATTTGCAACGATGCTTACAATTTTATTTTTAATTACAATCACTTTTCGAATTGTTAATCCGCTTAAATGCTTTTGAACATTTTCAGATGATAGTGCAGCAGTCTTTATTTCTTCTTCACTAGCGTTTATTGAAACTGTAATTGTGTCTCTTAGTTTACCATTAACTTGAACAGCCATTGTAAGTTCTTGTTTAACTAATTTTGCTTCATCGAAAGTCGGCCATTTTTCAAAGGCAATCGTGTCATCATGACCTAACTTATTCCACATCTCTTCTCCGATATGAGGAACAATACAAGAAATCATTTTGACAAATCCTTCTGCGTATTCACGTGGTAGTTTATTAACTTTATATACTTCATTAATAAATATCATCATTTGAGAAATAGCAGTGTTAAACGATAGATTTTCATAATCTTCCGTAACTTTCTTAACTGTTTGATGATAAAGCATTTCAAGTTCTTTAACTTCTTCATCCACAATAATATTTGCTTCAACAATTATTCTATAAACACGATCTAAGAATTTATGAGCACCTTCAACACCTTGATTACTCCAAGGTTTACTTGCCTCTAATGGTCCCATAAACATTTCATATAATCTTAATGTATCTGCACCAAATTGTTTTACAATATCACTTGGATTAATAACGTATTCTGGGAATCTTTTGCCCATTTTAATTCCGTTACTTCCTAAAATCATGCCTTGATGCACTAATTTTTTAAATGGTTCATCGAATGAAATATAACCTTTTGAATGTAAATATTTAGTCCAAATACGAGAATAAATTAAATGTCCTGCTACGTGTTCTGGTCCACCAATATATAAATCAACAGGAAGCCAATGATCAAGTAATTTTTTATCTCCAAACACTTTATCATTGTTTGGATCAACATAGCGCATAAAGTACCAGCTAGAGCCAGCTGAACCAGGCATTGTAGAAGTTTCACGAACACCTTTTAAATTTCCATGTTCATACTTTTTCCACTCAGTAGCATTTTCAAGTGGAGCCTTACCATTTCTTCCTTTATAGTCATCTAATTCTGGTAACACCAATGGAAGTTCTTCATCATCAAGTGCATGAATTGTTCCGTCTTCCATATGAACAACTGGGACTGGTTCTCCCCAATAACGTTGACGAGCGAAAATCCATTCACGGAATTTGAAGTTTACTTTCTTTTCACCTAATTTATGCTCTTTTAAGTAATCTAGCATTGCCTTAATAGCATCTTCTTTATTTAATCCATTTAAGAAACCAGAATTAATATGAATGCCATCTCCAGTATAAGCTTCAACGCTTACATCTCCACCTTCTAAAACTGGGATAATTTCAATATTAAATTTTTTAGCAAACGCATAGTCTCTTTCATCATGAGCAGGAACTGCCATAATTGCACCTGTTCCATAACTTGCTAAAACATAATCTGAGATATAAATTGGAATTTCTTTTCCGTTTATTGGATTAATAGCGTAACTTCCAACGAAACATCCAGTCTTTTCTTTATTTAAAGAAGTTCTTTCTAATTCGGATTTTCTTGCAGCTTCTTTTACATATTTTTCAACTTCTTCTTTTTGTTCGATTGATGTAATTTTGCTTACTAATTGATGCTCTGGTGAGAGTACACAATAAGTTGCACCAAATAAAGTATCGCAACGTGTAGTAAATACAGTAAAGGTTTCATCAGTTCCTTTTACTTTAAAATCAACGAGTGCACCTTCACTTTTTCCAATCCAGTTTCTTTGCATCTCTTTGGTTGATTCTGGCCAATCAATACGATTTAATCCATCAAGCAAGGCATCACCAAATGCAGCTTGATCAATTACCCATTGCTTGAGATTTTTTCTTATAACTGGATATCCACCACGTTCGGATTTTCCGTCTATTACTTCATCATTTGATAAGACAGTTCCCAACTCTTCACACCAGTTAACAGGCATATCAATGTACTTAGCATAACCATCTAAGAATAATTGCTTGAAAATCCATTGTGTCCATTTATAGTATTTTGGATCGCTTGTTACAATCATCTTGGACCAGTCATAGTCAAAACCTAATTCTTTTAATTGTTTTGTAAATGTTTCAATGTTTTGTTGAGTAAATCCGTCTGGGTGATTACCAGTCTTAATTGCATATTGCTCTGCAGGTAAGCCAAATGAGTCATAACCCATTGGATGAAGGACATTATATCCTTGCATTCTTTTCATTCTTGAAACAATATCAGTTGCGGTATATCCTTCTGGATGACCTGCATGAAGTCCTACTCCTGATGGATATGGAAACATATCTAAAGCATAAAATTTTGGTTTTGAAAAATCATAAACATCTGTTTTAAATGTTTGATGATCATCCCAATATTTTTGCCACTTCTTTTCTATTTCAAGTACATTATTATTCACTACAAATCATTCCCTTCTTCTTATAAAATAAATATACTAAATGATAACTAACTAATATTATCAATAAAGTTGAGATAAATCCAAGTACGATTTCTAATATAAAATTAGGAATCAGTACA
>JAFLUZ010000009.1 GCA_022508535.1 Erysipelotrichales bacterium
TCTATCAATCATCATTCCCTTTCCTGTGAAAATTCTATTGCACACTTTTAACCGCATAAAGTTTTAAGTGTGCTTTTTTTTCATACTTATGCAGTACCAGCTGCGGTTTAAATCGCAGTTGGTTTTTTTATGCTCGAAAAAATTTCCGACTGCGACTTGATAGTCAAAGGAAGAAATTATATATGGCTAAAATCAAGTATTCAAAAGAAAATGTCATATATTGTATCACAATGATATAGTCAAGTGTGATACCGATTTTCGGTACCACTTTTTTATTTCCAAAAATGTTATAATATATTCTTATTTGCAAATTCATCACTATAACGAAAAACACTATTAAGCTTTTCGCCTAATAGTGTATTCTCTTAAATTGTTTTTATGATACCGAAGCATTCATTGGTAATAAACAATAGTTTCGGATTATTTTTGTTTGGTGGAGATGGCGGTAATCGAAACCGCGTCCAAAATAAGTCCAGTAAAGACCACTACAGCTTAGTTTGCTACTCCGTGTCCCTAAAAGCAAGACTAGCAAACGAATCATCTTTTAGGTAGCCTATTGGTTTTCGTACTTACCTTATAGACATCGATAAGTCTTATCCTCTCGTGATTACACCTATTCCTTGCTTAGAGGTCCAACTCAGATAGATGGCTTTTCTTCCCTAGTAGCGGGACTATGGCTTAATTAAGCAGCAAAAGCTAATTGATTTCTGTTGCCAGATATTTTTGTTTGATCTTTAACGCGATCACCCGACTGCGTTCCTTACCCGACCATACCCTGTCGAGACCAATACATCCCCATATATATTGTATCACTAGATACGTCACTTATGATAACACTTACCAAATATTGGTGCAAGAAAAAAATAAAAAAAGGCCCACATATAAATGCGGGCCAATTATAGATTAAATAAACTATTTTGCGTCGCTTTCGTTGAAGTCTTCAATCCAAGTAGCAGAAGCAGCTTTGTTTGCTGTAATTAATACGCTTAAAGCAGACATTTTTTCGCCTTTTTCCCATTTTTCTTCTACTTTTTCTTTAGTTGCGCAGCCTTTAACCCAAATGACAACACCATTTCTTCCAACTACAGGAAGTTCTGCTGTTAAATCATAAGTAGGATCTCCGTAACTCTTTTTCAATTCTTCATAAGTCATTGGATTCTTTTCTTCAACAGCCTTATTGATTTTGTCTGCATCATTTTTGCTGATGCCACAGCTTGCAAGTGACATACCCATTAAGAATACTCCACCTAATGCAAATAATTTTTTTGTAACATTTTTCATAAATTTTGTTTCTCTCCTTTTACATTAACTATTCTATCACTTTTCAAAAAAAATAAAACTATTTTTTACCAGTTGAGCCAAATCCACCTTCGCCTCTAACTGTATCAGTAAGGTCTTCTGTTTCTACATATTCCACATGTAGAAATGGTGCGATGACCATTTGGGCAATTCTTTCGTTCTTATCTATAGTTTGAGGCTCATTACTATGGTTATGAAGTGCGACCATTACTTCACCACGATAATCAGCATCTACAACACCAACTTTATTGGCTGGTGCTAAATGTCTTTTTGAAGCAAGACCACTTCTTGCATAAATTAACCCAACATAACCAACTGGTATTTCCATTGCAAACCCTGTATGAATAAGTTTAGTTTCATGAGGATTAATAGTGATGTTTTCTTCCTCGGCTGCGTATAAGTCTGCACCCGCCGCAAATTCACTACCATACGTTGGTAATTTAGCAGATTCTTTTAATTTCTTTATTTTTAATTCCATAAAAATGCTCCCTTAATTATTTAAATAAGATAATACAATTACATTACTTTGTAAGGTCTTTTGAACATCAATAATTCTTTGATTTCTTGATCCACGAAATTTAATCATTAAATCTTTTTGTTTAATTTCAAATCTTCCATCTACTAAAATATCAATATTTTTTAAAATATCTTTAGTAATCGATAAACTTGCTCTACTTGGCATTTCGCCTATAAGTTCTTCGTAAGTAAATCCAGAATAAATCCAAATATTTTTATTTGGCAGTTCGCTTTTAACGCGTTTCACTAATTGAAGAACTGTTTCTTGGTTTTCTGGTTCAAATGGTTCTCCGCCTAATATTGTTAATCCTTCGATAAAACTTTTATTTAACAACTCCATAATTTGATTCTCGGTTTCTTTGGTGTAAACATTACCATATTGAAAAGACCATGTCATTGGATTAAAACATTCAATACACTTATTTCTACAACCAGAAACGAAAAGGGATACACGTACCCCTATTCCATTGGCGATATCAACTGGTTTAATTTCGCCATAATTCATAATTATAAATGTAATACCCTTTCTTTAATTTCTTGGGTTCTGCCTTGGTTCCAGAATTGTGTACCAATATATCCACAAGTTCTTCTTGCAACATTCATCTTACTTTGATCGTGATTATGGCAATTTGGACATTCCCAAATTAATTTGCCATCTTCATCAGTAACAATTTGAATTTCTCCATCATAACCACATACTTGACAGAAGTCGGATTTTGTATTTAATTCTGCATACATAATATGGTCATAAATGAATTGAATGACTGATAAAACAGCAGGAATGTTATCTTTCATATTAGGAACTTCAACATATGAAATTGCACCACCCGGGGATAGTCTTTGGAATTCAGACTCTAACGCTAATTTAGTAAAAGCATCTAGTTCTTCTGTAACATGAACGTGATAAGAATTTGTAATATAGTTTTTATCAGTTACACCTGGCACAATTCCAAAACGATGTTGTAAGCATTTAGCAAATTTATATGTAGTAGATTCAATTGGAGTTCCATATAAAGAATAATCAATATTTTCTGCCGCTTTCCATTTAGCAGTATATTCATTTAATGTTTTCATTACTTTAAGACCGAATTCTTTACCTTCTTCTTCTGTTAGTTTTTTGCCTGTCATATAGAAAACAGTTTCCCATAATCCAGCATAGCCTAAAGAAAGTGTTGAATATCCACCATAAAGTAATTTATCTATAGTTTCACCTTTTTTAAGACGAGCAAGTGCACCATATTGCCATAAAATTGGCGCGGTATCAGAAGCTGTACCTAATAAACGCTCATGTCTTGCACGCAAGGCACGATGACATAGTTCAAGTCTTTCATCAAAGATTTTAAAGAATGCATCCATATCTTTATTAGAAGATAAAGCAACATCAATTAAGTTAATAGTGACAACACCTTGATTAAAGCGACCGTAATATTTTGGATTACCATTTTCATCAACATATGGAGTTAAGAATGAGCGACATCCCATACATGGATAACAATTGCCATTTCCATTTTTATCAATCTTGAACTCTAACATTTTCTTTTCAGAAATATAATCTGGCACCATACGTTTTGCAGTACATTCTGCCGCAAGTTTAGTTAAATACCAATATCTTGATCCTTCTTTAACATTATCTTCTTCTAAGACATATAAAAGTTTAGGGAATGCTGGAGTAATCCACATACCTTTAGGATTTTTTGTGCCTTGAATTCTTTGTTTTAGCACTTCTTCAATAATCAATGCAAGATCGGCTTTTAATCTTTCATCTTTTGCTTCGTTTAAGTACATATTAACGGAAACGAAAGGAGTTTGTCCGTTCGCAGTTTGTAATGTGTTAATTTGATATTGAATTGTTTGAACACCATGCTTGATTTCATTCTTAAGTCTTTTTGTGACAATATCTTCCACCATCGCGTGGTACTTATTTTCATCAAAATTTATATCGTTACGATAGTCTTTTAATTCGTCTAAAACATCTTCACGAATCTTTTGTCTTGATACTTCAACAAAAGGCGCCAAATGAGTAAGAGTAATAGTTTGTCCACCATATTGAGAAGATGCCACTTGAGCAATAATTTGTGTAGCAATATTACAAGCAGTATGGAATGAATGAGGCTTTTCAATCATCGTTCCAGAAATTACTGTTCCGTTTTGTAACATATCTTCTAAATTAACTAGATCACAGTTATGAATATGTTGGGCAAAGTAATCTGTATCATGGAAGTGAATAACACCTTGTTTATGTGCTTCTACAATATCTCCAGCTAGTAAAAAACGTTTAGTAATATCTTTAGACACTTCACCAGCCATATAATCTCTTTGAGTTGAAGCAATGACTGGATTTTTATTAGAGTTTTCTTGTTTTACTTCTTCGTTATTATTTTCAATAAGAGCAAGAATACTTTCATCTGTCGTATTAGCCTTTCTTACTAAGTTTCTTTTATATCTATAAGTAATATAGGCACGTGCAACTGCAAAATTACCAGAAGCCATTAAAGCATTTTCAACCATGTCTTGAATCTCTTCGACGCTTAAAGCACGACGAGATTTTTTACATTTAGCGCTAACGTTAGCTACGATTTCTTCAATTTGTACATCTGTTAATCTACTATTCTCTTTAACTGTCCCATTAGCCTTAATTATGGCAGCTTGGATTTTATCCAAATTGAATTTTACCTCTTGTCCTCCGCGCTTAATTACTTTCATAAAAACATCTCCTCAACACCAACATTATGTTCACGAATTTTAAAGTAATTAAAATTATATATTAAGTAAAAAAACTTTCAAGATAGGCAAAATAAAAGCACACGGATTTTGCAGTTTTCAAAACAATGATTTTGAGTTTTTAATATAACATTATATTAAGCATTTTCTTTATAGATATTTAAAAAGTACACTCATAATCACACAAAATCAAATTGTTGTAAACTTTTTTTTATTGGTAAAAAAAGGCAGCGAAATTCGCCGCCTTAAATAGTTCAAATTACTGATAATTAGTTTTTTATATTAATAATATCCAAGTGTAATACCCATTCCGAAGAAATATACTTGGAGATAATCGCCTTCAAATAATCCCATATTAACATTTGGTGGATAGAATGGTATTTTTTCTCCATTGCTAACATCTGTATACAAACCCTTATGATCTGTGAATGCATATCCTTTTGTGCCACAACCTTGAAGTATAACGTTTGCAGCAGAATTTGCTGAAACTCTATCCATAAATCCTCTAAATTCTGCGTCGGTTTCTCCAAAATCAAATGCAGGGTTATTATCAAATTGAATGCTTCCTTTAATGTTCAATACTCCTTCAGGCATTGCATCCATACTTCCATCTTTATTTACGCAAATAAGATTGATTAATTTGATTGGCTCTCCAGCATCATCAACAATAGTAGGATCTGTTTGTAAGATTGTTCTATTAGTGTTGACTCCATACATTTGTCCAAGTGCTGCAAGATTAGGATCTCTAAAGATAGTGTCTAATTGTTTAATTTGTTGTGCTGCTGCTACTGCACCAAATGATGAGAACCATCCTTCAGTACCTGCGACCAAACTTTCTAATTTACAATTTTCAAATTTTGTACTTGGAACACTTTCGCTAGACTTACCAATATTGGTGTGATCTTGTAATACAACTGGACCACCTGCTCCAATCATTTCAGAATTCTTGCCAACTAAGTTTCCGCCCCAGCTATATATAAAGCTATTGTAGTTATCGTAAGATTTACAATAATTAACAACATAATCACTATGTGCATTTTGTGTGAAGTATGTAATAAACCACGCTCTTGTAATTACATTTTCAGCCAATGCTTTCATGTCATGAGTTTTGTTAAATATTAAGCCCCCGCCCAAATCGGTATCTTCTTTTCTTTGAGCGTTTCCAAAAATATTAATATCTCTATAAGTAAATTGCTTATCATATGCTCCATTTTTTGGTTCTGCTCTGAATGCTACTGCGTGTGATATTACTAAACGTGTTTCATCTTCTTCATGATCTCTTTCCCTTTTAACTAATGGGAAACCAGTAAAGTTCAAAGTGAAGTAATTACCATATAAAGCAAAGTCTTCATCTGATGTGTCAAATTGACGTAAATACAATTCTGCATAGTCACGAAGTGAGCCTACAACGCCTTCTCCTTTAGGTAAATCCTCGTCACCTTCATTGTAGAAGAAAACTGAAGGAACATCATTTTCTGTGACTTTTATATCATTATGTAAAACAATAGAATTTGGTTTATAATCTGGATCCAAACCATTTTCTTCTTTAAATGCTTTCCATGCTTTGCCTTGATCATTTGTTCTATTATCATAATAGCCTAATTCTTTTGGTGCATAAGCATTAAAGCCATCTACAACTTTAACAACAATATCTGCGTAATAATCTTCATCGCCTTTTTGGCTATTTGATAATCCTTCTGGAGCAACTACAATTTTGAAAGTTTCTCCTACTGCTTCTTCTTTAAAATCAATATCACAATTTTTATTGTCAATTGATTCGACATATCTAGCAAGATCATTTTCTCCTAAAGCAACAAATGCATCGCTATCATTTTTCTTTAAAATCTCAATTTCATATGACCATTCACTTGGAATAGCAGGCATTAGATTTTCATCTAGAAAATCCACTCTAGGCTTTACATTAAATTTGTTGTCATCACCAACAGTGTATTCTCTTGTTCTGTCATAAAATTCTGTTTGTTTGTTTGTTTTTTCTTGTCTGTTTGTTTTAAATGTTTCAAAAGATTGTTTTTCTGATACACGCACTACAATATAAGAATGTAATGGAGCATCACTTCCTGTAGAATTTGATTGTGAATTAGAAGTAGGTGTTGATACCGATGATGGTACAGATGGTTGATTGACGCTTTCAGATGTTGAAGTTTCGTCTCCACAACCGGTTAGTCCAAAGACTGTCCCTACCATTGCTAATCCTAATAAAAAGTTTCTTCTCTTCATAAAATTAACCTCCTAAATTTATTTTGCTGTTATATTATTTATAATATAACTTTTTGTTTTACTAAATTGTTTAGTAAAAGCATAGCGTATTTTAGCACATATGAAAAAAAATGTCATCTTTTTTTATTTTGGGATGACATATATTCTTTATTGTCGTGGTGATGACAATAGTTTTAACACCTTTCTTAAGTTGGTGCCATCAGTAGATTGTATCGTTACATAGACCATTTTTAATTCTTCATGAAATGTTATTGAAGCATTATTATTTTCATATGAACATTCTACATTTTTTGGAGCATTAAAATAAAATTCTACCGATGCATTAGTTGCATTTTGTGGTATAACTTCACATTTTATTCCAATAGTGGTGCTATCACCAGAGAATGGAACTATATAATAATCGTCACATCCTTGCTCAAGCTTTGCTTCTGGAGTAAGTTCAATACGTCTAACACCCTCACCTTGTATAGTGTAACTAATATCTTCAACGTAGATTGTAGGATTATACACTTGCATTTTCCCACCAAAGAACCCGACGATAACAATAGATACAATATAGACAATACCAATAATTAAAATTACAGATTTCTTCATATTGCTATCCCCCACTACTTCTCATAATAATAGGCTTTTATTCTTAGTGCAAATGAACCATATGCAAAAAGTAATAATGCCAAACCAATAATTGCTAATTTAAGTGATGCCTGGATGAATGATCCTGTTCTATTTAAAGATTCTGTAAATAGAAAATACGATATCAAGGCAATTGCAATCGACATTCCAAAAGCAAGGAGTGTTGAATTTCTTTCATTTGGATTATCAATAGAATCACCAACTGTAGCATATTGCTCATTTTGTGGATTCATAATATCCATAGTTGCACTAAAGAAGATGTGCGCGTATTGAATAAATAAAACTGCCACAGAAAGTAAAATTACATTACCTATTTCAATCCCACTAAACCTGCCAAATATTGCCAATGTTATAATAATGCTTGGTATAGATAATACTAAGTTAAATAATAACTTTGCAACTAATGGATATATTGGATTAACTGGTTTAGTCTTTTTGATGTAACCAGCACGTCCTTCTTTACTATAAAAAGTTGCAATCATACTATTACTTGCTAATAAAGGAAGTAAAATTAATAACATATTGAATGCATATGTCATAATATCGCCACTTAATTTCGTGTTCATTGCAGCAAATATACTATTTAAGAGCAAAATTAGAATTGGAACAATAATATATACGGCCAAATAATTGCCAGAAATTTCTACTGATCTAAAGTTAATTTGAAAATCTTTATTAACAAATGTAATAAATGGTTTTCGAACTTTATTTTTCTTTTCGCGATCAATAATATTCTTATCAAACTCAAATGATTTAGTCATCATTGAGAAGAATAAAGGTTTGGCGGTAATATAGGATATACCAATAAGTGCGCCTACTAATGCAATAACAGCTAGTAAAGAAAGCACTGTATAAAGGTTAATTTGATGTCTTATTGCCATATTAACTGGATTTCCTACCATTGCATATACAAGATATGCTAGTGGTGATAAATAAGCTTTAAATCCTGTTAAGAAATTATTAATAAAACTTCTAATGTATGGCCATTGTAATGCTAAATTAATATTTTCTGGTATCAAATTAATAATGAAAACAACTAGTGCAATTCCACATACGATGGCGATTAATATCACGATTGTTTCAATTACAGGGAATTTTTTAAAGAATCTACTTATATACATTAATGGTATTGAAATAAGTGAGCCAATTAAAACAGGCAATAATGTAATTAAGATAAATGGTATCCATAACCAAATAAACACAACCCAAGAAACTTGACTATGTTGGAATCCCGAATAAACAAACGCCAAAATAATCGGTAGTAAGAAATTGATATTTTTTTTCATTTCAAAAACGAAAAACACGATTAATTTAGAAAAGAACAATTGATCCGAAGTGACTGGTAATGTAACCAAAACTTTATTGTCATCAGAAAAATACAAATTTTTCATCAATCCAGCTGCACAAGAAATAATTGATAAAACAAACAATACACCTACAACCACAATCATTACATCAATTATTTCTGAGTGATAAAACAAATTTAATAAACCACGAGAATAGTGAATTATTAGATATGCAACAACAGTTACAAGCACAAATTTTAACAAACTTAACGCAACCTTTATGATTCTTTCTTTAGTATTTTTAGTCCAAGAAAAATCTAGTTTATCTCTTAATTGCATTAACACTAAAGCTGTAAATGGTTTCTTTATTTTTCTACCTTTTACCACTTTGACAGTTGTTTTGTTTTTTTCTATTTTCTTTATTTTATCCTGATGAATATTTTTAAAAGAATCAATCAAATACAAAATCGATGTAGCAATATAACTAACTAACGATATAAGAGTCAAAATCACTAATGCTATCTCTTTACTTTTCCATATTCCAATCGAATTCGCGCGAATAGCAACAAATATCATAAATGGCATAATAAGAATTGTTATAGGCGCAAGCAAATTTTGCATCTTTATTGACTCTTTTTTTAGTAAGCGAGATAAGTAATAACCAAATGTCACAATTACTAACACCATAGTAGCAATAACAATCAAAGTTTTAAAATCAAATGCTCTTTCGAATAAAAAACGATATGGGTAAGAGATACCTCTTCCTACATAGTAGAAGAAATCTTTACCTAATAGTGTCATTCCAAATAAAACTAGTAAGAGAAAAGATAGTATGTTCAATACCATGTAGATTACAGATTTTGTTTTTAAATTGAATCTCATAAAATATACCTCCTATCTTTCAATAATTACTATAGATTACATTTCCTCTGGGTTTTCACCAATCGTATCAAGATAGAATTGCTCTAATGTCACACCACTATCTTCGATTTCTTTAACGGTTTTTACACATTGGATTTCGCCTTTTTTAATAATGGCAATACGGTCACACAATTTTTCTACAATATCAATAATATGGGAAGAGAAGAAAACAATATTGCCTTCTTCGGCATGTTGTTTCATACATTTTTTAACTTGATAGATACTTGTTGGATCTAACCCAGTTAAAGGTTCATCAAGAATCCATACTTTTGGATTATGGACTAATGCAGCCATAATAGTAATTTTTTGTTTCATACCATGCGAATAGGTTTTAATTTTGTTGTCGATAGAGTGCTCTAACTGGAATAGTTCAATATATTTTGCAAGTCGTGCATCACGATCGTCTTTGCTGACTTGATAAATATCTGCAATATAGTTTAAATATTCTCTACCACTTAATTTTTCATATAAAGCATAATGGTCTGGTACATATCCGATTAAGCGCTTTGCTTGCACAGGCTGCTTTGCAACATCATAACCACATATGTCGATATTTCCTTCACTTATTGGTTGAATACCAACAGTACTTTTGATAATTGTGGATTTACCTGCACCATTTGGTCCTAAGAAGCCGAATATTTCTCCACCGACAACTGCAAAGTTTGCATCATGAACAGAGTAATGCTTATTTGAGGCATACTTCTTAGAAAAATGAATTAACTCATATCTTATTCCTGCATCTTTTATCATAGGTTCTTCAATACTCCTTCCATTTAATGTTGACTCTAAAGCCAGTTGATCAACTTTTATTTTCTTTAATCTTTCAATTAATTTATTATGTGAATCTGCAATGTTGTAACATAGTTCATAAATAAACCAAACGGCAACTCCAATTAATACATACACTATATAGAATAAAAATTGATATAGTGGATGGAATTCTAATTCCAATCCAGCAATAGTAAACTTAACCGTGCCTAACTCAAATATGTTTTCTGCCCATCGCCCTAATTTTTCAGCAATGAAAGTAGAATTTATAAAGAAATAATCCACTTCATGTCCCATGGCAGTAAACACAACATTCATTACTAACGCTAATACGAAGTATCCAAAGAACCAAGCCATTGAATAATAAAATTGTTTAAGTTTTGGTTTTTCAAATACTCCTAACGCCACACCAAGTATTGGCATAAAGAATGCAATCGCATGGTTAAACCAGAAATGCATTATTGTTGGACTTATTGCATTAGTCCATTCGTTATAATTAGGCATCAACATTGCAAACAAAGCGCCCGCAACATTTATGAAATAAGTAAAATAGAATAATCTTTTTGGTTTAAATATAAAGCAAATTGGCATTAAAAACATCGCTGTATTACAAAGGTGGAATGGCCAGTTCCATGGTTGGAGTATCACATCATATTTATACGCGTACATAAAACCTGTTAAAGTGCCCAATGAAATAATAATTAGTGAATAATCAATTATTTCACGTGGTTTATTTTTTAAAGTCGAATAAAGCACTAAAGGTATTATTACAATAAAAGCATACATAAATAATCGATGCTCTACTGTTATATCAATTATTTTAGCCAGCGCATTAGCCTTGCCGAATAAAAACCTTGGCATAAATACCGGCATAGTCGTGATGTTTATTAAGAAAAACATCAAGAACATTAAACCTATTTCTTTTAATGAAGACTTATCATGAAAGTCTTTGATAAAGTAATAAATAGACAACGCAAGCGCAAATCCAATTTCAAGAGGGAACATGTAAGTTAGCATAGAGGTATTTGCATGTCCTTGCATCATTGTTAATATTGGTCGAATGAAAATGATAGATAAAACGAATATCGGCATAGAAATGAAACGAGTCATATTCTTTGCAGTCTTAAAATTAAAAAATGGTCTCAACAAAAGAATTAAAATCGCAGAAATTTCAAGCCACATTATAAGATTTGCTGTAATTCCTAAAAATGGACTCAATGGACCATTTGTGCTATGGGCATAATCCGTAAAAATTTCACCAATTTTACCACCAGATGCTTGAATGTCTTTATAGCACATGAATCTCACAATAAAAATCGCGATTAAAACATATGGAATTATTCTTTCAACGATAAGTTTTTCCTTTGAGGCAAATTTAAAATGCGTCAAAGCTATTAGTCCACTTATCAATAAAAACGATATTGCAAATAGCAGATAATACATTTTCTACCTCCTACTAAATCTCTAGATTTAGTGTAGCCAAAAATCTAATGTATTATAGCATAAAAATATTTTTAGTCAACATCACGTGAAGTAAGCACCATTTTCCCTATCATTTTAAGCAAAAATAAAAGATGCTTTCGCACCTTTTATGAATACATAATTTTGATAATTGCTAATACAAGTTTTCTTGGTAATATTCTTTGCAAAAATATCACTAATTTGTAAGAAAATCCTACTGCAACACGAATTGGAGGATTCTTCCTTTTAATTACTTTTAAAATGACCTTGGATACTTTACGAGGTGAAACACCATTTAGTTCATCTTTTTCCATCTTTTTGATGGATTTTGTAGCTTTTCCTTCTTTATCATCTTTAATGACTGTTTTTCTACTTTCTGTAAAGCCTGTTTTTGTATCACCAGGTAATATCGTTGTCACTTTAATGTGACGTGATTTAAGCTCAATTGATAAGCATTCACTAAATTTATCAACTGCTGACTTACTCATTGAGTAAAAACCTTGATAAGGGATAGTTAAATCTCCTGCAACAGAGCCAACATTTATAATTTTTCCACCATCGTTAATAAGTGGAAGAAATTCTTTAGTTATTGCTATAACGCCCATAACATTAGTTTTAAATATTTTCTCAATATCTTCGTAATTGCTATCTATAATTGAGCCCGCAATTCCCATACCCGCATTATTAATTAAAATATCAATTTTGTGTTCCTTTTCTTCAATGATTTTTCTGACATTTTCGATATTATTTAAATCTGTAACATCACATTTAAGAAAATTGAGTCCTGCAATTTGAGTGTCTCTTCTTGCAAGACCATAAACCGTAAACCCTTTACTAATTAATAATTCGGCAAGATCTTTACCAATTCCACTACTGACACCAGTAATTACAACTACTGGCATTATTTAATGACCTCTAACTCAACAAGAACATCTTTAATTTGTTTCATTGCATAATCTAATTGTTCTTTTGTATGTGTAGCGGTATAACTTGTTCTTAAAAGTGCAAATC
Source organism: Erysipelotrichales bacterium (assembly GCA_022508535.1). GTDB lineage: Bacteria > Bacillota_I > Bacilli_A > RFN20 > CAG-826 > RUG131. Next base: position 12,855 of record JAFLUZ010000009.1, read on the forward strand.
CTTCTGGAGTAGCAGGAGAAACAACAGGGTTAACATAAACTCCGCGTTCTAATAATAAGCTACAGGCTTTGAATGCTTTAAAGTCATCATATACGTAAATTGGAATAATTGGAGTATTAGAATCAATAATTGGTACTCCCAATTTCTTTAATCCTTCTCTCATATAAGCAGATATTTCAAGCAATCTTTTTGGACGATCTGGTTCAGCTTTGATAATTCTTAAAGCCTCTAATGCACAGGCCGCACATGATGGAGTAATAGACGCTGAGAAAATATAAGGTCTAGAAGAGTGTTTTACATATTCAACTACTTCTTTTTTCGCAGCCATATATCCACCTAATGATGCTAGTGATTTTGAGAATGTTCCCATATAAATATCAACTTCATCTTCTAATCCGAAGTATTCTGCTGTTCCGCGTCCATGTTCACCTAATACGCCTAAACCATGAGCGTCATCAACCATTACTCTAGCTCCATATTTTTTCGCTAAAGCAACAATTTCAGGAAGTTTAGCAATATCTCCTCCCATTGAGAAAACACCATCTGTTACAATTAAAATTCCTTTATCACTTGGAATAGATTTTAACACTGCTTCTAAATCTTCCATATCTGCGTGTTTGTAGCGAAGCATCTTAGCATAGCTAAGCCTACATCCATCATATATAGATGCGTGATTTTCACGATCACAAACAATATAATCTCCTAATCCTGCAATTGCAGAAATAATTCCTAAGTTTGATTGGAAGCCAGTTGAAAATGTCATAACTGCTTCTTTATGCAAGAATTCTGCTAATTCTTTTTCAAGTTGTAAGTGTAAATCTAAAGTACCATTTAAAAATCTTGAACCGGAACATCCTGATCCATATTTCTTTAAGGCCTCAATACCAGCATTAATTACACGACTATCAGATGTTAAGCCCAAATAATTATTTGAACCAATCATCACTACATTGTGTCCAGACATCTCTACTTCGACATCTTGTCCTGAAGATAAAGCATGAAAATAAGGGTAAACTCCTTCTTTTTTAGCCATTTCAATTCTTTCCATATGATGGCATTTATCAAATAAATCCATAATTCAATCTCCTTTTTCTAGAAAATATATTATATAAATTTTTTATTAATGTCTATATTCTATTTTCAATTTTTAAGCGCAAAAAAAATGTAACGAGTTATTAATTCGTTACGGGGTAGATTACAATTTCATACCTTAGGTAAATTAACCTAATAAGTGTCGATTCACTATATTTATTTTATTCATTTTAAAGATAATGTCAAAACAATTTATTCCATTGCACCATATGTTAAATATGTAATAGCTCTTTGATAAGATAAATCATCTTTACCAACAATAATTAGCTTATCATTAGCGATAAATGTAAAATCAGGCCCTGGAGACGTTATTGTTCTTCCTCCTCTTTTTATGGCGACAATTGTTGCTTCCGTGTAGTTATAAAAATATACATCACCAATTGTTTGATTAATAACCCAACAATCATCATGGATAACAATTTCTTTAAATTCTATTTCTGAATGAGTAGTAAAACTTCCTTGCTTTAATATAGCGGCTACTCTTTTAGAAATATCATCGTTTAAAAGATTTCGTTGCGCGATTAATTCGTTTAATTCAGAAACTTGCTTTTTATGTTCATCAAGATCAGCAAATTTGGCCAAGAACTTTGTAGCATTAGATTTCGATTCAACAAAAATACCAACGCCATGTTTTACTGATACGATTTTTTCATTTGCTAAAATATTGATTGATTTACGAATAGTCTCAGAAGATACACTATACTCTCCTGATAACAAAGTTCTCCCTTTGAGAGTTTTTCCTTCTTTATAAATCCCTTTGCTTATTTTAAGTGCGATATCTTTTGCGATTAATAAATAATTTGGATCAACTTTCATAAAAACACCTCACTTTTATTTCATTATATCAAAATAAATTTGTATTTATCATTCTTTTTATGCTCTTCTTCTAATTAAGTAGATTTTTCTATTATTGAAATTGCGTATTATATCTTATATAATAAATCATTGAAAAGGGTGATGTCTCTTATGAAACCATTTAGATACGTTTTAAAATCGTTATTTAACAATTCGGTTATTATTGAAGGTAGAAAAAGAAAGTGGATTGAATCATTTATTATATTTGTTCTTGCAATGATTATTGCTTTAATTCCTACTGTTGTAACAATTGCGTCAGTTAAAGGATCCGCATTACTTGATGCAAATTCAAATGGGGTAGATGAAGGTTTAAAATACTTCTCTGAAACCATGAATAAAAAACAAATAAAGTTTAAAATCAAAGAAGAAAACAAAGAAAAAGTTATTACCATTGAAGAAAGCGACTTCAAATGGGGAGAAAATGATAACGACACCGATGGCTATTATTTCAATAACCGCGGTGAAGATAATTACTTCATTTATGAGCGTTACGATGGGGATAAGCGTGTCGAAAGACTAAGAGTTTATCAATTGATTAACTTGGATGCTAATGCATTTAGTGACAAAATTGAAAGCATTAGAAACCAAAGTATTGAAACTACTCCAACTTCTTCTTTCATGGCAATTGGAAAAACAAGTAGTTATTTATGTGTTTATAGTAAAGCTTCTGAAAGTTGGGCAAGTCCAATTGCTGCTAGATTCTTAACATATGATCGTTTTGAAGATGGACAAGAAGTAATTTCTTCTTATGTTGGTGAGCATTCATTAAATAACTGGAAAGAATTTATTGATACTTCTTATACTAGTACAAAAATTACTTCCTTATTTACTCAAGTTGGAATTTACGCCGCACTCAATTTCGGAATTTCTCTATTTATGGCTATTATGGTATTCATCATAACAAGAGGAAAGAATAATCCATATAGAGATTATAAGTTCATCGAAGCAATCAAAATTGTAAGTGTCGCTTCTTTAACACCAAGTATAATTGCTGCTCTCATTGGATTTATTTTACCAGCATATTCTACTATGCTATTTATGGTAATTCTCGGTGTTCGTATAATGTGGTTAACTTCAAAAAATCTTAACCCTGCTATTAGAAATTAAAAACAAGGCATCACTCATTGTGGTGCCTTTTCTTTATTACTTATTTCTTTATAAACATGTTTTTTATTTTCATATGCTTTAATTAGTTTTATATTTTTCCATTGGCTGTACTTATAAACACCTACAAAGTCATACACAACTAAATTGTCATGTCCGTATTTTAAATAAAAACTTTCATTAATGTGCGCAATATTTTCACTTTTGCTTAATATCACGACAACATCTGCCTTTTTAACTAAACCTTTTTCATCTATTGCATATTTCAATTTCTTATTTGCGCCAATTAGTTTTTTTAGATTTTCCTCATTTGAATTATCATAAACAATAATTTGCTTATCAAATCGCTTTAATAATGTCTTAATGACCTCGAGAGATAGCTTACTTATTTCGTCAAACAAATCGCTTATGCCTAAGATTCCGATAATTTCAACATTTTTTGGAATCTTATCCACTATTTGTTCTGCAAGATTAATATTTCCTTCTTCTAAAGTTTTATTAATACCAAAATTATTTTTTAAAAAGAATTTAATATTATTACTTTCACGCAATATTTCATTACTATTACCTAGAACAAAATTTTCGTTAATTTTAGGATATTCTAAGGTTGATAAAAGACTATTAATATTTAAATTATAGTCATTGTATAAATTGTGCATGTTCGTAAGAAATTTATGACACATTACATTCAAAACACTTTGTGATACTCTATACATTTCTGCCTCTTCGTAGGACATAAAATACATTTTTCTGCCATCTAATAAAAATTTTTCATAAAGCAATCGCACATTTGAATGTGTTTGTTGTGAAATCGTTCCAACAACAATTTGCTCTGGTGTAAATATATTTTCATAAACAAAATTATCAAAATTAACATATGGCATATAAGCAATTAAAAAATTATCTTTATTACTATTTAAATATTTATCAATTGCTCTGCTTGTACCTATTGGTAATGGTGTTTTAATTAATAATGTCGTTTTCCAAGTGACCTCGTTTTTTATTCTATCAATAAGACGATAAAAAGAATCTAAACTATACTCTTCTTTTTTATTATCTAATTCTACACTAATTAGAATTATTTCAACTCCCGATAAATCTAGCATATTGCTAGTAAAAATTATTTGATTCTTATTATTAACAACTATTTCTTTTATACGTTCATCTTTAAATAATTTTATGCCTTTGTTTAATAAAGAAACACGAAAGGCATTGCTATCATATGCTACTACTTCATTACCAAAACTAGCAAAAAGTGCAACATTAGCAACGCCTATATCACCTAAACCAATAACCCCAATTTTCATTTTGCCCTCATTTAACTAATTAATCGCCGTAATCAGAACCGCGAGATTTGTCTTCTACAAATATATTTAAAGGATCTGTAATATCAAATATTTCCAATATGATAAAATCATCTATTCCAATGGTAAGAGGATGTTCAAAGTTACCTGTAAATATTACTTTATGATTTACTTTAACTACGCGCTCCATTTCTTTTAAGATTCTCTCTACTTCATTTGGATGATGATCCTTAAATGAACTAAACATTGTATAAAAAATCGGTTCAATATAAAAAACATCACCATCACTTGTTGTGTACTTACTTGAAAATGGATTTTGTTTCTCAATTTCAAATTTATATTTGTTCCATTCTTCATAATTTTTCATTTTAATCACCTTGTTAATTTTAAAACAAATCTCGACATAAAACAATTAATTACAATATTAGTTTTTAACACTGTCGAAATATGTCAAATTATCATATTATTAAAATTTAATTAATAAAATTTTAAAACAACATCAAAAAGTGTATAATAAATCGAAAGAGACAATGATAAGCTACAAATTGTCAGAAAGGAATTTATCAATTAGTTATTGATAGCAAGTGTATTAAATGAAAAGGAAATTACTTTTAATATATGCATACATTCTATCTTTCTTATGTCCTGCTTTGATATTTTTGTTTGCTCTAAAGACTAATGGCATTTATCCTTTTGGCGATTCTACCCTTTTATTTGTAGATTCACAAGGTCAATATATATCTTTTTTAAATTATTATCGCTCAATCTTATTAGGGGCAAATAATATTAAATATACTTTTGCTAAACCGCTCGGTGGCGATATGGTTTCCATGTTTACTTATTATTTACTCTCACCTTTTAATTTATTATACGTTTTCTTTGATATGAGTTCTTTGCCACTTGGTATCGCAATAGTTACTATTTTAAAAATAGGGACAATTGGAATATCAATGTATATTCTTTTAAGACATTTAAACAAAGATAAAATTTTCTCTAGCTTAATCTTCTCTACTGCATACGCTCTATGTTCTTATGTAATTGTATATAATTTCAATTTTATGTTCTTGGATGGAGTAATTTTTGCTCCTCTTATCATTTTAGGAATAAGTAAAATTTTTGAGGGAAAACGAAATATTTTCTATGTTATATCTTTAGCTTTAGCAATCCTTATTAATTACTATATTGGTTTTATGCTATGTTTCTTTGCTGGTGTATTCTTTTTGTATAAATATTATGAAGTTGAACGAAATAAGGATGAAACAAAAAAGTTATTTCAAACTTTTATTATTGGATCAATACTCGCTGGCGCTATAAGTTCATTCAGCTGGGTATCTGCAGTACTGAATATGAGTGGCGCAAAAGCTTCACTAGAAAATAGCAGTGCTTTTTCCATGCAAACCTTGTGGAAAATCGCTGATTTTAGTAAAAACTTAACTAGTAAATCTTATTTAGGAATGGACGATATTATTAATGGTGCGCCATTAATGTTTATAGGTGTAGTAAGTTTAATTTTATGTGCTCTTTACTTTATGAACAATAAATTTAGCATTCGTGAAAGAATTTGTTCTGCTACAGTAATTGTATTATTTGTTTTTATCATGTTATTTACTTTCCCAAATAATCTTTTACATGGTGGTTCCGCTCCTACTTGGTTTACTTTTAGATATGCTTTTGTTTTTGATTTCTTTTTAATATATTTAGCTTTTAAAGAATTTAATAATCTTGAAGGATTAAAAATTCATCATTATGTAATACCTTTATTTATCTTAGCCTTAATTAGTGTCATACTAAAACTTAATGGCATTGAAACAAACGTTCTTCAAGACATTTTGATAGCAGTCGTTACTCTCGTTTTGATTATGGCATTAAAATACTTTAAACATAAATTAGTTACTGGTGCTGTTTCAGTATTATTAGTATTAATTAATAGCTTGAATTTAAACGTTAATACCAATCACGTAATCTCCACAAATAAAGAAGCATCAGAAAACGGAAGCGGCAGCTACATAAGTTATGAAAAATACAACAAAGAAACTAGCGAAATTGGTAAAGTAATAGATTTTGTAAAAGACTACGATGAGAGTGATGAATTTTATCGTATGGAAAAAACTTTCTATTCGCAAGCAACATATAATCTCGCTAATAACGATTCATTTATGTTTGATTATGCAGGTTTAACCCATTATTCTTCTAGTGATAAATTATCAACCAGAAACTATTTAGCTTATTATATGGGATTCCACACTAATTACAACTGGGCTTCTTATGGTCTTGGTTCTACATTAACTGCAAACTCATTAATGGGAATTAAATATATTATTGATCGTGATTATGAATATAATAGTATTCTCATTCCAAATCGCCATTTCGGTGCAAGAAATTATTTAACTCCAATTAAAGATTTTGATTCTTATTTAGGAGATCAAATACATGTCTTTGAAAATCCTTATGCACTGTCATTAGCGTATCTTTCTAAATTACCAAATAACGAGCAAAGTGAAGAAAAACACAATGTATTCCGTTATCAAAATCAAATGTTAAAGAATTTAACAGGTTTAGATTTAGGCGATGTATTTAAACCATTAGAATTTACATTTACATATCAAAATATTGAGCCACTAGAACAAGAAAATCATTATGTATTAATTGATTTAACAAAACCAGGATATATAAATTATGCAGTCAAATTAGATAACGAATTAAAGAAATATCCGATGTATTACTATATTAAAGATGGTTTCTCTCAATATATGTCATTAACCGATACTAGAAATTTATATTATTTCCATATGTATAATTATGCGGTTAATCCAATTGAGTATTCCCCTTATCAATCCACAAAAAATTATCAACTTAAATTAAATGAAAACTTGTATTGGGACAATGTGGAAATAATTCCTAGTTTCTATTATGAAGATGTAGATTTATTAAAACTATATATTGCTGAATTACAAAAAAATAATGTTAGCTTAAAAAGACTTTCTTCTTCTCATTTAAAAGGAACTGTTACTTATAATGAAGATAACCCTCTTCTTATGACAAGTATTCCATTTGAGGGAAAATGGAAATTAAAAGTCAATAATAAACCAGTAAAAACATTTATCACACAAAACTTATTTGTATCTGCTGATTTAAGTAAATTAAGTATTCATAACGGAGATTCAATCACTATCGATTTAGAATATGTTACAAACGAATATACTTTAACGATTATTCTTGGACTTATTGCCATTGGCTATATCTTCTTTATAGATTATAATTATGGCAAAAAAATTATCAGCAAATTAAAAACTAAATAGCGATTATTCACTATTTAGTTTTTTTCTATAAGTTGTTCCTTTTGTTTTCTTTTTTTATCGATAAATACTTCAAGTCCTATTGTTATTCCAAATAGTGCAAATCCCATTAAAGAAAGCATTAAGCCTTCTTTTAGACGTGGTGTGAAATATTCCATAACATAAGAGTTGCTCCCGCTTTTTCCAACGAATGCACAGAAACCACCTTGAGCTTTAAAAATCTTTGGTTCAGTTACTATTCCATTTTCATCAGTCATTTTAAGACTCCAGCCAGCATCATATGGGATGGTAGTAACCACTATTTTATTTTCTTTGAAATTAGTCTCAAATGTTGCTTTATTAGTAGTCATATGAACGTTTTCTAATGGGTTTTCTTTTATTTTTTCAAGACGTTTTAAGTAACTATTATAATTTTCTTCATAAACAGCAAATCCATTCATGTTCGTGTTATCGCCTTCATTAATCATAGGTTTAACAATGATTGTTTTTGCTGGGCGATCAACATAGAATCCTCTTAAATTTTTATAATCTTGATTAATATATTGATGGTAATCAAATGTTATCATCTTTCCTTCTTCATCATATATATGCACGTAGGACAATCTATTCATTTGTAGTTTTAAACCAAGAAAACATCCCTCGTCTGATGCTTTACAGAAATTTGTTTTATCCGCAAGTTCAATAATATATTTGGTCGTATTTACCGTATATGGAGTAGAACTTCCTGTAACTCTTGTACATCCTTCTGTATTTAACAATGCATCACTAGAATCGCCAACTCCACTTGGGCAAGCATATCTTGTAACTGATAATTGAGGATTAATATATAACTTACCTGAGGCCTTACCATAATTATTAATAGGAAACTCTTTTAGAAGCTTTAATGTTTCTTCATCATATTCATTTTCTTCTGAAAAACCATCCTCATTCACATCATAAAGAATTGCCCCCGACATTAATGCTTCTTCATTTTTAATTACCTGCATGAAATCATTAACTAAATAACCACTTGATGACGCACCATCATTACGCGATCTCTGTTGCCAATAAACATAAGAATAATTACTACCATAATGAATATAGTTCTCTACTGAGTCAATATTAATAGGAATTATATTATCAAAAGCATAACCTAACTCAATAAAGTTTTTATTTTCAAAAACAGAATGTAACGATGAAGATAAATCTTCCCGATATTCAAAACCAAAAGGCACATTATACATTGATTTATCATTAATAACTTCATTTTTAATTACTGTACTAAAGTCGGAATTTTTTACAATATAATATTTAACTCCTAAAAATGCATCAAGATTTACAAGTTTTTCATGTGCTCCCATGGTCCATGTATCACGTGAATATAAGATTCGCGTCCAATTTAAGAAATCTTTGAGATTAGAATTGTATAAAGAATGGAAACCTCCAACACCATTATAGTTTTCTCTCATCCCTAGATTGTTCGTAGAATCATTTGCAGTAGTATTAAACACTCTAAAATATGTATCATCCACGTTATTAATTTTCTTAACTACTTCTACTTCATCCGCAAAATTATCTGGTCCACCCGCTAAATATTGATATTTTGTCTTTTGTCCAAATAAAGTGAAATTACCTACAATCAATACTTCAATAGATAACATAATCGGGAGTATTTGTTCAAATCTCGGTTTCTTAAATGTACCACGTACTATAAAATAACAAACAATTACATAAATAAATTGATAGATGATAATAGCAAGAGTTTCTTTAATATCATGGACTCCATATTGATTATCTAATGCCGTTAAGACTGTAAAGGTCATACAAGTAATAATAAACAAGACCGATATATCAAAATACCATTTAGGATACTCTTTTAAATCTTTATAACTTAATGCTACATAAGCAATTAATGCAACAACAACAAATAATTGCCATCTTCCATAATCTACAGTAAAGCCATGAAATAATTGATAGGCAAATGGAGTAAATAGCATTATCCCCATTCCAATAATAGCGATAATGTGCGAAATTTTCTTTTTTCTTACACTTTCAATTACAGCAGGTACAACCATTAAACTTAAAGGTGTATAGATAAATAGACTTGAAAGAGTATTATCGTATCCCGTATTGCGATATAAAAGTGTATTAAAATCACTAACCACAGGGAAAAAGTATGTTGCTAGTGGATAGTATCTTTTCTTTGTTGAATTAAAATCAAACAGTAATTTCCAAAGTTCTTCTAGATTCTTTTCAGTAAAAGCGGTTTTTAAAGATTCAAGATATGTCGCACTTTCTACTCTTCCTGCTTCTTGTACAGCATTTAAACATGGAAGTAAGATTAATGCACACATCATTAAACCCACTGCAAAACCAAATACTCCTAAACCAATAACAATAAAATTATCTTTGATGTTACGTTCTTTAATAGTTTGAAAGTATCTAAATGCCGCATACATAACACCTGCAAAACAACTAACAACTAAAAAGAAATAGTTTGCCAATCCCAAAACAAATAATGAAAGCATTAATGTAACCGGTCTTTTTTCTTTGATAGTTTTTTCAATACCAAGTAGCACCAACGGGAACATTACAACTACTTCCATAAAATGATTAAACCACATATAGTATAAGTTCCAACCACAGAAAGCATATGCAATAGCAAAAACACGTGCTGTTTTTTCATCTGCGCCTAAATATTTGATATATGCTCTAAAAGTCAAACCAGCCAAAGCCATCTTTACGATCATCAAAAGAGCTAAGCCTTGCGGAATTAAAGTTCTTGGACAAAGAAGAATTGGTAAAAAGAACGGATTTAAAAAGTAGTAAAAACTATTCGCTCCAATATTATTTACACCAAGAACAGTATTTGAATCCCAAAGTGGGAATTCACCAGTTTTAATAAAATGCCACCAGTCATCATAACCGTTTGTATAAAATGGGATTTGTTGTTGGACATAATCTCCACCTAGTGGAATAGTGCCATTTTCCATTACTAATACAATTATAGACATCAAAAAAGCTAAGCCTACTAAAAATAAAAAGTAGTAAAAAAGACTTTTTTCATTCTTCAAAAATGAAAATTTATTTTTTATTGAGTTCCAAAAATTTTGCATGAGACTCACTTCCTTGAAGTAAGTCTATTATAAACAATTTTTTTAATTTTATAAATTAAAAAACTAATATTATTTAAAAATCTTGCATATGATAGAAATTATTATCAATTTGTCCATATAAATTATTCAAATTATACATTTTTGCATATATATGCTTATACTCATTATCGCCAGCAATATTTTTGTCATACTGCAAATTATTAAATGTTTCATAGGCTTTTCTCTCTTGATAAAAACTTCTTTTTACATAGAGATTATAAATATTTTGCATGTGCTTTCCATTCAAATTAGTGCTTTTGATAATTGATGTAAAATTTCGATATGCCTGAGACAAAAGAACTGATGCCATTTTTAAATTTTGTGTAAAATTAATGAACATTTTCGAATTTTTATATGTTCCAATGCTTGAACAAATTTTTACATCACTAAATAATGAACGATATTGGCTGGTCAACGCTTCAAAAAGCCAAGAAGTATGTATTATTATTTTATTTCTTTCTCCATCATTCATAATCGATATCCTTCTAAACTCTTAACAATATAATCATTAACATCTAATGCATCAGTTTGATATATTTCTTCATTAATTCCCACAAGTGAGATATATTTGACATTTTTTAATTCTGTCATTTCGATTAATTCGTTATTTATTTGCCTAATGACACTATTAAAAAGTATTTGTTCTGGCTTTTCAAATAAGTAATCGTTATATGCGGAAAGCAATACTATTTCTGCTTTACTATTGATATCACTTATTCCTTCTATTGTGTGATAAATGTGATATTGATAAACTTCCAATTGTTTTTCTAACAAATCATTATCATAGTCTAAAATATTTTTAGATACATCAATAGTCATAGAAGGTAAAAAATCTTGAATTCCCACATTTATAATAAAGAGATCAGCTTTTTCTGCTACTGAAAAAAATGGATGTTGCTTTCCATCTAAATAATATGAGGCATTTGAATCTACAATTTTAAACAATTCTCCAGATTGCATTTTTGAATGGGCAAAGTATCCTACACTTTTCCTATTTAAAGAATTAGTAATCTTTAAAACCAATTCATCAGAAAAATCACCCAAAGGAACAAAATATGTATTTTTGTCACACGAAGTTAAGTTGGTCAATAGTAAAGGTGCTAATAAAAGCAATAATCTACGTTTTGTTTTCATATTTAGTTTTCTCCAAAGTCTTCTAAACCAAGTTCAATATTGGCATGAATTTTTCTTAACTTTTTAATCATATTTTCATATCCCCTATTTATATATTCTAATCCTCTTACAACTGTCTCTCCTTTTGCCATAAGTCCTGCCAAAACCAAAGAAGCTGCACCTCTTAAATCTTTTCCACTTACTACCAAACCCTTTAATTCTTTAACCCCATGAATAATAATATTCATATTTGTTACATTTATATTTGCTCCCATTTCGTTTAATTCTTTAATATGTGCAAATCTATTAGTGTATATGCTTTCTATAATTACTGATGTCCCTTCATTGACTGATAAAAAAGACGTTAAAGGCTGTTGTAAATCTGTAGGAAAACCCGGATAAGGCGCAGTAAGTACTATTATGCCTTTTTTTATTGTGCTCTTTCTTACAATTAGCTCTGATTTATTTTGAATTTCATAATTAACTTCGAGTAAATCAAATAAATCTAATAAAGATTGTATATGTTCTTTTATAACATTCTTTATTGTTAATTCTTTTGCAGTGGCTGCTCCAATAAGAGCATATGTTCCTACCTCTATTCGATCTGGAATATTATAAAATTCTGTTCCATGTAAATCTTTTCCACCTCTAATAATGAGTGTTGAAGTTCCTAATCCCTCGATAGACGCTCCCATTTTAATTAGGAATTTATTTAATTCTGTAATTTCTGGCTCAATTGCGGCATTTTCAATGATAGTTTTTCCTTTAATTTGAATTGCAAGTAATACCGCATTTATAGTCGCACCAACTGAAATTTTATCAAATACAATATGTCCCGAATGTAAATTTGAGCCATCAAAGTAATATGAATTATTTTTTATTTCAAATTTTGCTCCAAGTTGTTCAAATGCTTTTATGTGTAAATCTATTGGCCGTTCTCCTAAACGGCACCCGCCTATACTCTTCGCCTCTAATTTTTTATACATTCCCAATAAAACAGAATAAAAGTAATACGAAGCGCGGAGTCTTTCCATCGCAGTCATATCTAAATCACGATATTTTACATTACTTGAATCAATAATAAGAGTATCCTTATGATATTGCACACATATATCCAGAGTCTCTAAAATCTCAATTAGATTATACACATCACTAATTGGCGGAATATTATGAATTACAACAACATCTCTTGCTAAAATTGAGGCTGGGATAAGTGCCACACAAAGATTTTTGCTTCCCGATATTTGGACGGTACCATTTAATAATTTTTGTCCCTTTATTCTAATAACTTCTTCCATTGTTGTCCCTCTCAATAAAATTTATGAGGGATACTAGGCAAAAATGATTTTTTCTATTCTACTAATGACTATCAAAAAAGTGACTTGTGTTATTGCAAGTCACTTTAAATGGTTTTAATAATGCTGAACCTTAATTATTCGCGTGGTTCATCAATAGTTGCTGTAATAGATTCTGTTGTAGTTTCTACGATAACAGGATGTTTTAAGCACATTGAAATAATGATAAGGACCAATGGTGCAACAAATAATATTATTACAATTATACTGCTACTTAATATCATAAGAGTGCTAATTCCGAGTAAAACTGCTAAAGCAATTTGGAGTCCTAATCTCTTTCTTACTACACCATATTTTATAGGTGATTTTGTTAATAATGCTCCAATTACAATAATTGCAATTGACAATATAATAACAAAGATAATGACTGTCTTTAATGCTTGTATAGCCATTTCTATTTCTGCTTGTGTGTAATTATATCCAGCCTCAGCAAGTGCTTCATTTAATAATTCCAAATTATTGAATACTGAAAACATCAACAAGCATAACAAAGTCATAATAGATCCTAATACAATTGAGTATATTGCAGCTATTTTTTCTAATTTTCTTTTTGTTTGATTCATTTTTTATTCCTCCTAAATTTATTTATTAATATTATGCTAGCACTTATAATAGCAAAAAACAATAAATTCACACTAATTTAATATTAATAAAAAAATAGACCGCTGACAATGTCAGCAGTCATTTTCAATCTTTGAATTATTATTCGTTTTACTTTTTAAAAGCATTGAAATAATTATAAGCACTATAGATACAAGATAAATAAGAATCCAGATAATTTGTTTTAATCTAATCCCATGATAAATCATCAAAACTATCGACAAAACTATCAAAGAAATTTGAAAAACCAAGGTATTTGTGGATTTCCAATTTTTTATTGATGCCACTAAAAGTAGAATTGCTCCAAAAACTAACGCAATTGCTAAAGAAAACAATTCAATTCCAAAACCTTTAAATAATGTCAAGATATTAAGGAGTCTTGGATCAGTTATTTGAGTTTCTTCCTCTATTGTTTTTAATATAAGCACTGAACTTACTAATGATAAATATGCTCCGGCAACTAAAGAAAAAATAGAAGCGATTATATTTAATGTTTTTTTGATTTTTTTCATATTCTTTCTCCTATTTTCTTTTAAGTTGTTTTTCTTTTATTCCAAACATTGAAACAAATTCTGCCGGCATTTTCGCTTCAAATTTCATCATTTTTTTGCTTATCGGGTGAATAAACTCTAAAGAATATGCATGAAGACCTAAACGATTAAGTGGATTCTTTGTTGCACCATATCTATCATCACCAATAATGTTGTGACCTAAATCTTTCATATGCACACGAATTTGATTTTTTCTTCCTGTTTCAATATTGACATCTAAAAGAGAATACTCCGAAATTTCTTTTATTACGCGATAGTTAGTAATAGATTCTTTTCCATCTCCTGGTTTTCTAGAAGAATACATCAAATTAGTTGATGCCTCTCTTAACCAAGATCTAATTCTGCCTTCTTTTTCTTTTAAACTTCCTTCAATTATTGCGTAATATCCACGATATTTTACGATATTATTCCATCTATCTTGGAGTAAATCCCTTAATTTTTCATTTTTGGCAACAATTAACACTCCAGATGTGTCTTTATCAATACGATGAACAACATATATTCTATTACGAGGATTCGTTAATCTAACATGATCCATAAGCAAGCGATACGCGGTCAATTCTTTTTCTCGATCACTTGCAATAGATAATAATCCAGATGGTTTGTTTATCGCAATTAACTCATCGTCTTCATAGATAATATCGAGCTTTTCTTTTGGGTTTGTAATTTTTCTTACAGGAGCAGGTGATACCATTACTATATCTCCTGCTGATAAAACAAAATCATATTGTGTAACTGGTGCTCCATCAATAAGAACTTGGCGATGTGTTAAAAGCGATTTAACGTTATTACGAGATTGGCCTTTTAAAGTTATAAGTAAAAATTCTAAAAGAGTTGTGCTTTCTTTTACTTTATACTCTTTTAGTTGTGTTCTTTTATTATATGGAAGATCCTTGATACTATTTCTTTTTTTACGACTAGATTTTACCATAATTTACTTCTACTCCTCTTTTTGTGCTTCAATATAAGCTTTAATGCTATCGCCTAATGCCCCAATTGTTTTAAGTGGTAATAAAAATACTTGCCTTACTTTTGATGCTTTAAGTTTATCGATAAATGACTCTTTTAATTTTTCATAATGAATAATAATTTTTGTTTCTTTTGCGTGTCTTTTGATGATTGTAGCAAGATGAAGCGAATAAGCGAAATCCACTATTATTGCCCCAATAATTATACCTACTACAAATGAGAAAGCAATATTATTAGTAAACCACGATACCCAAGATATAACAATATCGTGGATGAAAATAATATATATTGCAGCAATTGTTGCCCAAAAAAACGTAAACATTGGACAAATAATACCTTGAATATTACATTTGCGATTAGAATAATCCCAAAGTTTGATATTAAGACCTTTAATAAAAATTATTCCTGCTAAATATTCGATTAATGTCATAACAATGGTCATAATTAAAACCATTATAATTATTTGCAACCATTCTATATTTGTAATAAAAGAAAGATTTATATTCGCTAAACCAAAAAGGCCACATAGGCCAAAGCCGTAAAGTGGAAGATATGGTCCAACTAAAAATCCTGGATTAATCCATCTCTTGGCTGTAAAAATTCTTCTAAAAAGAAGTTCAATTACCCAACCAATAGTTGATCCAACTATAAACAAAAATGATATAACTAAAAAGTATTCCATTTTAATTTCCTTCTTTTAAAATATCTTTCAGTAACTGCGGTTTAACTTCATAACTAGAATCAGGTTTAATTGATATAATTAATCCACCACGATAATCATCCTTATACTTTATTGTTGGATAGGCACGATAATCAATTGAATGCCCATAATAAAAATCAATACCTTGATATTTTAACGCTAAAGAATTCATGTGATCATGTCCAAAGAATATAGCTCTAGTTGATTCATAAGAAACCATTTTGTCAAACATTCCACTAGTATAATTCGGACAAGAAATACCCTCATCATTTTGTCCAAATAAATATGTTACTTCATCACTTTCTTGCTCATATAATTCAAAAGCTTGTTTATATTCATATGGTGGGATATGAAAAAATGCCAAAGAAGAAATATCACTATAATTTTTAAATCCTTCTTGTGCCTTTAAATTATTTAATTTATGCACATACCAATATACTGTAATAGGGTTAAAATTTGAGTATCCCGATAAAAAAGATGTGTTATCCCAATATGATCCCGAGTCCATTAAAAAAATAGCATTATTAAGAGTATTGTCATGATTTCTTATTTCAAAAACTTGTGAAAGACGCCCATGCTTTAATTCAACAGCACTATCTTCTTGGGCATAGCAATATGGATTTGCTTGAAATATTTCATTAATATCTTTTTCTGTGCCAGATGCAAATACTTCTGTATCATGATTTCCAAATTCATATAAAAATGGAACTTGCATCTTTTCAAAAAACGAACTCAAAACTGTAGCTGCTTTAATATTATCATTTGAACCAAAAAGACGCATTGGATAAACGATATCACCCGTGTAAATAATTATATCTGGTCGGACATAATTAACCATTTCATATACAGCTTTTAATGCCTTTAGATCTAGATTCTTTCCAAATTTTGCACCAACAAAATGAACATCTGATAATTGAAGTATTTTAAAATCAGTATTTTCTTCATTAAAAACTTTAACATTCTCACCATTAACATCAAATTTTAGTTTGCGTGTAGGAATAGGCTCTATTGAATTAATATAATCTTCTTGATAATTAGTAGGGTCGTTACCAAATTGCGCAATTAAAAGTAATGGAATAAGAACTGCAATAATTCCACTCATTGATAGTAAAATAATTTTCTTTCTCTTTTTCATTACTCTTTCTCCAAAATTTTATATTTGTTCAATATTTAAATTTTATTAATTTGAACATTAATTGTTCCGTTACTTATTTCTCCTACTGTAACACGATAGCCAACTTTGTTTCCATCATTAAATGTATTGTTTCCGTTTGCAAAATACGCCTTTGTCGCCTCAAAAGTATCTCCAGTTGTCCATAAGGTTGAATTTCCATCGATTTTAATTGAATTTCGTGAAGTACTTGTTCCAGCCGATAAAGTGTTTTTACCTCCTTTATCAATAAGATGTAAATAACGGATGTAGTTATTAGGGTTTTGTTTTTTTGTTAAATATTGATAATCTATCGAATTAGATGCTCCTACAAAGCAATATGCATTCTCGACAAAATCATCGATATATTGTGAGTTGATAACATATCCTTGTCTATTTAATTCAAATTGCACCAATCTTGCATCCACATGATAAATACGTAATCCTGAATAATCATACATTTTGTTTCTTGTATCATAGGCATAACGCGAATCTTGATAGTTAGCACCTTCTGGTGTATAAAATTCTATTAAGATATATTCATCAAAAACCGAACCATTCCATGTATTCTTAATTAATATAGCGTCATCATACAGTGCTGATGATCGAAGATATAGTTCACATGAATCAGTGACAACATATGGATTAATCCATCCAAGTGCCATTTTTGAATAAATATTGTGATCACCAATATTATAAGATTGCATATCACGATCTCCCGCACAATCCCAAGGTTGAGTAGAATCATAGCAATAATAATCATCTAAGCCTAAAAGATGTCCGGTTTCATGAATATACGTATGAGCTTCAAGGCCAGTTGGAGCTAGAAGTGCATCATAAGTATCATTCATAAATGTATAACTTGCCCACATATAATTATTAACCTTAGGTACATTAATATTACTTGAAGTTTCTGTATAATAACACCAAGCCCAATATGCGGTTGAACTAGCAGTTGAATATGCATTAGAATACACAAACACCGTTGCATCTAAATAACCATCTTTGTCTTGGTCATATTCTTTTCTTTTGCTTGAAGAAACAATACTGCTTTTATCAAATAAATCAGCAATAATCTCCGATGCTCCTTCAGCATATTTATTTAATTGTTGTACAGTATAATCATTTACTTTCAATACGTCTGTTACTTCACCAGTAATATGTAATTTTCCATAACTAGATTCCTCAAAAAAACTAGAAACTGAGTGCCAACTAGTATCAGATGCTTCACCAAAAAAAACTTTTTCGACATTGCTAAGCATTTTGTTTGTCCATGCAGTTGCATCTTTTAATTGGACAGGAACAACAAGTATTTTCTGTTCACCAGTAGAATTTAAAGTGTTCCACCCAAGTTGTTCATTATTATCGCGTAAAGTGTATTTCACTTGACTGCTTTTATAATAACCCTCTCCCCAACTTGGTGCTGGATCTATAATGCTATAATCTTTACTTATACTTTGATTATGACTGATATAAAAATTATTAATTTCACATCCAGTTAGTAACATTGCAACCAAAGGGAATAATAGCAATAATTTGTTTTTCATTTATGGACACCTCTTAATTGTTATTATACTATAATAACAAAGTTTTTTTCATATTTGTTTTATTTTTTACTTTTGATTGTGATAAACCAATAATTTAATCACACAATTTATTAACCATTTATAAAAAAAATAGCACGAAAATGCTATTTTATTTGTGGTATGTTTCATTATTTAAAATTTTAAATGCTCGATAAATCTGTTCAAGAAGAATTATTCTTGTCATCTGGTGTGTAAAAGTCATTTTTGACAAAAGAAGTCTTTCATTCCCTCTTTTTCTGACATTTTCACCTAATCCTAATGACCCACCAATAACAAACGTGAGAGAACTTTTTCCATTTGTCATAAGCATATCAAGATGTTTAGCAAAATCTAATGAATCATATTCTTTACTTTCTTTAAAATCAAGAAGAATAACATATTCATTCTCTTTTATTTTTGATAATATTTTTTCTCCTTCTTTTTCTTTAACCATTGCATCTAAGCTATCGTTTGAGTTTTTAGCAATTGTTTCATCACTTACTTCAAAAATTTCTAAACAACAATATGGTTTTAAACGCTTAATATACTCGTTTATAGCTTCTACAAAAAAAGATTCTTTAATCTTTCCTACAGTTATTAATTTAATTTTCATACAATTACTTTTCCACCAGATAAAGATTCCCTTTGATATGCCGCACAAATTTTAATACTGCTTATATTACCATATCTTGAATTTAAAATTTCTTTATATGTGTTTAACGCAACTTCATGAGTATTTGCTTCTTCAGACAAATGCATTAATACTAATTCTTTCGTGTTTTCGCCAATAATTTCCGACATATACATGGCGGAATCTTCATTAGATAAATGACCATTATCGCCAATAATTCTCATAATTAATTGTGCAGGTCTATTTGTTTCAAAAAGCATTTTTACATTATGATTACTTTCAATGCATACGTAATCAGGATTTTTCATATAGCTTAAATTTCTTTCTGAAATATAACCTGTATCTGTCATATACACTAATTTTTCATTATCTGCCTCTAATATAAAACCAATTGGATTCGTTGCATCATGCGAAGTCGCTAATACTGTTACTTTAAAACCAGCAATATCATAGGTCTCATAAATATTTAAAATATTCTCTTCTGGCACATCATATGTGCCTTTTGCACAATAAATTAATTCACGATTAAAGAAGCATGCACCTTTAATGTGATCTGTATGTTCATGCGTGATGAGTAAAGCCTCAATATCTTCAAAACGCAAAGAATATTTACTTAATTGTTCTTTTTCATATTTTAAAGTAACACCCATATCAATTTGAAGAAGTCTTCCATCATTAGTTTGGAAAACAGCGGAGTTTCCTTTTGATCCACTCGCTAAAATATAGTAACGCATTTAATTATTCATCCTTTAAATCTTCATTCAAATCTTGGATTTTTCCTGCTTTTAAGGCATCCAATTTTCTTCTTTGTTCATCTGTAAGTTCTGAGAACAATTGATATGATTTTTGGAATAGCAATGTCATAACATCTGTTTGACCATTTCTATTCTTAGCAAGGTTTACTCTAACTAATTGGGCAGTACTAGGAGATGACTTTTCATCTTTTTCTTCTTGGTCTTCTTTTTTTGCCCCTTCTTTTTTCTTTCTTTGTCCATCTGGGCTTAATAAAATAATTAAATCTGCATCTTGCTCAATTTGGCCAGATTCTCTTAAATCTGCCATAGTTGGCTCGCCTTGTTCTTCTGCTTTACGATTTAATTGACATAAAACTATTACAGGAACTTTTAAGGTTCTTGCTAGTTGCTTTAATTTACGTGAATAGTCTGCTACTTCGTTTTGACGATTTTCTCCCTTTGATTTATCACTAGATGTAATCAAGCCGATATAATCTATTAAAACCATTGATAAATCGTTATGATTATTTTGCAATTTACGGGCTTTTGAAATCAAGTCAGCCATTTTAATATTTGGCGAATCATCAATATATAACTTTAAGTTTGCCAATCTATTAGCGCTTGTTTTAATTTTTAAACGGTCTTCTTTATTAAGATATCCCGTCATAATCTTATTTAATTCCACACCAGAATCTATTGCAAGCATTCTTCTTGCAAGTGTATCTCCAGGCATTTCAAGAGAGAAAAAAGCGACTGTTTTACCGGTGTTCCTCGCAGCAGTAAGAGCAAAATTTAATGCTAATGCTGTTTTACCAACAGAAGGTCTTGCAGCCAAAATAATCATATTCTCCTTTTGGAAGCCATTGGTTAAGTTATCTAATCTTCTAATACCTGTAGTGATACCAATAAGATGATCCTCTCTAGTTTCTTTATAGGTCATTAAATCTTGATTAACTCTTTGAACATATTCATTCAAACTAATAAATTCTGCAACTCTTCTTTGCTCTACAATTGAAGCAATTTCATCGCCAGAATGTGCGACAAAGTCAGAGACTGTTCCTTCAATTCCTTTGTTGTATTTATCCTTAATATCTTCCATCTTTATTAGAAGAGAACGCAAAACCGCACAATCTTTAAGCATCTTTATATAGTGCTCTAAGCTTGTTAACCCTATGGCGTTTTCACTAAGATCTTTTAAGTAATCAACACCTGCAATTTCTTGCTTTTTCATGTTTTCTAATTCGTTATAGACTGTAACAACATCGACATTATTTTGATTATCATTTAATCTTTTTATTGCCTGAAAAACCACTCTATTTGCAGCGTTCTTTTCATAAAAATCATCTTCTACTAAAGAACCCAAACAAGTAATTAAAGCCTGTTCGGAAATTAACATTGCACCTAAAAGTGATTTTTCCACTAATATATCATTTGGTAACTTATACTCCATTAATTCCCACCTACTTTGCTTCACTTACATGTACTTTAATATCTGCTACTACGCCTTTATACAATTCATTTTTAAGAATTGTTATTCCTAATGTATTTACTGTTTCTTTATCAACGAATTTCTTTTTATCAATTATAATGTTGTATTGTTTTTTCAGCGCTTCAACAATTTGCTTTGAAGAAACCGAACCAAAAAGTTTTCCGTCTTTTCCCGAGTTTACTGCAAACTCCAAAGTTATGGATTTTAATCTTTCTCTTAGAATTTCAGCTTCTTTTTTTAATTTTTCATCTAAAAGACGAGCATCTTCCTTTTGTTTATCTAAAATCTCCACACTACGTTTTGTGGCAATGACACCTAATCTTCTAGGCAAAAGAAAGTTATTCGCATATCCATCACTAACTTCAATTGTTTGACCTTTTTTACCTACATTTTTTACATCTTGTAATAAAATAACTTTCATGATAATCACTCCTATTTAACAGTTCTTACATAACTAATATATTGGTCTAATGTTTCCAATAATTTTGCATTAACTTCTTCAATAGTCATATTTTCAAAGCTAGCAGCAGCCATAGCAAAGTGTCCGCCACCACCGATTTTTTCCATTAATGATTGAACATTTATTGTTCCATCACTTCTTGCAGAAATTCTAACTTCTTTTTCACTTGTTCTACCAATAACAAAACAAGCGTTAACACCCTTAATTTGTAATGTTTGGTTTGCAACTTTTGCAAGTGTTGCTGGTTCAATAATATCTCTTTGATCAGCAAGAGATACAACAACACCAAAATGTGGAGTTGAAGAATTATTCATAATCTTTGTCTTTAAAGTATATTCTTCAAATTCATCTTTTAAGAAACTATCCGCTAAAGTATTGTCCGCACCATATTCTTTTAAAAGCATAGAAGCCGCAAATGTGCCAATACCCGTTGTTTTAGTTCTAAAGAAATTCGTATCCAAATATATACCTGCTAACATAAATGTAGCATAGTCTGCAGGTAATTCAATTTTAGGATTAACTGAGGAATATTGAATTAATTCTGTGATCAATTCACTTGCTGATGAAGCTGATGGTTCAATATAACTAAATGCAGCATTTTCAATAAATTCTCCTGCACGTCTATGGTGATCGATAACCGCAATGGTATTAGCCTCGTCTAATAGTTTTGGACATAGTGTCATTGAAGGTTTATGAACATCAGTAACAATTACTAAGGTATTAGCTTTTAATTTGTCCATAACATCATGTGGTGTAACCATAATTTTATTAATATCATCACGTGAGAAAAGAGTGGTGATAGCGTTCTTTGTCTTTGATTCAGTTGATTTAGGATCAAATACAATAGAAGCTGGTTTTTTAAGGCAATCACAAATCGCCTTAATTCCTAAAGAAGAACCCATAGAATCTAAATCACTATCTTTATGTCCCATAATAATAACGTTTGAAGAACGGTTAATAAATGAAAGTAATGTATCAGCATTAACACGGGCTTTAACTTTATTGTGTCTTTCTTGCGCTTCAGATTTTCCGCCATAGAATGCCAAATCTTCACCATACTTAGAAACTACAACTTGGTCACCACCACGAGACATTGCAATATCAATTGTAGATGCTGCCATTTCGTTCAATTTAACAACATCCGGATAACCATGGGCGAATCCCATTGATAGTGTCAAAGGAGTCTCTTGATGTAAACTCAATTCACGAATCTTATCTAAAATCGAGAATTTATCAATATCTCTCATTATTTCAAAATCTTTATAAAATAAGAAAACCATATATGCATCGGTACGATATCTTCTAAGCAGAGCATTATGTCTAGCAGCAAAATCGTTAATTGCCTTACGAACATCTGCTACTTGATCTGAACTTTCATCAATATTAATAGAAACATCAGAATAGTTATCAAGCATAATGTAGCCAATAACTGGAGCATGATCTTGCGAATAATTATAGTAAGATTCTGCTAAAGTAATATCTTTAAAAATGTATAGCATTGCATCCTTTAAAAACTTTACTTCATAGACATGACTATTAACTTCAATCTTAATAGTTTCTTCTGGATCATTGACTTCTTTTAATTGACGTAATCTTGGTTGCCAATCAAAGATATTATTATCCATGATATTTATTTGGCGATCAGAGAATAACTCATTAGTCCAAATTATTGTATCTGTGTCATCTACGACAAGAAGACCTATCATACCAAAGTTATAAGCTTCTTGCACGTCAGAGCCTATTAGATGTGCTGCTTTTAAATCTGTGCTATATCTTTTCTTGCCAATTATTTTAAATACAATAATAAAAGCAATAGTGTTAATCAAGATTATGACAAAAGTAGCAATCAATATAATTATGATATCTACAATATCCTTTAAACCCCAAATGTTATAGAACCACAAAGTGAAAAAACCAGTGAGTACTAATAATTCGATCAACAATAAAGTGACAATTCTAAATTTCAATGATTTAATAGTTTTAAACATACAATCACCTCAATAATAATTATTATACATTAAATAAAATAAAAAGGGTCATATATTTGAAAATATATGACATTTTATAAAATTAGTTATTTTTTTATTTAGAGCTCTATTCGTTTTTACATTAACAAAATGTCAAAGATTTTTTACTTTGAATTCAGAGAAAACTTTGGTCTAATCGAATCAATAAAGCCAATTATTACCAACAAAATAGGCATAAATATTAAAATTAAGAATGTAACAACCAACAAATATCTTCGTTGCGTTCTAGCAAAATACATACTCATTACTACCACTGCTTCAATAATATAGGCAAGCGATAGCATTACTAAAATATTTAGTCCTATTGTAACAAGAAGTTGAACTAAACCAAATGTTTCATAATCAATTAAATTATTTATAAAAAACAAGCTTATTAAAGATAGTGGAAGAAAAATATATGTCACAATTGCTGGGACTTTTATATTTAAAGCCAAAACACTTCCGCCTAAATTTATTTTTAAAATTCTTTGTGCCAATAATGTGATAATAAGATAAGACAATATAGCTTCCATTATGCTATTAATAGCGATAATTGATGGAAAAATACTAACAAGTATGGCCAACAACGCATTATTAAGTATATCATTACTAATACCAAATTGGCTGAATATATCTAATATACTATTTGCAAAGGCTGCCATATCTTCTAAAATAGTATAACCAAATAAGGCCTTCGAAAAAATAACTGTTGTTAATAAATTAACTATCAATGAGCCAATAAACATAATAGCGACTTTTAGTCCCAATTTATGTGGGAATTTGTTTATCGTAACTATATAAATTATTGAAACAATAGCAGATGGTAAAACATATAGCAATCCAATTAGCCAATTTATTATCAAGCTTATAAATACTATGGCAATCGCGGGCAAAATTGCTTTTTTATAATCATGTTTTAAACCATATAAAGTAATAGGCACAGGCAAAACAAATGCAAAATTAACAATTAAAAGTCCACCAGTTAAGTGATCAATCAAAAGCAATACTGCCATAACTGCCGCAATCATTGCGGCATCAGTTATATATCTTGTTTTTTTCATATGTGCCTCCTTTAACTAAAAATAAAAGGCTTCCTACTATTTTGGAAGCCTTTATAAGCATAACAAATTACTCAACTGTATATGGTAATAATGCCATAAAGCGTGCATTTTTAATTGCAACAGCTATTTCTCTTTGGTGTTTCGCACATGTACCTGTTGTACGACGTGGTGAAATCTTTCCGTTTAAAGAAATATAGTGTTTGAGCATTTCTACATCTTTGAAATCAATTTTTGCTTCTTTGTTTTTGCAAAAATTACAGACCTTTTTTCTAGGTCTCATTTTCTTATAACCCATAATAATACCGACCTTTCTTTTAATTTAATTAGAATGGTAAGTCATCATCAGCGATGTCTACCGTATTTAAATTATTATTATCGTTTGTCGAGTCCACAATTGTATCTTCAGGGAAAACAGGATCAAGTGGTGCGTTTTCAACATTAACAGATTTAGGTTCTAAGAATTGAACCGAATCGCATACCACTTCAAATATTGATGTGTTTTTACCTTCTTTATTCACATATGTGCGTTGTGTTAAACGACCTTCAACGCCAACGAGCGATCCCTTATGTGTGAATTTTGAAACCATCTCTGCAGTATTGTTCCAAGCAATACATGGAATAAAGCTAGCGCTTTTTTCTCCATTTTGGTTTTTACCGCGATTATCAACTGCAACAGTGAAGGATACAACAGGTGTGTTATTTTGAGCGGTTTTTCTTAATTCTGGATCACGAGCTAAACGTCCTACTAAAACTACACGATTAATCATTTGATTTGTTCTCCTTAGTTAGTCTTTGTCAACGACAATAATGTGACGAATAACGTTGTTGTCAATCTTGACTAAACGATCGAATTCTTTAGTTGCAACAGTTTCTGCTTCAACTTTTAAGACAACATAATAACCTTTCATTTGGTCTTTAATTTCGTATGCTAATTCACGGAGTCCCCATTCATTAACATCGTTAACTTTTGCACCATTGTCAGTTAAAATCTTGCTTAACTTTTCGATTTCATTCTTACGATCTTCTTCGCTAAGTTGTGGCATAAGAATATACATAATTTCGTACTTGCGCATTTAGTACACCTCCCTATGGTCTATCTGGCTATTTAAAATAGCAGAGAGCATTTTTGATAGCCTTCACACTATCGATAAGATTATATCTTATCAACTAGCAAAAGTAAAGAAAGATTTTTATCATTGCCGCCTATAAATAATATAGTAGCCCAAATTGCGAAAACGAATTATTAATTAACAATTAATCCAAAATGCTAAAAATAAAAACCGGGCCTTATTAAACCCGATTTTTGTTATTTATATCATTCATTATCACATCGAGAATCATTCGCTTGATATACCTAGCCCCCGAGGTCTTAACTTTCTCCTCATTTAAAGACAACTTTTCTAAAATATTTAAAGTTGTATCATCACTTAAATCGCGATTACATGCGTATTTTTTGCATATTTCCTTTGATGTTTCTAGGTCTATATAATTAAATTCCACAATTGATGTTATCCGATTTAAGAATTCGTTTCTAAAGAATGCAAGAAGATTTTTATATGTATTATTTCCTACATTTCCTGACTCGTTTTGTCCAATATTGAAATTCATTTTGCTATCGTAATCCTCATGCCCAGCATTACTTGTCATAATAAAGATCACATTATGGCAATTTATAATATTGTTGTGTGAATCTATAAAATATCCTTCATCAAAAATATTTAAAAAGAAATCCAATACTTCAACACTAGCTTTATCAACTTCATCTAATAAAACTACACAGTTAGGATGATTTTTAATTTTTCTAACAAAACTAGTTAAATTTTCACTATCTTGATATCCCGGTGCTGCTCCAATTAATCTATTAATAGACGTGTGGTCTTGAAAGCAAGCCATATCAAGTTTTATTAGACGCTCTGCACTTTGATAGTATTCTTTTGCAATTATCTTCGCACATTCGGTCTTACCAACGCCACTCGGTCCTACAAAAAGCATTGTTGCTAGTGGTGTATTTTCATTATTAAGTCCATATTCAACGCTAAGTAATGTTTTATAAATCGTTTCAATGGCTTTGCTTTGTCCATATATTTCTTTTTCCAACTCTTTTTTTACTTTTAGAGCTTTTGGTTCTTTAGTAATCGATACGTTATAGAATTTTTCAATCATTTTATTGATGTCATTTTTTGTTAGTTGCTTATCCGACATTACACAACTATTATCTAAAATATCTAAAGCTTTATCTGGAAAGGATTGATTAGGAACAAACTCCTCAGCCATTTCAACGATATATTTGGTCATCTCATCGTCAATTGTGATTTTATAATAGTCTTCATAAATTGGTTTCAAATTAGTTAGTATATCAAGCGTTTCTTCTTTACTAGAAGGATCAACAAAGATAATTTGGAACCTTCGATTTAATGCTTTATCTTTTAAAAAGATATTATGATATTCATCACTTGTTGTTGCCCCAATGATTTGAATATCCCCACGTGATAAATATGGTTTAAGAATGTTACTTGCGTCAATAGCGCCTTCTGCACCACCAGCTTTTATAATATTATGGATTTCATCAATAAAAATAATTGCATTTCCATCTTCGTTTACATTCTTAATAATCTTTTTTAGTTTATCTTCAAATTCTCCTCTATATTTTGTTCCACCAACAACAGAGGCAATGTCTAATTCATATATTCTCTTACTTTCTAAACCTGGTACTTTGTTATCAGCAATTAATCGTGCTAATTCTTCTACAATTGCAGTTTTCCCAACCCCAGGTGCACCAACTAAGATTGCATTTGGTTTATTTCGTCTTCTTAATGCTAAAATTAATTGTTGTAGTTCGTTTTTTCTCCCAATCAAAGGATCCTTTTTAATTTTCGATAAATCATGTAAATCAATTATTTTATCCAATTCACTATGTTTTTTTTGATTTTTTATTAGTGTTGCTAATAACATCGCAGAATCTACATGGTTTTTATTAAATATTTCTTTACAAATTCCAGTCAAATTCTTCAAAAAAGAAATAAGCATTACATTTACTGACACTTTATCTTCTTTATATTCTTTGCTAATAGTCTGAGCTTCATCTAATAATTTTTTGAAGCTATCGTCATATTCCATAAAGAAAATATCTTGCTTCTGTTCGGCTTCGAAATATTTAACATCATTGACGACGCTTTTAAAGGTAATACCATACTTTTTAAGCATGACCGTCATTAGATTGTCTGGTATTTTTAAAACTGCTAATAAAAAATGTTCACTACCGATAGAGTTATGTGATAAATCAAAAGATAACGACTCGGCAGAAGATATAACTCTTTGTGCTTCAAGGCAAAATTTTTCAAGCATATTTTCTCTCCTAAAATAATTTTATGTTAACGCTCTTTAATTTTTGCCAATATATTTTATTTTATACAAAATAAAAAACAAAAAAAATATCGAACAAAGGTTAAATATAATAATGCTAAATCAATGTGTAACTCAGCATATATAAATCACTTATTATTTTTTACGATTTGATAGTAGTTTCCTAATAAGAGTTAATTGGTTTAGTTTATCATCAACATCGCTATAAGTATTGAGTTCATTTTCAACATAATCATATTCGCGCAAAACTTCTTCTGATTTTAGTAATTCATATTTACTACACATATCAATATAATTGATTTTTGCTATAAAGTATTCATATGACAAGGCATTCCTTACTGTCACATTAAACTTCGCATTTTTTAACCATCGTTCTCTAGTTTTTATAGCTTTTTTATAATATTTCGTAGCTTCTTCTGTATTTTTTTGCGCCGCATACGTTCTTGCGATATTATAGGTTAAAAAACCAGTCCACATTTGCATCGACATGTCTACTCTATTAACATATTCTAATGCTTTATTAAATGAATCTTGTGCCAATTGCAAATATGTATCATTATTTTTCAATCCTGATAACCTTAAGTATGTTAATCCAAGGTAATCATAATATACAATTATTATTAAAGGGTTTAATTCAACTGCTTCAGGAATCCCTTCAAACAAAAAATCATCAAGCAAATTTTCATATAATTCCGTAATTTCAGTAAAATTGTTTCTTTTAATACGAGTATATTCAATAATATTTGACGCAAGATTTTTAGTAAAATTTAAAATATCTGTCCTGCCATAGTAATTAATATCAGATTCTTTATAATTTGATACAAGTAATGCGGTATTTGTCATAAAGTTATTAACTTCTTGAATCCGTCCAAAGATCGGTAAAAATCCTATTCTTTCAAAAAGATATATGCATCTTTCATCAAAATGTGGTAAACTCGCGCATTCGTTATACCAATGCGTCAATATTTCAGAAAAAAAACTTACTCCATCTTTAGAAGTTTGGTTATCATCAACAAATATATTTTCATAATCTACATAATATTCTTTTCGTGTAAACAATCTATCGTATTGTGGTATTTGCTCTAAATTGATGTTACCACCAATCGAATTCTTGCTAAATTGCAGCAATTTAGAGATTATATCATCTATAACTGTTTGAAAATTAGACGCATTAAATTGTCGAATTTCAAGGCTGTTTATATCAGATGGTAATTCTATACTTTCAGAATGAATATCAAAATCGCTCAGAATAAGGCACCTTTCTCTCCCAAGTTGAACCAAAGCCATTCCGAGTTCAAATATAACATTTTGTCTCAATCTATATTTGGTGCCGAATTCCGTGCTTAAACAATCATCGGCGGTTAAAAAAGCAACGCAAAATTCACTTTCTTTAAACAAACTTATGACATTTGATAGTAATTCTGTTGTCAATATACTATCCATTATAATTTTTGATGAAAGTGGATATCGCTCAATTTCGGAGAAACTTTCAATCTTACTGTTTAATACATCGGCATATTTTCTACCACTGCCACCATAAATAATTGAAACAGTTTTGTACTTTCGTATCATTAATAGCGCCTCCTTTAATAGGGTAACTCATCTTTAACATCTTATCACGAACATATACTCATTTCAATTTAAGTGTTAATCGATAATCTATAAAAAAATAGGATAGTCAATACTATCCTATTAATTGTTTTTTGTTGTTTATTTTAATCAATTGGTTTCATGCAAGGGAATAAAATAACTTCACGGATTGACGATTGTTCAGTTAATAACATAACTAATCTATCAATACCCATTCCGACACCACCACATGGTGGCATACCATATTCTAATGATTCAACAAAGTCTACATCCATTTGACTTGCTTCATCATTACCAGCATCTCTTTCCTTTAATTGTTCAATAAATCTATTCTTTTGATCAATTGGGTCATTTAATTCAGTATACGCATTCGCGAACTCGTGTCCACCAATGTATAATTCAAACCTTTGAACAAATCTTGGGTCTGTTGTATCAATTTTAGTTAATGGAGAAATTTCTACTGGATGACCACATAAGAATGTTGGTTGAATTAGTTTAGATTCACAATATGTTTCAAAGAAAGCATTGATGATATGTCCTATTGTAAAGTGTTTTTCAACAGGAACATTGTGCTTTTTAGCAAATCCAATAGCTTCATCAAGTGTATAATTATTTTCTTTAAAATCTACGCCTGTTTCTTGCTTAATCATTTCACACATTGTTACGACTCTAAATGGTTTAGATAAATCAATCTTTTCTCCTTCAGGATCAAAGATATTCATAAATTCAGTCTTATTTGCAACTGTTTCAGCAGCGTATCTAATCATGCCTTCAGTAATTCTCATCATTGAAGATAAATCACCATATGCTTCATATAACTCAATTGTAGTAAATTCTGGATTGTGAGTTAAATCCATACCTTCATTTCTAAATAATCTGCCAATCTCGTATACTTTTTCTAGTCCACCAACAATCAAACGCTTTAATGGTAATTCCGTTGCAATTCTCATATAGAAATCTTTATTTAGAGCGTTATGATGGGTTACGAATGGGCGAGCAGTTGCCCCACCTTGAATTGGTTGAAGTACTGGAGTATCAACTTCCATAAATCCTAAATCATCACAATACTTTTGAATAGCACGAATAATTCTTGGACGCATTAATGCAATTCGCTTTGCTTCTTCATTCATTATTAAGTCAACATATCTTCTTCTATAACGTTCTTCTTTATCTGTTAATCCATGAAACTTTTCAGGTAAAGGACGCAAAGCTTTACTTAAATGAGTATATTCTAAACATTTAACAGTTGGCTCGCCTGTTCTTGTTAACATTACAAGACCTTTGACACCAACAATATCGCCAACATCAGCCATCTTGAATAAGTTATATTGATCTTCACCTACTGTATCAATGCTAATGTAAACTTGTTGCTTTCCTTTAACATCTTGAATAGCAAAGAAACTTGCTTTTCCCATTTTACGAATAAACATAATTCGTCCAGCAATAGATACATGCAAGTCTAATTCTTTAACTTGTTCTTCCGTTAAACTAGCGATTTTGTCTTTAATATCTTTTGACCATTCTGTACGATCATAAGCTTGTCCAAAAGGATCAATATTAAGTTCTTTTAACTTCTCTACTTTTTGTCTTCTTACTATTTCTTGATCATTTAATTCTTTTTCTTCCATTGATAACACCTCTCAACGCTTTCACATTGTAACAAATATTTTATAATATTTAAAGCATACTTGCTTTAATATCTTCCAAAATTTTCTTTAAATCCGAAAATGTCTCCATCTCTGTCGCTAATTTCAAGCGATTTTGCTTTGTATTTGGATAACCTTTTAAGAAATGTGGAGCAATTCCTCGTAATTCGTGAATCGCTACATATTCACCTTTTAAATCAACTAGCATCTTTGCATAACCTTCTAAATAATTCATTTGATCATTGATTGTTGGATTATCTAATCTTTCTCCTGTTTTAAAGAAATGATCAATTTGTTTAATTAAATATGGATTTCCTAATGCTCCTCTTGCCACCATTATTCCATCAGCGTTTGTAATTTTTTGTGCACTTATTGCATCATCTAAAGTAAAAATGTCACCGCTTATAACTAATGGTATATTCATAATGTTTTTAATGTTTTTAATGCGTTCATAATTTGCTTTACCAGAATATAGTTGATTCCTAGTTCGAGGATGTATAGCAATAAGAGCTACACCTGCTTTTTGAAGCGTTAAAACAATTTCTTCAACATTAATTGAGCTATCATCCCAGCCAATTCTAATTTTTGCTGTCACTGGCTTACTAGATGCTTTAACTAACATAGACATCATTTCAAATAATTCATCTTTTCTCTTTAGCCATGCAGAACCAGCACCGGTTTTTGTCACTTTAGGAACCGGGCATCCAAGATTGACATCCAATATATCATAATCTATTCCTTGATTTTCTATAATTTTTAGTGCTTCAAGTAATGTATCCTTTTTCCCACCGAAAATTTGGATAGCAACCGGTCGTTCCATTTCTGAAGTTTCTAAGTACTTATACGTAACTTTATTTTCATAAATTAACCCGCAATCACTGACCATTTCTGTATATGACAAAGCAACTCCAAATTTTTTCATATATTCACGGTATGCAATATTTGTGATACCTGCCATTGGAGCTAATATGACATTTCCTTTAAGTTCAATACTTCCTATTTTCATACTCAAAAAAAGGAAAGGGATTAGTCCTTTCCTTCTCCATTATCTTCTGGATTTGATTCTTCAGCAACTTCAGAATTTTCAGAAGGTGTTTCTTCGGATTTTAAATGACGATGTTCAAGTAAATAAGTAATTTCTTCTGCTGTAATTGTTTCTTGTTTTAACAACGTTTCAGCAATTAATGTAACATCATCAATATGTGCTTCAAGAATCTCACGCGCTTTCATATGTGCTTCATCAATGATTTTACGTACTTGTGTATCAATTTCATAAGCAATTTGTGTTGAGAAATTCTTTTGTGTATTGTTATAATCACGTCCTAAGAATACAGAACCTGTATCTGTTTCATATTGGATTGGACCAAGTGGAGACATACCAAATTCAGTAACCATACGACGAGCAATTTTAGTTGCCATTTCAATATCATTACTTGCACCTGTAGAAACATCTTTAAAGAATATTTCTTCTGAAGTACGTCCACCTAAGTAACCAACAATTCTTGCAATAAGTTGATTCTTAGTTAAATTGTAATGATCGGTTTCAGGAGCCATACGAACATGTCCACCTGTTCTTCCACGAGGAATAATTGTAATTTTTTGAACTTTATCAGAATAGTCTAAGAATAAACCAATAACTGCGTGTCCTGCTTCATGGTAAGCAACTGTTTTCTTTTCAAGTGGATCCATTGCTCTAGAGCCTTTTGCAGGTCCAACATAACGGCGATCAATAGCTTCATCAATTTCTTTAATGCCTATAATATTTTTATGTTCACGTACTGCCAAAATTGCAGCTTCATTTAATACGTTTTCTAAATCAGCACCAGAGAAACCAACTGTTCTTTTTGCTAAATCATCAAAATTAACTTCTGGATCAATTTTCTTATTACGTGCGTGTACTTTTAGGATTTCTTCACGGCCTTTACGATCTGGTAAATCAACAGTGATTTGTCTATCAAAACGACCGGCACGTAATAATGCAGGGTCTAAGACGTCATCGCGGTTAGTAGCAGCAATAACAATAATACCAGCATTATCGGAGAATCCATCCATTTCAACAAGTAATTGGTTGAGGGTTTGTTCACGTTCATCGTTTCCGCCACCCATACCAGCACCTCTTTGACGACCAACTGCATCAATTTCATCGATGAAAACTAAGCATGGAGCGTTTTTCTTTGCATTTTTAAACATATCTCTAACACGGCCAGCACCAACACCGACGAACATTTCAACGAAGTCAGAACCAGAAATTGAGAAGAATGGTACTCCTGCTTCACCAGCAACAGCTTTTGCTAATAAAGTTTTACCTGTACCAGGTGGGCCTACTAAAAGGACACCTTTTGGCATTTTTGCACCAAATTCTGAATATTTCTTTGGATTCTTTAAATAATCAACCAATTCAACTAATTCAGCTTTTTCTTCATCTGCACCAGCGACATCAGTAAATTTGACTTTTGATGAATCGACTAATCTTGCTCTAGATTTATTAAATTCCATAGCCTTATTATTAGAGCTATTTACTGAATTACTCATACCTCTAAACATTAATATACAAACAACTGCAGTTCCTGCAATTAACAAAATTGTTGGTCCCCAGCTTTCAATCCATGATGTTTGATAAGCATCTACAACAGAGTAATTGTCACCTACAACGAAATAAAATTCCTCTGTTTCTTCATTAGTGTCTTTATCAATCTTATGTCTATCATTAATTGCGCTATGGATATCGCTAAGTGCTACATCATCTTTAGGCAATGTGCATTCAAAGGAAATCGTTTTACCCTCTTCATTTACATACTTTCCAGTAAAAACTGTTAAAGTGCTTTTAGGGGTTTCGTTCAATTCAGTAATATTTTCTTCACCCACAAATCGGGCAAAATCACCAATTGCAATGTTTTCAGTTTTACTACCTCCGAAAAGGAATAATGATCCTATGATAACAATTATTATTCCAACAAATATATACGGAAAAATAAAGCTTAGGATGTTCTTACTTTTTTTCATATAATTACCTCCTTTTTATATGTTTCTAATATTTATAATATTAGTTTATGTCAATATCATGCTATAAAGTATTATATATAAACAATCATTTTTTTACAATAAAATTTTCATGCGATACTAATGATTGGTCACCATAATATCGAATTATGTATACTAACTCGTTATTTTTGTTAAAAATAAGTGGCCATCTACTTCTTAATTCCTGTGGCATTTTCCAATCAATAAATAATCTAGATACTTTTTTAGGTATATTGTTTATAAAACTCATATCACCTGAGCGATAGTTTCTAATTGTGATTGGAAAATCATCCATTTTAATACGAAGTGTTTGATAATTTGATGTTAAATCTAAAGTAAAATACTCATTATCCAATTTAGTGGGTTCCTCCATAATATAAATATAGTTATCCACTTTTAAATTATTGGCAATTTTTAAGAAATTATAATCTTTTACAATACTTTTATTATTATTAAGAGATATAACAATATTTGGTTTACTTGAATTAATTGCTTTAAAGATTTCTTCAGCGTACTTGAATGATACTTTACATGAGGCATTATTAACTTCCAAAAACAAATTTAGCAATATTGCCCATGAGCGCATATCAAGTTCGGCCAAATTTTTCGCACATATTCTATTTTCATCATCAATATATTCTCTTAATTTATTTTTCAAGTTTAAAAATTCCTGATTTTTGAAATCAATTTTTGCTTTGAGTTCTAATTTTTCTAACTTTGTCATATGCTCAATTGTATTATGTCGAATTTTATTTCTTGTATAATCATCACTCAAATTCGAAACATCAATAGAAAATGGAATATGATTTTGCGCACAATACTCATATAATTCTTTTTTTGTATAATTAAGAAGTGGTCTAATAAGTAAGCAATCGTGCATTTTAGTTTGTGTTTTAATTCCATAATAATCTACAATTACGCGTCTTGTTTCTTGCATTAAATAAGTTTCTAATAAATCATCTAAATGGTGTGCTGTTAATATAGCGTGCAAATTGTTTTCTTTTAAGCATTTAGCAAAGAATTCATATCGAATATCTCTTGCCCATGCCTGGAAATTTCCTTGACATTTTTCAATTTTATACGTATCAAGAGAATAAAATTTAATTCCATTTTGCAAGCAATACTCCCTTAATGATTGTTCCTCAAAAGTAGATATATCTCGCTTATGATAATTTACATGTGCAACTTCAAAATTAAAATTATCTTTTAAAAGCATATCAAAAAGCGCCATAGAATCTGGACCATAAGAACAGGCTAAAAGGTACTTTTTGCTTTTATCTAAATTTAGCACATCAATCACCATTACTAATCATATCATAATATCTGTATTGTGATAATAGTGGAATCATCGCCAAATTTACATTTATCGTTCAAAATATTGAAAATATTGCGAGCCAAATTGTTCATATCGCCTTCATTGTTAATTAGAAGTATCTTGTTATCTATTTCTACTCTTTCTCCAATACCATCCGTAAGTAAAACAAGAATATCGCCTTTTTCGAATTGAAAATTAGTGCTTTGGTAAGTGCAATCAGATACAATGCCTAAAGGAAGATTATGGCCTGCAATAGGAATTATTTCTCTATTTCTCACAACATATGATAAAAAGGCACCCGCTTTTATGAATGTTCCTTTTAAAGATGAAAGATTTAATTTAAAGAAATCCATAGTAGAATAGTTATCACTAGTATTTTTCATTAGCATTATATTATTCAAATCATTTACCATATCAGCATACCCCGTTGATAATTTGAGATGTGTTTGTATGGCAGAAAGCAAATATTTTGAACATTCTTCAGCTTGTTTGCCATGCCCCATTCCATCGCATAAACATACGAATAGTTCTGTACCATTGTTATTAATAAAATAGTTATCGCCATTATAAGGCGGAATAAACGCTTTACTCACTATACCAATATCGTATTTGGCATTATGGACTGCTTGATATATTATGGTAATTGTCGAGGTTAACACATTTTGTGGTTTAATTATTTTGTTATACTTAGTATCTGTATTTTGTTCGATGAAATCATCAAAAGCCGCCATATTGTCCTCATAATTTTCTAAATTAAACACGACATAGATATCATTATTTTTCATATATAATTGATAGTAATGTAAATTGGATTCAATTATTTTTCTTTCAATTGAATTTTGATTTTGGTAATTAAACTTTATTGTGCATTTTTTCAATGGCGATTCAATAGATTTTACTAAAAATTTATATCTTTTATTTGCATCTATAAACTTTGCGTAATACATTTTTTCGCTTTTATACACTTTATAATATGTTTCAATTGCTAATGTAAGTTTATATGGAGTTATACATGTTTCAGAAATTATTTTTTTGTTACTTGAAGATATTTTTTCATCAAATAATGATGCTAGATTATTTTTTAATTTGCAAAACTGATAATGCTCACATTGTGCACAAGTACTAGAGCGTATGTTATGTAAAGCATGATCAAAAGGATCCTTGATATTCTCTTCCTTTGTTACATCAATAAGCGAAACGTAATTTCTAAGCGCCTCAATCTGCCCATTAGTGTATGCTAAATAATTTTTTTCACTATATAAAAAACTCAGTTTTGTTGGGGCGAACAATTCAAAAAATGCCGAAGTATTTTCTTTGTTTAAAGATAAAGCAATAATAGCTGTTATAATGGTTAAATATAGGGATATATTTAGATAAATTGGAGTTGGGGCGAAGAGAAGCAAAATAACTGAAGAAACTACATAAAGTGGGATTTCAAATCTTTTAATAGTAAACACTAATACAAGAGGAAGAAATAATGCAGTCAATGTCAAAAATGAGTAATCTAAAAATATTGCACAATATATACATGATAAAAAGATTGATAAAATTCCCACTTCATTTTTTAATTTTAATGCAACTAGAAGCAACACCATTCTTAAAGTTAATAATCCTGTAGGCTCAAAAAACGTACCCATTATAGCAAAAAACATCAAAATTATTGATTTACTCAAAGAAGATGCTTTTTTTTCATTACTATTTATCTCATACCAAAAATCCTCAATAGATTTTATTATAGCAATTTGAAATATCGTATTAATAATTAATAAAACAAGATTTTCTAAGGAAAAATTGATGAATAATATTCCAATAAGACAAAAGAAATTAAGAATTATTATAGGCGATAATCGTTGTTCTGGTTTTCTAAATAAATAAGAAAAAAGACAAGTTATAAATAGGAAAGAAACACCGACAATTGCAATCTCTAAAGCATAGGCCTTTTCAATTGCGAAAGATAAAATGAGCATTGCACACAAGTTAAATAAATAACTTTTTAACCCTTTGTAAAATGAAAAATACAATGCAATCAGCATAAAAGGATTAATCGAAAAAGAGCGATTAAATAATACAGAAATCAAAGATAATAATAATAAAAAAACATAAGTCCATCTATCAATACTTTTTTCCATAATTTTTCCTCGTACTTATCTTAATATATGCGAGGTAATTTTAATGTCGAAAAAAAGTAGCTTTCGCTACTTTGAGTATTCTATAATTGTTTTTTCGTCATAGACTGTATAATTATCGATAGTATAGATATCGTATATATCATCATCCGGGTTAGCTAATTCTTGTTCTATTTTTTCCTTTTCTTGAGTTAAAGCAATATTATGGTTATGCTTATTTAAAAGCACAATACCCATTGTCAAAATCAATCCAAAGGAAACCACAGTTATTAAAATGGAAATTAAATTACGCATTTTTTTTGATTCCATGTTTTTTCCTCCTTTTTGACTTTGTTTTATTATAAAATCTTTTAGCTTTGTTGTATAGAGATTTTATAAATTTTGATATTACTTTTACAAGTTTATTAAAGTAAGGCGTAATTCTCGGAGAATAAAACTTTTGATATATAAAACACCCAATTAAAAGTGCTAATGGATAAAATATATTTAAAATACCATCACATATCGCAACTAAAAACAAGTGATAGAGATATGCTAGCAGAATAAACAAAAGCGTTTCAAATGGAAGTCTAATGATACTCTTTTTTAATTTATAAAAGAAAGCGTTAAAAAGCGACCACAGGCATAAAAAAAGCATTCCTAAAACTATTGATCCTAGGAATACTTGAAATTGTTGACTAATGTCCATTACTTAAACAATTTCGCAAAAATATTTTCTTTGCTTGAAGTCGATTTGCCTTTATTCATAAAATGCACACTATCAATAGTGCCTTTAATTGTGATTATTCCTTTTTCCATATTCATATTTCCTAGCTCTAGATCAGATCCAGTAACATGCAAGTATCCTAAAGTAGTATCAAGTAAAAATTCTTTAGAATCAAAGCTATCTAGCTTAGTAATACCTTCAAGATCTAATGTTTTACGATCTCTAATCACAATTAAATTTCTTGCTTGCTCATTTTCCATAAAAAACACCCCAATAGATGTTATGCAAAATCTTTGGGGTTTATTACTTTATCTTCTAATATTTCATACATTTCATCAGCATCATCTTTTTTTGTTACTGGATTTAAGGCTAAAACCTTAATTGTTAGCTGATGTTGTCCTAAAGTTAATCTAACTATATCGCTAATCTTAACTTCTTTAGATGGTTTAGCTTTTAAATCATTAATATAAATTACACCATCTTCTAAAATTTCTTTTGCGACTGTTCTTCTTTTTATTAATCTTGTAAGTTTTAAATATTTATCTATTCGCACTGTTTCTCACCAAGTACATTTTATCATACTTTAAGCATACTCATTATAATATTTCGAAAAATCAATATAATTTTATTTTGATATTCGTTTACAGACGCGACACCCAAAATAACAATTCCTCCTAATAACTCAGAATTTTTAGCCATTGGATAAACAACATAGTTCATGCTTTCACCAACTCTTGCAATAGTTTGACTAAAAAGTGCCACGTTTTTGCGCTCATTTAAGGCATTGAACAAACTATGACTGATACTTTCTCCTTCATAGTAAGTATTCTTTTCGTTAGATACTGCCAATATCTTTTCGTTACTACACAATAATACTGGTAAAGTAATTTCCTTTTCCAAATTAATAATAAGTTTTTTTGTTATTTCATCTACACCTTGAAATGAGCTAAATTTACGCACAATTAAATCAGATTCGTTATCAAGAATTAACTCAACGCGATCTCCTTCATTAATTTTAAGTCTATTTCTAATTCCTTTTGGTATAACAATCCTTCCTAATTCATCTATTCTTCTTAATACTCCTAATGGTTCCATAAAATAAAACACCTCATAAGGTATTATTAACCAAAAGAGGTGTTTTTATTATTGATTTGCAATGTTTTTTCTTAAATCAGACACTATTTGAATGATGGTTTGCAGTTGCTCAAACCATTTGTCGCTTTTTGTAAGACGTATTCTAATTTGTTTTTCTCGGTATGTGACCTTGATATATCTTAAGAAATCACTGAGCATTTTAAATAAATATACTCCTATTCCATCAATGTTTGAAAACTCTTTAGAAAGTAGCAAGTCTACAAAATCATGTTGTTCTATAAGTGTATCAAAAGCCGAATCATTATCGATTACAAATAACATCTGTCGTTTATCAAATAACAATTTGACACTATTAGGTAACCTACCATAGATGTCTCGCACTTTTTCTTTTAAGACATTTAATTCATCAAGAGATTTTACATTATCTATTTCTTGATATAAATCTATTTTGTCAATCTTATCGACATATTCATTTGGTAAATATGCATCTACAGCAACATTTCCTTTGGATTCCTTTTTTGAACTAATTATACCTGTCGTTTTTTCACTTATGGTTTCTTGAAGCAAAGTCATATACATGTCAATTCCTACTGTATCAATGAATCCGGCTTGTTCTGGGCCAAGAATGTCTCCTGCTCCACGAATTAATAAATCACGTTGAGCGATCTTATATCCACTTCCTAATTCAGTAAAATCCGTTATAGCTTTCAATCTCTTTTGAGCTTTTTCATTTAAAACTTTATTTTGCTTATATAACAAATACGCATAAGCAATTTTATCCCCACGACCTACACGTCCTTTAATTTGATAAAGTTGAGCTAATCCAAATTTATCTGCATCCTCAATAATAATCATATTAACATTAGGAATATCGATACCTGTTTCAATAATTGATGTACAGACTAAAACATCTATATCACCATTATAAAAGTTAAGCATTATATCTTCTATGCTATCGCGATCCATTTGACCATGTGCAACACC
Organism: Erysipelotrichales bacterium; assembly: GCA_022508535.1. GTDB lineage: Bacteria > Bacillota_I > Bacilli_A > RFN20 > CAG-826 > RUG131. The sequence continues at coordinate 53,870 of JAFLUZ010000009.1, forward strand.
GACTCTACATCCTTTTATTGCTTTTTCTATTTTCAATGCTTTTGAGTAAATTGTTGAAACATTATTATGCAAATAGAATACTTGCCCTTTTCGCGATAATTCTCTGGATATTAATTCATAAACAACATCATCTTTTTGAGGAATCACATAGGTTTGAATTGGAATTCTACTCTCTGGTGGAGTGTTTATTTGTGATAAAGATCTAATGCCCAAAAGTGACATTTGCAATGTTCTAGGTATTGGTGTTGCAGTAAGTGTCAAAACATCAATATTCGTTTTTAATTCTTTTATTCTTTCTTTTTGTTCTACTCCAAATCTTTGTTCTTCATCAACAATAAGCAATCCCAGATTCTTGAATTTCAATTCTTTAGATAAGATACGATGCGTTCCTATTATCAAATGAACTGATCCATCTTCGACAACTTTTTGGAAATATTTTTGCTTAGATTCATCCACAAGACGAGAAAACACTGCAATTTTAACATCAAAAGCCCCAAATCTTTCTTTTGCCCGTTCATAATGTTGTCTGGCCAATAGAGTTGTCGGACATAGTATCGCAACCTGTTTTCCACTTAAAATAGCTTTAAATGCCGCACGAAAAGCAATTTCGGTTTTTCCAAATCCAACGTCACCACAAAGTAGTCTATCCATTGGTTTACTACTTTCCATATCTTTTTTTATTTCTCTAAGACATCTTTCTTGATCTGGAGTTAAAGCATGCGGAAATTGTTGCTCAAATTCATATTGGATTTCATCATCTTTTTCAAATGCAAACCCTTTAACTTGTTCACGGTCTGAATAGAGTTTGAATAATCTATCAGCCATATCATTTATTCTTTCTTTAATTTTTTTCTTAGTTTTTTCCCAATCGTTAGATCCTAATTTGTTTAATTTAGGCGCAACCCCTTCACGACCAGAAAACTTTTTAATTAATCTGAATTGCTCAAGTGGAACATATAAAACATCTGTACCTGCATATTGAATGTGGATAAAGTCACGATGGATTTTATCAATTTCCATTGTGACAATATCAATAAATCTACCTACACCGTGCTGTTCATGAACAACATAATCACCTGGTTCTAAATCTTGTTCTGATTTAAGTGCAATTGCTTCTTTAAAACGATTTGTAAATTTAGAATTCTTGATTTTAAAACTAAATAATTCTTTTGATGTTAAAAACACTAATTGCCCTTTAATTAATTCAAAGCCCTCATCTAAAAGACCAATCATAACTCCTACTTGTTTCTTTGGAATCTTGAAATTATTCAATTTATCATATTCAATATTGTTTGTTTCCAAGCTTGAGCAGATAAGTTCAAATTGTTGTTTGTTATCTAGGCTCACTATCACTTTATTACCAGTATAAATATATTTGTTAATCATATCAAATGCTTGATTCAAATTGATTGCTGCACCAGCAATTGAAGAAATTTGAAGTAATTCTGAATCTTTTTTATTCCCAAACTCATGAACATTAACTTTGTTTTTACACTTTTTAATAATTTCCTCAAAATTTTGATATATCGAAATGGCTAGCAAAGATTTTCCACTCTTATATTCACTCATTAAATAATTTGTTGCTTCATCGAACAACAATCTACTAGAAGCGATAACTTGTTCCTCGTTTGCCAAAACAATTTCTGAATCTTTTGTGTAATCAATTAAAGAGTAATGGTGACTTTGTAAAAAACTATAATATTTTTGTGTCTTTTGAATATTCTTATTTATTTTTATATCCTCAACAGCTTCTTTTATCGCACCATTGAAACAATCTATTAAATTTGTAGAAAGTTGTTTCTTTTCCAAATCAGCCTGAAATAGCATCTTTTTTCCAATGTCATCCAATTCATTTTGTGTAAATAACAATTCTGTCGCTGGCAAAACACTGATATTATTTATTGCTTGAAATGACGACTGATTATCCAAAGAAAAATATCTTATTGACTCAATTTCATCATCAAACAACTCTATACGAATTGGATAATCACAATTTACAGAAAATATGTCTAAAATATCTCCGCGACTAGCAAATTGTAGACTGTGGTCTATTTTATGAACATTTGTGTATCCCATATTTACCAATTTTTGCTTAATGTCTAGTAAATCTATTTTTTCGCCAACACCGAATTTCAAAGTATATAAATCAAATGTTTCTGGTGATGGTAGGTATTTCATTATCGCACTAGCGTGTGTTACCAAAACATAGTTTTCTCTATTTCTTAATTCATTTAATATATATATTCTTTGTGCAATCATTTCTTTTGATACTGCTAATGACTCACTTCTGAGCATTTCATCAACAGGATAAAATAAACAATTTTCTTCACCGATAATATTCGAAATGAAGTCATATGTTCTTTGTGCATTATATAAATTTGAAGTAATAATGGCTATTTTGCATGGCTTATTTTCATATTTTGCACATACTAAAAGACTAGTACCAACTACATCATCTGTAACAAACTCTTTGCAGGTACCATCTATATATTTTTGTATAGCCTGATAATCTTTTAGTATAGAAATTAAGTCTGACATTTTATTAACCTTTAATTATATTTTGACATTGCAGAGTGAAAATCTTTTTTTAATATCTCTTTTAAAGCATTTACCGCTTTATCTTGTGCTTCATCAATTAAAACTTGTTCATCTTTGCTAGGTTTACCCAAAACATAATCTATTATTCCATATGTTGGCTCACCTATTCCAATTCTAATTCTTTTAATTTGGTCGGTTTTTAATAAATCAATGATGTTTTGCATACCTTTTTGTCCGCCACTAGATCCGCTTAATCTTAAACGGATTTTACCAGGACTAAGTGCTAGATCATCATAAATAACAATTACATCTTCTATGTCTATTTTAAAATAATTAATAAACGCTAATACACTTTGACCTGACAAGTTCATAAATGTTTGTGGTTTCAGTAAATAAATATCTTCATCATAAAATTTGGTTCTACAAAACAAACCTTTAAAATCAGATTTATCAATGTCGACACCTAAAGAGTCAGCAAATTTATCGATTACTTTAAATCCCATATTGTGTCTTGTATTTTCATATTCTCTTCCAGGATTACCGAGTCCTACTATTAATTTCATGTAATTTACATCCTCCTTAGTCCTAATGATTATAGCATAAAGGAGTATTACAAATAAACGGTTTAGAACTCTATAAATTTAAATTATACGCATTATAACAAAAAAACAGCATATAGCGATTAACTATATACTGTTCTATTTTTATTTTTTTGGTGTAAAAGTTACACATTTTGCACCAACACTTTTATTGTCTACATGTATTTCATGTGCATTACATTCACCAAAATTCCAGTAATCACACGCTTCTTCATTACAAAGAATATGGTGCATATCATGTTCTGTGCCTAATCCAGTATCACACGCAAATTCATACTCAAATTTAGCTTGATTGCTATTTTTATTTGTTTTATGGTCGAAAGATTTACAATAAGCTTCATTAGAAATTTGAATTACATCCTTTACACAATGTCTGCAATAATTATTGCGGCATATCTCTTCGTCACATTTTAATCTTTGCATATATAATCTCCTCATATGTAGTTTGGTTAAAATTGTGGAATTATATGCAATGAAAGTATATAATTTATAAGAGGTCTAGATATGAAAACACAAATTAAAAGTTTTAAAGATTTTCTAATTATTGCATTAAAAGGATTAGTAGTAGGTATAGCTATGTTAATCCCTGGTATTAGTGGTGGTACATTAGCTTTATCTATGGGAGTATACGAAGACATAATTGAAAGTGTCGCAGGAATTAGAAAACATTTTAAAGATTCAATTATATTTTTAATTCCATTTGCTATTGGGGCATTGTTAGGTTATATAGCTTTAGTAAAATTAGTTGCATTAGGCCTAAAATATATTCCAATTCCAACAATAACATTATTTGTGGGATTCATCATTGGAAGCTTACCTTCAATATATAAAAATGTTAAAGGCGAAAAAATTACACCTACAAATATCGCTTGTTTTATTGTTGCTCTGATTTTAGCAGCAGGATTAGGATTATTATCTCACCATTTAGGCTTGGCAGTTGATTCTAGTAATTTAACTGTTGGATCATATATATTGATTATTGTTGGTGGCGCTTTTGCCGCTTTCGCACTTGTTGTTCCTGGAATTTCTGGCTCTGCAGTCTTATTAGCACTAGGCCTATATGAATTAATTGTTATAAACTCCATCCCAGGTATATTAAAATTTGAATTTGCTAGTAATTTACTTGTTGTTGCAATATTTGCTATCGGAGCACTAATCGGGCTAATCGGTATTGTATTTTTAATGAAATATTTATTAAAAAATCATAAGGTTCCAACATTCTTTGCTATTTTAGGTTTTATTGTTGGTTCAATTTTCTCTGTATACTACAATCACGATGTATTCAGTAATAACTATTATGGTGTCTTATTAGATAATCCTTGGCAATTCGCTTTAGTAGCAGTCATGCTTATAATTGGAATTGCACTTGCTTTAATCATGGATAAAGTAGGATCAAAACACGAAATTGAAAAGAAATAACTTAGTATGAGACTAGATAGATATTTAGCAAACGCCGGTGTTGGCACAAGAAAAGAAGTAAAACAACTTATTAAATCAGGAAGAATTAAAGTTAACGATACTTTGGTGCGTGAATCAGATTTTTATGTTGATTTTAGTTCTAATATATCTTTAGATGACAAAAAAATTGATTATAAAGAATTTTATTATCTTTTATTAAATAAACCTAAGGGTTATATTTCTGCAACTGCAGATGATTATCACGAAGTAGTGGTAGACTTGCTCCCAGAATATAAAAAATATGGCATTGCACCTGTCGGAAGACTTGATTTAGATACAACTGGAGTTATGTTATTAACAAATCACGGAGCTCTTGCTCATGCACTCTTATCACCAAAAAAGCATGTAGATAAAACATATATTGCTGAAGTAAATCATAAACTAGATGTTTCACTTGTTAATAAATTTAATGAAGGCATTACCTTAGAAGATGGATATACTTGTTTACCTGCCAAATTAGAAATATTAGATGATACCCACGCCAAATTAACAATACATGAAGGAAAGTTCCACCAAGTTAAAAGAATGTTTAAAATATTTGGTTATGAGGTAATAAATTTAGATCGACAAAGTTTTGATATCTTGACACATGATTCACTTGCGATTGGCGAATATCGCGAATTAACAACCGAAGAAGTAGAGCACTTACTTTCATATATAAAATAAATACAAGGATAGGTATTGATGCCTATCCTTTTTATATCACTTATTTCATTGAAAACTATAAACGCATATGATATATTCGATATATGAATATGAGTCGGTACGTAGTGCTACAAGTTTGGCACATCGATTCGGTTACTAGTTGGCTATCTTGTGTAGCCAAGCACTAGAAGCAAGTGCTACTAGTAACTAAATATTCATTGTCGTGCTTCACATCAACGGCATTATAGGTTGACGTCCCATTACGAGGAGTGTAAAACTAGCAAAGGCACATTTAAATTACTAGACCTTATAAGGACGGATGAGATTGTGGTGTAAAAACCGGCGATCGTTGCTATTGAATGATAGAAATATCATTCTTTTTTTTCGCTTTTAGAAGACACAATAAATTGTTCACTGATGTGCATACTTTTTTTAATTAAATCACAAAATATATTAGCATTTATTGCACACTTGACAAAATTCCATATGTCACTTGACAATTTTCCAATTGACAATTGGTACTTTGCAATCAACAATAAAGATATAATAATGACATGAGGTGATTAACATGGAACTAGGAAAAAACATTGCGACAGCACGTAAACAAAAAAACATGTCGCAGGAAGAACTAGCAAATCATTTAGACGTTTCAAGACAGTCTATTAGTCTATGGGAAACAGATCAAACTACTCCTACTCTTGATAAATTAGAAGCGATGTGTTCCCTATTAGATGTTTCTATGGATATGTTGATGGGCCGTGTAGCAATGACACAACCCGTCGCACAAATAACAATAGAAGAAAGAAGAGAAAAGCAACAGCGTGAAATACTTATGAAATTTGATAAAGCAAGTTTCATATTGGCTTGTATATCTACTGTTTTGTGGATTGTTGTTCCATTCGGATTATTATTGTCTGCGTTAAGCATAATATTTTCCGCAGTAGTCATTCGTAGAAAAGAGAAAAAATTTGCTCCCTACTCTTTAGCAATCAGCATCATATTCTTCATAGCAAGTATTGTTCGAATCGCTGAAATGGGCGTCATTCATTTATAACATAGGAGGATTTACATATGAAAAAGATAACATCATTTTTACTTATAGCATTATTTGGATTTAGCCTTGCTTCTTGCGGTGGTAATGGCGGTTATTACGGAGGAGACGATGGACAAACCAACAACGGTGGACCAGGTGTAGATGGTGATGGAAACCAAGTTGTTGTCGATACCGGTCATAAGATTATTTATACTGTCAATTATACAATTCATAGTGATGAAATGCAGAATGTGATTAAAGACATTAATGCTAAAGTCTATTATTTTGAAGGATATATTTCTTCCTCTACTCAAGAAACAGATTCTTACGCGGACTTTGTTTATAAAATTCCAACAGGCCACTTGAATGAGTTCCTTGATTTTGTTGATTCAAATGAGGGTATCGGTAGCAAACGCATCACTACTGAGGATGTCACATCCACCTATAATGCCATTCAAGCTCAAATTGATACTTTGGAAGCTTCTAAAGCTGCATATGAGCGCATGTTGGCTGAAGATAATCTATCACTTGATAGTATCATGAAAATACGTAGTTATATTGATGAGATAAATACACAATTAAAAATACTCTACAATAAGAGAGATGGTTATGATGCAGTATTAGATTACTCCACTGTAAAAATTCATTATTATCAAAATAATGTTGAAGTCAAAAACAACTCCTTCCTTAGTGATTATCCAGAGTTTCTTGCTAGATTAGGTCTAGGCATTGTTTCATTCTTCGCTTATTCCGCCCCATTCTTAATAGCCGCAGGAATTGTATGTCTCATTATTTATCTCGTGCGTCGAAAAAAATTAAAACAAGAGTAAAAATAATTCAAGTGCGAACTATACCCCAAAACCCTAGACAAATAGGGCAAGGGGTATTTTTATTTTTTTTAATATTTTAAATGAAATTATATTTCATTTGTGTTAAGATATTTCCGTAGCATTAAACCGTGCTAATATGAATTAGCAAGGTAATTTATTTAGGAGGAAAAACAATGCAAGAAAAAAAGTATGTTTATCACTTTAAAGAAGCTCATGGTTTAGGTAAAGAACTTCTTGGTGGTAAGGGTGCTGGCTTAGCAGAAATGACCCACATTGGAGTCCCAATTCCACAAGGTTTTACAATCACAACTGAAGCTTGCACACTTTATTATGAAAGCGGAAAAACACTTCCAGAATTTTTAGTAAAACAAGTTCACGAAGCAATTAAAGCCGTTGAAAAAGAAACAGGAAAATCATTTGGTGGAGACAAGAACCCATTATTAGTTAGTGTTCGTTCTGGTGCTCGTGTCAGTATGCCTGGTATGATGGATACAATCCTTAACTTAGGTTTAAATGATAAGACTGTTGAAGTTTTAGCAAAAGAAACAAATAACGAAAGATTTGCTTACGATAGTTATCGTCGTTTCATCTTAATGTTTACAAACATTGCTAAAGGTCATCCAAGAACAGCAATGGATAAAATGTTAGATGAATTAAAAGAATCAAAAGGTTATAAATTAGATACTGAAGTTACAGCTGATGAATTAAAAGCTTTAGTAGCAAAATATAAAGCATATTATAAAGAAACATTCGGCGAAGACTTCCCAGCAGATCCATATGTTCAATTAATTGAAGCAGTTACAGCTGTTTTCCGTTCATGGGATAACCCACGTGCTAACGTTTACCGTATGATGAACTCTATTCCATATTCATGGGGTACTGCAGTTAACGTCCAATCAATGGCATTCGGTAACAAAGGTGAAACATCTGGTACAGGTGTTGCTTTCTCACGTGACCCAGCTACTGGCGAAAACAAAATTTCAGCTGAATACTTACCAAACGCACAAGGTGAAGACGTCGTTGCAGGTATTCGTACTCCATTACACATTGATGAACTCAATGCTCGTATGCCAGACGTTTATAGACAATTCGTCGAAACCATTAAGAAAATGGAACACCACTACAGAGATATGCAAGATATGGAATTCACTGTCGAAGATGGTAAACTCTATTTCTTACAAACACGTAATGGTAAGAGAACTCCTGCAGCAGCTTTAAAAATCGCTTGTGATTTGGTTGATGAAGGATTAATTACAACAGATGAAGCTATCTTAAGAATTGATCCAGTTTCATTTGATAAATTATTATTACCAGCATTTGATAGAGATGATTTAAAGAATGGTGTTGTCATTGCTGAAGGTTTAGCAGCTGGTCCTGGTGCAGGTACTGGTAAAATTGCTTTCACAGCAGAAGAAGCTGAAGCAAGACACGCAGCTGGTGAAAAAGTTATCTTAGCACGTGCTGAAACATCTCCAGAAGACATCGTCGGTATGGTCGCCGCTGAAGGTATCTTAACAATGCGCGGTGGTATGACATCTCACGCAGCTGTTGTTGCTCGTGGTATGGGTAAATGCTGTGTCTGTGGTTGTAAAGAAGCTTTAATCGACGAAGAAGCAAGAACACTTACAATCGATGGCAAAGTATATACAGATAAAGATACACTTTCATTAGATGGTTCTACAGGTAAAGTCTACCTTGGAGACATTAAGAAAGTTATGCCAGATTTATCAGCAGGTTACTTCGGACGTTTAATGAAATGGGTCGATGAAGCTCGTACATTAAAAGTTCGTACAAATGCTGATACACCTCGTGATGCAAAACAAGCAAAAGAATTTGGTGCAGAAGGTATTGGCTTATGCCGTACAGAACACATGTTCTTTGATAAAGATAGAATTTTCTCAATGAGAAAAATGATCTTAGCAGATACAGTTGAAGAACGTAGAGCTGCATTAGCAGAATTAGAACCAATGCAACAATCTGACTTTGAAGCATTGTATGAAACAATGGGAGAAATGAACGTTAACGTACGTTTATTAGATCCACCTCTACATGAATTCTTACCAACAGAAGAAGATAAGATCGAAGAATTAGCTAAAGCAACAGGTAGAACTGTTGAACAAGTTAAAGCTCGTATTGAATACTTACACGAATTCAACCCTATGATGGGTCACCGTGGTTGCCGTTTAGCAGTTTCTTATCCAGAAATGTGCGAAATGCAAACAACAGCTATTATCAAAGCTGCAATCAACGTTACTAAGAAGACTGGCTTAAAGATTGAACCAGAAATCATGGTACCACTCGTCTTAGAAGTTAAAGAACTTAAGTTTGTTAAGAAGATCATTACAGATACAGCAGATAGATTAATCGCTGAAGCTGGTGTTAACATGAAATACCATGTTGGTACAATGATCGAAATCCCACGTGCTGCATTACTTGCAGATGAAATCGCTGGTGAAGCAGAATTCTTCTCATTTGGTACAAACGACTTAACACAAATGACATTCGGATTCTCCCGTGATGATGCTGCTAAGTTCTTACCAGACTATTACGAACACAAGATCTTTGAAGAAGATCCATTCAAGACACTTGATCAACACGGTGTTGGTAAATTAGTCGATATGGCAGTCAAAGCTGGCCGTTCAACAAGACCTGAATTACACGTCGGTGTCTGTGGTGAAACAGGTGGCGAACCAAACTCAATCGAATTCTACCACAAGGCTGGATTAGATTACGTTTCATGTTCACCATTCCGTGTACCAGTTGCTCGTTTGGCTGCTGCACAAGCTGCTATTAAAAATCCTAAAAAATAATAGCAAACTCAAAATTTAAGTAAAAAAACCATTCCTTTTATAGGATGGTTTTTTATTTTTATAAGGTAACTATTTTCTCGCAATTCACTTACAAAATTGAAATATAAAAAACGCAAGTCAACAAGTCTTGCGATTTTTATTAATCATTAAAGCGGTGTACAGTGGCAATATGTGAAATTCCAACTAGGAAATTTGTAAATTGCACGAAAGTTTGATTTGATTCGTATTCACCTAATACTCCTTTAAATACACCGCATTCAAATTCTAAATTGAAAAGTCTACATATTTTCTTGATTTTGTCTGAATATTCTTGCATATCTACACCCATATTCTCAAGATATTTTACTGTATTCCCGTTATCTGTTATTAAAAATAGTCCAGTTTCATCCTCGCTAATAAAAAATGAAGAAATATGATCATCGTTATAAAATTTGAACGGTAAAGCAACCTCAAATCCATTGTCACATTTTGCATATTTTATTTCTTCATTATATTTTTTTAAAAATTCTTCAATATTCATATGCCATAACCTCCTATAAATCAGTGTTTTTTCTATAAATCTAAAATCTTTTCAATCTTAATCATACATACATTTTCTACATCTTTATATTTGCAATTGTACCATAATTCATCCAATCTATGATATAAAGTTGAAAACTTTAAATAAAAAAGCTCATTCAATTTAATTGATTCATAATTCATATGTTACTATAATTATAGTGGTTTGAAAGCAAGGTTAAAATCATGGAAGAAAAAAACATAGTAGCCTTCAATGCTTTAGAGCGTTTGAAAGAAGGAAATAAGATTTACATTAATTCGATGAAAAGTATAGGTGATACTTCGCCAGATAAACGTTTATACACAAGCAAAAACGGACAACATCCTTTTGCAGTAATTGTGAGTTGTTCTGATTCAAGAGTAATTCCTGAAAGCATCTTTTCAGCAGGAATTGGTGATTTATTCGTAATTCGTGTTGCTGGAAATGTTATTGATGAAGTTCAATTGGGTAGTATTGAATACGCTATAGAGCATCTCTGTTGTAAGCTTATTGTTGTTCTTGGTCATACTGGTTGTGGTGCGGTTGGTGCGGCTCTTCAAGAAAATAGTGGTTACGTAAAACATATCACTGACGAAATAAAACACGCTATTGGTGATGAAAAAGATATGGTAGAAGCATCTATTCTAAATGTGAAACATAGTGTATCTAAGATTAAAGAGCATCTAAACATAGAAAAAGACTTGCTTGTTACAGGCGCTTTATACCACACTGAAAGTGGTGTTGTTGATTTTGATGATAAGTTATAAACATATAGCAATTTGAGGTATTAAATATTATGAAAAAGAAAATGATTGTAATTACTTTAATTTCTTTTATTCTCCTATTGGCGTTCGGAATATCCTATTATTTCACACATAACGCTGTTCTTTTTTCGTTAGCGATAACTTTTGGAACGTGTTTTTATCATCTTGCTATACGCCTAATTGTTGGACTTGGAATGAATTCCATCTTCCATAACAAGATGAATTATAATAAATGGTGGTTCAAAGAAAGAAAATTCGAATCAAAATTATATAGTTTCCTTCAAGTCAAAAAATGGAAGAAGCATCTTCCAACTTTTGATTCAAAGACATTTGATATAAAAGAACACTCTTTCGAAGAAATTTTGCAAGCAACTTGCCAATCTGAAATAGTGCACGAAATTAATATGGTTTTAAGTTTTGTGCCTATAGTATTCACTATTTGGTTTGGATCATTAGCGGCCTTTATTATCACATCAATTCTCGCATTTTGTTTCGATTGTTTATTTGTAATAATTCAAAGATATAATCGCCCTAGATTAAGACGTTTACTAAAAAAATAGATAATTGCAATACTTTTTCATTGTAAATAAAGGTGTTGCCTATAATAAAAGTTTCAAAGTTGAATATATTGACATACTAACTGAAGGTTGTTATATTTCAAATATAAGGAGATAATTTAAATATGTCATCATTTTCAAGTCAAGAAGTTGCTTTAATAAAAAAGGTAAGAAATTGGGCTGAATACCAAAGCTATGATTCACGCCGAAATTATTTTTATAGAGTTCTTAACGAAATTGGTCGTAACCCTTCCAGTCATAATATAAAACTCGCCTACTCAATTGCTCAAAATCTAGTATTAGATGAGAGTGATTTAGTAGATATGATGTGTGATGTGTGGGGAATTTCCGAGAGCGAAATTTATAGATGCGTTTAATAAACGCATCTTTTTTAAATTAATTCTTTGTGTTTTATAAATTTATTTGCGAAATAGATAAATATAATAACTTGCTAAATTATTGCATGTTTTTTATATTAATTAACATAACACAAAATTAATACATCCATCTAAATTTATGTAAACACTCATGTTGACCTTATGATATAATACGTTAACAAGTCCATAGCATATGAGGTGAAATAATGAATGCGATAGATACAGAAAAATATAAAAAATGGCGAGCAAAATGTCAAAAATTTTTTTCAGACAAATATAGGAATCCAGATCTTGATCACACAAAAAAACTTATAGATGGTTTCTATGTTACATTCCAATCCTTTGAAGGAAAGACTAGAGATTGCAACTTATATTTAAGCAAAAATACATTATTTAATAAAAATGGCAAAGAAATATTCGTGTGGTACAACTTAGATAGTAGTGCTGATTTCGCAACTTTATTTATGCATTCAAACGGCATGCACTACTTAGTTTTTCGTATTGATCTCTATGGATATGGTGTTTATGAACTAGAAAGTGGCAAGGAATTATACTACATACCATCAGAAGCTTATCCTGATAATGGCGAAATTGATGAAACTTTTATTTGGACTGACGCTGATTATGATCCAAATAGTAATTTATTAGCTGTATGCGGATGTTATTGGGCTTGCCCAACATCTACCATTATTGTGGACTTCTCAAACCCATTAACTATACAACCTCATAACTCTTGGTTTGATGTGCGAAATATCATTAATCTTGGAAATGAAAATTACCCGCATATTGACCTGGTTGGTTGGAAAAATGGCATATTGTCCCTACAAATTGAAGATCAATCTAATATTGTGTGCCTAAACGCAAAAGAATTACAAAATAAAATTCGCAAAAGTTAATTTTAAACCACCCATTTTTAAAATGTTCTTGTGTATAATTTTAATTAAAAGATAATACATCCATTTGTGGTGATTCATATTCAAAAACAAAACTACAAATTTCATTATACTATCCAATTTGCATTTTTACTAAAAAAGGCTACTTATGTAGCCTTTTTATTCTTCTGTATTTCTATTGATTGAATCATTTGTAGTAAATCCATTCGGATATCGCTTTTTTAATTTATCAATATTCATTTGGAAAATATCTTCTAAATCATATCCTATAGCAGTAGCGGTTTCTGCCAAATACCAAGCAATATCGCCTAATTCATTAGCCAAGTGTTCTTTATCTAATTCGTGCCCTTGCGCTAAATGTTTTTTTACTATATCGATAGCTTCACCAGACTCACCACATAATCCCATTACACCATTTATAAGAATTTCTTTATCGTCTAACTTAGGATTTAAAGTAGTCATTGCTAGTTTTTGATATTCATTAATTTTCATATATTAATATCCCTTTATATCACTTTTGTCAAATAGACATTTAAGCCCATTTTTTCTAATTTTCTATATTCTTTTTCAACCATTGTGCGATTAGTAGAAATTGCAAAAACAGAAGAGCCAGATCCAGACATTAAGACATTTTCAAATCCATCATCAAGTAGCAGTTTCTTAATATCTTGAATAACAGGAAGCATAGTAATTGAAGCTTTTTCTAAATCATTTCCCATAAACTCTTTTAGTTCATCGCCATTTTCTAATGCTTTAATCAAACTATCAACATCGGCATGATTATCGCTTCCGACTTCATCATATTTAGCGTAAACATCTTTTGTTGATAACCCATTTTTTGGTTTTATTAGCAAAACATAATATTTATTTTTAATCTTAATTGGTGTTAGTTTTTCACCAATTCCTTCAACTCTTGCAGGATTGTTCTTTAAGAAAAATGGAACATCTGCACCAATTGATTTCGCCAATTCAATTTCTTCTTCATAAGGAATGTCTAATTTAAGCAATGTTTTAATAGCGTTAATTACTGCAGCAGCATTTGATGATCCTCCACCTAGTCCTGCACCAATTGGAATGTTCTTATGAATGTGTACTCTAAATGATTTATTAATATTATATTTTTCTTTCATCTTTCTAATTGTAATTGAACAAAGATTATATTCATTTACCTCTAAAGAAAAATCGTCACAAGTTACATAAGTCTCAAAATTACTTGGCAATACTTCAATATGTATAGAATCATGTAGCTCTACTGGTACCATAACCATATCTAAATCATGGTATCCATCTTCTTTTTTTCCTACCACATTTATTGCTAGATTAATTTTTGCATGCGCTTTAATAATCATAATAATTAACCTCACTGCTTAAAAACTATTACATATTTTAGCATACGCATTATAAAAATAAAGTATTTTTACTTTATTTTAATAACTAATAAATTTTTCTTGCCACTCCACGAGTATCAACACCCGTTATTCCTGCATTTTTACCACTAGTTTGGTTAACTGCCGCTAAAACATTTACAAATTCGTTAACAGGAGTAGTAGATATCATAATTGCAACAATTGCAGGATCTAAAGCGGCAATGTTTATTCCAGCTGGAGAAGATGCAAAATTTGAATATTCAATTAGTGATTTAAAATCAGATTGACATCCTCCTACTACAATTGGAAGAGCATCTTTACTCGGTTGAAATATTCTTGCATTTTTTACTGTATTCAAAAAGTTCTCTGAATTCATAAAACGATAAGACATTGGGCTTTGTGACATTGCATCATGTCCCGTTATTACTAAAATGTCAGGCTTATGTTTTAAAAGTAAATCGTTTATTGCTAAGGGCATATTTCTTTCTTCAACAAAATAGCCAATTGCTGGGACATTATACTTTTTGTATAATCGCATGCATTTTTCTAAAAATGATGAATCTCCATCAATATGTAGTACTTTTCCAAAAATAGTGTTCACACTATAATTTGGTAAATTTAGCTCTGGATTCATATCAATCTTACGCATTTCACTTAATTTTAAATCATCTAAATTTGCGTCAGCATTTAACCTCAATGCCTTTCCTTTTAATATCGCTATTTTTTTAACGTAATCTATATGAACTATAACAAATTCATGATCATTTTGATGTGAATTTCTTGTTACAATATCTCCAATCTTAAAATTCATAGTCTCACCCTTTTATATAAATATTCATTAAAGAGTTATTGATCTCCACGAATGACTAGAAACAAATAAAAATATTACATTAAAGCACGAAAATTATAATTTATCCGACTAAAAGTATAATAGAGGGATTTTATAATAAGGAGAACATATCATGCACGAAATAATCGACATACATTTTTATGAAAATATAAAAAAATTAATAATCGAATCAAGAAAACAAGTAATTACTTATGTAAATACAACTATGCTTTATACATATTGGAATATCGGAAAAATGATTGTAGAAGAACAAGGCGGGAAAACAAAAGCCAAATATGGCAATAAGTTAATTACTGAATTATCGAAACAAATGACATTTGACTTTGGCAAAGGATTTGACGAAAGAAATTTGAGACATATGAGGCTGTTTTATTTGCTCTTTCCAATTTGGTACACAGTGTGTACCGAATTGAGTTGGTCACATTATAGAGCTTTAATTAAAGTTGAAGAAAAAGAAATAAGAGACTTCTATATGGAAGAGGCGATAAAAGGAAATTGGAGCGTTAGACAACTAGAAAGACAAATAGCAACATGTGCTTATAGCAGAACTCTCGCCAATAGAAATAATGTTGAAAAAATTCAAAATATTAACGAAAGTAATGCTATTTCTAATTACAATCCAAACACTGTTATTAAAGATCCATATATGTTAGAATTTTTAGGCTTAGATAATAATGTTAATTATTTAGAAAAAGATTTGGAAGATGCATTAATAAATCATTTGCAAAAATTTTTATTAGAATTGGGTAGAGGATTTTGTTTTGTGGCAAGACAAAAAAGAATAACTTTTGATAATGAACATTATTTTATCGATTTAGTGTTTTATAATTCAATATTAAAATGTTATGTGGTTATTGATTTAAAAACTGAGAAACTATCTCATGAATCCTTAGGTCAAATTGATTTATATCGCAATTATTATGATCAAGAAATAAAAACACTTGATGATAATCCGACTATTGGATTATTATTGGTTACTGAGTAAGATAATTTAGTTGCTAAATATTCAACTATTTATAAAGATCAAAACATTTTTGTCTCAAAATATATGACATATATGCCAACAGAAGAAGAATTAAAAAGAGTAATTAACGAAGAAAAAAGATTAATCGAAGAATATAAATTTTCTAAAATTTAATTATGCCTACGACTATAAACTTTAGAATATAAATTGGCTATTATTTCAATTTGAGACTCAGTGAGGCACGAATCTAATTGTTGTTTCTAATTTGGTGCACACTGTGCACCGAATTAATAGTTTTTGCTAAAAACGGATCAAGTTTTACTAATAATAAATAAATGGTTGATCCCATATACTTTAGCCATTGTTTTCAATTCGGGTCTCACTGAGGCCCGAATCTTATTATTCTTTGTAATTCGGAACTCAGTGCGTTCCAAATTGAATTGATTTCGTTTTTCGGAAAAAACATAATAAAAAAATCCCACTCTGTGTGAGTGGGTACTCCCCTAATGGGACTATTTATAGTATACACAATTATTAAAAAAAAATAAAGCAATAGAAAAAGGTGAAAATCAAAAACTTCATTTGTATATTTGACTTATTTGTTTCTATTTCCAATTCGGAACACAGTGTGTACCGAATTGAGTTTATCCCATTATAGAAGAAAACGAATAAAAAAAGCCACCGCTATTAAAGGGTGGTTGTCGATGTTTCGGTCATTGCTATGACCTTTGATACTATTATTATATACAATTTTATATAAAAGTAAACATAAAAGTGAGGCGATTATAAAGCAATCTTTTTTGTTAAATTTAAGTAGAAATCTAAGTCTAATTGTTCTGGTCTCGCAGTTAAAGAACAATTTAATTCATTTAATATTGTTTCTGCTTTTTGCTTATCCTTTAGATAACTTGTTAAATTATTTAAAATAGTTTTCCTGCGCATTAAAAACATTGCTTTTGTAATTTTAAAGAACTCATTTTCATTTTCAATTTGTTTTTCTTTTTTTACATTCACTTGGAACACAAGTGAATCAACATGTGGTTCAGGGATATAAGAATGTCTTGAAACCTTAGTTAAAAGCTTTGTTCCTCCAACATATTCTAAAAAGATAGAAATCGGAGAATATTCTTTGCTATTAATAGGTGCGGTTAACCTTTCATATGCTTCCTTTTGAACCATTAAGGTCATTTGAGTAACATTAGTGGATCTTAGAAGTTTTTCAATAATATCAGTTGTGATGTAATATGGTAAATTACCTACAACAACAATTTCTTTGTCGTATTTTTTTAAATTCATACGCAAAAAATCCATATTAACAATTTCTACATCATCTTCTTGAACTTGATGTTTTAAATGATCGCACATTAATGGATCAATCTCCACTAGAACTTTATGTCCGTTCTTTTTAACTAAATGATAGGTGAGCGCTCCTAAACCCGGTCCAATTTCTAAAAGAATTGTATCTTCACCATCTTTTACATTTTTTATTATGTTTTCTGCTAATTCATCATCAATAAGAAAGTTTTGCCCATACTTTTTTAAAGCATGTGTATCATAAATATTTAAATATTTTAAAACGTACTCTTTATTTGCTATTGGTCCTAACACTATTTCACCTTCTCCACAACACTTTTTAATTTATCATAATCTATATTCATAGAATTTAATCTCTTTAACAAAGTTTTAGCATTACCATATCCAAGATGCAATTCACTCATTACTTTAACTCTTAGACTATTTGAATAATCTTTGCCACATAAATCTAATGTATACAAATCTCTCATTGTTAATGTGCCTTGCACTAATTCGTTTTTTTCTAATAAATTACTAATTGCTTCAAGAATATGTTCTTTACTAGATTCTGCTACACCAACCTTATGTTTTTTTATACTTTTATTTTTTTCAACAAACGCATGAGATAAATTTGGTATTTCGTTATCTAATATATCTCGAATACGTTTTCCTGGAGAATCTGGATCAGTTAAAACTATGACTTTCTTTATCATAGATAAAGAACGTATATACTCTATAGTTTCACGTGAAACTTCGCTACCGTTAGTAATAACGAACTCTGCGTCTAGAAAACTTTCCAAGAATTGTACGTCGCTTTTACCTTCAACAACAATAACCGCATTACATTTTGTCTTCATATTTTATACCAAATAATTTAGTTGCATTTTTAAATGTTATTGCTTCTAAATCATCTAACTCCATGTTTCTTAATCTTGCAATTTCTTCTTCAACCAATTTTACATTGCTTGGTTTATTTTCCGTTCCTCGTAACGGATGAGGAGAGAGATAAGGAGAATCTGTTTCAATTAATAAGTAATTTATATCAATAGAAGTAGCGACTTCTTTAGGAACTCGGGCGTTCTTAAATGTAACTGGCCCCCCAAGAGAGATATACATTCCTAATTTTATAAATTCATTAACCATTTCTTTTGGTCCACTATAGCAGTGCATGACTCCACCCATTATTGGTTGGTGACATTTCAATATTTCATAAGTATCTTGTAAGGCATCACGAGAATGGACAATAATTGGTAATTTTAACTCATTAGCGATTTCGATTTGTTTAATAAATAATTCCCTTTGAACTTGCTTTTTATTTTCGTCTTTTTCCCAATAGTAATCTAAGCCAATTTCTCCAATAGCCACTATTTTTTTGTTGTCTTTAACTGTTTTAAAAAGATCAAAAAGTGCATTTACATTTGTCTTATCTATTTCTTCTGGTTGAAGACCAATCGCACCATAAATATTTTTTTCTTTTATGAGTTCTAAGACTCTTTGACTAGATAACAAATCATATCCAGGAACAATAATAAGTTCAACTCCTGAATCTTTTGCCTCTTTAATAAGTTCTTTATATTTAGGATATAGCTCATCGCTATTTAAATGACAATGTGTATCAAATAACATATTATTTACCCACACAGAAACGAGAGAAGATTTCTTTTGAAATATCAGTGTTTACTGAGTCTCCCATAATTGAAAGAATTGCATTATATGCTTCAAAAAGAGATACCGCAATTAAATCAACAGGCAGATCAAATTTTGCATCTTCAATTGCTTTTAAAATTGCTAAGTCTGCTTTCTTAAGTAAGCCAATTTGTCTTGCGTTATTTAAGGATGGACGAGAAAAACTTTCTTCGCTAATGTTAACTCGTTTCATTAATTCATTAACTAATTCATCTATTTTATGTTCTTTTGCAGATATGTTAATAGCGTTATCTTTATAATTAACATCCATTTTATTATAAACAACGATAGGATTTTTCTTTTTTGTTTCTTCAATTAGTAATTCATCATCTTTATCAAGTCCACGTTCAGAGTCAAGAAGAAGAATAACAATATCCGCCTCTTCAATAGTTTTCTTTGCTTTGTTTATTCCAATGCTTTCCACTACATCATCTGATTCATGAATTCCAGCTGTGTCAAAAAGATGGAAAGTGACTCCTTTTAAAGTAATATCTCCTTCAACAATATCTCTTGTTGTTCCTGCAATATCCGTAACAATTGCTTTTTCTTCTTTAAGAAGAGCGTTTAAAAGTGATGATTTACCAACATTAGGTTTTCCCACAAGTGCAACAGATATTCCTTCTTTAATTTTCGCACCCTCTTCACCTTCACTAATGAGTTTTAGAATAATATTATGTAAGTTTTCTCCATCAGTAATTATTCTTTCTTTACTTACTACTTCAATATCCATATATTCTGGATAATCAATATTGACTTCAATATTGGACATTAAATCTGCTAAAGTTGTTTTTAAAGGATCTAAAAGTTTAGTTGTTTTACCTTCTAAAGACATGAGTGAGAGTTTTTTTGCTTCTTTAGATGTTGCATTAATGACATCATTGATAGCTTCTGCTTGAATTAAATCGATACGTCCATTCATATAGGCGCGTGATGAAAATTCTCCTCTTGTTGCAAGACGAGCGCCTTTACTTACAAGAAGTTCAATTATTTCATTAGCAATCAACAAAGAGCCGTGGCACATAATTTCCACGCTATTTTCACCAGTAAAACTATGTGGTTTTACATAGTTTATTAACATTACTTCATCAACTACATTTTCTTCGTCAATAATATGTCCATAATGAACATCTCTTTTAGTAAGATTACATAGATTTTTACTAAAGACTTTTGAAACTATTTCAAAGCTTTCTTCACCAGACACACGAATTACTGCAATTGCAGATTTCATTGGAGGTGTCGCTAAAGCAACAATCGTATCAAGCATAAACTCACATCCTCGTATAATATGATAACATAAAATTTAAGAACATTATGTTCTTAATGTTTATTTTATAAAAACACTTATCATTTGTATTTATAGAATAAAAATTATTTTAATGCCAAATTGTCTTTAATCAATATTTTCAGAAGTAATTAATTTAATGTATTGGTTTAATTTTTTTAAATGTCGCCTAATAGTACTTTCGTCGCAATGAATCAAAAGAATTTAGTTATTTGGCAAACACACTTTTTATTTCTATAACTATCAAGGAATAAGATATAAAAAGAAAGTTAATGAACTTACAAAATTTTATTATCTTGATGGTGAAAAGATTTTAGGAGAAGATTGGTCTGATGGTACTGAAATACGTTATTTTTATGACGCAACTGGTATAGCAGGATTTTCTTATAAGGGAGAATACTACCATTACATTAAAGATTTACAGCAAAACATTAGGGCAATCCTAAAAGGTTATGATATAATTTG